>NZ_JBSZKT010000002.1:0-703710 GCF_055690525.1 Streptosporangium sp. H13245 | reverse complement strand
CGTTGTCGTTCCAGACGTAGAAGTCACCGAACGGCCCCTCGGGGTCGTGGCGGGAGGCCTGGAACCACGGGTGCTGGTCACTGGTGTGGTTCATCACCAGGTCGGCGATGACCCGCATGCCGCGCTTGTGCGCCTCGTCGACCAGTTTCACGAAGTCTCCGAGATCGCCGAAATCAGGAAGGATCTTCATGAAGTCGGCGATGTCGTACCCGCCGTCGCGCAACGGCGACTCGTACAGCGGAAGCAGCCAGAGGCAGTCGACGCCCAGCCACTGGAGATAGTCCAGTTTCTGGATGAGACCGCGGATGTCTCCGGTGCCGTCGCCGTTCGAATCGGCGAAACCCCGGATGAGAACCTCGTAGAAGACGGCACGCTTGAACCAGTACGGATCGCGCGGCTTTTCCTCGTCGAAGGTGTTCGGAATTGGCTCAGGTAGCTGACTCACCAGTGACTCCCCGCTGTTCTGCCGGTATATGCGTACCCGGCCGGCTCACCGCTGGTTCGCCGCCGCGGCACGCAGAGTGAAGACGTGCGCTGGGTGGATGTGGGGATCGAGGCGCACGTAGTTGTCCTGCCGCCAGCGATACGACTCGCCCGACAGCTCGTCGTCCACGACGAACTCGGCCTGCCAGTCGAGCCCGAGGGCGGGCATGTCGAGCGACACCGTCGCCTCGTGGGTGTTGTGCGGATCCAGGTTCACGACGACGAGGACAACGTCGCCCAGGCCGTGCCGTCGTGTGGCCGTGTCGTAGGCGCCGGGCAACCGCTTGGAGAAGCAGATCACATCCGGGTTGTTGACGCTGTGAAACCGTAGATTACGCAGTTCTTGGAGCGCCGGGTGTGCTCTTCGGAACAAATTGAGTTGCGTGATGAACGGGGCCAGGCTAAGCCCTTCCCGCTCAGCCGCGACCCAATCGCGGGGTCTGTATTGATATTTCTCGCTATCTAGGTATTCTTCGCTACCCGGTCTAACCGGTGCATTCTCCGCAAGTTCATATCCCGAGTACACGCCCCACGTCGGCATCGCCGTAGCCGCGAGTACTGCCCTGATATGAAATGCCGGGACTCCCCCGTGCTGAAGGTATTCATGGAGAATGTCCGGAGTATTGACGAACACGTTGGGCCGCATGTAGTGCGACGTCTCGTGGGAGAGCTCGCTCAGGTACGCCTCGACGTCCGGGCGCGAGTTCTTCCACGTGTAGTACGTGTACGACTGGTGGAAGCCGACCTTGGCCAGCGTCCGCATCATGGCGGGGCGGGTGAACGCCTCCGCCAGGAACAATACGTCAGGATCGGTGGTGTGCACGTCGGCCAGCAGCTTCTCCCAGAAGGCCACCGGCTTGGTGTGCGGGTTGTCCACCCGGAAGATCCGCACCCCGTGGTCCATCCAGAGCCGCACGACCCGCCTGATCTCCTCGTAGATCCCCTTGGGGTCCTTGTCGAAGTTCAGCGGATAGATGTCCTGGTACTTCTTCGGCGGGTTCTCCGCGTACGCGATCGAGCCGTCGGCGCGGATGTTGAACCACTCCGGGTGCTCCCTGACCCACGGGTGGTCGGGCGCGCACTGCAGGGCGAAGTCGATGGCGACCTCCATGCCCAGCTCGCGGGTCTTGGCCACGAAGGCGTCGAAGTCCTCGAAGGTGCCCAGGTCGGGGTGGATGGCGTCGTGGCCGCCCTCCGCCGAGCCGATCGCCCAGGGCGAGCCGGGGTCGTACGGCTCGGGCGTGAGGGTGTTGTTGCGCCCCTTGCGGAAGCTGTGCCCGATCGGGTGGATCGGCGGCAGGTAGACGACGTCGAAGCCCATCTTCGCCACCGCGGGCAGCCGCTTGGCGGCGGTCTGGAAGGTCCCGGACTTGGGGGCGACGCCCTGCTCGATGATCGCGCCCTCGGAGCGCGGGAAGAACTCGTACCACGACCCGAACAGCGCCCTGCGGCGGTGCACCAGGACCGTGCGCGGGGCCGATTTGGTCACCAGGTCGCGCAGCGGGTGGGCGCGCAGCAGCGCCGCCGTCTCCGGGAGCTGGGCCACGGTGAACCGGGCGCGCGGGTCGATCTCGGGGTCGCGCAGCCTGGCCGCGACCGCCTGGAGCGCGGCCCGGTGCCCGCAGACGTGCTTCTGCGCCTCCTTGGCGCGCCTGGCCGTCCGCGCCGCCGGGGTCTTGCCGCTCACCGGCCTGCCGGTCGCCACCGTGCCCGTCGCGGGCGCGCAGTCGGCGGCCCGCACCGCTCTCGCCGCGCGGTCGAAGAGCCGGGCGCCCTCCTCACACATCAGGTCGGCGTCCAGGTCCCGGGGGATCTTGATACCCGCGTCGTGCAGCCAGGTGGCCATGGGGTCGCCCCACGCCTCCACCCGGAAACGCCACTCACCCTCCGTGGGCAGCGTCACCTCCACGCCCCACCGGTCGGTGCCGGGGGCGAGCTCGCCCATGGGCAACAGGGGACCGCGCACGCCGCCGGGGCCGGTGAACACGACCCCTGCCGCGACCGCGTCGTGTCCCTCGCGGAACACGGTCGCGGAGATCTCGAAGGTCTCACCCGCGGCGGCCTTGGCGGGGCGGCGCCCGCAGTCGACCGTGGGGTGGATGTCCTGGATTGGGATTCGTCCGATCATCGCGTCTCAAGGTAGCGGCGGCACGCCCGGTACCGCCGGGGAAGTCAGCAAGGAAGGATCTTCGTTTGTTCAAGCATCCCCGGGCGGCCGGTCTCGGGGCAAGCGGAGCCCTGCCCTGCTGGGACGGCCGGTTCCCGAGGGCAGTACATTCTGGCCCGTATCTCCGGTGCCCCAATAGTCCAGCTTCATGCGTCCCGCTGGATAGAGTGCGGCACCTCTTACTCTTCCGCGAGTTCTCCTAACAGTCGATCACCTGCCTTTGATGTGTTTGGGGTGGATTGATAGCGGTGAGAGGGAGACGCGTGAGTGTTGGGGTCGCCCTCGTGGCGCTGAGTAACTAGGGTCTGGCACCGTGAGAGCAATCCGCAGGTTTACCGTCCGCACCGTCCTGCCGCCGGAGCTGGCCTCCCTCGGCGAGCTCGTCCTCAATTTGCGCTGGTCGTGGCACCCGGAGACATTGGATCTGTTCGGCGAGGTCGATCCGGCCATCTGGGGGCGCGTCGGGTACGACCCGGTGGCCCTGCTGGGCGCCGTGGAGGCCGGAAGGCTCCGTGAGCTCGCCGCCGACCGCCGCTTCCTGAGGCGGCTCGCCGACGCCGCCGACGACCTCCGTGAGTACATGACCGCCCCTCGGTGGTACCAGACCATCTCCGAGGCCCCCGAGGCCATCGCCTACTTCTCTCCCGAGTACGGCATCGCCGCCGCCCTGCCGCAGTACTCGGGCGGGCTCGGCATCCTCGCCGGGGACCACCTCAAGGCCGCCAGCGACCTCGGGGTGCCCATCCTCGCCGTCGGCCTGCTGTACCGCCACGGCTACTTCACCCAGTCCCTCTCGCCCGAGGGCTGGCAGCTGGAGCACTACCCCTCCCTCGACCCCGGCGGCCTGCCGCTCACCCTCCTGCGGGAGGAGGACGGCACCCCCGTACGCATCAAGATCAGCCTTCCCGAGCAGCGCACGCTGCACGCCCAGGTCTGGGTGCTCCAGGTCGGCAGGGTGCCGCTGCTGCTGCTCGACTCCGACGTGGCAGAGAACGACACCGCCGCCCGCGACGTCACCGACCGCCTGTACGGCGGCGGCGGCGACCACCGGCTGCTCCAGGAGCTGCTGCTCGGCGTCGGCGGCGTCCGCGCCATCCGCGCGTACTGCCGGGTCACCGGGCACGCCGAGCCCGAGGTGTTCCACACCAACGAGGGGCACGCGGGCTTCCTCGGCCTGGAGCGCATCCGCGAGCTCACCGAGGCCAGGCTCTCCTTCGACGAGGCGCTGGAGGCGGTCAGGGCCGGGACCGTCTTCACCACGCACACCCCCGTGCCCGCCGGGATCGACCGCTTCCCCGCCGAGATGATCGGGCGTCAGTTCGGCGGCGACAACGCGTGGCCCACGGTCCCCGTCGACCGCATCCTCGCGCTGGGCGCCGAGGAGGAGCCGGGCAAGTTCAACATGGCCGCGATGGGCATGCGGCTGGCCCAGCGGGTCAACGGCGTCTCCGAGCTGCACGGCGCCGTGAGCCGGGAGATGTTCCAGAGCCTGTGGCCGGGCTTCGACACCGAAGAGGTGCCGATCGGGTTCATCACCAACGGCGTGCACGCCCCCACCTGGGTCGGCCGGGAGATCATGGAGCTGGCCGGGAAGGAGCTGCCCACCCTGGTCGACCGCGCCCAGGGCTGGGAGAGCATCGGCAAGATCTCCGACGGCGACGTCTGGGGCATCAGGGGACGGCTGCGCGAGAAGCTGGTCGTCGCGGCCCGCGTGCGGCTCCGCCAGTCGTGGATCAACCGGGGTGCCTCGCAGGCCGAGCTCGGCTGGATCGACGACGCCCTCGACCCCGAGGTGCTGACCATCGGCTTCGCCCGCCGGGTGCCCTCGTACAAGAGGCTCACCCTGATGCTGTCCGACCCCGACCGGCTCCGCGCGCTGCTGCTCGACCCCGCCAGGCCGGTGCAGATCGTGATCGCGGGCAAGGCCCACCCGGCCGACGAGGGCGGCAAGAAGCTCATCCAGCAGATCGTGAAGTTCGCCGACTCCGAGGACGTGCGGCACCGCATCGTCTTCCTGCCCGACTACGACATGGCCCTGGGCCAGCTGCTCGTCCAGGGCTGCGACGTGTGGATGAACAACCCGCTGCGCCCGCTGGAGGCGTGCGGCACGTCCGGGATGAAGGCCGCGCTCAACGGCGGCCTCAACCTGTCCATCCGCGACGGCTGGTGGGACGAGTGGTACGACGGCACCAACGGCTGGGCCATCCCCACCGCCGACGGCGTCGCCGACCCCGACCGCCGCGACGAGCTGGAGGCCGCCGCCCTGTACGACCTGATCGAGCACGAGGTGGCCGACCGGTTCTACGACCGGGCCGACGGGCTGCCCCGGCGCTGGCTGGAGATGGTCAGGCACACCCTGGCCTCGCTCGGTCCCAAGGTGCTCGCCGGGCGGATGCTCCGCGACTACGTGGTCGGCCTCTACTCCCCGGCCGCCAAGTCCGCCCGCGCCCTCTCCGGAGAGGGGTACGACCAGGCCAGGAGCTTCGCGGCCTGGAAGCTCAAGGTCGGCAGGGCCTGGCCGGGCGTGCGGGTCGAGCACGTGGAGGCTTCCGGCCTGGGCGACAGCACCCCGGAGCTCGGGACGTCGGTGGAGCTGAAGGCCACCATCGCCCTCGGCGAGCTGGAGCCGGGGGACATCCGGGTCCAGGCGGCCTACGGCCGGGTCGGCGACCACGACGACCTGTCGGCTCCCTCGTACGCCGACCTGACCGTCGAGTCCGAGGGCGACGACGGCAGGGCGGTCTTCGCCGGGACCATCCCCCTCGACCGCACCGGGCCCTTCGGCTACACCGTCCGGGTCGTTCCCGACCACCCGCTGGTGGCCTCGACCTCGGAGCTCGGCCTGGTCGCGGTGCCCGAGGAGCCCGTCGGCATGACCAACGGCACCCTCCGCTGACCGCGTGACCGTCCGGCGCGCGCCGGACGGTGTGACCTCCGTGATCCCCGGGTCCTCCCGGGGGATCACGGAGGTCTTCGCGTTTCCGCTCCACCGAGGGCGCCCCGACACGGGGGAGTCTCGAAGTGTCCGCGTTCCACCACGTCGCGTGGTGAGGTGGGTAGGGTTGAGCACTCGATACCTGGCGCCCAAGAAAGGTTTCCGGCGCCGTGACCCCGGAGCGCGCCTGATCGTACGGCGGCCCGGTGGCGCGTGGCCCGCGGAGGTCGGTGCCGCGGGCCACGCGGAGGGACCCCGCGACGAGGGGCGAGGAGTCAGGCGTTGGCCTCCAGGGCCGTGCGGACCGCCGACTCCAGGGCGCCCTCGATCCAGGAGTGCTTGAGCGAGGTGTGCTCGCCCGCGAAGTGCAGCCGTCCCACCGGGGCGGCGATGGCCGGGTGGATCTCGGTCATCTGGCCCGGCGTGAAGACGGCGGCCTCACCGAAGGCGTAGCGGTTGCGCAGCCAGCTCTGGGTCCGGCCGTGGCCGGTGTAGAACTCGGAGATCCGCTCCCCGTGCACCTCCTGCAGCCCCCGCAGCGCGTGGGCGTAGCGCTCGGCGTCGTCCATGGAGTCCCAGCGGGCGGCGTCGTCGGCCCACGCGTAGCTGGCCAGCACGACGCCGCCCTCGCTGCCGCGCACCGGGTGGGACGGGAAGTAGACGAACCGGTTGGCGTTGTCGGTGACCGACCCGCCGCCCGTCACGTGGCCCGCGGGCCCCGGGCGGTAGCGGGAGCCGAGCTCCCGTCTCCAGTCGCGCTCGTCGAACTCCCACCAGCGCCTGCGGAACTCCAGCAGCACCTTGGTCGCGGAGTCGTAGTGCAGCTCGATCACCGCGCGCCGCTTCGGGTACGGCAGGGCCGGGGCGATCTCCACGTGGCGCAGCGCGGAGAACGGGATCGTGATGATCGCGAGGTCTCCCTCGAACGTCTCCCCCCTGCCCTGGGGCCTGGAGGCCGTCTCGGTGCTGCCCGTCTCGGTGACCGTCTCGACGCGCACGCCCCGCGCGGTGTGCTCGATCCGCACGGCCCGCCGGTCCATCCGGATGTCGCCGCGCAGCCCCCGCGCCAGCCGGTACGGCAGTTCCCGGCTGCCTCCCTCCATCTCCCAGTAGGTCGCCGACGGATTGACCAGGCTCCGGGTCAGGAAGGTGTGCATGAACGACAGCGGCAGCCGGGAGGTCAGGTTCTCCAGGGTGCCGATGGCGTCGATCGCCGCGTCGCTCAGCCGGGCGTGCTCCCGCAGGAAGCGGTTCATGGAGTGGTCGTCGAAGTCGTACAGGACGCGGGCCCAGCCCTCGATCAGCCCGGGCAGCGGCTTGTCGACCCGCTCCTGGCCGCGGACGGCGGAGAAGTAGTCCCTGACCGGGTCGAGCGCGTCGTCGAGGATCCTTCCCGCGGTCCTGTCGTCCCGCAGCCCGAAGGAGGCGTTGATCTCGCGCGGGTTCCCGGCGTACTCGTCGCGCCGCCGGGTGATGCCGTTGACCCGGATCAGGGTGTGGTTCGCCCGTTCCGGCGCGGTGAACTCCCCCCGGGACGGGCCGGAGCGCCAGGCGGGCCCGCGGCGCGGGGTGTAGACGACGGGCGGTGTCGGGCCGGTCGCCGCGGCGCCGGGACGCACGTCGACGTTGTAGAACAGGCGCCGGGAGATGCCCAGCTTGTCGATGAGCGCCAGCGTGAGCGGGTGGAAGTCGGGGATACGCATCGCCCCGGCCTCGGCGTACTGCAGCCGGTCGGCGAAACCGGTCTGGAAGGTCTTGATCCGGCCGCCGATCCGGTTGCCGTTGGCCTCGACGACGGTGACCCGGTGCCCGGCCCGCTTCAGCAGCGTCGCGGCCACCAGCCCGGAGATCCCGGCGCCGACGACGAGGATCCTCTTGGGGGAGCGGGTCCTGGGCAGGCCCGTGTCGATGAGGACCTTGAGGTATTCGAGCTTGAGGTCCGAGCCGTCCTCGCCGACGAGCAGCAGGTCCCGCGCCACCCGGGTGCAGACGTCCCAGCGCTTTCCGTCGCGGGGCTGCCGCCCGGTGCGCGCGGGGGCCGGTTCCACGGCCGCGCCCACCGCTCCCACGGCGCCCAGCCCGGCCAGCCTGGCGAATCCCCGCCGGTTCATATCTGGCACAAGATCCTCCCTTTCGTAGTCACTGTGAGTAATTGAATGACTACTATCGGGTCAAGTTCCGGTGTGCCAGGGTCTTTCCGGTTGTGGCCCTAACCGGTCTCGTGCGGCCCGTGTTTCACGGCTTTTGTCGTGGAGGGCGGGCGGAGGGTCTCGGGCGCGGATGTTGGGTCGAATCGGATAAAGTCCCCTTTGTAGGGCAAAACGCGACATTTACATAGTTCTTTCTTGTTTGTGGTGGGAATGGCTAGATAGCCGACATCTGCACACCCTGGAGAGAACAGTGGACGCATGGACGTTCGAGGGCCAGCCGGGCGCGCTGGGCGACACCACGGTCACGCTGGTCGAGGGCGGCTCCTTCTGCGTGTGCGCCCGTAACGGCGACATCCTCCCCGGCGGGGCGCAGGGGGTTTACCACGCCGACACCCGGATCCTGTCGCGCTGGGAGCTGAGGGTGGACGAGATGCCCGTGGAGGCGCTCAGGGTCCTGCCCGCCGAGCCGTACCACGCGATGTTCCTCGGCAGGGCGGCCCCCCGCCCGGGGCGGGCCGAGAGCAGCCTGCTCGTGCTCAGGGACCGCTACGTCGGGGGCGGCCTGCGTGAGGACCTGACCCTGCGCAACCTGGGCGTCGAGCCCGCCGGATGCGTGGTCGACATCCACGTCGCCTCCGACGTGGCCGACCTGTTCGAGGTGAAGGCCGGCCGGATCCGGCACGTGAGCGACGTGGAGGTGACGTCCGACAGGACGGGACTGCTGATCGTCTCGGCCTGCCGCTCGCGCGGCACCAGGGTGGTGGCCGAGCCCGCGCCGTTCGCCGTGCCCGGCGTGCTCATCTTCCGCGTCGTCGTGCCCGCGCGGGGCGAGTGGACCGCGAGCCTCCAGGTCAACCCGATCCTGGAGGGCGAGGAGTCGCCCGCGTGGTTCTCCACCCACCGCCCGCTGGACCACGCGGAACCCGCCAGGCGCCGCGCCGACTGGGAGCGCCTCAGCCCGATCGTCGTCACCTCCGACCGCGTCCTGGCCCAGGTCCTGGAGCGCTCGAAGGAGGATCTCGGCGCGCTGCGGCTCTTCGAGCCCGGCACGCCGGACGAGCCGCCGACGATCGCCGCGGGCGCGCCGTGGTTCATGACCCTGTTCGGCCGTGACTCGCTGCTGACCTCGTGGATGGCGCTCCAGATGGACCAGTGCCTGGCACTGGGCACCCTGAGGCGCCTGGCCCGGTTGCAGGGCACCGTCGACGACCCGCTGACCGAGGAGGAACCGGGCAAGATCCTGCATGAACTCCGCTTCGGCACGCAGACCGGCGCCTCGCCGCACGCGGGCCGCGCCTACTACGGCTCGGTGGACTCCACCCCGCTGTTCGTGATGGTCATGGGCGAGCTGCGCCGGTGGGGCGTGTACGAGGACGCCGTCGAGGCGCTCATGCCGAACGCCGACGCCGCCCTCGACTGGATCCGCAGGTCCGCCGACCCGTTCCTGTCCTACCGGCGCAAGACCGACCACGGGCTGGTCAACCAGGGCTGGAAGGACTCCTTCGACGGCGTCAACTTCGCCGACGGCACCCTCGCCGTCCCCCCGATAGCCCTGGCCGAGGTCCAGGGCTACGTCTACGCCGCCTACATCGCCCGCGCCCACTTCGCCCACGAGGCGGGCGACAGCGCCCTGGAGGGGGAGTGGACGGCCCGCGCGGAACGCATCAGGGACGCCTTCAACGAGCGCTTCTGGCTGCCGGACCGGGGCTACTACGCCATCGGCCTCGACGGCGCCGGACGGGCCATCGACAGCCTCGCCTCCAACATGGGCCACTGCCTGTGGACCGGCATCGTCGACGAGGACCGGGCCCCCCTCGTCGCCGAGAGGCTGCTCTCGCCGGAGATGTTCACCGGGTACGGGGTGCGGACCCTCGCCACCACCATGGGCGCCTACAACCCGATGAGCTACCACAACGGCTCGGTCTGGCCGCACGACAACGCCCTGATCGCGGCCGGGCTGATGCGCTACGGCTTCACCGGCGAGGCCCAGCGGATCGCCTTCGGCCTGCTGGACGCGGCCGAGGTCTTCGGCTGGCGGCTGCCCGAGCTGTTCTGCGGCTTCGACCGGGCCGAGTTCACCTGGCCGGTGCCCTACCCCACCTCCTGCTCCCCGCAGGCGTGGGCCGCGGCGAGCCCCATCCAGCTGGTCAGGAGCCTGCTGCGCTTCGAGCCGTGGATCCCGTACGGGCGGGTGTGGCTGGATCCCGTCGACCTGAAGGGCCTGCGGATCCAGGGGCTGCCGCTCGCGGGCGCCAAGGTCACGATCGAGGTCGGCGGGGACGGCGCCACCGTCAGCGGGCTGCCGGACGGGATCACCCTGATCAACGAGCCGCGCAGCCCGCTCACCGCCGCCCTGCGGCAGGTCCACTGACCGTTTCTCCCGCCTCCTCCCACGTTCCGTGTCTCTTTAGGATCTTTAGGAGAGGTGTCCATGGTTTCCTCAAGGGTTTCCTCAAGGAATGCTCAGGGATGGTCCGACGGCATGCGCGTCCTGATGGTCGCGCCGCCCTGGTACGACGTGCCGCCCCGGGGCTACGGGGGCATCGAGTCGATGGTGGCCGGTCTCGTCGCCGGGCTGACCCGGCGCGGGCACGACATCACGCTGGTCGGGGCCGGCCGGGCGGGCACCCCCGCGCGCTTCCTGAGCACCTACGGGCGGGCGCCCTCCGAGCGGATCGGCGAGCCGGTGCCGGAGGTCCTGCACGCGGCCAAGGCGTACGCGATGACCTCGAAGCTCGTCGTGGACGTGATCCACGACCACACCCTCGCCGGGCCGCTGAGCGCGCCCGCGCGGGCCGTCCCGACGCTGCTCACCTGCCACGGGGAGGTGGTGGGGGAGTTCGGCGAGTACTACCGGGCGCTCGGCGCCACCGTGTCGATGATCGCCATCTCCGAGGCGCAGCGGCGCATCGCCCCCGACCTGAACTGGGCGGGGATGGTCCACAACGCGGTCGACGTCACGGCCTTCCCCTTCAGGGAGCGCAAGGAGGACTGGGCGCTGTGGCTGGGCCGGTTCAACGAGGACAAGGGCGCCCACCTGGCCATCGACGCCGCCCGCGCGGCGGGGCGGCGCATCCTGCTCGCCGGAAAGCTCACCGAGAAGATCGAGCGCGACTACTTCGACGAGTACGTCAGGCCCCGGCTCGGCCCCGACGCCGAGTACGTCGGCGAGGCCGACACCGGGCGCAAACACGAGCTGCTGGCGGCGGCCAGGTGCCTGGTCTTCCCGATCGTCTGGGAGGAGCCGTTCGGCATGGTCATGATCGAGGCCATGGCCTGCGGCACGCCCGTGGTCGCCCTGTCCAGGGGCGCCGTGCCCGAGGTGGTCGTGGACGGGGTCACCGGATTCATCCGCAGCGACCCCGCGGAGCTCCCCGCCGCCATCGAGGCGGCGGGCCTGCTCGACCCGCGTGCCTGCCGTTCCCGCGTGGAGCGTTTCTTCAGCGTGGAGGTGATGGCCCGCGCGTACGAGGCGATCTACCGCAGGACGGTCGCCGGGCTGCCGAGGCGGGCGGGGGAGGACCCGGGCAGGAGCGCCGGGGAGAGCAGGGACCTGGCCATGCCCGTCAACTGAGACGCGCTCTATGGTGGATCACGGCACAGAGATCAAGAGGGGTCACGGCGGAAGGACGTCCATGGGTGAGTTCGCGCGGGTGGAGGCGGCCGACGGGGTCGCGACGATCAGGCTCGACCGGCCGAAGATGAACGCGCTCAACCGGCAGGTCCAGCTGGAGATCGCCGAGTGCGCCCGGCAGGTGGACGCCGACGACGGCGTGTACGCCGTGGTCCTCTACGGCGGGAAGGTCTTCGCGGCCGGTGCCGACATCAAGGAGATGGCCGACATGTCGTACGCGGACATGGCGGTCCACTCGCGGGTCCTGCAGGATTGCTTCACCGCCGTCGCGAGGATCGGCAAGCCCGTCGTCGCGGCGGTGACCGGCTACGCGCTCGGCGGCGGCTGTGAGCTGGCCCTGTGCGCGGACGTCAGGATCGCCGGGGAGTCGGCCAAGCTGGGCCAGCCCGAGATCCTGCTCGGCATCATCCCCGGCGCGGGCGGCACCCAGCGGCTGTCCCGGCTGGTCGGCCCGTCCAGGGCCAAGGACCTCATCTTCACCGGGCGCCACGTGTCCGCCGCCGAGGCGCTGGGCATCGGCCTGGTGGACCGGGTCGTGCCCGACGAGGACGTGTACACCGAGGCCCTCGCGTACGCCGCCCGGTTCGCGGGAGGTCCCGCCCTGGCGCTGCGCGCCGCGAAGCAGGCCGTTGACCGCGGCCTGGAGACCGATCTCGACACCGGCCTGGAGATCGAGCGCCTGCAGTTCTCCGGCCTGTTCGCGACCGACGACGCGGGGATCGGCATGCGGGCTTTCTCCGAGAAGGCGAAGGCGAAGTTCACCGGGCGCTGAGCCGGTGGAGCTATAGGGATTGGTCCTGGATGATCGAGAATTGCCGGTATCGTGCCGAGTTATGGTGCGGTTGGTGAAGCGTGCGCTGGTGCCCGCCCCGCTGCGGCGGGCGGTTCTCGGCTGGTTCGACTCCCGGTACATCTCCAGGGCCGACCACCGGCAGGACGTCAAGGACGCGCTCTGGGAGGTCCAGACGCTGGCCAGGGAGGTCACCGCGCTGCGCGCGGAGGTCGTCGAGCTGCGCGCGCGGGTGGCCGGGGTCAAGCTCGACCCGGCGCGGGCCGGGCGCTGGGACGACGCCCACCGGCTCGCCCAGGAGACCGCGGTCGCGCTGGACGGGGTGCTCCAGAACGAGGTGCTGCTCTGGCAGGCCGTGGACCGCGCCACCGCCGGGGGTACGGGGTGAGAGTGGCCTGGACGGCCGACGGCGGCACCTGGCACCTGGTGTTCCGGCTGGACCCCGAGGACGACGTCACCGGCCGGTGCGCCGACGGCCAGCCGCTGAAGCTCGCCACGAACACCTTCAGGGCCGAGCTGCCGAAGGCGCCGCGTGACATCCACCCCGACCTGCTCGCCCTCGCCGCGTGGACCGTGGTCGCCCCCTGGACCCGGCGCCGCGTCACCTTCGACCGGCCGATCTCGCCGGAGCTCGCCGGGGCGATCGGCGACGGCTGGGGGATCGAGGCCGGTCCCATCGGGACGCGTCCGCGCTCCGGTGGCAGGCTGGCGATCTCCTACAGCGGCGGGGCCGACTCGGTCGCCGTGGCCGCGATGCTGCCCGACGCGCCGTTCGTGCACTTCCAGCGGGTCTCCCACCCGCGCGTGCCCAACCGGTGGACCCACTACCGCTCCGACGTACTGGCCTCGCTGGCGGAGAAGACCGGCCGCGAGCTGACCGTCGTCCGCTCCGACCTGGAGTTCACCCTCGCCGAGCCCCGTCCCGGCTACCCCGAGCACCACGCGGTCGCCGTGGGCGCGCTGCTGATGGCCGACGAGCTCGGCCTGGGCGGCCTGGCCTTCGGCTACGAGCTTGGGTCGCGCTGGCTGGGGGGCGCCCGCTACATCCACCGCTACACGCCCGACAACCTGATGTGGGCCCCGCACGGCGCCTGGGGGCGGGCGTTCGCCGCCGCCGGGCTGCACCTTGTGCTTCCGGTGGGCGGGGTGAGCGAGGCCGTCACGATGCGGCTCGCCCTCGGCTCCGGCCTGCGCGGGCAGCTCCGCTGGTGCCTGCGCGGGGTGGGCGGCCCCTGCGGGACCTGCGGCAAGTGCCTGTACAAGGAGCTCATCCAGGCCGCCGTCGAGCGCCGCCCGCTGCGCACCACGATCACCGTTGGCCGCCCGGTCGCCCGCAAGTGGCAGGAGCCGCCCCCGTACGGTGGCCAGGAGATGATCGAGTACGGCTGCGCCCGGGTGCCCGGCATCGAGGACACGGTCTTCGCCACGGCGGCGCGGCACCTTCGCGCGACCGAGTCCTCCACGGCCTGGCTGGACCGCTGCTACCCGCCCGCGGTCGCGGAGATCCCCGAACCGTGGCGCAAGCAGGTTCACGACTTCGTGGACGGGGAAATCGGTTTCATGAGCGAGGACGAGGCGCGTCGCGTCGAGACGTGGGGGATGGCGTGAAGGTCTACGTCTCGGTCGACATGGAAGGTGTCACCGGGCTGACCGACCCCGAGGAGATGCACGCCGGGGGCCGGGGCTACGAGCGCGGCTGCGAGCTGATGACCGGCGACGCCAACGCGGTCGTCGAGGGATTGTACGACGCCGGTGCCACCGCCGTACGCGTCAACGACGCCCACGGCTCGACCAAGAACCTCAGGATCGACCTGCTCGACGAGCGGGCGACCCTGCTGCGGGGGCCCGGCAAGCCGCTGCGGATGGGGCAGGGGCTCGACGCGAGCCACCGGGCGGCCTGCTTCGCCGGTTACCACGCGCGGGCCGGTGTCCAGCACGGGGTGCTCAACCACACCTGGATGGGCAAGGAGATCCACAACATCTACCTCAACGGCGAGGTCTGCGGGGAGACCCGTCTCGTCGCCTCCTTCGCCGGGACGCTCGGCGTGCCGGTGGTCCTGGTGACCGGGGACGAGGCCGTCTGCGAGGAGGCCAGGGAGCTGCTCGGCGACGTGGAGACCGTCGCGGTCAAGAAGGGCATCGACAGGTTCGCCGCCGAACTCCTGCCACCGGCCGTCGCCCACGCCCGCATCCGCGAGGCCGCGGCCCGCGCGCTCGGCCGGGTGACCGACTTCCGCCTCTGCGCCCCCGAGCCGCCGTTCACCCTCGGCGTCGAGTGGAACTCCACCGCCATCGCCGCCGGGTGCGCGATCATCCCCGGCGTGACGGCGGCGGGCCCCCGGCACTCGGAGTTCACCACCGACGACTTCTCGCAGATCATGGCCCTCCTGGGGATCTTCGCCACGATCGGCGGCCACATCGCCTGCTCCAGCGGCGCGTACGGCTGACCTCGCTCGATGTCCTTCGCGCCCCCCTTTTGCCTTCCGGTTCCCCCGGCCCGGATAGCCTGCGACGCGCGATCCCCCTCGCCCCGGTGACTCCCCCGACCCGGTGACCCCCTTCGACCCGACGGTGCCCGATGTGCTGTGACGACCCCCATGAGTGACGAGACCGCCGATAACAAGACCGCGCCCGCCGAGGTCGTACCCGCCGAGACCGGGGCCGCGCCCGGCGCGGGGGCGGGGCTGACGCGCAGGGCGCTGCTGGTCGGCGTGGGCGCGGCCGGGGGCGCCGGGGCCATGTTCGCGGCCATGGGCGCGCTCGGCCTCGTCCCGGAGTCCCAGGACAGGGACTTCACACCCCCGCAGCGCTCCGACTTCTCCCTCACCGGCAGGGGGGCGGCCAAGGTGGTCGTCCTCGGCGCGGGCGTCGCCGGGCTGACCTGCGCCTACGAGCTGGGCAAGGCCGGGTACGACTGCACGGTCCTGGAGGCGTCCGGCCGGGTGGGCGGCAGGAACCTCACGCTGCGCGCGGGCGACCGGCTGGACGAGCTGGGCGGCGAGACGCAGACCGCGGCGTTCGGGGAGGGCATCTACTTCAACGCCGGGGCCGCGCGGATCGCGCCCTGGATGGTCACCATGGACTACTGCCGCGAGCTGGGCGTACCCGTCGAGATCTTCGTCAACAACAACGCCTCGGCGTACGTCTACACGCAGGGCATGGCCGCCCCGCTCCGGGCCCGCGCGGCCCGCGCGGACCTGTACGGCTACGTCGCGGAGCTGCTGGCCAAGGCGAGCAACGCGGGCGCGCTGAACCGCCGCCTCACCGGGGAGGACCGCGAGCGGCTGGCGGAGTTCCTGCGGCGCTTCGGCGACCTCGGCCCCGACCTCGCCTACCGGCGCGACTCCCGGCGCCGGGGGTTCGAGACCTATCCCGGGGTGGGCGAGGGCGTCTCCGTGGGCCCGGCCGCCCCGATGCGCGACGTGCTCGCCGCGGGCACCGGCAGGTACGTCACCATGGACTTCGGCTACGACCAGGTGATGCCCATGTTCCAGCCGGTGGGCGGCATGGACAGGATCACCGACGCGCTCGCCGACGCGGTCGGCCGCGACCGGATCAGGACGGGCACGCCGGTCACCGGGGTCAGGAACCTGCCCGACGGCGTGGAGGTCACCCTCCGGGACGGGGTCGTTCGCGCCGACTACTGCGTCGCGACCCTGCCGCCCCACCTGTTCGCGCGCCTGCCGCACAACCTCGGCACCCCGGTCACCGCCGCGCTCCGCACGCCCGTACCCGTCTCCGCCGGCAAGATCGGGCTGGAGTACGGGAGACGCTGGTGGGAGATCGACGACCGCATCTACGGCGGCGCCACCGAGACGGACCTGGACGTCACCCACATCTGGTACCCCTCCTACGGCTTCCACTCCCGTGGTGGCCTGGTGGTCGGCTACTACAACGTCGAGGAGAACGCCGAGGCGTACACCGGCCTCACCCACCGCGAGCGGCGCAACCGCGCGCTCACCCAGGGCAAGAAGATCCACGGGGAGAAGTACCGGGCCGAGCTGCGCTCCAGCGTCTCGATCGCCTGGCGTCGTCAGCCGTACATCGAGGGCGGCTGGGCGAGCTGGCCCTCCTTCGACGCCTCTTTCGACCTGCTGCTGCGCCCGGCGGGCCGGGTCTACTTCGCGGGCGACTGGCTCACGCACCTGACCGCCTGGCAGGCCGGTGCCATGGAGTCCGCGAGGAGGGCGGTCACCGATCTGCATCGCCGGGTGCTCCAGGCCGGCTCCTGAGTGTCACCCCGCGGCCGTAAAGTCTTCGGTGCGAGAGAATTCCCGAGGGAATTCCCAGGGAGACGGGGAGACGAGACGGCGATGGCGATCGGGACGTTGGACTGGACGAGTGCCGCAGAGCGGCCGGACCTGCTGGCCGAGCCGGTGGCGAGGGCCGTCGGCGGAGTTGAGGGGCTCGGTGGGGTCACGGTGGCCGAGATCGACCCGGAGCTGGCCGACACCGCGGCCTTCTGCGAGCGCTACGGCGTGGGCATGGACGAGTCGGCCAACTGCGTGATCGTGGCGGCCCGGCGCGCGGGGGAGACCCGCTACGCGGCGTGCATGGTGCTCGCCACCATGAGGGCCGACGTCAACGGGGTGATCCGGCGCCACCTGGACGCGCGGAAGATCTCGTTCGCGCCGATGGACGACGCGGTCACGCTGACCGGCATGGAGTACGGCGGGATCACCCCGCTCGGGCTGCCCGAGGACTGGCCGGTGCTCGTCGACGAGGCGGTGGCGGCCCACCCGGGGGTCGTGATCGGCAGCGGTGTCCGCCGCTCCAAGCTGGCCGTGCCCGGTTCCCTGCTGGCCGGGTTGAAGACGGCGCAGGTTCTCCACCTGGCGAACTGAGGCGGAAATGAGATTAAGTGGGAGCGAGAATCGGGAAACCGTCGGGGTTCTGTGAACGTTATTCAGTCGGAAAATGTGGCCCGATGGTTCATCTCGTGGGCGAGGTCTAAGCCGATATGGTGCTTCATGCCATGAATCAGGACGACCGATTGGGCCCTTACCGGCTGCTGCGGCGGCTCGGTGAGGGCGGTATGGGCGTGGTTCACCTAGCCGTCGACCCGCAGGGGCGGCAGGTGGCGGTGAAGGTCCTCCGCGCGGAGGTGGCGGGCGACGACGTCGCGCGCCGCCGTCTTTCGCGCGAGGTCGAGACGATGCGGCGGGTGCGCAGCGAGTACATCGCGGAGGTCCTCGACGCCGACGTGACCGGCCACCGCCCGTACATCGTGACGCGGTACGTCGCGGGCAGGCCGCTGGACGAGGTCATCAAGCAGGACGGCCCCATGGAGCTGCCCGCGCTGCTGCGGGTCGCGCACGGGGTGGCGTCGGCGCTGGCCGCCGTCCACTCGGTCGGGGTGATCCACCGCGACCTGAAGCCCGGCAACGTCCTCATCCTGGACGGCGAGCCGGTCCTCATCGACTTCGGCATCGCGCAGGCCGTCGACGCCACCCGGCTCACCCAGACCGGCATGTTCATCGGCACCCCCGGCTACCTCGCCCCCGAGATCATCGAGGGGCACGAGGCCGGGCCGGAGGTCGACGTGCACGCCTGGGCGGGGACCCTGGTCTTCGCCGCCACCGGCCTGCCGCCCTTCGGCAAGGGCACGCTGGAGATGATCTTCTACAACATCACCGCGGGCAAGGCGAACGTCGACGCGGTCCCCCAGGCGCTCCAGCCGGTCCTGCGGGCCGCCCTCCAGCGCGACCCGGCCAGGCGGCCCGCCGCCGCCGAGCTGGCGACGCAGGTGGGACGCCTGCTGCCCGCCTCCGGCAGGCCCCGGGTGCCCGACGAGGTCACCACGGTCGCGGAGTTCGACGACCCCGCCCCGGGGTCCCCGGGCGCCTTCGGCGGCCGGGGTACTTCGGGCGCGTCCGGCCGTCCCGGCGCCTTCGGCGGGCCCGGCCCGTTCGGCGCTCCCGGCGTGTCGGGCCAGGGCGAGCGGACCGGCCAGGGCGGTCACGGCCGCCAGGTGGCCCAGGGAGGTCAGGGGCCCACGGGATCCGGCGCCCAGGTCCCGCACGCCCCCGGCCGCCAGGGCGCCGCGGTCGACGAGCCAGGCGACGTGCCGACCCCGGTGGCCTCGCGCCCCGCGCTCCAGCAGCCCACCCCCTGGCCTCCCGCCCCCGTGGCCCAGCCCCACGAGTACGTCTCGCTGCTCGGCGAGGAGCAGCCCGACCCGTGGCCCACCCGCAGGGTGACGCCCGAGGAGCTGCGCCAGGCCGCGGCGGCCCAGCAGGCCGCGCACGACCTGCCCACCGGCATGCTCGCCCCCGAGGACGTCCCCACCCGCACCCCGGGCGCCGTCCCCGGTCCGGTGCCCGGCCCGTCCACCCCCGCCGCCCGCGACCAGGGCGCCACCGCGCCGGTCTCGGACGGGGACATCCCCACCCAGCGGGTCCGCCCCCAGGACCTGCAGGAGTACATCCGCCAGTACACCAACCAGCCGGGCCAGCCGGGCCAACCCGGCCAGCCAGGTCAGCAGGGCCAGCAGGGTCAGTCACCGCGGTCCGGTGGCCAGCCCTCGCCGCCCTACCCGCAGCGGCAGGCCCCGCCCGACCAGCAGCAGACCCCGCACGTCCGCACCCCCACGCCGCCGCCCTACCCCTACCCGCACCCCCAACCGCAGCAGCAGCACCATCAGCAGCACGCCCAGCATCACCAGCAGCCTCAGCAGCCCGTGCCCGCGGCGCTCCACCCCGGCCAGCGTCCGGGTCACGCGTTGCAGCGTTCCAAGGCGTACGGGGTGGCGAGCCTGCTGATGCTGGTCATCATGACGGTCGCGGCGGTCATCGCCCCGGTGGTCGTCGCCGCGCTGGCGATCCCGGTGGCGATCCTGCTGCGCGCCGCCGACATCGCCCAGCCCGCGCTCAACGCCAGGAGGGCCGCGGGCGAGGCGGCGGCCGACGTCTTCCGGGTGCTCGGCCAGCCGGCCGCGCTCCTGAAGTCGATCGGCATCACCATCGCCCTCGTGCCGTACGCGCTGATCCTCGGCCTGCCGGTGACGCTCCTGCTCGCGGTGCTGGTCGGAGGCATGCCGGAGACCAACGCGCTGAGCTGGGGCGTGGCCGTCGCGCTCTGGACGGTCTGCGCCGGACCCGGCGTCGAAGGCCCCAGCCGCCAGATGAGACGTACGCTGGCATCACTGCTGCCGTCGCGCGGCGCGGCCATCATCGCCGCCGCGGGGCTGGCCGCGGTGGCGGCGCTGATGGTCTACCTGGCGATCGGCACCGTGGGAGACGCAGCACGACGGGCGGTGTGGACGCCGGTCGATGTCGGAACGGTGGTGCACGAACTGAAGGACCTACGAAAGAAGGCGGCGTGATGACCGGGGACACGCGGGCGCCCGAGAGGCTGGGGCCGTACCGCCTGCTCAGGAAGATCGGCGAGGGCGGCATGGGCGTCGTCCACCTCGGGCTCGACGAGGACGGGCGCGAGGTGGCCGTCAAGGTCCTGCACCCGCACGTGGCCGCCGACCTCAAGGCCCGCGACCGGCTCACCCGCGAGGTGGAGACCATGCGGCGGGTGCGCAGCCCGCACGTCGCCGAGGTGCTCGACGCCGAGCTGACGGCGAAGCAGCCCTACATCGTGACCCGGTTCGCGCCGGGCCGCACGCTGGAGGAGACCGTCCTTGAGGACGGCCCGCTCCCCGCCGACCAGATCATCCGGCTGGCGCAGGGCATGTGCGCGGCGCTGGTGGCGATCCACGCCGCCGACGTCATCCACCGCGACTTCAAGCCGTCCAACGTGATGATCGTCAACGGTGACCCGCTGGTCATCGACTTCGGCATCGCGCACCTGGTCAACGCGACCCGGCTCACCCAGACCGGCATGTTCGTCGGCACCCCCGGCTACCTCGCCCCGGAGATCATCCGCGACTCCGAGATCACCCAGGCGGCCGACGTGCACGCGCTGGCCTCGACGGTCTTCTTCGGCGCGACCGGCAAGCCGCCGTTCGGCACGGGCAGCTTCGAGGTCGTCTGCTTCAACATCATGGAGGGCCGGGCCAACGTCGACCTCGCCCCCGCGTGGCTGCGGGGCTGGCTGCGGCGGGCCCTCTCCGTCGACCCCGTCACCCGGCCGTCCGCGACGGAGCTGCACCGGATGGCCCGCGCCCTCGACCCGAGGGTGACGGCCTTCCAGGAGACGCCGCCCACCGCGGTCCTCGACGCCGGGACGAAGGTCCTCAACGCCGACGGCACCAGGGTCCTGGACGGCCAGGGCACGCCCCCGCCGCCGTCCCCGTCCTCGCCGCCGCGCAACGGCACCCGCGCGCTGCCGCAGGACGACGGCTACGCCGACCTGCTCCCGCCGGTCGAGTACGCCAAGCCGGAGCGGCGCGAGCGCAGGTCCAGGCAGGAGCAGGGGCAGGGGTCCGGCGCGACGGCACCGCCCCCGTACGTCCCGGCCGCCAAGCCGCCGCCCTACGTCCCCGCGCCGCCCTCGGCGCAGGCCAGGGCCGCGGCGCCGCCGCCCTTCGCCGACCAGCGGGTGGCCGGATATCCGGCGCCGCCGCCCACCGGCCAGGCGCGGCCCTACCCGCCGCCGGTCCAGGCGCGCCGGGAGGCCCCCGCCCAGGAGCGGCCCGCGCCCCGCACCCCTCCGCAGGAGCGCTACCGGGCCGCCCATCCGCTGGCCTCGCTGCTGCTGCTCACGATCCTGGTGGCGCTGGCCTGTGTGCTGCCCGTGGTGGTGAGCGTGTTCGCGCTGGCCGCCGCGCTCTGCCTGCGGGTGGGTGAGCACCTCTTCGGAGACCTGGCCCAGCGGCGCTCCATCCGGGGCAGCAGCGCCAGTGACCCTCTGCTCGCGGTGCTCGGCACCCCGTGGGCGTTGATCAGGTCCGCGTTCGGGACGCTGGTCACCGGGTTGCTGTCCGCGATGTTCGGCATGTGCGTGTGGGGTTTCCTGGTCTACGCCGGAGACATGAACAAGAACTTCGCGGCCGCCTACGCCGCGGGGGCCTTCGTGGCCGGGCTGTTCGTCCTTCCCGGCGGCGGCAAGCCCCGCAAGGCCGTGGCCCGTGCGCTGAGCGGGGTCATCCGCAGCCCCGGCGCGGGCATGGTGACCACGATCGTGCTGGGCACGCTGGCGTTCTTCGCGGTGATGGCGGCGTTCAGCGTGGTCCCCTCCTTCTCCCCGTGGCGTAACCCGACCGTGGTCGTCGACGAGCTCACGGCGGCCTGGCGGCAGTCGGCGAACGAGGGCGCGATGGGCGCGCTCGACCTCGTCGGAGGTCTCTTCGACGAGCTGATGAAGAGTCTCGGCCTGGGGTTCCTGACGTTCTGGAGGTAGCGGTCCCGGCGGGTTTTCCGGCCGGGGGCCGGTGCGCGATCGCCTTCTCTGCTGCACGATGGAGGGGACCGGCCGGAAGGAGTCGCATGGGTGCGGCGGACGGTGAACGTCTTGGCCCCTACCGCCTGCTGTCGAGACTGGGCGCGGGGGGTTTCGGTGAGGTCCATCTGGCGCTCGACCCCGGGGGGCGCACGGTCGCGGTCAAGATCCTGCATCCCCACGTCGCGGCGGACGAGACGGCCCTGACCAGGCTGGCCCGCGAGGTCGAGACCATGCGGCTGGTCCAGGGCCCGAGGGTCGCCGAGGTCCTGGACGCCTCCCTGGAGGGGGCCCGTCCCTATCTGGTCACCCGTTATGTGCAGGGCCGCCCGCTCGGCGCGGTGGTCGCCGCCGACGGGCCGGTCGTCGACGACGATCTCGTACGGCTGGCGCGCGGCCTGGCCGAGGCCCTGGCCACCGTGCACGCCGCCGGGGTGGTGCACCGCGATCTCAAGCCCGCCAACGTGATCCTGACCGACGGTGAGCCGGTCGTCATCGACTTCGGTATCGCCTTCGCGCTCGACTCGCCCTCGGTCACCGCCTCGGGGGCCGTGCTCGGCACGCCCGGTTACCTGGCGCCCGAGGTGCTGGAGGGCACCGGGTCCGGTTCCGAGGCCGACGTCTTCGCCTTCGGGGCGACCCTGGCGTACGCGTCCACCGGGCGGCACCCCTACGGCACGGGCCCGGCGTCGGCGATCGGCTACCGCGTGGTCCATCATCCTCCCGACCTCGAAGGCGTTCCCGGCTGGCTGGAGCCGACGCTCCAGAAGTGCCTGCTGCGCGTCCCGGCCGACCGGCCGACCGCGGACCGGATCGTGGAGTGGCTGGAAGGCACCCCGGCCGCACAGGCCGTACAGGCCAGACGGCCCGTACGACCGGCCGGGCACCGGGGCGCCGCCGAGGGCGAGCGGCACCGGGCGGCCGAGTTCCGCGACCCCCCGCCGTTCGCGAGGGCGGACCTCCCGGAGGCCGGGCTGTTCCCGGGGCCCCGGGACCTTTCCGTGCCGAGGAGCAGGCCGCCCCAGGACGCCGTGAACGCCGCGGACGCCGGAGTGCGGGACGTGGGCACCCAGGAGTGGCGGCCGGGGCAGCCGCGCCCGTCGGGCAGGCCCTCGCCGGAGGAGGCCCGCGAGCGCCGCAGGGCCGTCCTGCACCGCCGCTGGGTCGTCGGCACCGGCCTGCTCGTCGCCCTGATGGCCGCGACCGCGAGGGAGCCGCTGCCCGAGGTGGCGCTGCTGCTCCTGACCGGGTACGGCTCGGTGATGCTCGTCGACGCGGGTATCGCCCTGTTCGCCCGCAAGGACCGGGGGCGTATGATCCTCGACCTGGCCTCGGGGGCCGGGGCCGTCGCGCTGGGGGCAGCTCTGAGCACGTTCTTCAGTACGTTCACCCTGGCGCTGGCGCTGGGCACCGTCGTCTTCGTCCTGGTCGCGATCCTGGTGGCCAGCTGAGCGGGCCGGGGCCGTGCGCGTGGCGTGGCGCCCGCACGCGAATACCGGAATATAGTTCGGTATGGTAGGGGCATGGTTCTCGGGGGAGATCACGGCTGTCCGGCGCGAGCCGCGCAACCTGGTGGTTTGCACCTAAGCTACCGATGGGTAACATAATCACGGGGGGCCGGGGCGGGCACGTACCGACCGGGCCACCCACTGCCACACCGCCCCAGGGCACCTGGCAGTCTTGGCAGCGCGTGCACGTACCCCGCGTGCACGTACCGCATCCGGCGTCAACCGCAGCGACGCGGTGGCGTACGCGAACACGGGAGGTCGGCCACCGGCCATGAACATCGTCGTCTGCGTGAAGCAGGTCCCCGACACGGCGACCGAGCGCAAGCTGAGGTCCGATGACAATACGCTCGACCGCGACGCCGCCGACGGCGTCATCAACGAGCTGTGCGAATACGCGGTCGAGGAGGCGCTGCGCCTGAAGGAGGCTCACGGCGGTGAGGTGACCGTCCTCACCATGGGTCCCGCCAAGGCGAGCGACACCATCCGCAAGGCCCTGGCCATGGGCGCCGACAAGGCCGTCCACCTGGTGGACGACGCACTGCACGGCTCGGACGCCCTGGGCACCTCCCACGCCCTGGCACAGACCCTCAAGAAGATCGGTTTCGATCTGGTCGTGCTCGGCTCGGAGTCGACGGACGCCCGCACCGGCGTCCTCGCCGCCATGCTGGCCGAGCGCCTCGGCGTGCCGCAGCTCACCTTCGCCAACCAGGTGGAGATCTCCGGCAAGGGCTCCATCTCCATCCAGCGCGTCACCGACTACGGCTACGACAGGGTCGAGGCCACGCTGCCCGCCGTCGTCTCCGTCGTGGAGAAGATCAACGAGCCGCGCTACCCGTCTTTCAAGGGCATCATGGCCGCCAAGAAGAAGCCGGTCGAGAAGCTCGGCGTCGCCGACGCCGACATCGACGCCTCCCAGGTGGGCCTGGCCAACTCCTGGAGCGAGGTCGCCGACTTCGCGGTCGCCCCGCCGCGCGCGGCGGGCACGATCGTCAAGGACGAGGGCGACGGTGGCGTGAAGGCCGCCGACTTCCTCGCGTCGAAGAAGTTCGTCTGAGAGCGGGGGTTAGCTGAGATGTCCGAGATTCTCGTTCTGGTCGAGCACGTCGAGGGCCAGGTCAAGAAGGTCACCCTTGAGCTGCTGACGCTCGCCAGGAAGCTGGGCACCCCGGCGGCGGTCTGGACGGGCGAGGGCTACTCTCCCGAGGCCCGGGCCAGGCTGGCCGAGTACGGCGCGGAGAAGATCTACCTGGCCGACTCCGCCGAGGTCAGCGACTACGTCGTGGCTCCCAAGGCGGAGCTGCTGGCCCATCTCGTGGCCGAGAGGTCGCCGGTCGCGGTGCTCGTCGCCGCGACGGCCGAGGCGAAGGAGATCGCCGGCCGCCTCGCCATCAAGATCGACTCCGGTGTGCTCACCGACGTCGTGGGGATCGAGGACGGCCTGGTCGCCGACCAGTCCATCTTCGGCGGCGGCATCAACGTCCGGTCGCGGGTGACCAAGGGCACCCCGATCGTCGCGGTACGCCCCAACGCCACGCCCGTCGAGGCCGCCGAGGGCGCGGGCACCGAGGAGCGCGTCACCTTCACCGTGTCCGACGCCGCCAAGGGCGCCAGGATCGTGGAGCGGGTCAAGGAGGAGAAGGGCGCGCGCCCGGAGCTCACCGAGGCCGCGATCGTGGTCTCCGGTGGCCGGGGTGTCGGCTCGGCCGAGAAGTTCTCGATCATCGAGGAGCTGGCCGACTCGCTCGGCGCGGCCGTCGGCGCCTCCCGCGCCGCCACCGACGCCGGCTGGTACCCCCACCAGTTCCAGGTCGGCCAGACCGGCAAGACCGTCTCGCCGCAGCTGTACATCGCGGCGGGCATCTCCGGGGCCATCCAGCACCGGGCCGGAATGCAGACCGCCAAGACGATCGTCGCGATCAACAAGGACCCCGAGGCGCCGATCTTCGAGCTCGCCGACTACGGCGTCGTGGGCGACCTGCACCAGATCGTCCCGCAGCTGACCCAGGAGGTCACCAAGCGCAAGTGACCGGCCGGGTCACGGCGTACTCGCACAGGAACGAGGGAGGGCACCGCACGCCGTGCGGTGCCCTCCCTCGTCGCGGCTCTCACCGGCGGGGTCAGGCCGCCATGGAGAGTTCGCGCCTGGGGGTCTCCAGCGGGACGGTGACCGCGCGGGAGCGGGGCAGGAACCACGCGACCGCGGCGATCAGGACGCCGAGCACCACGGCGATGCCGAGGCCCACCCTGAGCGTGACCAGATCGGAGAGGAAACCGATGATCACCGGGCCGAGCAGCAGTCCCGCGTAGCCCATCGCGCCGGTCTGGGCGATGGCCGGTCCGGGGTCGCCGGTCGCGCCGCCCGCCAGGGACATCGCCATCGGCGAGACCGTCGCCACGGCCACGCCCACGAACAGCATGGCCGAGATGGCGACCGGCGCCGTGGGGGCCGTGAGGACCACGCCGAAGGTCACGGCGGTGGCCAGGCCCGAGGTGACCATCATGCCGCGGGCACCGAAGCGGACCCGGACGCGGTCACCGGCGAGGCGCCCGGCCAGCATGCCCGCCTCGAAGATCGGATAGCCCAGGGCGGCGAGCGCCTCCGGCGCCCCCAGCGCGTCCCGCAGGTACAGGCCGTTCCAGTCGGCGACCGTACCCTCCACCATGAACGCGCAGAAGGCGATCACGCCGAGGAGGTAGACCACCGGGGGCATCCGGCGGCGAGGTGCCGAGGAGGTGCCGCTCCGGTTCACCGGGTCGGGCAGGTAGGAGCGGCTGACGAGGACCGCCACGGGGAGCGCGAGCAGGGCGACCAGGGCCAGGTGGACCGTGATCGAGAGTCCCGCCGCGATCGCCGCGGTGCCCAGCAGGCCCGCGGAGATCGCTCCCACGCACCAGCCCGCGTGCATGCCGTTCATCAGCGGGCGGCCGTAGGCGCGCTCGACCGCCGACCCCTGCGCGTTCATCGCGACGTCCACCGCGCCGAACGCCATGCCGAACAGGCCGCTCGCGGCCAGGGCCAGGGGGAACGACGGCGCCACCGCGAGCAGCGCCAGGGTGATCGCGGTCAGGGGGGCCGCGACCCGCAGGATGCTCCGGCTGCCGAAGCGTGCCATCACCCCGCGCATCGACTGCATGGTGACGAGCGCTCCCAGCCCCCACACGAGGAGGGTGACGCCCACCGACGCCTCGGACAGGCCGAGTTTGTCGGAGAGCGCCGGAATGCGTACGGTCATCGATCCGCACAGCAGCCCGGCGAGCACGAATGTGAGAACCGCCCCGGTTCGAGCCGCTCTCAGGTCGCGGGTCATGACTCAATCCCTTCAATAAATGTTTTGACAAACGGGGGAACGGGCATGCCAAAGACGGTCGCTTTCGCGCGTGCGAAAGCGACCACCAATCTTTGTGGGTGTTTCCCCTGGTCAGGTGGATGATTGGGCGGATGTCCGCCGGTCGGCGCGTGGTGGCGCCGGGGTGATCACGCAGGCGGGACGATCAGGCGGGCAGCAGGGCGAGCAGACGCTGTTTCAGGCTCTCGAAGTGCTCGGCGTCGTAGAGATCGGGGTCGTGGCTCGCCACGTCCCACAGCCCCTCGCAGGCCAGGCGCACGATCTGCGCCGCCCCCGGGTCGGGCTCGCTGTCGAGCCCCTCGCGGTGCCACCGGGCCATCGCCACCCGCAGCGGCGCCAGAAGATAGAGGTTGCCGGAGGCTCCCGTCACCACGGCCCAGCGCCGCAGCCTGCCGCTCCGTACGGCGGCGAACGTGGCCG
Organism: Streptosporangium sp. H13245; assembly: GCF_055690525.1. Taxonomy (NCBI): domain Bacteria; kingdom Bacillati; phylum Actinomycetota; class Actinomycetes; order Streptosporangiales; family Streptosporangiaceae; genus Streptosporangium; species Streptosporangium sp. H13245. The sequence continues at coordinate 676,946 of NZ_JBSZKT010000002.1, read as the reverse complement.
CCAGATAGTTCTTGGTGTAGGTGTCGTGGCCCTGAGCGGCGACGAGTTCGTCGAACTCTTCGATCAGCCGCTCGACCATGCCCTTGATCAGGGCTTCCTTCGTGCCGAAGTGATAGAGAAGGCCGCCCTTGCTGCATCCGGCGCGCTCGGCGACGGTCGCCAGGGTGAGCGCCTGGGAGCCCTGGTCGCAGAGCAGATCCTCTGCCGCGTCCAACAGCTCCTCTCGTCTCATGCCGGTTACTGTACCGTCTGGACGGTTTAGTGGTCAACTCGGGGATCGGGTCCCGCGCGGGCGCGGATACGCTTGGAAGGTTGACAGCGAGTTGGGGAGGGGAATGCGGTCGTGAAGTCCGCCTATCTCGATCACGCGGCGACCACGCCGATGCTTCCCGAGGCGATCGAGGCGATGACAGCCCAACTCGGCCAGGTCGGCAACGCGTCCTCCCTGCACGCCGCCGGCCGCCGCACCCGCCAGGTCGTGGAGGAGTCGAGGGAGACCATCGCCGCCGCGCTCGGCGCCAGGCCGAGCGAGGTCGTCTTCACCGCGGGCGGCACCGAGGCGGACAACCTCGCGGTCAAGGGCCTGTACTGGGCCCGCCGCGCCGGGGGGGCGAGCAGGATCCTGATCAGCGCGGTGGAGCACCACGCCGCCCTGGACCCCGCGCACTGGCTGAGCGCCCACCAGGGCGCGACCGTCGAGCTGCTCGACGTCGACGAGCTCGGCCGGGTGCACCCGCGGACCCTCCGCGACGCCATCGAGCGCGACCCGGAGAGTGTCGCCCTGGTCAGCGTCATGTGGGCCAACAACGAGGTCGGCACCGTCCAGCCGGTCCGGGAGCTCGCCGCGATCGCCGGGGAGCACGGCGTCCCCTTCCACACCGACGCGGTCCAGGCCGTCGGCCAGCTTCCCGTGCTCTTCGCCGACTCGGGGGTCGACGCGCTGACGCTCTCCGGTCACAAGGTCGGCGGCCCGATGGGCGTCGGCGCCCTGCTGCTCGCCCGGGGCGTCGACCCGGTGCCGGTGCTGCACGGCGGCGGCCAGGAGCGCGACGTCCGCTCCGGGACGCTCGACGCCCCCTCCGTCGCCGGTTTCGCGATGGCGGTACGGGCCGCGGTGGCCCGGCAGGCCGAGACCTCGGCCCGGCTGACCGGGCTCCGCGACGACCTCATCCACCGGGTCCGCCAGGCGGTGCCCGGCGTGATCCTCAACGGCGACCCGGTGAACCGCCTTCCCGGCAACGCCCACTTCTCCTTCCCCGGCTGCGAGGGCGACGCCCTGCTCATGCTCCTGGACGCCAAGGGCGTGGAGTGCTCGACAGGGTCGGCCTGCTCGGCCGGGGTGGCCCAGCCCTCCCACGTGCTGCTCGCGATGGGCGCCGACGGGGTCCGGGCGCGCGGCTCGCTGCGCTTCTCCCTGGGGCACACCTCGACCGAGGCGGACGTGGACCGGCTGGCCGAGGTGATCGGCCACGTCGTCGAGCGCGCCCGTCGCGCGGGCCTGAGCTGAGCGGGCCCGTCGCGTGAGCCTGAGCTGAGCGGGCCTGAGCCGGTCCGTGCCGTACGGGCGCGGGCCGGGCGGGTCCCGGGTGATCGGCGCGGTGAGGGTGCCCGCCGGGTGGACCTGGGCGGCCGGTCCCGTACGGCACGGGCCTCGTTCCGGGCGGGCCGACGGGGTGGGCGCCGACGCGGGTACGCTCAGGGGGTTATGAGTCTTCGTGTGCTTGCCGCCATGTCCGGTGGCGTCGACTCCGCCGTGGCGGCCGCCCGCATCGCCGAGGCGGGCCATGACGTCACCGGTGTCCACCTCGCCCTCTCCGCCAACCCCCAGTCCTATCGGACCGGCGCCCGCGGGTGCTGCACGGTCGAGGACTCGCGAGACGCCCGCAGGGCCGCCGACGTGATCGGCATCCCCTTCTACATATGGGACATGGCCGAGCGGTTCCACCGCGACGTGGTCGAGGACTTCGTCAGCGAGTACGCCGCCGGCCGCACGCCCAACCCGTGCCTGCGCTGCAACGAGAAGATCAAGTTCGAGGCGGTGCTCGACCGGGCCCTCGCGCTGGGCTTCGACGCGGTGGCCACCGGGCACCACGCGCGGGTCGCGGACGGCGTCCTGAGCCGCAGCCCCGACCAGGGCAAGGACCAGTCCTACGTCCTGGGCGTGCTCACCAGGGAGCAGCTCGGTCACGCGATCTTCCCGCTGGGCGACTCCACCAAGGCCCAGGTCCGCGAGGAGGCCGCGCGGCGCGGTCTCCTGGTGGCCGACAAGCCCGACAGTCACGACATCTGCTTCATCGCCGACGGCGACACCCGGGGCTTCCTCGCCGAGCGCCTCGGTGCGGAGCGGGGCCCGATCGTCGACGAGTCCGGCGAGGTCGTGGGCGGCCACGAGGGCGCCTACGGCTTCACGATCGGCCAGCGCAAGGGCCTGCGCATCGACCGCCCGGCCCCCGACGGCCGCCCGCGCTACGTGCTGTCCATCGAGCCGGTCTCCAACACGGTCACCGTCGGCCCGCGCTCGTCCCTCCAGGTCACGACCATCGTCGCGGAGCGGCCGGTCTGGAACGGCCCGGTGGACGAGCCGCGCGAGCCGCTGGCCTGCACGGTCCAGCTCCGCGCCCACGGCGAGGTGTACGGCTGCCGTGCCCAGCTTTCCGGCGGGGAGGTCCACATCACGCTGGACGGCCCGGCCACCGGGGTCGCGGCGGGGCAGGCGGCCGTGCTCTATCTCGGCGACACCGTGATCGGCTCGGCCACCATCGCCTCGGCCTCCTGAGGCCGTCTTTTGAGAGCTCCAGGGCTCCCAGGGCCTCAGGGTTCTTAAGGTTCTCAGGGCTCCGAGGGCCTCAGGGTTCTTAGGGCTTCTAGGGCAGGGTGACCGACTCGCCGGGCTTGAGGCGGCGCATGTCGGCCCGCTGCTTGCCCGACTCCATCTCCAGCCACATGTCGATCAGGCGGAGCCCGGTGTCGTTGAGCAGGCCGTCGTGGGTGGAGAAGGCGCGGGCGGGACGGACCTGGCGGAGATACTCCACCATCTCCGACGCCTTCATCCACGGCGCGTTGGTCGGCACCAGGAGCGTGGGCACCTCGACACCCGGCGGGGTGAACGCGTCACCCGGGTAGAAGACCTCCTCGTCCACCAGGAAGCCGACGTTGCGCACGATCGGCAGGTCCGGGTGGTTGGGGGCGTGCCACTCACCGACGACCCTCACCCCGAAACCGGCCGTGTCGAAGGTGTCGCCGTGCCGTACCACCTGGATCTTCGCGGGAACGTCGGCGAGCGTGGCGGCCACGCCCTCGTTGGTCCAGATCTCCAGGGACGGGTTCGCCCCGGCCGCCCGGCGCAGCCGGTCGGCGTCCACGTGGTCGAAGTGCTCGTGGGTGATGAGCACGGCCCGTGCCCTGTCGAGCGCGGACTCCTCGCTGAGGGAGCCCGGGTCGATCACGAGGACGGAGTCGTCCTTCTCCAGGCGGACACACGCGTGCCCGAATTTCGTGAGTCTCATCCCCTCACCCTACGAGCGTGCCGGATCATGATCCCGCGGCGCCCTCGGCCCGGTCCCCGGCGGCGATGCTCTGGAGCAGCCTCGCCAGCAGGCCGGAGAGCTGCTCGCGCTCGGCCGCCGACAGGCCGGAGAGCATCCGTTCCATGCCGCGGAGGTGGTCGCCCACCGCGCCGCCGACGAGGTCGCGTCCCCCGGAGGTGAGCCGTACCCGTACGCCCCGGCCGTCGGAGGGGTCGGGGGTGCGGACCAGCAGGCCCGCCGACTCCAGGCGGTCGACGCGGTTGGTGGTCGCGGCGGGCGAGAGCAGCATCGAGGAGGACAGGGCCCCGGCCGACAGCCCCTCGGGGACTCCGGAGCGGTACAGGGTGGCGAGCACGTCGAACTCCCCCCGGTTGAGGCCGTGGGCGCGCAGGGTCGCGGCGATGGCGGTGCCCGCGAGGGTGTCGGCACGGGTGAGGCGGCCGAACAGGGCCATCGGCCGGGGGTCCACGTCGGGCATCTCCCTGTTCCACTGCTCGATCATCCGCTGGACACCGGCGTCCGGGTCTTCCATGCGCGCTCCTCACGTCTCGGTCCCAATAGTTTGACATCGAAATACCTGAGTGCAAGTATTTCTACGTCGAAATTCTTTGAGAGGATCATCATGAACGACGCGCAGCGCAACGCACAGGCCGTACGGGATCTCTACGACGCCCTCGGCGCGGGGGACCTGGAGCGCGCGGGGAGGGCGCTCACCGACGACTCGGTCCTGCACGTCCCGGGGCGAGGTGCCAACACCGGCGAGTACGTCGGCCGCGACGCCGTCCTCGGGTTCGTCGCCCACGCGTTCGCCACCACCGGCGGCACCCTCAAGCTGACCGTGCACCGCGTGCTGTCGGACGACGAGACGGCCGTGGCCCTGACGACCTACACGGCCTCCCGGCCCGACCGCGACCTTCCGCTGGAGAACAACCTCGCCCACGTCATGACGATGCGCGACGGCAGGATCGCCGAGGGCTGGTTCCACAGCCGGAACCAGTACGAGGTCGACGCCTTCTGGGGCGATGAGACGGCCTGAGGCGGATGTTCCCGGGCGGGGCCTCCGGCTCCAAAGGATTCCCGGGCTATGGTTTCCGGCTCCGGGGGTTTCCGGAGCGGGTGGGCCAAGGGCGGGGGATGTACGGAACTCGCGCGGGGGGCCGCCGCGGGAAGGCGGCGCCACCCCCGCGCGAGGTCCGGTCAGGTGATCACGGGCGGCGCCGTGCCGCCGTCACCACCCCAGACGTCCTCGTCCTCGGTGAGCCAGGTGGAGCGCTCGCGATCCTGGTTGCCCTCACCCTGCCCGCCGCCCATCGGCATGAAGGGCATGCCGCCCATGCCCATTCCCGTGCCGTTGCGGCCGTCGGCCCGCAGACCTCCGGCCCCGGCGCCGAAGCCGCCGCCGGTCCCGGTGGTGCCGCCGTTGCCGACCCAGGAACTCGGGCCGGCGGTGGTGACCGGACCGCCACCACCTCCACCGCCGCCGGTGTAGGGGGGCAGGCCGGTACCCGGACCTGTTCCGGGGCCTGTCCCCGGACCGAGACCGGCACCCGGGCCGGTACCAGGACCACCCGGCAGGGTGGGCTCGAAACCGGCCAATTGGGTGTTGCGCGGGTCGTTCGGGTTCAGCCCCGTCGGGTCGAGGGGGTTCGCGGCGGGGATGGTGCCGCCCCCCGGCAGGCCGCCGGTGCCCGGCCCGCCGGTGCCGGGCAGATTCGTACCGGGCAGACCGGCGCCGGGGTCGCCGGTACCGGGGAGCCCGGGGTAGGCCGGGTTGGAGCCGCCCGGATACTCGCCCCCGCCCGGCAGGCCGGTACCGGGACCGCCCGTGCCGGGACCGCCGGGGTAGCCGCCGGGGAAGCCGGGCATGCCGCCACTGCCGCCGCCGGGGTAGCCGGAGCCGCCACCGGGGAAGCCGGTGCCGCCCGAGAAACCGGGCAGGCCGCCGCCGGGGTATCCCGACCCGCCGGTGTAGTTCCCCGTGCCGCCCGGCGGATAGTTCTGGTCGGTGAGCGGGGGGGCGGCCGGGTCGTTCAGCCTGGGCAGGTCCTTCTCCACGGTCGCGGGGATGTTGTCGTAGACGGTGATCAGCTCCTTGTTGAGAGCCATCAGGTCCTCGCGGGCGAGGTCGTTCTCCGACTTGTCGGTGAAGATGATCCCGCCGACCGTGCCCAGGTTGAAGTTGTCGCCCGGGATGACGTCGATCCCGTCGTCGAACTCGAACCAGCCGCTCTTGGCGGAGTTCTGGATGTAGGAGGGAAGGATCTCCTTGCCGTAGTAGGTCAGTGGGGGTCCGAGCTGGCCGCAGCGGGTGGCCAGTTCCTGGACCGTCTTGTGGACGAGCTGGAGCGCCTTCTGCGCCTCGATCGAGGCGTCACCGCTCCAGACGCCCGACAGCTCTCCGGCGACCACCCTGATCAGGCTCTCGGTGCCGCCCAGCATGGTCTTCGCGGAGGCGTAGGCGTGCCCCGCGTCCTCGATGGCCCGCGGGTTGGTGGACTCGAGCATCGTCCTGATCTCGGTCGCGCTGTAGCCGCTGTAGTGGTCGCGGCTGCCGACCTGCGGCGCGCTCTCGCCGTCGAACTTGATGTGGTGGACCGCATGGTCGTTGCCCATGACGTCACACCGTCCTGTTCGTGGTGCTGGCCTGCTCGGCGTCCTCGTAGTTGTAGGCGACGACCCGCAGCAGGTTGATCGCCGCCCGGTACTTGACGATCGTGTCCTGGTAGACGGTGCCGATCTTCATGTGGGCCTTCTGCGCGGTCCTGGCGACGTCCTTGGCGGTGTCCCAGGTGCCGAACTGAGCCTCGGTCAGGTTGGTCAGGGCCCGCATGTCCTGCAGCGATCCCTCGTTCGAGCCCTCAAGGAGCTCGACGTCCTCCTCCAGGGCCTTGAGGAGCTGCTTGATCCGGTCGCGCTTGAGCTCGACGGTCGGGCGGTTCTTGTCGAGGCCGGGCCAGACGGGACCCGTTGGTTCTTCGGGAGGTGGCATGCCTCTTCTCCCCGTTACTGAGGGGTCACGGTGTCGCCGCGACCCGGTTGGTTCTCCCCGGCGACGAGAGGCCGCGGCACCGCCGTGGCCGCTTCGCCCCCGGGATCAGCTTCGGGATCAGCGCCCGTCGAACATCGTGACGTTGACCTTCTCGGTCATCGCGAAGTTCTCCCTGCCGATCTCGATGACGCCACCGAGGCGCTGGAGCAGCGCGGCCATCCGGCCGGACGCGGCGTCCCACTGGGTGCGGGCCCCGTAGTAGGCCGCGCGGGCGTCGCCCTCCCAGTCGCCGAGCAACCGGTCGAGGTCCCCTTCCAGGTTCTGGAGGGTGCCTTCCATCATCTGCCACTGCCGGGCGAAGTCGCCGGCAGAGCGGTCCATCTGGCCGAAGTCGACAAGAGTGCGGTCGAAGTCGTCGTTAGCCATGGTGATCCCCGTTCTGAGTTCGTCAGCTGTTGATGTCGGCGCCGAGGCGGCTGGTGACGGCGGTCTGGGCCTCCTGGGTCGCCTCGTAGTTCTTCTGGATGTTCTTGAGCTTGATGGACAGGTCCTCGAGCTCGCGCAGGATCTTGGTCATCTCGATGTTCCAGGCGTTGAACACGCCGTCGAAGGAGACCGCGGACTGGCCGTCCCAGCCGGCGCGCAGCTCGCCCCGGTGGCCTTCGAGCTGGGTCTTGATCTGGTTGATCGTGACCTTGGCCTCGTCGGTCTTCTGTGATGACTCACTGAGCCGCGAATGGTACGCGGAGGTCTTCTGGACCACGTGACACCTCCAGGGTGCTCTGCTGGCATGAGGGTTTCGATCATTACAAAGTGGACAGCCGTTACGTCTCTCACCAATAACGAACAGATATACCGTTGGTAACGGGGGTCACGGTTGTCCCACGGGCACCGGGACTCCCGCCGCCGTCCGGTTGAGTGCCGGGCCCTGCGGGATCAGGTGCACGATGTGCGCGGGCAGCGGCGCGACGTCCGCGGCGGTGTAGCCGAGGCTCTCCAGCGCCTCCGTCGCGGTGATCGCGTGCCGCCGTCCCTGGTCGCTGATCAGGAAGACCGAGGTGACCCCGTCCAGCCTGCCGTTCCCCGGCAGCACGCCCACCAGCGACGCGGTGCCCGGGGGGAGCACGACCTGGTCCACCGAGTCCTGGTCGTACCGGCCCGCGGGCGGCGCGGGGATGCGCATGGTGCCGCCGACGGTCAGCCGCGCCCGGGTCGAACCGCGCTCGGTGTCGGCGTAGACCGCGCACACCGGCGAGGCCGGGTCGGGGGTGACGATCCGCGGCATGGTCTCGGGAAGCCCCGCCGAGTCGAAGCGGGTGGCCGAGCGCCGCATCCCGTTCGCGGTCGCCGCGTCGATCTCCACGGCGCGCACCGGGGCCCTGCCGTACGCCTTCTTGCTGGCCGGGTCCTGGAGCAGGAGCTCGGCCTGGGCGGTGGTGAGCGCGGCCAGGCCGTCGGGGAGCAGGACGTACCACTTGGCCGCGCCGCCCGACACGGCCCGCACGGTGTAGATCCGGCCCGCGACGGAACGCCTGCCGTCGGGACCGCGCACCACCCTGCCCCGGGCGGCGAGCGCCGGGGCGCTGAAGTCGGGGCCGATGGGCAGCGCGTTGAGCCAGGCCGCCGGAACCTGCCGGGGCTGCGCCTCGGTCAGCGCCCGCAGGCTCTCCTGCGGCACCCGCATCCGCCGGTCGGACCAGAGCAGCCAGGTCTGCGAGCCCTCCTCCACGACCATCGCGGTGCCCTGCCCGATCGGGGTGCCGCCGACCTTGAAGCCGCCGATCAGCGAGGTGTGCGGGGAGCGCGTACCGGTCGCGTCCACGCCCTCGACCACGCAGGCCGACCAGGGGGCGCGGACCAGCCGGTCGTGGGGCGGCAGCGACTCGGGGGCGCCGGGGATGCCGACCATGAGCCCGCGGGGGAAGCGCGCGAGGGACGCCGTGGTGACCGCGCGGACCGCCACGCCCTGCCCGCCGCCGAGCAGCAGCCGGGCCGAGGTCACGTTGGCGACCGGGATCATCTGGCCCCGCGTCGCGCTGTAGACGAAGGTCGCGCCCGACTCCTCCTCGACGATCACCGTCCCCGGCGCGGTGAGCGCGGTGGCGCCGCCGGGCTTCAGCAGCCCGTAGATGCCGAACGCCACCGCGACCAGCACCGCGACCAGCACGCCGCAGAACGTCGCGACGTTGTGCCGGCGCATCGGCGACTCGGGTACGTCGGGTTCGCCCTGGAGCAGGGCCATGCCCAGACGCTGGGTCATCAGCCTGTGCGCCTGATAGAGATCACGACGGGTCTGCATCCCACCTCCGCCTCGCCGGATGCTCGGTCGCCGACAGCATAGAAGCGTGATCGACTCACCGGGCAGGGGGGTGCCGGTTGTGAACGGCGGAGGTCCCCGGTGTTTCCAGTCGTCGGCGAGCCGGTGAACAGGCCTTCGAGACGGGCGGAGGGGCCAGGGGGAGATGGTAGGAGATGTCCCAGAACATGTGATCACGGAGGCCGCATGACCCAGGAGAGGTACGTCACCTCCAAGGCGATCGAGGGTATTCGCAAGGAGATCGACGAGGACGTCATCCCGAAGATGAAGGAGCTTCACGCGATGCTGGCCGACACGGCGGTCGGCTTCCCCGGCTGGGGCGCCGTCGGCGAGGTCGCGATCGGGCTGCGCTACCGGAACGTGCGGCAGGACGTCGGGGACAAGTTCGACGAGGCCGTGGAGGTGCTGGAGTCGTGGACGGTCGCGCTGACCACCGCCCGCACCAACTGGCGGACGGCGGAAGACAGCAGCACCGTCGTGTACCAGTGAGCGGGGAGGGGACGGCGCCGGTGGCCCGTCCGTCCGCGGCGTTCTTCGGGTACCGGTGAGCAGGGGGAAGAGGGTTTGACATGACCGCGAGACCAGGGGGAAGGCCGAGCCCGCTGACGGCGGGCAGGAGTGCCAAGGGGGTGATCACGAACTCCACCAAGGTCCTGTCCACCCTCAAGGGCGGCGCCAGGCTCGCGCCCACCGCGTGGGCGGGCGTGGCGATCGCGGGCACCGCCGTGGCGAACGTGCCGGGCATGGCCGACGCCTACAACAACTGGGAGTCCATCCACTCGCGCCTGGACACCATGGTGAAGAGCTACGTCGCCATCCTGCTCACCAAGGGGAAGGACGGCTGGATCGCCGAGGACAGGGAGGCGTTCGACGACGCCGTCCAGCGGATGCAGGAGGCGCTGGAGAGCCTGCGCGCCTACGTCAAGAACGTCGCCGGGATCGTCGACGAGATGGGAGACGCCTACCGCGCGTACTGGCTGGCCATCGCCAAGGTCGCGGGAACCCTGCTGGTCCTCGCCACGATCGCGGCGGCGATGCTGGCGACCCCGTACGCGGCCACCGCCACGGTCAACCTGAAGATGCTGGGCACCATGGCCAGCCATGTCATCGCCCTCTCGACCGGCGCGCTGGGCAAGCTGGTGGCCTCGGCGGCCGGAAGCATGTCGGTCTACTTCTCCGGCAAGGCGTGGGTCCAGTCGTTCAACCTGGAGCCCACCGGCTCGGCCAAGGTCGACTTCACCAAGGCGAGGATCGACCCCTCGCTGCTGCCCTACCACGCCGTGCCCGCCCCGGCCCCCGGACAGCCCGCCCAGCTGCCCAAGGGCGGGACGTTCGAGTGGCTGTCACCCAAGAAAGAGATGCCGGAGCCGTACAAGTGAGCGATCCCAACCCCGAGAACCTGCGCCTGGACGACCTGGACGCCGTCGTACGGCAGAGCGAGGAGACGCTGCGGCGCCTCAGCGGGGTCTTCGTCGACCTGGAGACCGTCACCGGTGAGGGGTCCGGCGCCGACGGCCTGGCCCGCGCCGTGGTGGACGGCACCGGGCGGATCAAGGAGGTCACCCTTGAGCCGCGCATCATGCGCCTGGACAGCCAGGCCGTCGCCGAGGCGGTGACCGAGGCGGTCCGCGCCGCGCAGGAGGCCGCCGGGCGCGCGAACGAGGAGCTGCTGCGCGCCGCCACCGGCGACGCGCCCCCGCTGGACATGGGCGAGGCCCGCCGCCGCTTCGAGGACATCGGCCAGGACCTGATCCGTACTCTGGAGGACCTGAGGCGCGACTGACCGTCCGGGTGGAGCCCGCGCTCCACCCGGCGTCCCGTCCGGTCAGCCCGGGTCAGCCAGACAGGCCCCTGATGGCCGCGTACACGTCCATCACCCCGAGGGCGAGCGGGATCAGTCCCAGGATCAGGCAGAACTCCAGGATGTCCCCCGCGCGTCCCCAGAACGGGGAGGGCCGCCGCTGGGGCAGGAACAGCGCCATGCCGCCCGTCAGCGCCGCCGCGCACACCAGGCCGATCGTCACCGCGGGAGCAGAGCCCGGCACGGTGAACGCCACGCCCAGGGTCAGCGCGAGCAGCCCGGCCAGCCCCGAGCCGAGCAGCCAGAGCCGCTGCCCGGTCCCCTGGAAGACGCGGGCGCGCATCAGCAGCGCCAGCGAGAGCGTGATCACGGTCGCCGGCGCGGTCCATCCGCTCGCGGTGAGCACCACCGGCAGCGTGCCCAGGGCGACGAGGGCGACGCCCGCGGTCAGGCCGGTCGCGAACCGCTCGGCCTCCGTCGCGCGCCGCCGGATGTCCGCGCCGTCGATGTCCTCGGTGTCGCCGCGCAGTTCCTCGGCGTTGGCCGGCAGCGTGGGCATCGGCAGCCGCGCCAGCCGGAAGGACACCGTCGGGATGAGCGGCGCGCAGGCCAGGGTCACCGCGGCGGCCACCGCGGCCACCCCGGGCGCGGGCGCCCCGGTGAACATGACGACCGCCGCGCAGATCGTCCCGATCACCGCGGCCAGGCCGACGCCGAAGAAGTTGGGCAGTCCCTCGGCGACGATCCAGCCGGTCACGGTGGCGACCAGCGCGGTCACCGCGAACCCGGCCAGCAGGTTGGGCGCCCCGAACACGGCGGGACCGGCGGGGGGAGCGGGGACGCAGGCCCCGGCCAGGAAGGCGTGGGGCAGCGCGGTGTAGCCGATGGTCGCCCCGGCCCGGCCGTCGCCGACCGCCCTGGAGAGCGCGGCGCCCGCCACGACGGCGAGGATCGCGCACGCCCCGGCGAAGGCGACGACCGGCGCCCAGGGCGGCCCGCTCGCCGCGAGCACCGCGACCGCGGCGACCATCGACAGCGCCGCGGCGCCCAGTCCCGTACCCCTGGTGTGCGCGGTCCGCCAGCGGCCGGTCCGCTCCTTGACGCCGGTCGCCACGGTGTCGGCGACGTCGTCGAAGACCGCCTCGGGCAGCTGGGAGGAGCGGGGCAGCAGGTAGAGGACCTCGCCGTCCCTGATGCCCAGCTCGTTCAGGCCCGCGCCGGGGGGCATGGGGGCCGCGCCGATTCGCTGGAGCACCCAGCCGCCGGTCGGCGCGACCTCCTCGGCGCTCTCGCCGGTGGCGGCGAGCAGGTCGGGCAGCAGGTGGGAGAGGGGCAGGTCCGAGGGCACCGCCAGGTCGACCCGGCGGTGCGGGGTGACGACGGTGATGCGGCACAGGGGGATTGCGGTCACCTGGTTCACAGGGCGCATGGTAGCCACCTCCGCGATCACCCGGCACCCGGCGGGGTCCGTAAGGGACGCCGTGTTCACCTTGTGATCACCTGGAAAAGTCCCGGGGCGTGGAGTCCGCCGTGTTCACGCGGTGGTCACCTGACACCGCCGGGGTCACGAGAGTTCGCGCTGTTCACGGTGTCCGCGGTGTTCACCTCGCGATCACCCGGTCCACGACGTTCTCGCACCCCCGGTCGCGGCACACGTGCCGCCCCCGTGCCCGCCCGGTAATCGACGCCGAGTCGTTCCCGGGGATTCCGTCGACCGTGAGGGACGGTTTCGCTACGGTAATCCGGACGGGGCAATATTTGTTTAACTCACATTCGGGGGCGAAGTGGGCATCGTGGTCGTCCGGCGTCCCGAGAGGCGTCCGCCTCCGGCGTCACCGCGCGGTGAGATCCTCCTGGAGTCGCCGCCGGAGATCCCGGAGACCACCTCGGCCGGGTTCACGCAGGTGCTCATGTACCTGCCGATGGTGGCCGGTGGCGCCGCGATGGGGCTGATGTTCGCCGGGGGCGGCGGCGGAAACCCGATCATGTACGTGGCCAGCGGCATGTTCGCGCTCTCCATGGTCGGCATGACCATCGGCCAGATGGGCCGGGCGGGCGGGGAGCGCAAGCAGCGCATCAACGGCCTGCGCCGCGACTACTTCCGCTACCTGTCCCAGACCCGCGCCAAGGTCAGGCGCGCGGCGGGCAGGCAGCGCGAGGCGCTCAACTGGAACGGCCCCGCCCCCGACGCCCTCTGGGCGATCGCGCTGAGCGCCCGCCTGTGGGAGCGGCGCCCCTCGGACGCCGACTTCGGCGCCGTCCGGGTGGGCACCGGCTCCCAGCGCCTGGCCGTCCAGCTCGTACCACCGGAGTCCAAGCCGGTCGAGGACCTGGACGCCATGTCCGCCGGGGCGCTGCGCCGCTTCGTCCGCGCCCACTCGACGGTGGCCGACCTGCCCATCGCCATCTCGCTGCACTCCTTCGCCAGGGTCAGGCCCACCGGCCCTGAGGCGGCCGTCCGCGACATGGTCAGGGCGCTCGTCGGCCAGCTGGCCGTCTTCCACTCGCCGGACGAACTCAGGATCGCGGTGTGCGCCTCGAAGGAGTGGATGGCCCACTGGGAGTGGGTCAAGTGGCTCCCGCACGCCCTGCACCCGAACGAGGCCGACGCCGCGGGGCCCGTCCGCCTCATGACCGACGACCTGGGCGAGCTCGACCGGCTGCTGGGCGCCGACTTCAAGAACCGGGCCCGGTTCAGGCCGGGCGTCTCCGCCGAGGCGCTCCCGTACCACGTCGTGATCGTCGACGGCGGGCACGTCCCGCAGGACTCCCCGCTGGGCGCGGACGCGATCGAGGGGGTCACCCTCATCGACCTCGACGGGACCACCACCCCGGCGGGCGAGAAGACGATGCTCAGGCTGCGCGTCACCGAGGACCTGTTCAGCCGGGTCACCACCGACCAGGCGGGCAAGGAGGTCGTCACCCCGCTCGGCAGGCCCGACCGGTTCTCGTACCTGCAGGCCGACGGGCTCGCCAGGCGGCTGGCCCCGCTGCGCGGCTCCCCGGCCGGGGCGGGGGGCGGCGACGCGCTCGCGGCCGACACCACGCTGGCCGAGCTGCTGGGACTCGGCGACGCCGCGGGGCTGGACCCGGCGCTGCTCTGGCGTCCCAGGGCGCCGCGCAACCGGCTGCGGGTGCCGATCGGCGTCGGTACCGACGGGCGCCCGGTCGAGCTGGACATCAAGGAGTCGGCACAGGGCGGCATGGGCCCGCACGGCCTGGTCATCGGCGCCACCGGCTCGGGAAAGAGCGAGCTGCTGCGCACGCTGGTGCTCGGCCTGGCCGTCGCGCACTCGTCGGAGGTCCTGAACTTCGTGCTCGTCGACTTCAAGGGCGGCGCGACCTTCCTGGGCATGGACTCCCTGCCGCACGTCGCGGCCGTCATCACCAACCTCGCCGACGAGCTGCCGCTGGTCGACCGCATGCACGCCGCCCTGCACGGCGAGATGGTACGGCGCCAGGAGCTGCTCCGCGCCGCAGGGAACTACGCCTCGCTGCGCGACTACGAGCAGGCCAGGGAGCAGGGGACCGACCTGCGCCCGATGCCGACCCTCTTCGTGGTGCTGGACGAGTTCAGCGAGCTCCTGTCGGCCAAGCCCGAGTTCATCGAGCTCTTCGTGATGATCGGCCGCCTCGGCAGGTCGCTGGGGGTGCACCTGCTGCTGGCCTCGCAGCGGCTGGAGGAGGGCAGGCTGCGCGGCCTGGACACCCACCTCTCGTACCGGATCGGCCTGCGGACCTTCTCGGCGATGGAGAGCCGGGTGGTGCTCGGCGTGACCGATGCCTACGAGCTGCCCTCGGCCCCGGGCAACGCGTTCCTGAAGTTCGACACCACCGGGATGGTCCGCTTCAAGGCCGCGTACGTCTCCGGGCCCTACGCCCCCGAGCGGCGGGTCGTGCGGCGCGAGCGCGCCGAGGGGCGGCAGATCGTCCCCTACGGTCCCGCCTACATCGCGCCTCCCGTCGAGGCCGAGCCCGAGGGGGAGCCCGAGGCCGTCACCACGGGGCGCGACACGCTGCTCGACGTCGTGGTCCGCAAGCTGGGCGGGCAGGGCCCGCCCGCGCACCGGATCTGGCTGCCGCCGCTGGCCGAGCCGCCCTCGCTGGACCAGCTGCTCCCGCCCCTCTCGGTCACCCCCGAGCACGGGCTGACGACCGCGCAGTGGCAGGGGCGCGGGCGGCTGCACGCGCTGCTCGGCGTCGTCGACCGCCCCTTCGAGCAGCGGCGCGACCCGTACTGGCTCGACCTGTCGGGCGCCGCCGGGCACCTGGCCGTGGCCGGGAGCCCGCAGAGCGGCAAGAGCACCGTGCTGCGCACGCTGATCGCCGGTCTCGCCCTCACCCACACCCCCGCCGAGGTGCAGTTCTACTGCCTGGACTTCGGCGGCGGCGCCCTCGCCTCGCTGGAGGGGCTGCCGCACGTCGGCGGGGTGGCCAACCGGCTGGACGCCGACCGGGTCCGCCGTACGGTCGCCGAGGTCACCGCGCTGCTCGCGCGGCGGGAGCGGGAGTTCGCCGAGCGGGGCATCGACTCGATCACCACCTACCGGCGCCAGATCGCCGGGGGGACCGTGGACCCCGGCGGCTTCGGGGACGTGTTCCTCGTGGTCGACGGCTGGCTCACGGTCCGCCAGGAGTTCGAGTCGCTGGAGCCCGTGATCACCGAGCTGGCCGCCCGGGGGCTGAGCTACGGCATCCACGTGGTCGCCGCGACCAACAAGTGGTCGGAGTTCCGGCCGTCCATCCGCGACCTGTTCGGCTCCCGCGTGGAGCTGAGGCTGGGCGACGCCTACGAGTCCGAGGTGAACCGCAGGACCGCGATGGCGGTTCCCGAGGGCGTGCCGGGGCGCGGCCTGACCCGCGACGGCCTGCACTTCCTGAGCGCGCTGCCGCGCGTCGACGGCGGCGGCCAGAGCGACGACCTGCCCGTCGCCACCCGGGCGATGATCGAGTCCGTCGCCACGGCCTGGCAGGGGCCGCCCGCCCCCAGGGTGCGCCTGCTGCCCTCGGTGCTCGCGCCCGAGAGCCTGCCGGGACCCGAGGAGTCCGGCGCGCGCATCCCGCTGGGCATCGACGAGAGCACCCTGTCGCCGGTGTTCGCCGACTTCGACGCGGACCCGCACCTGGTCGTCATCGGCGACAACGAGAGCGGCAAGTCCAACCTGCTGCGCCTGGTGGCCGAGGGGGTCGTGGCCCGGCACCAGCCCGTGGAGGCCCGCCTCGTCGTCATCGACTACCGCCGCTCACTGCTGGACGCCGCCTACACCGAGCACCGCATCGGGTACGCGGCCTCCTCGACCGCCGCCGCCGAGTTCATCGGCGAGCTGAGGGAGTCGCTGGTCAAGCGGCTCCCCCCGGCGAACCTCTCACCCGAGGAGCTGCGGTCGCGCGGCTGGTGGAAGGGGGCGGACATCTACATCGTGGTCGACGACTACGACGTGGTGGCCTCGGGGGCCAACCCGCTCGGGGCGCTGCTCGACCTGCTGCCCCAGGCCCGCGACATCGGCCTGCACCTGGTGCTGGCCCGCGCGATGGGCGGCGCGGGACGGGCCATGTTCGACCCGGTGCTCCAGCGGCTCAAGGACATGGCCACCCCGGCCGTCATGATGTCGGGCCACAAGGACGAGGGCGTGCTGTTCGGGGTGCGCCCGCACCCGCTGCCGCCGGGACGCGCCTATCTCTCCGACCGGAGGAACGGCGTGCGCCTCGTCCAGACCGCTTTCGTTCCCCAGCCCGACTCCGCGAAGTGAACGGAAATAAACAATAGAGAGTGGTTTCTCGTAACAATGGATGGCTAGCGTCACCCCCTTAACGTGTGTCACGTTTAGGGGGCTCTCTTGTCAATACCTCCGGAGCCGACGGACGTCAGCCCATCCAATCTGAAGAAACGCAAGGAAGACTTCCACGGCGAGCGCGACGAACTCGCCAAGGCCTTCACCGACGCCATGGCCGCCCTCGACGGCCTGGGTAACTTCTGGGGCACCGACGAGGCCGGGCAGAAGTTCGCGGGCACCGAGGGCGGCACGGGTTACTTCGCCGCCAGGGACGAGGCCAAGACCCACGTCGAGCACATCAGGGAGGGCTACGACAAGATCGGCGACAACCTCGCCCTGGCCGGTGACAACCTCACCGGGGCCAACTGGTCCACGGTCGGGGCGCTGGTCACCGCGATCACCGGCCCCGAGATCAGCGTTCCCGCCACCAAGGCGGAACTCGAATGAGCGTGCTGGGGTTTGTCAGGGCCAACCCGGTCAAGACCGCGATGGGCGCCGGTTCCCTCGGCGCCGCGGGGTTCGTCACGGCGATGCTCGGCGTGGCCTGGCCGGACGGCGACCCGGACAAGCTGCGCAAGGCCGCGGACATCTGGGACGGCCTGGCCGACGCCATCGACCGTACCGGGGGCGACGCGAACGGCATCGCCGAACAGGTCTGGAAACAGAACAGCGGCCAGGCCGTGGAGGAGTTCCGGAAACTGTGGACGGAGACCTTCCGGCCCTATCCCGGCAACGTCGCCACCTACTGCCGCGCGATCGCCACGGCCTGCCGCGAGTACGCCCGCGCCGTGGAGATCACCCAGTACGTGCTCATCGTGCTCGCCGTCCAGGCCTGGGTGAACATGGTCTACACGGTCGCGTGGGCCTGGGCCACCGCGGGCGTCGGCGCGGCCGTGCAGAAGCAGATCATGGACAGGTTCCTCAAGGGACGCGCCGTCCTGCAGAAGAAGCTCTTCAAGATCAGCGTCGAGAAGATCATCTATAACTCGTTCTACTACCTGGGCGACAGCCTCCTCTACGCGGGCGGCCAGCAGGTGATCCAGTGGAGCGTCTTCGAGCTGGCCGGGGTCGAGAAGGACCTCACCGGCAACGACGTCACCGGCGCGGGGGAGAACGCCAAGCAGTTCGGCCGGGGCTTCGCCGCCAACATGGCCTTCAACGGCGTCTACGACCTGACCAAGATCGGCCCCTGGGGCAGGGCCTTCCCGCCCAACGCGGTGGGCAACCTGATGTCCCGGCTGGCGGGCTCAGGGACGTACACCGTCACCGACAACACGCTCCAGGGAAACCCCGACCTCCCCACCTGGGAGCAGTGGGTCTCCAAACTCATCGTGCACGGCTCCCGTACGGCCAGACCGCCCTCCTGAACCGGCCGGGAGCGGTCCGGGCCCGTCGGGGCGAGAATCTCCACGAAGTCCGGCCCCGGGCGAAAGCCCGGGGCCGGATTCTGCGCTCGGGGGAGGCCGGTCAGTACCGGAAGGGGTCCTCCAGGAGCGAGTTCAGCAACTCGCCGGTCTGCGCGGCCGCGTCCCTGGTGGCCACAGCCGAGGCCTCCAGGATCGCCTCCGCGAGAGCCTCGGAGCCCAGGCGGAGGGCGCGCGGGTCGATGCGGAGCGCCGCCAGCGCGCCGCTGGCCAGCACCTCCACCGACACGTGGCCACCGGCCGCCTCACCGCGGCCCCTGGCCTCGGCCAGTTCCTGGCCGACCTCCTCCATCCGGGTCGTCTGCTCACCGATCACCGCGAGGAGCCGGTCGGCCTCCGGATCCCCGGTGGGTGAGTACGGTTCGCCAGGCATGCCCGGCGTGCTCCCTCGCTCGCCGCGCATTACCCGCAGTTCCCCCAATCGAGGGCGGAGGTCCCGGCCGGGCCGCCACCGTTGAAGCGCACGCACTTGCCCTGGGAGGAAAGGACGACCGGGCCCGCGTAGTACTCGTAGTTGCCCCGGTCGGTCTTGGGCGGGCTGCCCTGGACCTCAAGGGTGGCCCAGAGCGGGGACGAGACTCCCACGTTCGCGCTCTTCAGGGCGACCACGCAGGTGCTCTTCGTGGCGCTGTTGAAGAGCTGGTAGGTCGTCCCGCCGTTGAACGGGGCCTGCCGCTGCACCGAGAAGCCCGGCCCGCAGACCTTCTCCGGGGTGTAGGGGTTGGTGCGCTGCGTGGGAGGGGGCGACGACGGCCTCGTGGACGTGGGGGAGATCGTCGGCCTGACGGTCGGCCGGGCCGTCCACGAGGGCCTGGCGGGCTGCGAGGGCCTCGCCGTGTGAGAAGGCCTCGCCGTGTGAGAGGGCCTCCAGGACGGCCTGGTCGGTGACGACGTCGGCTTCGCGGCCTGCCGCGTCGAGGTCGCCGTCGGCGTGGGGGTCGGAGTCGGCGTCGGCGTGGGGGTGGGCGTGGGAGTCGGGCCGGGGGTTCCCGGGGGCGGCGTCGGCGTCGGCGTCAGGGTGGGCGTCGGCGTCGGAGTGGGCTCCGGGGTGCCCGGCGGTGCCGGGGTGGGGGTCGGCGTCGGGGTCGGGGTCCCGCTCGGAGGCCCTTCCGGCTCGACGGTCAACGACGGGGTCGGCGTCGGCGTCGGGGTCGGCTGGACCGGCGAGGTGGCGGAGGGCACCCCGGCCGTGGGAGTCGGCGTCCCGGGCACGGCCGGAGCCGTGGTGAACGGCGTCGTCGGCACGGGCGGAGGGTTGGTGTACGGGCCGATGGTCGGGACCTGGGGCAGCCCGGTGGGCGCGTCGCTGGGCAGCTGCAGCGGTCCCACCTCCGCGACCTCGGGGGCGGGCGTCGTCCCCCAGGGGACGGTCACCTTGCCCGAGGGGTTGTTCCCGGTGTCCTGCACCGGGTCCTGCCCCTGCGGCGCGTCTCGCGACTGGTCGGCCAGCCCGAGCGACACCTCGGGCAGCGCGCCGTTGGCGGAGGCCCGCTCCAGGTCGCTCAGGGCGGTGTACCGCCCGGCGGCCCACAGCCCGAGCCCGGAGAGCAGGACGATCACGCCGACGCAGGCGGCGAGCGCCATCGAGAAGTTGCCCGTCCTCGGGCGGTCCCTGACGGCCTTCGCGGGTGCCGGGTCCGTGGCTCCGGGAGCGGGGGACGCGCCCTGGGGAAGCTGCGGAGCCCCCCAGACCGACGTCGCGGGCCCCGCCTGCCGCGGTACGGCGACGTCCGGGATGTTCTCACCCCGTGGCGAGTCGTCCCCGCCCGTGGTCCCCGTGGTCCCCGTGTCCGGCCGTGCCTCCACGCCGGTGCCCTGCGCCCCGAGGTCCGTTCCGGTACCCGAGACGGTGCCGGGGACATCGGGAACGCCGGAGACAAGTCCGGGAAGCGGGAGAGCGGGCGCGTCCGGGACCTCGGGCTCGCCCAGCAGGCGCAGCATCGCGGCCTTGGCGTCCGGGCGTTCCTGCGACCGCTTGTCCAGGCAGGAGGCGAGGAGGGACCGCAGGTCGGCGGGCAGGCCGGTCAGGTCCGCGGGACCTTCCAGGACCTTCTCCGGCCGTCCGTCGAAGGGCGGGCGCCCGGTGGCCGCGTAGACGACCGTGGCCGCCCAGGAGAAGAGGTCGGCGGGCCTGCCCGCCTCCGCCGAGGCGGTGCCGGAGGCGGCCTCCTCGCGGATCTGCTCGGGGGCGCGGTAGTCCGGCTCCCGCTCGCCCGTGACCGGTTCGAGCCCGATGTCGAAGACGCGGGGACCGTCCGGGCCGAGCAGCACGGTGTCGGGGGTGAGGGAGCCGTGGGCGAGGCCGGACAGGTGGAGCGCGGTCAGCGCGGTGAGCGTGCCGGTGGCGAACCGCTCCAGCGCGTCCCCGGTGAGCGGTCCGTCCGAGGCCACCGCCTGCCGCAGCGTGGGCCCCTCGACGTGCTCGCGGACCACGTACGGGCGGTCGTCGAACCAGCCGACCTCCAGCAGCCTCGCGGTGTGCGCCCCGGACGCGCGCTTGGCGGCGTGCAGCTCGTTGGTGATCCGCTCCCGGGTCCGGGGGTCGGGAGACTCCGGCTCGGCGGCGAGGAGGCGGATGACGCGGATGGTGTCGTCGTCGGGAAGATGTCCCAGGTAGACGGCGTGTCCTGGATCCGGGTCGAGCCGGCCGACCAGGATGTGCACACCGATACGCTTGGGATCTTCAGGCAGTAATGGGTGCAAATACCCCATTGCATTCCTTCCAGCACAGCTGTCAATAAAGCCGCTTTAAGCTAATCGGGCACCATCCAACCAAATTTGGCGCACCGGATCGTATTTTTAGTCCCGTTCGTTACGTTTGGTTCTCGACGGAGCCGGGTCGCCAGCCCCTGCGGCGCCCCATCGGGACGGCGATTCCCGCCACGGTGACCAGGACGCCCACGACGAGTGCTCCCATCGCGACCCAGAGCGAGATCGAGATGGCCCGGGAGTCCTCGGGGGGCGCGGGCCGCACCGCGTTCCCGGGCAGCGGAGCCGCCTGGCGCGGCGCGAGCGCCACCTGCTCGGACGGCAGGATCGCCGAGACCGCCAGTAGGGGGTTGACCATCCCCGCCCCGGTGCCCGTCCCCGCGCCGCCGTCGGCGGTCAGCTCGACGCGCCGCCGTACCCGCACGTTGTCCAGCCCGGGGTGGCGGGCGCGGACCAGCGCGACCACCCCGGCCACGTACGGGGCGGCGAAGCTGGTGCCCTCCAGGTCCTCCCGGTAGGCCCGACCGGCCCAGGTGCTCGTGACGTTCCGGCCGGGGGCCAGGACGGAGACGGGGGTGACGGCGTTGGAGGAGTCGGCCCTCGCCCCGTCGGGACCGGCGGCCCCGACCGAGAGGACCCCCTCGTAGGCGGCCGGGTAGGCGGGTGCCGGGGTGCCGTCCTCCTTCTGCACGTTGCCGGCCGCGGCCACCACGACCGCGTCCATGGCGAGGGCGTAGTTGACCGCGTTGCGCAGGTCGGCCTGGTCGCTCGCCTGGACCGACACGTTGATCACGTCGGCGCCCAGCTCGGCGGCCCGCACGATGGCCGCGGCCAGCCGGGCCACGTCGCCGGTGCCGTCCGAGGTCTGCTTGATGGAGATCAGCCTCGCCCTCGGCGCGACCCCGGTGAAGGGCACCCCCTTCATCTCGGCCGCCGCGATGATGCCCGCCACCGCCGTACCGTGGCCGAGGCAGTCGCGGGTCCCGGTGGCGGTCAGGTCGATCGACCGGGTCCTCCTCAGCTGGGGGTGCCCGGTGTCCACCCCGCTGTCGACGACCGCGACGGTCACTCCGGCCCCCTTGGTCAGCTCCCACACCTCGGAGAGGCTGAGCCGCCGCTGGGCCCAGGACTCCCCGATGCTGGTCGTGCCGCGCTTGGGATTGCACCTGACGGGCGCGGCCGTCCCCGCCGTCTCCGCTCCCGTAACCTTCGCCACGGCCGGTGGCGCCGTGACCGCCGCCAGCACCAGCACCGTGACGAGCATCCGACCGATCACGAAACGCCCCCAGAACAGAACAAGCCAGAACAAAAGGTCCCCGAGCGAGACGGCCCCCACGCCGCGACGCCTCCGGAGCGATGAGGCCCCAGAAAAGGGTGAATACCGGGCAGCACCCTACTCAGCTTGATCGCACGCCGTCACGGCGCGGCGGGATTCCCCCGGCCGGAGGCGCGATCCGGCGGTCCTAAGCTGGCGTGGGCGGGCGAACCGGGCAGGCGCCGGTGGTTCCCGCCCACGTCCCGACGCGAAACCAGGAGCAGTCTTGAGCCAGTACCCATGGGGCGAGGCGACCGCGACCGGCATCGGGTCGCATCCGGGGGAGGACCACGCCGAGGCGGTCAGGGTCGCCTTCGGGGAGTCGCCCGCGCTGCCGTACCTGCCGGAGCTGCCCGCCCGTGGTGTCGGCGCCGACATGATCGGGCGCACCGCGTCGCTCCTGCTGGAACTGCCCGTCGAGGTGCAGCCGTCGGGCTGGCGGTTCGCCGACCGGCCCGGCCGCGACTTCAAGCGCGCCCGCGACCACCTCGTCCGCGACCTCGACGGGCTGGAGGAGGTGGCCCAGGGGTACGTGGGGCCCTTCAAGATCCAGGTGTGCGGGCCGTGGACGCTGGCGGGGGCGATCGAGCTCCGGTACGGCGACAAGACGCTCGCCGACCCGGGGGCGGTGCGCGACCTGGTGGACTCCCTGACCGAGGGGATCGCCGCGCACGTCGCCGACGTGCGCCGCAGGGTGCCGGGCGCGTCGCGGATCGTGGTCCAGATCGACGAGCCGGGGCTGCCCGGCGTCCTGATGGGCACGGTGCCGACCGCCTCGGGCTTCGGGCGGCTGGCCGCCGTCGACCGCCAGATCGTCGCCGACCGGCTCGGGGCGGTGCTCCCCGAGGGGACGTTCACGATCGTGCACTGCTGCGCCCCCGGCGTGCCCTTCGGGGTTCTGCGCACGGCGGGCGTGGGGGGCGTCTCGCTGGACACCCACCTCATGAGGAGGCGCGACGAGGACGCGATCGGCGAGACCGTCGAGGCCGGGACCGCCCTGTTCCTCGGTGTCGTACCGGGGACGGACTCCAGGATCCCGGACGTCGACGTGGTCGCGGAACCCGCCGTCGGGCTCTGGCGCCGCCTCGGCTTCCCCGCCTCGACCCTGGCCTCGCAGGTCGTGCTCACCCCCGCCTGCGGCCTGGCCGGGGCCTCGCCCGCCTACGCCAGGGCGGCCCTCGCCGCCTGCCGCAAGGCCGCCCGGGTGCTGCAGGACGACCCGGGCGAGTGACCCCGTACGCCGCCGTGTGACCACCCGCGCCGCTCCGGCCGCCTGCCGCGGGGCCGCCCGGGCGGTGCCGTACGGGAGCGGCGTGGGCTTGTCCAACTCGGAGCAATGGCGGGGTCGCGTTGTCGGTGTTCGAAGATACGTTTGTCCTGGGCCACGACGATGGGAGAAGCGGACGATGGGCGCTGAGGTCGAGGGTGTGCCGGTGTCGGCGCTGGAGCGGCACGCGGAGCTGAGCGAGCTGGTCGAGGAGGCCAACTGGCGCTACCACGTGCTCGACTCGCCCACCGTGAGCGACGCCCAGTACGACGGGTGGATGCGCGAGCTGCGCGAGCTGGAGGAGGAGAGCCCGACTCTCCGCACGCCCGACTCGCCCACCCAGAAGATCGGCGCGCCGATCTCCAGCGACTTCACCCCGGTCAAGCACCTGCAGCGCATGGAGAGCCTCGACAACGCCTTCGACGCCGACGACCTCGCCTCCTGGCAGGCGAGGGCCGAGCGGCTGGCCGAGCGCGACCCCGCCCCCTACCTGTGCGAGCTGAAGATCGACGGCCTGGCGATCGCGCTGCTCTACGAGAAGGGGCGCCTGACCAGGGGCGCGACCAGGGGCGACGGCCGCGTCGGAGACGACGTGACGGCCAACGTCCGCACGATCGCCAACATCCCGCACCGCCTGACCGGCGACGACGTGCCCGACGTGGTGGAGGTCAGGGGCGAGGTCTACATCCCCGTCGAGGAGTTCGGGAAGCTCAACGAGCAGCTGGTCGAGGCGGGCAAGGCGCCGTTCGCCAACCCGCGCAACTCCGCCGCGGGCTCCCTGCGGCAGAAGGACCCGCGCGTCACCGCGCAGCGCCCGCTGTACATGATCGTTCACGGGATCGGCAGGTGGGAGGGCGCCGCCGCGCCCCGCACCCAGTCGGAGGTCTACGAGCGGCTCAGGGGGTTCGGCCTGCCGGTCAGCGACCTCTACAAGGTCGTCGACGACCTCGACGGCATCAACGCCTTCATCGAGTTCTACCGCGAGCACCGCCACGACCCGGCCTACGAGATCGACGGTGTCGTGGTCAAGGTCGACCGCATCGAGCTGCAGAACAACCTGGGCTCCACCAGCCGGGCCCCGCGCTGGGCGATCGCCTACAAATACCCGCCGGAGGAGGTCAACACCAGGCTCCTCGACATCCAGGTCGCGGTGGGCCGCACCGGCAGGGTCACCCCGTACGGCGTGATGGAGCCGATCGTCGTGGCCGGGTCCACGGTCGAGCGGGCCACGCTGCACAACGCCTCCGAGGTGGCGCGCAAGGGCGTGCTGATCGGCGACACCGTGGTGCTGCGCAAGGCGGGCGACGTCATTCCCGAGATCGTCGGCCCGGTCGCCGACCTGCGCGACGGCACCGAGCGCGAGTTCGTGATGCCGGAGCGCTGCCCGGAGTGCGACACCGGGCTGGCGTACGAGAAGGAGGGCGACGCCGACCTGCGCTGCCCCAACACCATGGCGTGCCCCGCGCAGCTCCGCGAGCGCATCTTCTTCGCGGCCGGGCGCAGGGCGTTCGACATCGAGGGGCTGGGCTACGTGGCGGCCACCGCGCTGACCCAGCCGCTGCCGCCGCAGGAGCCGCCGGTCCGCACCGAGGCGGACCTGTTCGACCTGACGATGGAGCAGCTGCTGCCGATCAGGTCGGTGGTCCGCGACCCCGACACCGGCCTGCCCAAGTCCGATCCCGAGAGCGGTGAGCGGAAGGTCGTCACCTTCTTCGCCAACCAGAGCGGCGAGCCGAGCAAGAACGCCGAGAAGATGCTGGAGCAGCTGGAGAAGGCCAAGGACCAGCCGGTCTGGCGGGTGCTCGTCGCGCTCTCCATCCGGCACGTCGGCCCCCCGACGGCCCAGGCGATCGCCGGTGAGTTCCGCTCGATCCCCGCGATCGCGGCGGCCTCCGAGGAGGAGCTCGCCGCGGTCGAGGGCGTCGGCCCGCGGGTGGCCGCGGCGATCCACGACTGGTTCACGGTCGGCTGGCACCGGGAGATCGTCGACCGGTGGGCCGCCGCCGGGGTCCGGATGGTCGACGACCCCCCGGCCGAGCAGCTCCCGCAGACCCTGGCCGGGCTGACCTTCGTGGTGACCGGCACGCTCGCCGACCTCACCCGCGACGAGGCGGGCGAGGCCCTGGCCGGGCGGGGCGGCAAGGTCTCGGCGTCGGTGTCGAAGAAGACGTCCTTCGTGGTGGTGGGGGAGAACGCCGGTTCCAAGTTCGACAAGGCGGTGAAGCTCGGCGTGCCGATCCTCGACGAGGCCGGGCTGCGGGTCCTGCTGAGTGAGGGACCCGAGGCGGCGTCGGCGGTTACGGTGAGGCCCGAGGAGTAGCGGACCGTCACATGCTTGTGTCTCAAAAACGTGCGAATTGTCAGTGACAGAACGTGCGCAATCGGTTTCGCGAAGTGGCCCGTAGGCCGTACTCTCCCATAGTGAACTAATGGGGGTTTTGTTACTCATGGCCGACCCAACCGACACCCGCGACACCGGACCGCGACCGGGAACGCCCCTGTGGGCCTACCTCGCCGCGGTCATCACGATCGGGTTCACCGCCCTCGTCGTGTCCCAGCTGCGCATAGACGTGGCCGAGGCCGCGGAGCTCGTCCGCAGCCCGCTGTTCTGGATGCTCGCGGCCCTGGTCGTGCTGGGCGAGCTGCGGCCGGTGGTCCTGTCGTCGTCGATGACGGTGGGCGGCACCTACCCGTCGACCATGTTCACCTTCGCCGCGCTGCTCCACTACGGCCTGCCGGTCGCCGTGCTGATGCAGGCGGTCGCGATGGTCGTCAACGGGGCCGTCACCCGCAAGGCGTGCCACCGGGTCATGTTCAACATCGCCCAGGTGACGCTGGCCTGCGGCGCGGCCGGGCTGCTGCTCGGGTTGTTCGGCGACCGGCCCGTCACGGTGACCTCCGGGGTGCCGGAGGGGTCCGACCTGCTGGTGATCGGCCTGGCCGGGCTCGCCTACTTCGTGGTCCGGGCCCTGCTGGTCTCCGGCGCGGTGGCCCTGCACGAGCGCAGGTCGATCCACCGGGTGATCAAGACCACGATCGGCCACCAGAGCCTCGTCTACGCCGGGCTGCTCGGCCTGGCCCCGCTCGTCGTGGTGGTGATGAACCACTCACCGGCCCTGGTGCCGCTGTTCCTGGCGCCGATGGTGGCGGTCTACTTCACCGCCACCATGTCGGTCCGCCGCGACCACCAGGCGATGCACGACGGGCTGACCGGGCTGCCCAACCGCAAGATGCTCGTGCTCAGCACGGAGGAGGCGCTCGCCGAGGCGAGGGACGGCGAGCGGGTCGGCCTGTTCCTGCTCGACCTCGACCGGTTCAAGGAGATCAACGACACCCTCGGGCACCCGGTCGGCGACCGGCTCCTGCAGCTGGTCGCGCACCGGCTCACCCACAGCGTCCGTCCCGGCGACGTGGTGGCCAGGCTCGGCGGCGACGAGTTCGCCGTCCTGCTGCCCTCGGTCAGGGACGCCGCGGCGGCCAGGGAGGTGGCGGCGCGCCTGCGGGTGGCGATCACCGAGCCGGTCCGGCTGGAGGGCATGAGCTTCGACCTGGACGCCTCGTTCGGCATCGCCATCTACCCGGACCACGCGCCCGACTTCGAGATGCTCCTGCAGCGCTCCGACGTGGCGATGTACCTCGCGAAGGAGGGCAGGACCGGGGTCGAGATCTACGCCGCCGACAAGGACCGCAACAGTCCCGAGCGGCTCAACCTCCTCGGCGACCTGCGCAGGGCCATCGACCGCTCCGAGCTGCGGCTGCACTACCAGCCCAAGCTCGACCTGACCGGAGGGCAGGTCCGGGGCGTGGAGGCGCTGCTGCGGTGGCGCCATCCGGAGCGGGGAATGATCTCCCCCGAGGAGTTCGTGCCGATGGCCGAGCAGTCCTACCTGATGCGCCACCTCACCGGATACGTCATCGACGCCGCGCTGGAGCAGGCCGCCCACTGGTGGCACACCGGCCTGCACGAGCAGATCTCCGTCAACGTCTCGGCCCGCGACCTGCTCGACTGCGCTCTCTCCGACCAGCTGGGAGAGGGCCTGGCGCGATACCGGCTGCCGCCCAAGGCGATCCAGCTGGAGGTCACCGAGCGCATCCTGATGACCGACCAGGCCTACACCGACGGCGCCGTACGGGCCCTGACCGCGCTGGGGGTGCCGCTCGCGCTGGACGACTTCGGCACCGGCTACTCCTCGCTGGTCCGCCTGCAGCGCCTGCCGGTCGCCGAGGTCAAGATCGACTCCTCGTTCGTCCGCCGCATCGGCGAGTCCAAGGACGACGAGCGGATCGTCCGCTCCATCGTCGACCTGGTCCGCTCCCTCGGCCTGCGCTCGGTCGCCGAGGGCGTCGAGTCGGCGGAGGTGGCCGAACGCCTGGCCGCCATGGGCTGCGACCTGGGCCAGGGCTGGCTGTTCGCCGAGCCCATGTGCGCCGCCGACGCGACCGTATGGTTGCGCAAACATCGGGCCCTCGCCACGCACGACTTCGGCTTCCTACGCCCCACCGAGATCCTCGACCCGCAGAGGGCCTAGCGGTCATACCGTCCGGACGTTCAGGCGCTCGGCTCGGCCCCGGGCCGAGGCGGTTGGTTCCACGCCCGGATGAGATCGTCGGGGCCGTACGCGGCGGTGAGGCCGGAGCAGGAGACCCCCGCGCGCGAGACCGCGACGAGCGGGACCAGTTCGTCCGTCAGGGCCGCCCGGTGCCTGGCCAGCGCGGCGAGGTCGCGGTCGTCGAACGCGGCGTTCTCCAGCCACTTGATCGATCCCAGGAAGCACAGCCGCCGGGCGATCGGCCCCCTGTCCGCGCCCACGATGTCGATCTCCACGTTGTTGCTCCTGGTCCAGTAGGAGCCGATCGCGGGTGCCTCCGGCAACCTGTCGTCGGGGAGCAGCCGGGCCAGTGACTCGCGGATGAGAGGCTCCACGGCCCGGCCCCGCCAGGTGCTCCACTGCGAGGCGACCCGCCGCACGGTCAGGTCACCCCTGCGGCGCTCTATCTCGGGCATGTGCGGCCGGAGGAAGTGGAGCCAGAAACGCAGGTAGGCGTCGGTCACGCGGTATCGGCGGTCCTTGGAAGGGCGGGTGGACAGCGGCAGCTCACCGGTCACGATTCCCTTGGAGGTCAGAAGCTCGGCCGCCCTGGAGAGGGTGCTGTGGGAAATCCCGCCCGCGCTTCTGGCGATGTTGGTGAACGTGCGCTCGCCGCTGCCGATGGCCCGCAGCACCTCACCCGCCTGGGCGGTGGAGGGGAATTCGGCAGCGAGGGAGCGCTCGGCGGACACCAGAAGGGCCGAGACCGGGTTCGTCAGCGCGACGTGCAGGTATTCCCACAGCGACGCCCCGCGAGGCCACTCCCCGCAGACGAGCGGAAGGCCGCCGGTGACGAGGGCCGCGTCGAACGCGTCGGCGGCCGTGAGACGGAGCATCTGCTGGATCTCACGGGGGTTGAGCGGCCCGACGACCATCTCGGTGCCGCGCTGGTGGAAGGGCCGCTCGTAGCTGTTCAGCGCCTCCATCATGGACAGGTCGGATCCGATGAGGATCAGCAGGACGGGCTTGCGGCTGAGGAACCGGTCCCAGGCGCGCTGGAGCAGTCCCTCGAAGGCGTCCACGCGGTCCATGAGATAGGGAACCTCGTCGATCACGACGATGGACGGGCTGTCGTCGGGAAGGGCGTCCGCCAGCAGTTGCAGTGCTCCGTTCCAGGTGCTGGGCGCCATCTCGGAGAACGCGTTCCGGCCCGGCAGGTCCGACATCGCGACATCCGCCGTGAGCTGGTGGAGCTCGCTCTGGGCGTCCGCCCGCGCCGAGGTGTAGAAGAGCGACGGCAGGCCGCTGCGGCCGATGAACTCCTCGGCCAGGGCCGACTTGCCGATTCTTCTGCGTCCCCGGATCAGCACGCACTGCCCGGGACGTCCGGTCGCCGCCTCCGCCCGGACGCGGTCGAGCAGGGAGCTCAGGGCCGCCAGCTCGTGCTCCCTGCCGATGAACTGGCCCACGCGCTCCTCCGAATACTTCCAGCAGCGATACTTCTGCCAGAGATACTATCGCCAGCGATAGTATCTCCAGTGAATATAGAAGCGTACTTCTTAGAAGTACGCTTCTATATCCGCGGCGGCCGGAGTACGGCCCGCGGATCTTCCTCGGAGCCGGTGGAAGAACCCGGGTGAGAGACCGTCCGGGAGCGACGGCGTCCGTCGGCGCGTACGGTCCGCGCTGGAAGGTGATTCACCGGCCGGGGATCATCGCGGGCCCGTCCGGGGCCGCCGGGGTGGCTTCGGGGGCGCTTTCTCCGGGTTCGACGGCCCGGAGGCGGTCTGACCGCTTTGAGTAAGAGATCTTCGCTTGGTTGCGGCGGTGTTAATGAGTCGGGACCCTCAGGTCGCGAGCCATAGGATGACAGTGTCCAATTGCCATTCCACGAAACGGGTTCAACGACTCATGTCCGCCATAACCCGCGACGAGGTCGCTCACCTCGCCCGGCTGTCCCGGCTGGCGCTGGCCGACGAGGAGCTCGACCACTTCGCCGCCCAGCTCGATGTGATCATCGGTGCGGTCGCCCGCGTCGCCGAGGTGGCGGCCGACGACATCCCGCCCTCCTCGCACGCGCTCCCGCTCACCAACGTCTACCGCCCCGACGAGGTACGGCCCAGCCTGACCCCGGAGGAGGCGCTGTCCGGCGCCCCCGCGGTCGAGGACGGCCGCTTCCGCGTCCCGCGCATCCTCGGGGAGGAAGCATGAGCCTCATCCGCAAGTCCGCCGCCGACCTGGGCGCGCTGATCACGAGCGGCGAGGTCTCCGCCGTCGAGGTCGCCCAGGCCCACCTCGACCGGATGGCCGCCGTCGAGCCGAAGGTCAACGCCTTCCTCCACATCGACGCCGAGACGACCCTGGAGCAGGCGCGCGCCGTCGACGCCCGCAGGGCCTCCGGCGAGGAGCTCGGCCCGCTGGCCGGGGTGCCGATCGCGCACAAGGACGTCTTCACCACCAGGGACATGCCGACCACGGCCGGATCGAAGATCCTCCAGGGCTGGAAGCCGCCGTACGACGCGACCGTGACCCGCCGCCTGCGCGAGGCCGGGCTGGTGATCCTCGGCAAGACCAACCTCGACGAGTTCGCGATGGGCTCCTCCACCGAGAACTCGGCGTACGGCGTCACCCACAACCCGTGGGACCTGTCGCGCATCCCCGGCGGCTCCTCCGGCGGCTCCTCCGCCGCGGTCGCCGCGTACGAGGCCCCGCTGTCCACCGGCACCGACACCGGCGGCTCGATCCGCCAGCCCGCCGCGGTCACCGGCATCGTGGGCATGAAGCCCACCTACGGCGGCTCGTCCCGATACGGGCTGATCGCCTTCGCCAGCTCGCTCGACACCCCCGGCCCGTTCGCCCGCAACGTGCTCGACGCGGCGCTGCTGCACGAGGCGTTCTCCGGGCACGACGTCATGGACTCCACCTCCGTCGACGCCCCGGTGCCCTCGGTCGTCGAGGCGGCGCGCAACGGCGACGTGGCGGGGCTGCGCATCGGCGTGGTCAAGGAGTTCGGCGGCGACGGCTACCAGGCGGGCGTGCTCGCGCGCTTCCACGAGACCGTGGAGCTGCTGGAGTCGCTGGGCGCGAAGGTCTTCGAGGTCTCCTGCCCGTCGTTCACCACCGCCCTCCCGGCGTACTACCTCATCGCCCCCTCGGAGTGCTCCTCCAACCTGGCCCGCTTCGACGCCATGCGGTACGGCTTGCGCGTCGGCGACGACGGCACGCGCAGCGCCGAGGAGGTCATGGCCCTGACCAGGGCCCAGGGCTTCGGCCCCGAGGTCAAGCGCCGCATCATCCTCGGCACGTACGCGCTGTCCAGCGGTTACTACGACGCCTACTACGGGCAGGCGCAGAAGGTCCGCACGCTCATCGCGCGCGACTTCGAGGCCGCCTTCCAGCAGGTGGACGTGCTCATCTCGCCGACGACGCCCACCACGGCGTTCCCGATCGGCGAGCGCGCCGACGACCCCATGGCGATGTACCTCGCCGACCTGTGCACCATCCCGACCAACCTGGCGGGCAATGCGGCCATCTCGGTGCCGTGCGGCCTGGCGGACGAGGACGGCCTGCCGGTCGGGCTGCAGATCATGGCCCCGGTGCTCGGCGACGACCGCTGCTACCGGGTCGGCGCCGCGGTCGAGAAGGCCCTCCAGAGCCGGTGGGGCGGCGACCTGCTGTCCAGAGCCCCGGAGCTGTAGGGCTTTTCCGGGATCGTGGGGCGAGGGCGAGGGGGCGACAGGTGACAGGGAGAACGGCGGCATGATCACTCGGATCGAGATCGACGGGTTCAAGTCCTTCTTGAGCTTCGATCTCGATGTGCCGCCCTTCCTCGCGCTGGTCGGTCCCAACGCGAGCGGCAAGTCGAACCTCTTCGACGCCGTGGGGTTCGTGGCGGCCGAGATCGAAGGTTCCGGCGGGCTGTTCGGGGCGACCCGCGGGCTGCCGGGCGAGCAGTTCCACCGGGTCGCCCACGGTTCGGCGGTGCCCGGGTTCGTCGTCTCGGTGGAGGCGCTGGTCACCCCGGAGCCGGGCTCCGTGGTGCCGATCAGGTTCGACGTGGGCGCGGAGATGGTGCTGAAGATCCCCAGGTCCAGCGGGGCCGTCGTCAGCCACGTGGTCCAGCGGATCCCCGACGAGCTGCTGGAGCTCATGGTCGAGGACCCCGACCCGGAGGGCACGCCGCGCCGTACGGTCCAGTCGTGGCGCCGATACTCGCCGTCACCGGCGGCGATGCGCCGCCGGTGCCCCTCGGCGAACCGGGGGCCGCTCGCGGCCGACGGCGCGAACCTGGCCGCGGTGCTCGGGCGGATGGCCGGTACGGAGGCGCTGTCCGACCTCGCGGCCGACCTCGCCGGGGTGGTCCCCGACGTCACCGGCCTGGTGCCGCGCGTCGAGCGCGGGGAGTGCTCCTTCGACCTGCTCGTCGACGGCCAGGGGGTGGTCCCGGCGGCGCTGCTGTCCGACGGCACCCTGCGGATCCTCGGCCTGCTCGCCGCCCTGCACGACCCCGACCACCCGGGCACGCTGCTGGTGGAGGAGATCGAGAACGGCGTCCATCCCGCCCGCCTCGGCGAGCTGCTCCGGCGGGTGCGCCGCCGGGTCACCGCGCCGGGGGGTCCCGAGCCGCTGCGGCAGCTCATCCTCACCAGCCAGTCCCCGATCGTCGTCGCGGAGGTCTACCGGACCGAGCCGGACGCGCTGACGTTCCTCGACACCGCGGTCCGCGTCGACCCCGACAACGACCGGGTGTCGCGGGTGACCGTGGCCAAGCCGATCCAGCCGGACGGCGAGCCGGGCACGTTCGTCTCGCCCCGGCAGGTCCGCAAGTACCTGGGCGCGGCGGCATGAGCAGCCGCCCGCTGGTCCCGGGACTCATCGCGGAGGGGGAGGCCGACGAGGGCTTCCTCGGCATCGTGATCTCCAGGCAGCTGCGCGAGCTGACCTGGATGTCGCCGTACGCCGTCGACGTCGAGGCGACGGAGGTCGTCTCCTGCGACCGGGAGCACATGGTCACCGCGCTGGAGGAGCTCGCGGCCGACTGCCACCTGCTCTTCACGCACGACGACGAGCGGGAGCGCCGCCGCAGGGACGGCGTCCGCTACCACTCGCACTACCTGGTGCCGGTGCTCGGGCTGGGCGAGACGGAGGGCTGGATGCTCGCCGACCCCGCCGCGTGGGCGAAACTGGAGGGCAGCGACCTCAGCAGGCTGCCCGCACGGCCCCGCGACGTCGAGAGGATCTCCGACCCCGCCGGGGTGCTGGCCACCACCGTCCCCCAGCGTGGCAAGCCCGCCCGCGACTACTTCGAGTACATAGGACGCAACATCGACCTCGCCGTTCTGGCCCAGGTGCCCGCCTACGCGAACTGGGTGGCCGAGACGAGAAACGCGTTGAAGGGACTTGGTTATCTATGACGTTTTCTACGACGTCTTCCATGAAGCAGGGAGTGGTGAACGACAGTGAGCGCTGAGACGTTGATGCCGTACGACGAGGCGCTGGAGCGCTTCGAGCCGGTGCTGGGCCTGGAGACGCACGTCGAGCTGGGTACGGCGTCGAAGATGTTCTGCGGCTGCCCGACCACGTTCGGCGCCCCGCCGAACACGCACGTCTGCCCGGTCTGCCTGGCGCTGCCCGGCTCGCTGCCGACGGCCAACGCCGCCGCGATCGAGGCGACCATCCGCATCGGCCTGGCGCTCAACTGCTCCATCGCCGAGTGGTGCCGCTTCGCCCGGAAGAACTACTTCTATCCGGACATGCCGAAGAACTACCAGATCAGCCAGTACGACGAGCCGCTCTGCTTCGACGGTTACCTCGACGTCGAGGTCGACGGCAAGATCGTCAGGATCGAGATCGAGCGGGTCCACCTGGAAGAGGACACCGGCAAGTCCACCCACGTGGGCGGCGCGACCGGCCGCATCCACGGCGCCGACTACTCGATCGTCGACTACAACCGGGCGGGCATCCCGCTGGTGGAGATCGTCACCAAGCCGATCCCGGGGACCGACAGGCTCGCCCCCGAGGTCGCCCGCGCCTACGGCATCGAGCTGCGCGAGCTGGTGCGCGGCCTCGGCGTCTCGGACGTCCGCATGGAGGAGGGCTCCATGCGCTTCGACGTGAACGTCTCCCTCATGCCGCGCGGCTCCTCGGAGTGGGGCACCCGCACCGAGACCAAGAACGTCAACTCGCTGCGCAGCGTCGAGCGTTCCGTACGGGGTGAGATCGAGCGCCAGGCCGCGATCCTGGCCGACGGCGGCCGGATCATCCAGGAGACCCGCCACTTCCACGAGAACACCGGCACCACCACCTCGGGACGGTCCAAGGAGGAGGCGCAGGACTACCGCTACTTCCCCGAGCCCGACCTGGTGCCGATCGCCCCCGACCCGGCGTGGGTCGCCACGCTCAAGGCCGCCCTTCCCGAGCTGCCGGGCACCCGCCGCAAGCGGCTCCAGCAGGAGTGGGGCGTCTCCGACCTGGACATGGCGGCGATGCACAACGCCGACGCCATCGCCCTGGTCGAGGCGACGGTCGCCGCGGGCGCCCCGCCCGCGGACGCCCGCAAGTGGTGGATGGGCGAGCTGGCCCGCCGCGCCAACGAGGCCGGGCTCCCGCTGAGCGCGCTGAGCATCACCCCCGACCAGATCGCCAGGGTGTGCGCGATGGTCGCCGGGGGAGCGCTGAACGACAAGCTGGCCCGCCAGGTGCTTGAGGGCGTGCTGAACGGCGAGGGCTCTCCCGACGAGGTGGTGGCCGCCCGCGGCCTGCAGATCGTCAACGACGAGGGCGAGCTGATGGAGATCATCGACCAGGTCCTGGCGAGCAACGCCGACGCGGCCGACAAGGTGCGCAACGGCAAGGTCGCCGCCGTCGGCGCCCTGGTCGGCGGCGTCATGAAGGCGAGCAGGGGCAAGGCCGACGCGGGCCGCGCCCGCGAACTCATCCTGGAGCGCCTCGGCGTCTCCGGGTAGCTCGCCACGGCTCACCCGAAAAGGCCCTGCCACTCGGCGCATTCCAGGGGGCGTTGCAACACTGGTTGATCAACCGGCTGCGGTCAGCGGCATAGCGAGACGCTCGGCTGGGGTTTCCCAGCCGAGCGTTTTGCGTGGGCGGCTGTTGAGTTCGGCAGCTTCTTGCCGGTTCACAGGTTGATTCCCACGATCCGGGCCGCCTCGCGCGTACTGAAGCCCTGATCCATGAGCCGGAAGTATTCCTCCCGCTCACGAATCAGGGCTCGTGGCCCCTGTGGTCCCCGGCCCTTCCGGATCTCGAAGTCCATCGCACCCTTTCAAGCTGGGGTGTTGCGACGACTACTAGAACGGAAGCCGGCCGGGGGCATTTTTGCGTTGTGCCCCCGGTAGGGCCCAGCTCATACGAGAGACGATGGTGAAGGTATGGACGACCTGACCCGCTGAACTAGCGACCGCTGCCTGGCGCAAGGCCACCAAGAGCGGATCGAACGACGGCAACTGCATCGAGGTCGCCCCGCTGTCCGGCGGCCGAGTAGGCATCCGCGACACCGAAGCACCGGAGAAGGCTCCCTTCGTAGTAAGCCCTGGCGTCTGGGACGCCTTCATGGACGGCGCCAAGAAGGGCGAGTTCGACTTCTAACCCTCCTCGAACTGAAAAGGCCCCCGGCGCCCTACTTCCGGGGGCCTTTTGTTGGATCGCACAACTGTCTGCCATAGGACAGACACGGCCGACATCTAGCCTGTCCAGTTGCTCACGCCTAACCTCGGTGGAGATCGGTTCCCCACACGGGGACCTGTTCATCGGCGCCTCGCGCGCCGCCTGCCGAAGGAGCGCCTGACATGCCGAACGCTCGGATCATGCGACCT
This sequence comes from Streptosporangium sp. H13245, assembly GCF_055690525.1. Classification (NCBI taxonomy): domain Bacteria; kingdom Bacillati; phylum Actinomycetota; class Actinomycetes; order Streptosporangiales; family Streptosporangiaceae; genus Streptosporangium; species Streptosporangium sp. H13245. Next base: position 641,462 of record NZ_JBSZKT010000002.1, on the reverse strand, counting down.
TGGGGCTTGTCACGGATGACCGCACGTCTTCCGGAAGGCCCGGCGCCGTACGAGACCTTCAAGCTCGACCCCGAAACCCAGCTCACGACCTTCTACGACGCCAACGGCGCGATCGTGGACATGGGCAAGGACGCCACCAGCAGAAAGTTCGTTACCGTCACCATGTCCAAGGGCGGCGGCGGAGATGGGTCCAGCGGGGCTGCGCAGGAGGCGGACGACTCCAACGGCGACACCACGCCGGACTAGTGTGATGCGGTCCGCGCGAAACTGTGTAATGGTGATCACTTCGGCGGAGGATGTCACCGCCAACCTGGTCATCGAAGCGCTGAATGAGCGCCGGGTGCCGGTTGCCCGGGTCGATCCCGCCGATATCGGGTCCGATCTGCTGTTCAGTGCCCAGATGGGCGGGGACGAGACGCAGTGGTCTGGACAATTGCGCACCCCAAGCCGGGACATCGTCCTGGAGCATGTGCGCGCGGTGTATTACCGCCGTCCGTCTCCGTGGCGGTTCAAGGAACTGGAGCCGCAAGCGCGCGACTTCGCTGTCACCGAAGCCCGGTACGGCCTGAGCGGCTTGCTCACCAACCTGCCGAACTGCCACTACGTCAATCATCCTGCCAATCTCACCAAAAGTGATCTCAAACCCGCACAATTGCAGGTGGCCGCACAGGTGGGGTTTACCGTGCCTGCGACGCTGATCTCGAACGATCTGGACGCGATCAGAAAGTTCGTCGTTGAGCACGAGCCGGCCATCTACAAGTCGTTCCGGGGTGCCCCGCCCTCGCTGGATGGATACGTCGCTGCGATATGGACACAGCGGATCACCCAGCAAGACCTTGACGACTCGTTGTCGATGACGGCCCACCTGTTTCAACAGGAGGTGGACAAGGTCGCCGACGCCAGGGTGACCGTGATCGGTCGGCGTGTGTTCGCCAGCAGGATCACCACACCCGATGGCGCGCTTGACTGGCGCATGGGTGACTGGGACGAGCTGGCCTACGAGGCCATTGACGTGTCCTCGGTGATCAAGAACCGCCTTTACGCGTATCTCGACCACTTCGGGCTGGTCTTCGGCTGCTTCGACTTCGCCCTCGAACCGGCCAGCGACAGCGCCGAGCAATACCGCTGGACCTTCATCGAGTGCAACCCCAACGGGCAGTGGGGCTGGCTGCCCGACTCCGACGCGATGGCAGACGCCTTCGCCGAGGTGCTGTTGAAAGGATGGTGGCCGTGACAGATACGGCCAGACTCCGCCGCCAGGCGCTGGCGGACAGTATCGGCTCTCCCGGCTGGCGGCAGGCGCTGGAGGCGACGCCGCGTGAGCTGTTCCTGGGCGACGCCGTCTACCGGCCCGACAAGACCCGCGGTGATCTGTGGGCACCCGTCCGCCGCGCCGAGGTCGGCGAGGACGAATGGCTCGCCTTGGCCTACGCCGACGAGACGTGGGTGACCCAGGTCGGGGGCGTTCTCGCGGACGAGGCGACCGGCGTTGTGAAGGGATCGCCCAGTTCCTCCTCCACCTATCCCAGCCTCGTGGTGCTGATGTTGGAGGCCGCCCAGATCGCCGAGGGGGACACCGTACTGGAAATCGGTACGGGCACCGGGTACTCCACATCGCTGATGTGTCATCGGCTTGGTCAAGAAGCCGTCACCTCGATCGAGTACGACCAGGAGGTTGCCGCTCGTGCCGGGAAGGCGATCGTCGAGGCTGGGTACACGCCGACCTTGGTTGTTGGTGAGGGCCTCCACGGCTACGAAGAAAACGCTGAATACGACCGGCTCATCGCGACGTGCTCGGTGCGCGTGATCCCTCCGGCGTGGATGTGGCAGGTACACGACGGGGGAACCATCACCGCGCCGATGTGGGGCTGGATGGGCGGGGTCGCCTTCGCGCACCTGACGATGGCCGTCGACGGTAGCGCCAGCGGGCGTTTCCTGGAGAACGACCTCTACTTCATGACCGCCCGATCGCACCTCCCGCCACCGCGACCACCCGTCATGACCGGTATCGGAGACGCCAGAGCGAGCCTGATCGATCCGAATATCCTGAACGAGGAGGCCGCTCTCTTCGCCGCCCAGCTCGCCGTACCGGCCGCGCAGCGGGCGTCAAGTGAGGACACGACGATCCTGTTGGACGTTGGCACAGGGTCACGGGCCGATGTCAGGCCGGATCCCGCTGGCGGCTGGACGGTGCATCAGCACGGGCCGGTCAAGCTGTGGGACGCGGTCGAAGACGTCATCCTGACCTGGCAGGACGCCGGGAGCCCGCACCAGTCCGGGTTCGGGCTCACCGTCACACAGGAACGCCAGCATGTCTGGCTCGGTGACCCCACCGGGCCGAGCTGGGACCTTCCAGGATAGGCAACCGAGCAATACAAAGCCCCCGGCGGGGCCTTTTCGCCGTTCGCTGTACGCGGGAAACCTGCGCCGGGTTTCGGGGAGCCGGGATTCCCGGCGGGAGCTTTTCCGGGGCCCTCGCGCAGATCCTCGCCGCCCCGGCTCCGGGCCTGCCTCTCAGGCGATCTTCCCTGGGGGAGGCGCTGACGATGTGAACGGTGCCCCCGCCCCTCCTGGCGGGGGCACCGCCGCGACCGGCGTACGACGGCGTCAGACCCGGAGCGCTGTCCGGTCGCGCATGACCCGCGAGCGGCCCCTGGTGTGCGCACCACCGCTCGCGGGAGGTCGGTACGACTCCGTGTCGTCGAAGCCGTTCACGGGGCTGTGAAGGTGTGCAGGGCCCGCGCGCTGTGCAGCCTTTCGACCTGGACGGACAGCTCCGAGGCGAGCGCCTCGGGGGAGAAGCGCATGAACGCCTCCCGGACACCGGCCCGCCGCTGCCGCTGGGTGATCGCGGCGCGCAAGGTGGCGTACCAGACGGGGACGCCGAGGTCGGCCACGCAGACGATCTCCCAGCCGGGATAGGACTGCCGGAGCGCGGCGAGCCGTCGTTCGGCCAGTTCCGCCGCCTCCTCGGAGAACTGCGGCCCTCGCGGGGCGGGTCCCTCCGGACCTGTCACCGCGAAGCCTCCCGCAGGGCCCCGGCTCGCCGTTCGTGCTCGTCGAACTGGCGGCACAGGCCGCTCGGGGCGGGGGCGTGCAGCGTACGGGTGCAGACGCACCCCGGCACCGGGCACGGGCCGGTGGCGTACCAGATGCCGTTGGCCTGCCAAATTGTCCAGGACGGGAACGCGTGAGCGAGCGCGTCGGTTTGGTCCGGGGTCAGCAGGAGAGGCGGACTCTCGATGTCCGGCATGGTCGTTGACCTCCCGCGTCGCGTCACGTTGAGTAGTGCGACCGACACGGTAGGTCCGAACGAGAGGCGGGTTGTTTCCGTTCGGAAACCCTCGTCAGATCAGGCTCATGCGCCATGCCAGGCCGCGCAGGTCGCGGCCTCCCGAGCGGTCGAGCAGGTCGGCGACCAGGTCCCGGATCAGGGGGTGGTTGTGCACCTGTGTGGGAGCGAGCCGCTCGGCCTTCCGCAGCTCCCGTACGGCGTCGGCGTCGCGGTCGAGCATCGCGTGGGCGCGTGCCTTCTCCATCCGCAGGGCGGCCCGCCGGTTGTCGGAGGCCAGCGCGCGTGGATCGACCCTCGCCGCGTGCTCCAGCGCGTCACCCGGCCGGCCCGCTTCGACGGCCAGGGAGGTTCGCCACACGCCCACGTTGGCGACCCCGAACAGCTCGAAGGCGTCGGGGGCGTCGCCCAGTGGCTCGGCGAGCCGGGCGGCCTCGCGGGCCTGGTCGTCGGCGCCCAGATGGTCGCCCTGGATCTCGTACGAGAGGGCCGCGCTCAGCCGGAGCATGCCGTGCACCTGGTGGGCGAACAGATCATCGCCGATGTGGGGTTCCACCTCGTCGGCGATTCGTGGTGCGACCATGAGGGGTTTCGGCTTGTTCGCCGAGCTTCGGGCGTGTGCCCGGCCGAACGCGGCGGCCCCCCGCCACACCGGGTCGCCGAGCAGGTCGGCCGCCTGCTGCCCGCGCTCGCCGCTGATGTAGGCGAGGTTCGTCTCTCCCAGGTGTCGCAGCATGCACGTTCCGTCAGACCCGCAGGCCATCACGAGCAGTTTCAGCGCCTCGCTTCTCGCGGGCTCGACGCCGGTCGCCACGTGGACGTACAACTCCCCGACGACGGCGGGCAGGAGCCGGGCCATCGTCGCGTAGTCACCCCGGCGCAGGGCCATGTCGGCCTCGCCGACCTCGGTACGGAGGATTTCGACGGGGCGCGCGGGCACGTCGGGAGGATCGTCGGGCGCGAAGTCCAGCAGGGTTCTCTGGAGCGGTACGAGGTTGTAGTGGCGCCGTTCCGGCCGGACTTCCGGGGCGGGCCCGCCGAGGAGGAAATCGGCGGAGACCTGGAGCGCTTCGGCCAGTGCCGCGATGTCCGAGCGCCGTTCGAGCCGCACCCGGCCATTTTCGATCTTGCCCAGCCAGCCCTTGGAGCGCCCGACGAGTCCGGCGAGCGTCTCCAGGCTGGTGCCCCTGGCACGGCGTGCGACGCGAACGTTCTCGCCGATTCGCCGTGCCCCGTCGTCAGCAGGTGCGGTCATGATCGGCCTTCGTGGGTAGTTCCGGCAGCACTCCCACGGTACGCGCCGTGCGAGGACGCGCGCGGGCATGTGCGGTCACGACTCCCCGGGCCCAGGGTGATCGGGCTGCGTTCGGGCCTTCGCGTCAGGGCCGATGTCGAAGGAAATCGATCATCTCGGACCTGGTCTCCTCGTGTGGTTCGACCGATGCCGCCCGCCGTACCCACTGTCTCGCCTCGTCCGGTACGGCCGAGGGCGGCCAGGTGGTCAGCGTGGTCAGGGCCGCGCGCCGGACCCTGGTGACCCGGTTGCGCAGTGCCACGTCGATCAGTGCCGGGCCGGTGCCGGGGAAGGACTCCAGCCCGCGCACGACGGACTCCAGAGCCCTGTCCGGCCGGTACTCCTCGCCGATGCCGAGGTGATCCCCCGGCCCATCGGCCGTACCGGCCATATTGGACAGTTCGGCCAGGGGGAGGAGCCGTCCGGCCAGGTGGACGAGCTGTTCGGCCTCCTCGGCGGTGGCGAGCCGCATGGCGTGGTGCCAGGCGAACTCGTCCAGTGGATCGGTCGTCAGGCGGGCGACGATCTGCGCGACCACCGGCAGGTGGAGTACGTCGGCGACCCACATCGCACGGCCGAAATCGGCATGGTGCGGATCGGCCAGGCACTCCAGTACGAGGTCGTTCCACCGGGGCCGGGCGACGAGTTCCTCGTAGCGGTGGCGGAGCCGCGCGATCGCGTCGGACGGCCAGGGCGGATCGTCGCCGGGCTCGCGCAGGAAGGCCAGGATTCTCAGTACGGCGTCCAGCCTGCCGAGCGTGGCCCGCCGGTCGGTGAGGAGGTCGGCGAGGCGACGCATGGCCGGTACGGCGTCGTCGTAGTCGCCCATGTCCTCGGCCGGGCCACCCAACGCCAGGGCGGCCAGGATGTCCGCGGCGCCGTCCAGCAAGGCGTCGTCGACCTCCGGTTCCAGCAGGGCCGAGTACAGGTCACCGGTCGTGGCCGCGAGGTGGGCCAGGTACTCGTTCATGATCCCGTTGCGGAAGCCGTCGCGGAGCAACCAGGCCCTGATCTGCGGATCGTCGCACCCCTTGAGCCGTTCCACCGCGTGGACGCGACCCCAGCCCCGCACTCGGCGGGCCAGTTCGTAGGTGACGCGCTGGCGGTCGGGCTGGGTGCGCCGCAGCGCCACCGCCGCGTACAGGGTGAGTTCCTCCAGCGTGCCGAGCAGGAGCAGCAGCTCGCGGTCCCGCTCGTCCCCGCAGGCGCCGAGAAGCACAATGCCGATCTTGACGGCGTCGCGGTGGGTGCCGTACTCGGCCAGATGCCGTCCGACCGCGCCGATCCTGTCTCGGGGAAGTCGTCGTCGCCGGATCCGGTCGATGAGATCGTCGGCGATGCCGAGCGCCGAGACGGCGCTCAGCCGATCGTGCAGCCGCAGTAGCTCGTCGTGGGCGGGGTCGCCGGTGACGAGCCTGTCGAGCAGGTCGGAGATCTCGATGACGGCGTCGCCGTCGGGCTTGACGCCGAAGTGATGGGTCTGGATGCCGTCCATGACGACGCCGCTGATGAACGGCTCGTCGCCGGTGGGGCGGGGCTGGTCGTCGGGGAGCCGGTGGGCGTCCTCGGGCCACGGGCCGGGGCCGTACCGCAGGGACATCGCGAGTGCGTGAGCGAGGAAGGTGGGGCGATCGCCGAGAGGATCGTCGCCCAGCTTCCACGTGCCGGGGTTCACCGGCTGGGGCGGTGGCCGCCCTTCCTGTAGGTCATGCCCGCCATGATGACCTATCGGGCGTCCGGATCGCAATCATGGGCCGCCCCACACGGGCCGACGGCGAGAACCGTTCCCCGTTCCGGCAGCGCCTCGGCGAACGTGCCGATCCCGCCGGGAGCGGCACCGATCGTCCGCAGGTGCCGGGCGGGTCCGCCGCTGAGGTGACGCGCATCCTCGGTGCTTGCTGTTGCCTGCCTGAATTGCTGTCACAACATGAAATATCCGGACATCTGCTCTCATGTGACATTCCTGTACCGGAAGGACGACGACGTGGGAGTACCGGAGTCCCGGCGGCGCTTCGAGGAGATCTACACGGAGCACTACGCGGCAGTCTCCAGCTACGTCCGGCGGCGCACCGACCACCCCGACGCCACCGCCGACGTGATCGCGGAAACGTTCACGACGGCGTGGAGGCGGCTCGCCGACGTGCCGTCCGGTGACGGGGCCAGACTCTGGCTGTACGGCGTGGCCAGGCGCACCCTGGCCAACCACCGCCGGGGCGAGTCACGCAGGACGGCCCTGACGCTGCGCCTGCGCGAGGAACTCACCGCCTGGACCGGCTCGGTGGTGAACCAGGCACCCGAGGTCACCCGCGAAGCCTTCATGCGCCTGTCCGGCGACGACAGGGAGCTGCTGTCGCTCGTCGGCTGGGAGGGGCTCGACACTGCCGAGATCGCCAGGGTGCTGGGCTGCTCGCGGATGGCCGTACGGCAGCGCCTGCATCGCGCCCGCAAGCGTTTCGCCGTCGAGCTGGCAGCCGCCGACGTCGATCTCAACAAATACGGCTCGCGAGCCGTCAGCCTCGCAGGGGAGAACACGTGAACACCGACGTCGGCGAAGTCGTCAAGCGTCTCGCCCCCGACCCGGGCCCCGGCCTGACCCCGGCCGCGCGGGAGATGATGAGCATGATCATGGACGCGGAGCCCGTACCCGCCACTCCCCGCGGGAGGTGGCGCCCGCTCCTCGCCCTCCCGCTCGCCGCGGCGGTCATGGCGGCGGGCTGGGCGATCCCCTCGATCCTGAGCACCACGCCCGCCTCCGCGCTCGACATCAAGGAGGAGGGCGACTACTACGTCATCGAGGTCAAGGACCTGTACACCAAGCCTGAGGTGTATGAGAGCCAGCTTCGAGGTGCCGGTCTCGACATCTCGCTGAGGGTCGTGCCCGTGTCGCCGAGCAGTGTCGGCGACATCGTCCAGAACTCGCCCGATGGCGACATCGTCCCCAGGCCGCCCGGCGGCGACCTCCGGGACGGCTTCGTCCACCAGGACAAGATCAAGACCATTGACCGGTCCGGACAGTGCGAGAAGCCGGCCGGTTGTCCGATCGGTGTGAAGGTCCTCAAGAACTTCACCGGCTCGGTGGAGGTCATTCTCGGCAGAGAAGGCCGTCCCGGCGAGAAGTACCAGGTCATCACCAACTTCGACTTCCGCGGCGAACCCATGCACTGCGTGCCGTTCCGCAACAAACTCGTGAGCGAGGTGCTGGCGACGCTGAAGCAGCGCGGACTGGTCGTCGACGAGTTCCTGGTCGTCGACCCCGACCCCGACAAGCGGGGTCAGGACCCGGAGGCCAGGACGTCGGTGCCCGGCTCCATGTACGTGACCAACGGCTTTCTGAGCGAGTTTGGCAAGACCTCCCTCCTGGTCGCCGACGCGCCGATGCCCGCCGAGAGGGTGAAGATTCTGAACGAGAAGCAGGGCTGCGCGACGGGCTGACCCGGTGAGCCCCGGGTCCCGGAGGGATGACGCAGCCCCTGAAACAGCCCGAGAAGTGAATCACTCTCTGCTACCGAAGAGGAAGTTCATGATTTTAGGCAACGTACTCGCCGCCGCCCTGCTGGCGGGAACGCTCGGCATCACACCGGCGCAAGGCCGGCAGGCCGGTGCCCAGCCACCGGAGAAGGAAAAAGCGAGCAGCGTGACCCTGATCACCGGTGACCGGGTCGTGGTCACCGGTGGCGGGTATCGCGTGGAGCCCGGCCCCGGCAGGCAGGTCGGGTTCATGAAGCAGGTGCGCGAGGGCCATCTGTACGTGATCCCGTCCGACGCCAGGGCGCTGGTCGCCGAGGGGGTGCTGGACCGGCGGCTGTTCGACGTCACCCAGCTGCTGGCGTGGCGCTACGGCGACGCCGACACGGCCGACATCCCGCTGATCGCCCAGTCGCCCGAGGGGACGGCTCCCCTGCCGCCGGGGGCGCGGCAGACCCGGCGGCTCGTCTCCCTCGGGGTGAGCGCGCTGCGCGTGCCCAAGGCGAGCGCGGGCCAGGCGTGGAAGGACCTGACGGGCGGTGCCCGCGCCCTGGCAGCGGGGACGACGAAGATCTGGCTGGACGGCCGCCGGTCCTTCAGCCTCGACCGGAGCGTCAAGCAGATCGGTGCCACCGAGGCGTGGAAGCAGGGGATGACCGGTAAGGGTGTCACGGTCGCCGTGCTCGACTCCGGCTACGACCCCGACCACCCCGACCTGAAGGGCGTGGTGGCGCAGGAGCGCAACTTCACCGAGGATCCCGACATCCGCGACACCGTCGGCCACGGCACCCATGTCGCCTCGACCGTCGCCGGGGCCGGGGAGAGGTACCGGGGCGTGGCGCCGGACGCGAAACTCGCCATCGGAAAGGTGGGCACCTTCCTCGGCGCCACCGACTCCGCCATCCTGGCCGGGATGGAATGGGCCGCCGTCGAGGTCAAGGCCAAGGTCGTCAACATGAGCCTCGGTGCGCCGGACACGGTGGAGATCGATCCCGTGGAGCAGGCGGTGAACACGCTGTCGGCCCAGACCGGCACGCTGTTCGTCGTGGCCGCGGGAAACAGAGGCGCGAACGCGGTGGGCAGTCCCGGCAGCGCCGACGCGGCCCTCACGGTCGGCGCCGTCGACCGTGAGGACCGGCTGGCCGGTTTCTCCAGCACCGGCCCCCGCGAGGGCGACCACGCGATCAAGCCGGACGTCACGGCGCCGGGGGTGGACATCGTGGCCGCGGCTGCCGCGGGCACCGCCGAGGGCTCCCACGTCGCGATGAGCGGCACCTCGATGGCCTCCCCGCACGTGGCCGGGGCCGCCGCGATCCTCGCCCAGCGCCACCCCGGCTGGAGCGGTGAGCGGCTCAAGGCCGCCCTCATCGGCAGCGCCGCCCCTTCACCCGGCACCACGACCTACCAGCAGGGCGCCGGGCGGGTGGACCTGGTGCGTGCGCTCGCCCAGCCCGTCGTGGCCGAACCGGGCAACGTGTGGGCCGCCTTCCCCTGGAACGGCCAGGACGGCCAGGACAGGCAAAACAGGCAGGACGGCCAAGACCGCCGGGACAGCCAGGATGAACAGGATGGGCGGACGGCGACCAGGACCATCACCTACGCCAACTCCGGCGACGCCCCGGTCACCCTCGACCTCACCGCCGAGAGTGAGGTGCTGAAGCTGTCGGCCCAGCGGATCGAGGTGCCCGCGGCAGGACAGACGTCGGTCACGCTCACCATCGACGCGAGCGGCAAGGCTCCGGGCGACTACCCCGGGACCGTCACCGCCCGATCGGGCGAGACCGTGATCCGCACCCTGGCCGGCGCGTACGTCGAGCCGGAGTCCCACGACGTGACCGTCACCGCTCTCGACAGTCAGGGCCAGCCCGTCGACGCATACGCCCAGCTCTACGACCCGGGCACCGGTGCCACCCGTGCACTGGTCTTCAGGGACGGAGTGGGCAGGGCCCGGCTGCCCAAGGGCGAGTGGAACCTCTACGCGGACATCGACGAGCGGACGGCCGGGATCACGATCAGCCACACCACGGTGAAGGTCGACGACGCCGACCAGCGGGTGACGGTGGACGCACGTCAGGGAAAGCGGGCGCGGTTCACGCTCGACGACCCGACCGCGGCGCCCCGAGGTTACCTCGGGTTCCAGATGGGCTACGGGCCGTGGACGCTCAGCTGGTTGTTCCTCACGGGTTCCGCCGAAGCGAAGGTCTCCGTCGTTCCCGTACGCAAGGCGGGACTGAGCTACATGCTCGACACCGTCTGGGAGAGCAAGGACGTGTCGCCGAGCCCGTACGTCTACCACCTCGTCGACCGCCGGACCGACGGGATCCCCGAGGATCCCACGTACGCCGCCAGGCAGCGGGATCTCGCGAAGGTGACGGCGACCTACCGGGCGTCCGGGGTGGCGGCCCAGGGCACCCCGCTCGCCGGGCCCCGGTTCCGTGACACCGACAGCACGTACGGCGCGATGCTCACGGCGCTTCGGCGGAATATGAGCCTGCCCGGCACGCTCATCCAGTACCGGACGCCGGGACAGGTCTGGGAAAGCATGCTTGAGGTCGGCACGTCCGTGCTGGCCGACAGCGGCAGAACCCTGAGGCGCGGGCACACCCGGGAGACGTGGAACGCCGCGGTCACCGGCCCCTCGTTCGCCATGCCCGGTGGCAGCCGTACCGGCGACGAGCTGACCCTCTCCGCCGGCACGCTCTTCGCCGACGGCGCCGCCGGCAGGACCGGGACCGACAGCGCGGCCACCGGTACCGCCACCCTCGCCAGGAACGGGCAGGTGATCGCCGAGAGCGACCTCGCCGAGTGCGCCCACTACCGGCCGGAGACGTGCGAGCTCCGCGCCGACCTGCCCGCGGAATCCGCCGCGTACACGCTGAGCGCGTCGATGCGCAGGCAGGTGCCGCACTCGACGCTGTCGACGGCCGTGGACGCCACCTGGACGTTCCGTTCGGCGAACACCGCCAAAGAACGGCCGCTGCCGCTGATGGCGGTCCGCTACGCCCCCGACGGGCTCGACGACCTCAACCACGCCAAGCCCGGCGCGCGGACCAGGCTGCCCATGTGGATCGAGCGCAACCCGGGCGCCGCCAAGGCGGCGGTGAGATCCGTCCGGCTGGAGATGTCCTCCGACGACGGCGTGAGCTGGCACCGGATTCCGGTCGTTCCCGCCGCCTCGGGATGGACCGCCACGGTGCCCAACCCGAACACGCCGGGATTCGTCTCGCTGCGGGCGACGGTGACCGACACCTCCGGCGCCGGCCTCACCCAGACGATCACCCGCGCCTACGCCGTCGGGTGAGCACGTAACCCTCGTCAGGCGGGGGTGGCCTGGGTTGCGACGAGGTTGGCGTACGTGCCGCCGACGGCCATCAGCTCGTCGTGGGTGCCGCGTTCGACGACGCGGCCGGAGTCGACCACCAGGATAAGATCCGCGTCCCGGATCGTGCTCAGCCGATGGGCGATCACGATCCGGGTCTGGGTGAGCCAGAACAGGTTGGACTCGATGGTCGCCTCGGTGGCGCTGTCCAGGCTGCTGGTGGCCTCGTCGAGCAGCAGGATCTTCGGCCTCGGCAGGATGGCGCGGGCCAGTGAGAGCCGCTGGCGCTGGCCGCCGGAGAGACCGCCGCCGTCGGTCAGCATCGTCTCGTACTTCATCGGCATGGCCATGATCTCCTCGTGCAGCGCCGCCACCTCGGCCGCGGCGACCACCCGATCCAGGGGCGCGTCGGGGAAGTTCAGCGCGATGTTCTCCCGGATCGAGCCGCTGAACAGGGCGGGGTCCTGGCCGACCACGCCGAACTGGCGGCGCAGGCTGCGCAGGTTGAGCTCGGAGGCCGGGACGCCGTCGTACAGGATCTCGCCCTCCACCGGGGCGTGCAGGGTGAGCAGCAGCCTGGCCAGCGTGCTCTTGCCCGACCCCGAGGCGCCCACCAGCGCGACCTTCTGCCCAGGCCGGATGGAGACCGAGACGTCCCGCACCACCCACGGGCCCCGGGGGTCGTGCCGGAAGCCCACGCCGCGCAGTTCCACCGCGCCGCGCAGCCGCAGCACCTCGATGCCGTCGCTGGGCTCGGGCTCCGAGGCCAGGATGTCGGACAGGCGGTCGAAGTGCGCGCCCGCCTGCTGCAGGCTCTGCAGGCCGGTCATCAGCGAGCCCAGCGGGGTCAGGGCGCCGAGCGCGATGGCGTTGAGCGCGATCAGCGCGCCCACGGTCAGCTCCCCGTCGAGGACCCGCCACGTGCCGAGCCACAGCAGGCCGAGGGGGGCGACCACCCGGATCGCGGACAGCGCGGCCTCCACCAGGCCCTGGGTGAGGCCGCTGCGTACGTCGGCGTTGAGCTGCTGGGTGAAGTGGGCCGACCACTGCTCCACCGCCCGGCTCTCCGCGCCGGACGCCTTCAGCGTCTCGATGCCGGTGATCGCCTGGATGAGGCTGCTCTGCGACGCGGAGAAGGCGGCCAGCTCCTGCTGGGTGAGCAGGTTGATCCGCCGGGTGGTGGACAGGACCAGGAGCCCCTGGGCCGCGACCACCCCGGTCAGCGCCAGCCCGAAGACGGGATCCCAGACGTACACGAGTACGAGGTAGCCGACGGCGAGCGGGCCGTCCAGCAGCGCCGCCACGATCTGGCCGGTGAGGATGTCGCGCAGCGTGGAGACGCTGGCGGCCCGGGTGAGCAGGTCGCCCTTGCCGCGCTGCGCGAAGTACCGGTACGGCAGCGCCACCAGGTGGCCGATCACCCCCTCGGTGAGCTCCTGGTCGGCACGGGCCCGTACGGCCACCAGCAGCGCGGCCCGCAGGTAGCCGATCACGAACTGGGCCACCCCGGCCAGCAGTACGGCCCCGCCCAGCAGGGGAAGCAGGTCCGCTCCCCGCGACGGGATGACCCTGTCGATCAGCAGCTGGGAGAGGAACGGCAGGGCCAGCCCCAGGAGTTGCAGCAGCAGCGAGGCCGCGATGACCTGCGCGAGCAGGCCGCGGCGGCGCCGGAACAGGGTGCTGACGAACTCACGCCGCCAGGCGCTCGCCATCGAGGACGCGCCGCGATGGAAGCCCTCGCCGGGTTCGAAGACCAGCAGCACGCCGGTGAACCCGGCGCCGAACTCCTCCGAGGTCAGGCGGCGGCGGCCCCGCCCGGGATCGACGAGGTCCACCCGGTCGGGCGACCAGCGCTCGACCACCACGAAGTGGTTGAACTCCCAGTGCGCGACCGCGGGGAGCGGCACGCGCGCCAGGTCCTCGGGGGCGAGGGAGAAGGCGCGCGCCTTCAGGCCGTGCTCGCGGGCCCCCTCCACGATCGCCTTGGCGCTCAGCCCGTCCCTGCCGACCTGGAGCCGTTCGGACACCTGGTGCAGCGTGGTGCGGTGGCCGTGGTGGCAGAGCACCATGGCCAGGCACGCGGCGCCGCACTCGGTGACGGTGTTCTGCAACAGGACGGGTACGCGGCTTCTCATCCGCCCGCTCCCGGTCCGTTTGCTCCGAGTACTTTTGCTCCCAGTACGTCTGCTCCGAGTCCGCCCGTTCCCAGGCCGTCCGCTCCCAGTGCGAGTGTGATCAGCGCGGCACCGGCCGCCAGGACGACGGCCACCACGATCCACAGCAGCAGGAACGACGGGCCGCTGATCACCAGCGGCATCCGGGTGGCGGCGCGGGACTCGACATGCCTGCGCAACGCCTCCTCCCGGTAGACGAGCCGCCCGGGGCCGCTCCCCGGGGGAGGGCCGTTCGGTGAGGATCGCGGCGGGGCGGCGGAAGCGTCCGCCGGGGTCTGCGCCCGGGAGACGGTGGTGGCCGCCGGGCGTTGTGCCTGAGCGCCGGTGGCGGTCGCCGGGACTTGCGGCTGAGGACCGGTGCCGGTCGTTGCGGGCCGCACCCCGGGTCCGGTGGTCGTCGTCGGGGGGTGCGGCAGGGAGGCGGGAGGCGCGTAGGGGGGCCGCGTACGGTATCCCTCGGCGTCCTCCCAGTGCATGATCCTGTGCCGGCCGGGCGCGGGGACGGCCCGGGTGCTGTCCGGATCGGTCACGACCAGTGCCACTCGACCGTGGCCTCGGCGCGGCGCTCCGCCAGCCAGCCGGTGAACGCGGCGCGTCCGGCGGCGGCCAGCGTCTCCGCGTCGCCGGTGGCCGGGCTCCTGGACAGGACGGCGCCGGTCAGGTAGCCGCCCTCGGGCAGCTCCACCGGGCCGACGACCGTGCCGGGTTCCGTACCGCGCAGTGCCTCCGGCAGCTCCGCCTCCCAGCGGGTCGCGAAGGTCACCGCCGTCTCCCCGAGCGGGGGCACCTCGGTTTCTCCGGGCGGGGTCGCAGCGGTTTCACCGGGCAGGGGCACCGCGGTTTCGCCGGGCGGGGCCGGTGTCGTCTCGTCGGGGGAGGTCATCGTGGTTTTCCCGGGCGAGGCCGACGTCGCCTCCCCGGAGGTCGGCGCGCTCTCGCCGAGTGAGGTCAGTACGGCGAGGAGACCGGCCGGGGTGGTGGCGGTCACCTTCTCCCCGCCGGTGACCCACACGGCCCTGACACGGGCGAAGTCGCCGGGGTTCGCGGCCAGGTGGCCCGGGGCCAGTTCCGCCTCCCTGCCCTGGCGGAACCGGCGGCGCCGGGCGATCTCGGTGATGTACGCCTCGAACCGCTCGCCCGACATACCGGCCTCGGTCATCCAGGCCAGGGTCGACGCGCGGTCGTGCAGCCCCCGGCCCCTGCGGAACTCGTCGGCCGTCGCCTGGAGGTCGGCGGCGGTGAGGGGCTCGGTGTCGGCGGTTTCCTGGGCGGCCTCGACGAGCAGGCACTGGTCGACGATCTCCCGGTACGGCGACGCGTCCCGCCGGGAGAGCGAGCGCAGCATGGTCAGGGCCTGGGGGACCGTCACGTCCACGTCGTTGACGCTGACCAGGTACCCGGCCGCCCAGTGCGTCGAGTGGTCGATCAGCCAGGGCACCCCGTCCTCGGGAGGGGCGGTGAGCGCGACCGTACCGCCCTCGGGGTGGTCGAGGAGCAGGTCGTAGTCGACTACCGGGGTCCCGGGGCGCCGGTCGACGACGAGCTGCGCCCGGATCCCCGGATGCCGCGCCGCCCACTCGCCGACCGCGCGGTGGGCGTCGGCGACGCCCGAGTCGCGGCGGGGCAGCGTACGGAGCAGGGAGGCCCCGGATCGCAGGGCCTTCGCGAAATCGGTCACGGTGTTCCTCCGTCCATTTCGTCAGTTCCGTCCGTTCCGTCCAGGAGCCAGCACGCGATCGCGTCGCTGACGGGCAGCCCGGTCCACAGTTCGACGAACCCCCACGCGCCGTTGGAGTTCAGCTCCAGGAAGACGTACTCGCCGCCGGGGGTGACGATGAGGTCCAGCGCCGCGTAGGTCAGGCCGACGTCGGCGACCAGCAGGGCGCAGCGCGACGCCACCTCGGCGGGCAGTTCGTGTACGCCGTACCTGACCCGGTCGTTGTCGTAGTGCCGCCAGTCGTCCCTGGCCGCCCGGGAGGCCGACGCGTCGATCTCCGCGGCGAACACCCGCTCTCCCACGACGATCACCCGCAGCTCGACCGCCTTGGGGACGTAGGGCTGCAGGATCACCGGTTCGTGCTGGACGCGGTGCCGGGAGGTCAGGTGGCGGCGGGTGACCACGGTGGTGAACGCGCGGTGCTCGGCGCCGTCGATCTGGAACCGCTCGGCGGTGATCTGCTTGGCGACCAGCCGCTCCGCCGACTCGTACGCGCTCGTCAGCTCCGTGGGGTCGTTGGTGTACACCGTGTCGGGTACGGAGAAGCCCAGCTCGATCGCCCGCGCCATGTGGAAGATCTTGTTGTGCGCGCGGCGCTCGTCCGCCCGGCGTCCGGGCAGCCAGCGCGCGGGCAGGAGGCTCCACACCCCGTCCAGCATGAACTCCGCCTGCTGGTCGACGTGCGCGCGGTGACTCGGCTCGGTCACGGTACCGGCCGCGGAGGGCGCGTTCGGACGGCTGCGCCAGACCGCGGTGACGCGGGACAGGTCGACCGTCTCCGTCCCGGTGTCCAGTAGCAGCCGCCGCCTCCCGCCGGTGAACGACGCGGTGATCCGGCTGCGGCTCGGGAAGTCGCCGGTGTCCCACCACAGCACCGGCGTTCCGGGGCCGTTCGCGACGGTGTCCGCGTCACCGTCCGGTCCCACCAGGCGGGCGCCGCGCCGCCGGAGCGCGGTCATGACCCTCTCGACCGCTCCGTCCCCTCGCCTGCTGATGATCAGAATCACTGTCCGGTCCCGTCTCGAAGGCGCGGCGGAACGCGTGTCCCGTCCCGCCGCGCCGTGTTCATCCGATGCGCCCGACGCGCTGCCCGCCGAAGACCCGGCCCGTCCCATCGCGGGCGGGTGGCCGGGCCGATCAGCCGGTGGACTCGCGGACGCAGCCCTCCGGGCGGTAGGTCAGCACCCACCCGCCGGGCAGGCCGCCGGAGACCTGGCCCAGTTCGGCGTCGGTCAGCGCGGCGCCCCCGAAGGGCAGGTCGTCAATCGTGATCTTCGACATGACCGTGTGAGGCGGGCGGGCTAGTACTGCCACCACTCGCAGGGCAGGTCCTTCTTCCAGGCGCTGACCGACCACTTGCCGCCGGAGACCTGGCCCAGTTCGGCCTCGGCCAGCTCGGCGCCCTCGAAGGGCAGGTCGTCGATCGTGATCTTCGACATGATCACTCCTCTCGGTCGCGTCGCCGCGACCCCAGCTGCTCCTCCGGCCTCGGTGTCGAGAGCCGGTCACCGGGTCCCCGTCTCCGGGCCCCGGTTCTACGGAGGAATCTAGGAATGATCACTTGTGGACCACTTGTGCCCCGCTTGTGGCGCCCGGGGCCGGGGGTGACGGTCCCCTGAGGACGGGCCGGGTCCGCCGCCGCGATGTCGGACGGCGGAGGCTCGGGCCGTCCGGCCCGTGAGACGGGCGGTCCGCGATGTGATCGCCCGCGCCTTTCCGTCCGTCCGGCCGGATGGCGGGCGGTGAAATATCCTTTCGGTCGCTTGCATTCCTGTAATCGGAGGGGCCTTTTCTATGTGGTAATTCACATTTCTGAGACTGAATAGGTATTGACGAAATTCTTGATGGCTTGCACAGTAATCACTGCAGTCCCACCTTTCACTCCGACATGACCTGACCCCGCGATCGGAAGAACGTCCAATGAAAAAGCTTCTGGCATTCGCCGCAGTGGCGCTGGCGACCGTCACGGGAATGGGTGTTGTGGCCGTTCCCGCCCAGGCAGCCCCTGTGAGCAGCGCTTCCGTCCTGTCGGCGACCCCGGCCGTGGACGCGGTGGTCATCGCCAACGGGGTGCGCCTGCGGTCGAGTCCCGGAGGGTCAACGGTTATCGGCTATCTCTACCACGGCGATTACGGGCGGATTCTCAATCCGAGCTCGACGAACGGCTGGTGCAACTTCCGGCTGGGCGCGAGGTCGGCCTCGGGATTGCCCTCCGGCACCACGGGATGGGTTTCGTGCACCTATCTGGCCAGGGAGGACGGCCGGAAATTCGACGGCCCGGCCGTCGACACCCTGCGGGAATAGCCCCCTTCCCGGGACAGGCCCGGCCGCCCGGCTCCCCACGGCCGGGCGGCCGTTTCCCGTCACGGGGCTCCGGCGTCACGAAACCCCGATGACGCGCCGTCGTGTCGCCCGCGCGTCATCCGTCCAGGAGTTTGAGACCGATGACCCCGACCAGGATGAGCGCCAGGCAGGCGAGCCGGCCGGGGGCCGCGCTCTCGCCCAGGGCGACGATGCCCACGGCGGCGACCCCGAGCGTGCCGAGCCCGACCCAGACCGCGTACGCGGTGCCCATGGTCAGCGTCCTGAGCGCGAAGGCGAGCATGACGAAGCTCAGGACCGCCGCCGTCACTCCGATGGCCGCGGGCCAGGGCCGGGTGAACCCGTCCGAGCGTTCGAGCGCGGTGGCCCAGACGATCTCCAGTGCGGCGGCGGCGAGAAGCAGGACCCAGGCCACGGCGGTCAGGCCGTGGTGCCCGCGTCGACGGTGATGGTGGCGCCGGTGATGTTCCTGCCGCCCTCTCCCGCCAGGTGCGCGACGGTGGCGGCGATGTCGCCGGGGGCGCAGTAGCGGTCCAGGGCGGTGAAGCGCCGCTCCTCCGCCGCCTCGGGGCTGTCGGCCGGGTTCATCTCGGTGTCGGTCGAACCGGGATGGATCAGGTTGGCCGTGATGCCCCTCGGCCCCAGGTCCCTGGCGAGCCCCTTGGTCAGGCCGACCAGCGCGGACTTGCTCATCGCGTAGAGCGTCCACCCCGGGTACGGCACGCGCTCGGCGAGGCTGCTGCCGATGCAGATGATCCGGCCGCCCTCGCCCATGTGCCGGGCGGCGGCCTGGGCCAGTACGAACGAGGCGCGGGAGTGGATCGCGAGGGTGCTGTCGACCTCGGCGAGCGTCACCTCCTCCAGCGGGCCGAACGGGGCGACACCGGCGTTGCTGACCAGGATGTCGATCCGCCCGAACTCGGCGACCGTCCGCTCGACCGCGGCGACCAGCATCCCGGCGTCGGTGGCCTCCGCCGCCACGGCCAGCCCGCGGGTGCCGACGGCCTCGATCTCCTTGACGACCGCCGCCGCCCGCTCCGCCGAGCGCGCGTACGTGATCACCACGTCGGCACCCTCGGCGGCCAGGCGTACGGCGATGGCGGCGCCGATCCCACGGCTTCCCCCGGTGACGAGCGCGACCTTGCGTGTCATGTGTGCTCCTTAAGCGGAATCAGTTCCGCTTAACCATAAAGCGGAACGGATTCCGCTTACAAGTCTCCAGTAGCCTGTGATCGTGGACGTCGTCATGAACCCGCGCCGCGAGCGGGTCGACGCGGCGCGCAACCGAGCGAAGATCCTCGCCGCCGCCGCCGGCATCGTCGCCGCTCACGGCGTCGAGGGGCTCGCGATGGCGGAGGTCGCCGCCGCCGCGGGAGTCGGAGTCGGCACGCTGTACCGCCGGTTCGGCGATCGCTCGGGGCTGGCGTACGCGCTCATCGACGAGCGGGAACGCGAGTTCCAGGCGGCCTTCATCGAGGGGCCGCCGCCGCTGGGGCCCGGGGCCGGGGCGCCCGCCCGCATCCGCGGCTTCCTGCACGCCCTCGCCGACAGGACCGTGGAGCAGCTGGACCTGCTGGTGATGGCCGAGACGGCGACGCCGTTCGCCCGCTTCGGCGGCGCCTACGACGCCTACCACGCCCACCTGTCGATGCTCGTCGGCCAGGCCAGACCCGGCGCCGACGCCTACGTCCTCGCCGACGCCCTGCTCGCCCCGCTGGCCGCGCCGCTGCTCGCCCACCGCCTGCGTGACCACGGGGTGACGGTCGAGCGCGTCAAGGCCGGGCTGGACGACCTGCTGGCCGCCCTCACCCCCTGAGCTCCACAAGGAAGACCTGCTGGTCGCCCTCCCTGAGCTCCAAAAAGAAAAACGGGCACGGACGTTCGTCCGTGCCCGCGTGTGCCGCGTCCGGGGTCAGGCGCCGCGGCGGGCGGCCACCTTCCTGATGAGCGGCGTGAACAGCGCCAGGAGCGAGATGACCAGCAGCGTCGCCGCGATCGGGCTCTTGACCAGGACCGTCACGTCGCCCGCGCCGATGGCCAGGGCCCGGCGGAGCTGGATCTCGGCCATCGGGCCCAGGATCAGGCCGATCACCGCCGGGGCCACCGGCAGGCCGAAGCGGCGCATCGCGAAACCGAGCAGGCCCAGGATGTAGAGGATGACCAGCTCCACCCAGGAGGAGTTCAGCGCGTAGACGCCGAGCGCCGCGAACAGCACGATCCCCGAGTAGAGGTAGGGCCGGGGGATCTGCAGCACCCGGGCCCAGATGGGGGCGAGCGGCAGGTTGAGCACCAGCAGCATGGTGTTGCCCACGAACAGCGAGGCGATCATGCCCCAGACCAGCGCCGGGTTGTGGTCGAACAGCTGCGGGCCCGGCTGCAGCCCGTACTGCTGGAAGGCCGCCAGCAGGATCGCGGCCGTCGCCGAGGTGGGCAGGCCCAGCGTGAGCAGCGGGACGAGCGTGCCCGCCGCCGAGGCGTTGTTCGCGGCCTCGGGACCGGCGACCCCCTCGATGGCGCCCTTGCCGTACTCCTCGCGGGCGACCCCGCGCGCCAGGCGCTTCTCGATCGAGTACGACAGGAACGTGGGGATCTCCGCGCCGCCGCCGGGCAGCGCGCCGAACGGGAAGCCGAGCGCGGTGCCGCGCAGCCACGGCCGCCAGGAACGCGCCCAGTCGGAGCGGCCGAGGAACGCCCGGCCGACCGGGATCACCTCGGGCTGGCCGTGCCGCAGCCGCGAGGCGACGTAGAGCACCTCGCCCAGGGCGAAGAGCCCGACCGCGACGATCACCACGTCGATGCCGTCGAGCAGCTGCGGGATGCCCAGGGTCAACCTGGCCTGCCCGGTCTGCTGGTCGATGCCGACGAGCCCGATGACCAGGCCGAGGCCGAGCGAGGCCAGCCCCCGTACGACGGAGCGGGACAGCACCGACGACACCGCGGTGAAGGCCAGGATGGCCAGCGCGAAGTAGTCCTCGGGACCGAAGGAGATCGCGAAGTCCACCACCAGGGGCGCCGCGACGACCAGCAGCGCGGTGGCGATGGTGCCCGCGACGAACGAGCCGATCGCGGCCGTCGCCAGCGCCTGGGCCGCCCGGCCGCGTTTGGCCATCTTGTTGCCCTCGAGCGCGGTGATCATCGAGGAGCTCTCACCGGGCGTGTTGAGCAGGATCGAGGTGGTCGACCCGCCGTACATGCCGCCGTAGTAGATGCCCGCGAACATGATGAACGCGCTCGCCGGAGGCACGGTGAACGTGATCGGCAGCAGCAGCGCCACGGTCATGGCGGGGCCGATGCCGGGCAGCACGCCCACCAGCGTGCCCAGCGTGACGCCCGCCAGCGCGTAGAGCAGGTTGACCGGGGTGAGGGCGGTCGCGAAGCCGTCCATCAACAGCTGGAAGGAGTCCACTCAGATCACCCCGGACAGCAGCCCGGCCGGCAGCGTCACGCCGAGGCCCTTGACGAACATCAGGTAGGTGAGGGTGGACAGCAGGATCGCGATGACGCCCGCGCGCAGCCGGTGGGCCGCCCCGAGCGTCACGGACAGGCCGAAGAAGAGCAGCGCGCCCGCGATGATCCAGCCGAGCAGGTCGAGCAGCCCGGCGAAGGCCAGGAAGATCACGCTGACCAGCGCGACCGTCCGCCAGTCGGCCCGCGCGCCGGTGTCGACGTCCTCGGCGTCCTCGGGGTCGCCGTGGCCTCCTCTGAGCACGTCGACCACGTAGAACAGCCCGATCAGCAGCATCGCGCCGCCGACCAGGGCGGGGAAGAACCGGGGGCCGAGACCGAGGGCGGAGCCCGCGGCGGTCACGTCGGCGGTGCCGACGATCACGAACGCCCCCAGCACGAGGACCAGCACCGCCAGCCCCAGCTCGGGCCGCCGCCACGACCACCCGCCCTCCTCTGCCTCGGGCACCGCGCCCGGGGCGTTCATGGAGTTCGTGGAGCCGGGGTCGTTCACTGAATTCGGGACGCTTACGGAGCCGGATGGCGTGCCGGTCTCACGGCCGGTACCGCCGTCGCCCGCGCGGGCGACGGCGGTGGGCTCGGATCCGGCACCGGCCGCACCGGCACCGGCGGATCCGGTGCCGGTGGGACGGGACGGGTCTTCTGCGGGCAGCATCAGGAGACGAGGCCCATCTCCGCGATGATGCCCTTGACCTTGGTCTGCTCCGCCGCGAGGAAGTCGGCGAACGGCTGACCGGTCTGGAAGACGTCGGCCCAGCCGTTCTTGGTCACCGCGTCCTTCCACGCCGGGGAGTCGTGCATCTTGGTGACCACGTCGGTGAGGTTCTTCTTCGCCGCGTCGTCCAGCCCGCCGGGCGCGACGAAGCCCCGCCAGTTGGCCAGCTCCACGTCCAGGCCCGCCTCCTTGATGGTGGGGGCGTCCACGTTGGCGAGCCGCTCGGGGGAGCTGACGCCGATGGCGCGCAGCTTGCCGGACTTCACGTGCTCGGCGAACTCGCCGATGCCGGAGATCCCCATCGCGACCTTCTCGCCGAGCAGCGCGTTGAGCGCCTCGCCGCCGCCGGAGTGGGCGATGTAGTTGACCTGCTTGGGGTCGATGCCCGCGGCCTTGGCCATCAGGCCCGCCACGATGTGGTCGGTGCCCCCGGCCGAGCCGCCCGCGATGGCGATCTTCGTCGGGTCCGCCTTCCACGCCGTCACCAGGTCGGCGAGTGTCTGGTACGGCGACCCCGCGGGAACCACGATGATCTCGTACTCCTCGGTGAGCTTCGCGATCGGCGTGGTGTCGGCCAGGGTGACCTTGGACTTGTTCTGCTCGACCGCGCCGACCATGACCAGGCCCATGGTCATCAACAGGTCGCCGTTGCCCTTCTCGCCCGCGAGCTGGGCGAGGCCGATGGTGCCGCCCGCGCCGGGCACGTTGTAGACCTCGATCTTGCGGGACGGGTCGGCGGTCTTGAGCGCCTCACCGGCGACGCGGGAGGTCTGGTCCCAGCCGCCTCCCGGCGCGGCCGGAGCCATGATTCTCAGCGCGCTCGTACCCGAGGCGCCCCCGGAACCGCAGGCGGTGAGAGCGGCGAGGGACAGCACCGCGAGGGCGGCCAGTCTCCGAAGACGCATGGTCAGCTCCAAACAAACGTAAATAAAGCGTGGTGAGGATGGTGACTTCAGGAGGCCACCCTGTCGATCCTTTGCGTGTTTGCCGTCGTATCGGTCATATTGGTCACACCTCCTCGCGACCTCGCCGTTACCTCGGACTGCTTTCATCGAGGTCCCTGACCAGGGAGTTAACTCGTGCGACGCTTACTCAACGCCTCGCTCGGCACCCAGCTTTTCGTGTTGCAGACCGTCATCGTGGTCCTCGCGGTCGGCGGTACGGCGGGCGTCTGGATGGAGCACACCCGTGTTCTACTCGACCGCCAGTACCAGCAGCGCGCCCTGGCGATCGCCGAGTCCGTGGCGGGGCTTCCCCAGGTGCGTGAGGCGTTCTCCCAGCCCAGGCCCGAGCTGAGCCTGCAGCCGATCGCGCTCGGGGTGCAGGCGGCCACCGGCGCCGACTACGTGGTGATCGCGAACCGCGACCAGATCCGCTACGCCCACCCCAACGCCGCCCTGATCGGCAAGAGGCTGTCCACCGACGGCTCCGAGGTCATGAAGAAGGGGGAGCACTGGACCGGCATCCAGACGGGCACCCTCGGCCGCTCGGTCCGAGGCAAGGTCCCGATCCTCGACTCCTCGGGGCAGGTCATCGGCCTGGCCTCGGTCGGGATCCTGGAGGGGACCGTCGCCGGACAGCTCGGCGAGGCGCTCCCGCCACTGCTGTGGACGGTCCTCGCGGTCCTCGTCGCCGGGTCGGGCGCCGCCGCCCTGATCGCCCGGCGGGTACGCCGCCAGACGTTCGGCCTGGAACCGGGGGAGATCGCGGCCCTGCTCGAACAGCGCGAGGGCGTGCTGCACGGCGTCAAGGAGGGGGTGCTCGCCCTCGACCTCCAGGGGCGGGTGACCCTCGTCAACGACGCGGCGCGCGACCTGCTCGGCCTCTCCCAGCACGACGTCGGCCGGAGCCTGCGGGAGATGCCGCTGTCCGACCGGATGCGGGACGTGCTGGACGGCGTGGACCCCGGCGACGACCGGGTGGTGCTCCACCGCGACCGGGTGCTGGTGCTCAACCGGACCCCGGTGGCCGTACGGGAGCGGCAGAGCGGCTGGGTGGTCACCCTGCGGGACCGCACGGAGCTGGTGCGCCTGGCCCGCGAGCTCGACCAGGCCAGCACCACCACCGGCGCGCTGCGCGCGCAGGCCCACGAGTTCGCCAACCGGATGCACACCGTGGTCGGCCTGCTGGAACTCGGCGAGCACGACACGGCCGTCAGCTACATCACCCAGACCACCGAGGCCTACAGCAGGCACGCCTCGGGCATCAGGGAGAAGGTCGCCGACCCGACGCTGGCCGCGCTGCTGCTGGCCAAGTCGGCCGAGGCGGCCGAGCGGGGAGCCACCCTGGTGCTGTCCGACGACTCCCGGGTGGAGGAGGGCATGCTCGGCGACCCGCACGACGCGGTCCTGGTCGTCGGCAACCTGGTCGCCAACGCCCTCGACGCGCTGCAGGAGAGCGGGGGGACGGTGGAGGTCTCGGTCCGTACGGAGGCGGACGGGCTGCGCGTCCGGGTCGGCGACTCCGGCCCCGGGATCACCCCCGGCCTGGTCCACGAGGTGTTCAGGGAGGGCTTCACCACCAAGGCCGCCCACGCCGGGCCGCGCGGCCTGGGCCTGGCCCTGACCCGCCAGGCGTGCTCGCGCCGGGGCGGCTGGGTACGGGTGCACAACGCGGGCGGCGCCGTCTTCACCGCGCTCCTGCCCACCGGGGGCCCCGCGGAGCCCGCCGAACGGCAGGTGCCGTGATGACCGGGGACGGGCACTCGGGCGACATCCGCGTCCTGGTCGTGGACGACGACTTCATGGTGGCCAGGATCCACGGCGGCTACGTCACCAGGATGCCCGGTTTCACGGTCGCCGGCGTCGTCCACACCGGGGGCGCCGCGATCGCGTCGGCCGCGACGCGCAGGCCCGATCTGGTGCTGCTCGACATCTATCTGCCGGACATGTCAGGACTCGACGTCCTCACCAAGCTCAGGGGAGCCGCGCACCCGGTGGACATCCTGGTGATCACCGCCGCGCGCGACGTGGCCACGGTCCGGGCGGCGATGCGCGGCGGCGCGGTCAACTACCTGATCAAACCCTTCACCGCCCGCGCCCTGACCGAGCGCCTCGAACAGTACGCCGAGATCCGCCGACGCCTCGCCACCCTCGGGGACGAGGCCCGCCAGGACGAGATCGACCGGCTCTTCGGCGCGGTCAGGGGGGTTCCGCCGCCGCTGCCCAAGGGGTTGTCCGTCACCACGTGCTCCCTGGTCGCCTCGGCGCTCAGGGAGAGCGGCGGCGACCTGTCGGCCGCCGAGGCGGCGACGATCACCGGCCTCTCCAGGGTCAGCGCCCGCCGGTATCTGGAGCACCTGTGCGCCGCGGGCCAGGCGGAGCTCCGCCCGAAGTACGGAACCGCGGGAAGGCCGGAGCACCGCTACCGCTGGACGGGCTGATTTGTTACTCCATTTTGGACGGAGGTTGACCAATGTGGTTTAAGGTTGCCGGAGGTGGAAGCTGCGAAGCAGGAGGATACGGAGGCCGTGCGGAACGCCGGAGCGTCTGTGAACCCGCCGACGGACCCCTTTGAGGCGATGCCCCTCCCCTCACGCCCCGTCCCGCCGGGCGCCCGCGACCAGCGACTCCCTCCCGGTGTGCAGGTCGCCCAGTCCCAGAGCGGCTCGCGCCTTCCCCCGGGTGTCTCGCCCGACATCTTCGGCCCCACCGGCCTTGGAGGCCCCCCTGGACTTGGCGGCCCCCCCGGGCTCGGCGGTCCCCCCGCACCGGCCCGCGGGGCGACGCTCCCGCCCGCCGCCCAGCCCCCGCAGCCCTGGCAGATGGCCACCCCGCCGGAACGCCCCTTCCAGCGTGACGAGCCCACCCTCGTCCCCGGCGGCGACGGCGGGTTCCCGCAACCCGACGGGCTCCGCTACGAGGAGCCGCCCCCGCGCCGCCGGGGGGCCCGCAGGCTCCTCCTGATCGTCCTCTCCGTGCTGTTCGTCGTCGCGCTCGCCTACGCGGTGCCCGCGGTCGTCATGTCCGGCAAGATGCTGCCGGGCACCACCGTGCGGGGCATCGACATCGGCGGCCTGACCGCGACCGAGGCGGCCGACAAGCTGAGGGACCGCCTGGCGGGCGAGGCCGCCGGGGAGATGACCCTCCTGGCCGCGGGCAAGCGCTTCGACTTCGACCCCGGCAAGTCGGGGCTGGAGTTCGACGTGGTCGCCACCATCAACCAGGCGCCCAGCGGCTTCCCCAGCCCCGCCGAGGTCTGGCGGGCCCTCACCGGCACCACCGACCTGGAGCCCAAGGTCTCCGCCGACCCCGAGAGCATGAAGACCGCGATCGCGAGCCTGGCCAGGAGGATCGACCTCAAGGTCCGCGAGGGCTCGGTCACGTTCGAGGGCGTCAAGCCCGTCGTGGTGACCCCCCGCGACGGCCGGGAGCTGGAGCGGGAGGCCGCGATCGCCGCGATCACGAAGGCCTTCCTCGGCCCGAGGAAAGAGGTTCGCCTCCCGGTCTCGGTGATCAAGCCGATAGCCGGGGCGGAGACGGTCAGGAAGGCCGCGGCCAGCGCGGGCAAGGCCCTGTCCGGGCCGGTCACGCTCACCTTCGCCGGAGAGCAGGCCCAGCTGCCGGTGGAGACCCTCGCCGCCCACCTGTCCTTCGAGCCGGACAGCGCCGGAGGCATGAGCCCGAAGTTCGACGCCAAGAGCGCCATCGCCTCCCTGGAGGGGAACCTGATCGACCCGGTGCTGGCCCCGCGCGACCCCACGTTCCAGATCGTCGGCGGAAAGCCGAAGCTGGTGCCCGGCCGCAAGGGGAAGGGCATCAACGACGAGCGGCTCGCCGCGGACGTGGCCGAGATGGTCGCCCGCGACGGCGACCGGACGATCCCGGTGCTCCTGGCCACCGTCCAGCCGAGGATGTCCGACGCCCAGGCGCGCAGGCTCGGCATCAAGGAGCGGATCAGCCAGTTCACCACCCCCTACGACTGCTGCCCGCCCCGGGTGACCAACATCAGGGCGATCGCCAAGCTCCTGGACGGCTACCTGGTGAAGCCGGGCGAGACCTTCTCGCTCAACGGCGTCATCGGCCAGCGCGACACGGCCCGGGGCTTCGTCCCCGCCCCCATGATCCAGGGCGGCAGGCTGGTCGACTCGGTCGGCGGCGGCATCTCCCAGTTCGTCACCACCATGTACAACGCGGTGTTCTTCGGCGGCCTCGAGGACGTCCAGCACGTGGCGCACGAGTTCTACATCTCCCGCTACCCGGCCGGGCGCGAGTCCACGGTCTCCTGGCCCGAGCCCGACTTCCGCTGGAAGAACGACTCGCCGTACGGGGTGCTGGTGAAGACCTCCTTCAACGACAGCGGGGTCACCGTCGGCTTCTGGAGCACCAAGCGCTACGAGGTCGAGTCGATCTCCTCGGAGAGATACAACGTCACCCCGTTCAAGAGCGAGACCGACAGCGGCCCCGACTGCATCCCGATGGTCGGCCAGAACGGTTTCACGATCGACGTCTGGCGCGTCTTCAAGCAGGACGGCAAGGAGGTCAAGCGGGTCAAGAAGACCACGGTCTACCGCCCCGAGCTCGACCTGAAGTGCGTGCCCGAGTAATCCGGGTCCGGGCGGCTGGATAATGCGTCCATGAAGATCTGGGTCCCCTCCAAAGCCGCGGCCGATGTCCTGTGCGACCTTCCGGAAGTGGAGTGCGTCGTCTACGACGGCACGGAGCCGGTGCCCGAGGGCGCGGAGGAGGCCGAGGTCTGGATCCCGCCGCTGATGCCGGTGGCGGATCTTCCCGATCTGCTCGCCCGGATGACCGGCCTGCGGCTGCTGCAGACCGTCACGGCCGGGGTCGACGCCTACCGGCCGCACCTGCGGGAGGGGGTGACGCTGTGCAACGCCCGGGGCGTGCACGACGCGGGCACCGCCGAGTGGGTGGTCGGAGCCATGATCTCCGTGCTCCGGGAGTTCCCCGGGTTCGTCCGCGCGCAGCGCGAGGGCGAGTGGACGTACCACCACACCGGGGTGCTGGCCGACTCCACGGTCCTGATCGTCGGCTACGGCTCGATCGGTGAGGCGCTGGAGCGGCGGCTCGACGGTTTCGAGGTCGACGTCGTCCGGGTGGCCAGGACCGCCAGGCCCGGCGTGCACGGCCTGGACGAGCTGCCCGGCCTGCTGCCCGGGGCGGACGTGGTGGTGCTGCTCGTCCCCTCGACGCCCGAGACCACCGGCATGGTGGACGCCGGGTTCCTGGCCGCGATGAAGGACGGCGCCCTCCTGGTGAACGCGGCCAGGGGCACCGTGGTCGACACGGACGCGCTCGTCGCCGAGCTGCGGGGAGGCCGGATCCTCGCCGCGCTCGACGTCACCAGCCCCGAGCCCCTGCCCGGGGACCACCCGCTGTGGACGGCGCCGGGAGCCCTCATCACCCCGCACGTCGCGGGCAGCACTCCGGCCTCCGTACGGCGCACGCTGAAGCTGCTCCGCTCCCAGCTGCTGCGCTACCTCGCGGGCGAGCCGCTCAAAAACGTGATCACGGGTTCCTACTGACCGGCAAAGGAATCCGGACCGTGGCTACCTCGTGACCTGCGGTGCGTACCGTCGGTAAAAGAGATCTCCGCCGCCCGCGCGGTTATCAGATCGGTGACGACTACGGCGTTGTCGTCACCCGCGGGTGCCGGACGGCACACACTGGCCCTGTGCCGGTGCGAGCGCCGAGGACGAAGAACGACGTGCTCGCGGCGGCAGCGCGAGTGCAGCGAGCAAGGGATGCTGCGAAAGCGAAACACATCACCGAAAAACACCCGACGACACCGATGGGCAGACGACATTGATCCGCTGGCGTGACCCCCGGGTACCGCTGACCGCCGCCGCCGTCGGCGTGGTGGGGCTCGTTGCCGCTCTGGTCAGCGGCGCTCCCGCCGTGGTCGTCGAGGCGGTGGCGGGCGTCGTCACCGCCGCGGC
Organism: Streptosporangium sp. H13245; assembly: GCF_055690525.1. Classification (NCBI taxonomy): domain Bacteria; kingdom Bacillati; phylum Actinomycetota; class Actinomycetes; order Streptosporangiales; family Streptosporangiaceae; genus Streptosporangium; species Streptosporangium sp. H13245. The sequence continues at coordinate 612,801 of NZ_JBSZKT010000002.1, read as the reverse complement.
CGCCGCGGGCTCGCTGTTCGCCGCCGCCGCCAAGGTGGCCGACCGGCGCAGGGCACTGGCCTGGCGCTGGCTGGCGGGAGGCGCGGTCACCTGGCTGGCCGGGGTGGCGGTGCGGCCGATCGCGGACGGCGCCCCCTTCGTGGTGACCTTCGCCGACCTGGTGCTCCTGGCCGGTACGGCCATGCTCGCGGTCGGCACCACGCTGTCGGCGGCCAGGCCCGCGCGCGGGCACGCCCTGGTGCGCGACCTCGCCGACTCCTACGTGTGCGCCGCCGCCATCATGGTGATCATCTGGGTGTCGCTGGTGGGCCCGGTCTACGGCGACGGCGGTGACGCGGGCGACGCGGCGGTCACCTTCGCCTCGCCGCTGTTCTGCCTGATCCTCGCCTGCGTCGTGGGCCCCGCGGTGGTGCCGATCCGGCGGTCGGCCTGGCCGGTCGGGCTGGCGGCGCTGGCCGTGCTCGCAGCCGTCGCGACCTCCGAGACGATCACCGCGCTGGCCCGGGTGAGCGGCGACACACCGTCCCTGACCTGGGTGTGGCTCGCCCCCGCCGCGTTCCTCGTCCTCGCCGCGGTCCCGTGGAGCGGGCTCGCGACGCGGCCTCCCGCGCCCGCGGACGACGAGCCGTTCGTCCGCGAGAGCACGTCCTCGCTGATCGCGGCGGTGCCGCTGTTCCTGGTAGCGGTGGCCACCGTCGTCGTGCTCCTCCGCGTGATCAGCGGCGGGGTGCAGGGCCCTCCGGCGGTCCTGGGCTCGGTGTGCGCGTCGATCGTCGCCGTCCTGCTGGTACGCCTGTTCGTGATGCTGGTGGAGACCGGGCGGCTGCGGAGCCTGCTCCATCTCGGCGAGCGGCAGCTGCACGACCTCGCCGAGAGCTCCGGGGACGTGGTCCTGCTGTGCGACTACGACGGCGTGGTGCGGCAGATCGGCGAGGGCGTCGAGATCACGTACGGATACCGTCCCGCCGACCTGGTCGGCGGGAAGATCTTCGACTACATCCACCCCGAGGACGTGCCGGGGATCCAGGAGGCGCTGCGCGCGATGAGCCTGGAGGAGGAGGCCGAGGAGGGGCCGGGCGCGTGCATGGTCGCCTGCCGGGTCCGCGCCTCCGACGGCACCTGGCGGCCCGCCGAGTCGGTGGCCACCCGGCACGTGCGCGGCGACGACCTGCTGCTCGTCACCACCCGCGACATCAGCGACCAGGAGGCCCTGCGCAGCCAGGTCGCCCACCTGACCTTCCACGACGGCATCACGGGCCTGCCCAACCGGGCCTACTTCGAGGAGCGGACCCGGGAGGTGCTGGGCCGTCCGGGGGCGAGCAACGTCGCCGTGGTCTTCCTGGACCTGGACGGCTTCACTGCGGTGAACGACTCGGTCGGCCACGCCAGCGGCGACTACCTGCTCGGCCAGGCGGCCCGCAGGCTCCGCGCCGCCGTGCGGGCCGACGACACCCTGGCGCGCTGGGGCGGCGACGAGTTCGCGGTGCTGCTGGAGGCGCCGGTCGACGCCCAGACGGCGGTCGACCTGGCCGAGCGGCTGGTCCGTACGGTCTCCTCCGAGCCGTTCCGGGTCGCCGACCGCGACATCGCGCTGACCGCGAGCGTCGGGGTGGCCTTCGCCGCCGACGACGTCTCCTCCGCCGACCTGATCCGCAACGCCGACGTGGCGATGGCCAGGGCGAAGGAGCTGGGCGGGCGCAGGGTCGAGGTGTTCGCCGCGCACATGCACGCCGACGTGGTACGGCGCCTGGAGCTCGCCGCGGACCTGCAGCGGGCGCTGCTGGAGGACCAGTTCGCGATCGAGTACCAGCCGGTGGTCGACCTGGCCACCTCGCGCGTCACCGCCGTCGAGGCGCTGGTGCGCTGGTGCCGGGGCGGCGAGTTCGTCCCGCCGGAGCAGTTCCTCGGCCCGGCCGAGGACACCGGCCTGATCGTGCCGCTGAGCGAGTGGATCCTGCGCGAGTCCTGCCGGGAGGTGGCCGCCTGGCGTGCCTCCGCCTGGGAGATCGGGCTCTCGCTCAACCTGTCGGCGCGGCAGATCATGGCGCCGCGCTTCGTGGAGACCGTCGAGGCGGCCCTGGTCGAGAGCGGGCTGCCGCCCAGCGCGCTCACCCTGGAGGTCATCGAGGAGATGCTGGTCGAGGACGCGGAGGAGACCATCACCCGGCTCTCCGAGCTGCGCAACCTCGGGGTCCGGCTCGCCATCGACGACTTCGGCACCGGTTACGCCTCGCTGGCGTTCCTGCGGCAGCTCCCGGTCGACATGATCAAGATCGACCCGTCCTTCGTGTCCGGGCTCGGCCGCGACGAGACGCTGACCCTGCTCACCCGTACGATCGTGCGGCTCGGTCACGACCTGGGGCTGATCGTGGTCGCCGAGGGCATCGAGCGGCCCGAGCAGCTGGAGCTGCTGCGCGAGATGGGCTGCACCCGGGGCCAGGGGTTCCTGGTGGCGCGGCCGATGGCGGCACGCGGCGTCGACTCGCTGATGCGTACCAGCCTCTCCAGCCTCGGCACTCCAGCCTGACCGCGCATCTCGGACTCTGAGATATGTGTCCCATGAATTTGACGCGGGGGTGCCGCGTCGGCCATGGTGGAGCCATGCAGCTTCACCGTGGGATCCTGGTAGTACTTCGCTGGCGCGCTGGTCGCTGAGCCGAGTACTCCGACCCGCGCGCCGCCCCAGCTCCGCCGACCAGGCGGAATGGGGCATTTTTTATGCCATCAAGCATGCTCAGCCACAAGGAACGAGCCGATGACCGAACAGATGACAGGAGCCCAGGCCCTCGTGAGGGCGCTGGAGCACGTCGGGGTCGACACTGTGTTCGGGATCCCGGGCGGCGCGATTCTCCCCGCCTACGATCCTCTCTACGACTCGACCAAGGTCCGGCACGTGCTTGTACGGCACGAGCAGGGCGCTGGTCATGCGGCTCAGGGATACGCGCAGGCCACCGGCAAGGTCGGGGTCTGCATGGCCACCAGCGGTCCCGGTGCCACCAACCTGGTCACCCCGATCGCCGACGCCTACATGGACTCGGTCCCGATGGTCGCGATCACCGGCCAGGTGCCGAGCGGCGCCATCGGCACCGACGCCTTCCAGGAAGCCGACATCTCCGGCATCACCATGCCGATCACGAAGCACAACTTCCTGATCACCGACCCGGACGACATCCCCAGGACGATCGTGGAGGCCTTCCACATCGCCTCGACGGGGCGTCCGGGGCCGGTGCTGGTCGACATCGCCAAGGACGCGCTCCAGGCCAAAACGACCTTCCAGTGGCCGGTCGTCATGCAGCTGCCCGGCTACCGGCCGGTGACCCGGCCGCACTCCAAGCAGATCCGCGAGGCGGCGAAGCTGATCGCCGAGGCCAGGCGGCCCGTGCTCTACGTGGGCGGCGGCGTGCACCGGGCGGGGGCGTCGGCGCAGCTGCGGGAGTTCGCCGAGCTGACCGGCATCCCCGTGGTCACCACGCTGATGGCGCGGGGCACCTTCCCCGACAGCCACCCGCAGCACATGGGCATGCCCGGCATGCACGGCTCGGTGTCGGCGGTCGGCGCGCTGCAGAAGTCCGACCTGATCATCGGCCTCGGTGTCCGCTTCGACGACCGCGTCACCGGCCAGCTGTCCACCTTCGCGCCGTACGCGAAGATCGTCCATGCGGACATCGACCCGGCGGAGATCTCCAAGAACCGGCACGCGGACGTCCCGATCGTGGGTGACTGCAAGGAGGTAATCTCCGATCTGATCACCGCGGTGCGCAACGAGGAGCGCAGGGGCGACTACACCGAGTGGTGGGCGGCGCTCAACGCCTACAAGGCGACCTACCCGCTGGGCTACGCCGAGTTCGAGGACGGCTCCCTCGCCCCGCAGTACGTCATGGAGCGGCTGGGCGCGCTGGTCGGCCCGGACGCGATCTACACCGCGGGCGTCGGCCAGCACCAGATGTGGGCCGCGCAGTTCATCGGCTACGAGAACCCCGGCACGTTCATCAACTCCGGCGGCGCGGGCACGATGGGCTTCTCCCTTCCGGCGGCGATGGGGGCCAAGATGGGCCGTCCCGACACCACGGTGTGGGCCATCGACGGCGACGGCTGCTTCCAGATGACCAACCAGGAGCTCGCCACCTGCACGATCGAGGGTGTGCCGATCAAGGTCGCGATCATCAACAACGGTAACCTGGGCATGGTCAGGCAGTGGCAGACGCTGTTCTACAACCAGCGTTACTCCAACACCGACCTGCAGACGGTCCGCCGCATCCCCGACTTCGTCAAGCTCGCCGAGGCGTACGGTTGCGTGGGGCTGCGGTGTGAGCGTCCGGAGGACGTGGACGCGACGATCAAGAAGGCCATGGAGATCAACGACGTGCCGGTGGTCGTCGACTTCGTGGTGCACCAGGACGCCATGGTGTGGCCGATGGTCGCGGCCGGGACCAGCAACGACGAGATCAAGTTCGCGCGCGACATGGCGCCCGTCTGGGACAGCGAGGACTAGGCATGAGCAGGCACACGCTCTCCGTGCTGGTGGAGAACAAGCCGGGCGTGCTCGCGCGCGTGGCGTCGTTGTTCAGCCGCCGGGGGTTCAACATCGACTCGCTGGCGGTCGGCCCGACCGAGCACGCGGACATCTCCAGGATGACCATCGTGGTCAACGTCGCCGACCTGCCGCTGGAGCAGGTCACCAAGCAGCTCAACAAGCTCGTCAACGTGCTGAAGATCGTGGAGCTCGACCCGGCGCAGTCGGTGCAGCGCGAGCTCACGCTGATCAAGGTGCGGGCCGACGCCGACAACCGCTCCAGCGTGCTGGAGCTGGTCAACCTGTTCAGGGCGCGCTGTGTCGACGTCTCCTCGGACGCGGTGACCATCGAGGTCACCGGCACGCCGGACAAGCTGCAGGCCTTCATCAAGGTCCTGGAGCCGTTCGGCATCAAGGAGCTTGTCCAGTCGGGCATGGTGGCCATCGGCCGCGGCGCCCGTTCCATCACCGACCGTTCTCTCCGGGCCCTGGACCGGACCGCGTAACGCGTACGAGAAACCCGAAAGGTTAAGCAAGTGACTGAGATCTTCTACGACGACCAGGCCGACCTGTCGATCATCCAGGGCCGGCACGTCGCCGTTCTGGGGTACGGCAGCCAGGGCCACGCCCACGCGCTCTCGCTGCGCGACTCCGGCGTGGACGTCAGGGTCGGCCTGCCCGAGGGCTCCAAGAGCCGGGAGAAGGCGGAGGCCGACGGCCTGCGCGTGCTCACGCCCTCGGAGGCCGTCGAAGAGGCCGACCTGACCATGATCCTCGCGCCGGACCACATCCAGCGCCACCTGTACGCCGACCACGTGGCCCCGAACCTGGTCGAGGGCGACGCGCTCTTCTTCGGGCACGGCCTCAACATCCGCTACGGCCTCATCGAGGCGCCCGAGGGTGTGGACGTGGCCATGGTCGCTCCCAAGGGTCCCGGTCACCTCGTGCGCCGCCAGTACACGGCGGGCCGCGGCGTGCCGTGTCTCGTCGCGGTGGAGAAGGACGCCAGCGGAAACGCGCTGGAGCTCGCCCTGTCGTACGCCAAGGGCATCGGCGGCACCCGCGCCGGCGCGCTGAGGACGACCTTCAAGGAGGAGACCGAGACCGACCTGTTCGGTGAGCAGGCCGTGCTGTGCGGCGGCGTGTCCGAGCTGATCAAGGCCGGTTTCGAGACCCTGATCGAGGCGGGCTACCAGCCCGAGGTCGCGTACTTCGAGTGCCTGCACGAGATGAAGCTGATCGTCGACCTGATGTACGAGGGCGGCATCCACAAGATGTACTGGTCGGTCTCCGACACCGCCGAGTACGGCGGCTACTCCCGTGGCCCGCGCATCGTGACGCCGGAGACGAAGAAGGAGATGCAGCGCATCCTCGCCGAGATCCAGTCCGGCGAGTTCGCCAAGGAGCTGGTGGAGGAGTTCGACGGCGGCCAGAAGAAGTTCACCGCCTACCGTGACGAGCTCGCCGAGCACCCGATCGAGAAGACCGGCGCCAAGCTGCGCCCGATGATGAGCTGGCTCAAGTAGGAGCGTCCGGACAAGAGTGACGGCCCGTGCCCCTCGCGACGTGAACTCGTCGCGGGGGGCACGGGCCGTTTTCCGCCGGGCGGCAGGTGGGTTCCCGGCGGTCGGGTGTGGCTAGTGCTTGGCGAAGTTCTGGGTCCAGTAGATGCCGCGGGCACTGTTGGCCACGCCCACCCCGAGGTGGGTGTAGGCGCAGTTCATGATGTTGGCCCGGTGGCCGGAGCTGTTCATCCAGGCGGTGACCACCTCGGCCGGGGTGCGCTGGCCCATCGCGATGTTCTCGGCCCAGGCCCGCATCGGGCTGAACCCGCTCGCCTTGATCCGGGCGGTCATGTCGCGGCCGTCCTGCGAGGTGTGGCTGAAGTAGTTCTTGGCCGCCATGTCGTCCGAGTGGCCCTGCGCGGCCGAGCGCAGCTGCGGGTCGGAGGTGAGGGGACCGCAACCGCCCTTCTGCCGCTCGGCGTTGGTCAGGCGCACCACTTCCTCGGAGACGGAGGATCCCGGCGCGGAGCTGGGAGCGGTGCTGGGGGTGGTGGTGGGTGCGGTGCTGGCCGAAGGCGTCGGCTTGGGGGTGGTCGTCGGCGCGGGGGTGGGGGCCGGGGTGCCGGTGGGGGTGCAGCCGAGCCGGACGGGCTTGGAACGGCCGCTGTTTCCCCGGTAGTCGGTGACGACGGCGTAGTAGACGCCGGGCGCGCAGCGCAGCTTCACCGTCACCCGCCCGTTGGTCCCCTGCCGGGACGCGCTCTTGACGACCGGGTCGTTCCCGGGCACGGCGCGCTTGATGCGGATGCGGACCAAGGCGGTGTCGTCGCAGCCCAGCCGTGCGGCGGAGGCTTGGATCCGTCCCGCGGCGGTGACGTGCGGCTTGGCGGCGTACACACGGCACTCGGCCTGGGGAGCGGCCGCGGCGTGAGCCGTGGCGATCGGCGTGCTGAGGGCCGCCAGGCTCCCGAGGCAGAGCAGCGCCCCTAGCGGTCTGCGCATGTCGGTTTCCTCCAGTTGGTTAGACGCTGGATGGACTCCGCATTCTGTCGGGGACGGATCGGTCTTGTCAGCAAATTCCGGACATTAACTGTGGGTCGCAGGTAAACCAGAGTGATCAGGTATGCGTCTGTGGCCGGTGGTGCCCGTTGGCACCCTGATCCGGATATATCACTCTACGGGTGCCCTGAGCTGGACATATGCCGCATTAGCCATGTGATCACGCGGGCCGGAGGACGGTCCTCGCCGCCCGGCCTCCCCGGCCGGAAAGAGGCGAAATATTCTCGGCTCCCAGGGATCTTGGGGTTCCAGGGCCTACCGGGTGCCCACTCGCTGCGATTGAATGTGGCATGGTCTCCCCGGCGTCCTCCCCCGCCGCCGTCACCGTGTCGCGCGGCGTGCGCGTCGGCTACGGTGTCGGCTCGATCTGCACCGCGACCTTCTCCACGGTCCCCGGACTGCTGCTGCTGTTCTACATGACCAACGTGCTCGCGGTTCCCGCCTGGATCGCCGGTGTGGTGGTCTTCCTGCCCAAGCTCTGGGACATGTTCATCAACCCCTGGGTGGGCCAGCGCTCCGACCGGACGGTCTCCCGTTTCGGCGCCCGCCGCCCCTGGATGCTCCTGGGCGCGGTCACCCTGCCGGTGACGTTCGCCCTCACCTTCGCGGGCCCCCCGCTCACCGGCATCCCCGCCGCCCTGTACGTCGCCTTCTTCTACTTCCTCACCGCGACGGCGTACGCCTTCTACGAGGTCCCGTACAAGGCGATGCCCGCGGAGATGACCGACGACTACCACGAGCGCTCCTCGCTCCTGCAGTGGAAGATGGTCTTCGTCGGCCTGGGGATCCTGCTCTCCGGCGCCGTCGCACCGGCGATCGCGGGCACCGACGCCTCCGGCTACCGGACCATGGGGCTGGTCATCGGCGCCGCGCTGCTGCTGTCGATGCTCGCCACCTTCTTCGGCACGGCCCGCGCCCCGGTGATCGCGCGGGCCGAGGCGGAGCCGTCGATCGTCGCCCAGTTCGCCGCCGCCCGCTCGAACCCGACGTTCATGGTGCTGCTCGGCCTGAGCTGCGCCCAGATGTTCGCGGCCGGTGTCATGCTGGCCGGCGCCCCGTACTTCGCCACCTACACGCTGGGCGACCCGGCGGCGACCACCACGCTCTTCCTGGGCATCGTCGGCCCGCTGTTGATCACCATGCCGCTCTGGGTCCGGCTGTCCAAGCGCTACGACAAGCGCGGCGCGATGATCCTGGCATCGGTGCTGTTCATGGCGGGCGCCGCCGGGATGGCCTTCTCCGGCCCGCTCGGCTCGGCGTACGCGCACGCGTGCGTGCTCCTCGCGGGCATCGGCTACGCGGGGTTCCAGCTGCTGCAGTTCTCGATGCTCTCCGACGTGATCGTCCACGACGCCCTGGTCACCGGCAAGCGCCGGGCCGGGGTGTTCACCGGGCTCTGGACGGCCGCGGAGACCGTGGTCTTCGCGTTCGGCGCGCTCGTGCTCGGCTGGCTGCTGGGCGCGACCGGCTTCGTCGAGTCCGACCCCTCCACGCCGGTCGCACAGCCCGCGTCGGCGACCACGGCGGCACTGTACGGCTCGACGCTGCTGCCCGCGGTCCTGATGGGGATCAGCATCCTGCTGACCATGCGCTACACCCTGACGGCGGCGAAGATCAAGGAAGCCCAGGACGCCGCCGAGGCCCAGGAGGGCTGAGGTCATTCCCCGGGACCGTGGGGTGGTCGTTGGGGTGACCGTGGGGCGGTCGTTCAGGGCGCCTGAGGTAGGGGGGCGATGACGATGGCGCGGTCGTTCAGAGCGCCTGAGGTGGGGGAGCGATGACCGTGGCGCGGTCGTTCAGAGCATCTGGGGCGTGATCATCAGGAAGCCGCAGTCGCCGAAGGAGACGACGTCGCCCGGTCGCACCTTGGCCGGGCCGACCAGGCGCCAGTCGTTCAGGCGGGTGCCGTTCAGCGAGCCGAGGTCGACCAGGACCCAGCCCTCCTCGTCGCGGCGCAGCTCGGCGTGCACCCGGGAGACGGTCAGGTCGGCGAGGACCAGGTCGCAGGCCGATCCCCGGCCCACCACGTAGCGGGTCCTGCCGTCGCCGGGCAGCGCGAGCCGGGGCAGTCGCGGGCGCCGCCAGGCCGACTCCACGCGCTTGGTGAAGTCGGACGCGGAGGCGACGGCCTCGGTGACCATGCGGCGCAACCGGCCGCGTTGCGGCAGGTCGGCGACGAGATTGTCGAGCTCGCCCTGGTTGCGTGCGCGCAGGGCCATGTCGACGCGGCCCAGGAAGGTGTCGTGCGACAGGCGTCCCTCGACGGCACGGTCACGCAGTTCGCTGATCGCGCGATCGCGGTCCCCGTCGGAGGCGCGGGCCGGGGGATGCGTCGAGCTCATCCTCCGAGTATCGGCCCCAGGGGCGGAACCTGTCCAGAATATGCAGATCTCTTGCATCGAGCATACTGCGTATGCATACTCAGTATCTATGGCGATCCGACAAGGGCTTCTGGCCCTGCTGAGTCAGGGGCCTCGTTACGGCTACCAGTTGCGTGCCGAGTTCGAGGCGTCGACGGGGGCGACCTGGCCGCTCAACATCGGCCAGGTCTACACGACGCTCTCCCGTCTGGAACGCGACGGGCTGGTGAGTCCCGGCGAGCAGGACGAGCAGGGCCGGGTCGTCTACTCGATCACCGAGGCCGGTCTGGCCGAGATGGAGCGATGGTTCAGCACCCCCGTCGCCCAGTCGGACCGGCCTCGGGACGAGCTGGTCATCAAGCTCGCCCTGGCGGTCACCGCCGCCACGGACGTGCGGCCGGTCATCCAGGCCCAGCGCACCGCGACCATGCGCACGCTGCAGGAGTTCGTCCGCGCCAAGCGTATGAGCGTCGAGAGCCCCGTCCAGCGGCTGGTGCTCGACTCGATGATCTTCCAGGCCGAGGCCGAGCAACGCTGGCTCGATCACTGCGAGGCCGTGCTCGCGGCCTCCCCCCGTACATCGGATCCCCAGGCGCGGGACTTCCGGGCGCAGGATCCTCAGACGCAGGAGACAGACCGTTGACATCCTTCCCGAAACTCAGATCAGGGGTCCGCGCGCCGGAGGAGGTCAGATGACCCTCGACCCGGTCGTACGGCTCGTGGACGTGACCCGCGCACACGGCGACGGACCGCAGGGCGTGGTGGCGCTGCACGGGGTGAGCCTCGACGTCGGCGCCGGAGAGCTCGTCGCGGTGATGGGCCCGTCGGGGTCCGGCAAGTCCACCCTGCTCAACCTCGCCGGGGGCCTCGACCTGCCCACCTCCGGCTCCGTGGCCGTGGAGGGCACGCCGCTGGCGAGCCTGCGGGCCGGGGAGCTGGCCGGGCTCCGGCGCAGGCGCGTGGGCTACGTCTTCCAGGACCTCAACCTGATTCCCTCGCTCACCGCGCTGGAGAACGTGACCCTCCCGCGCGAGCTGGACGGGATCGCCTTCAAGAAGGCCCGCACCGAGGCGATGGAGGTGCTCGCCGAGGTCGGTCTCGGCGAGGTCGCCGACCGCTTCCCCGACGAGATCTCCGGCGGCCAGCGCCAGCGGGTCGCCATCGCCCGCGCGCTGGTGGGGGAGCGGCGGCTGATCCTGGCCGACGAGCCCACCGGCGCGCTCGACACCCCGACCGGCGACGAGATCCTCCAGCTCCTGCGCACCCGCTGCGACGCGGGAGCCGCCGTGCTGCTCGTCACCCACGAACCCCGCTACGCCGCCTGGGCCGACCGCGTGATCTTCCTGCGCGACGGCGAGATCGCCGACTCCACCGCCACTCCCCTGGAGAGCGCCCGATGAGCGAGCGAACGGACACGCGGGACGCGTCCGCGGATATCCGGCCCCGGGGCGGGGTGGTCGCGTGAGCGCCCTGCTCGCCGCCCTGCGCCTCTCCCGCCGACAAATCGGGCGGGCCAGGGGGCGCAGCGCGCTCATCATGGTCATGATCGGCCTGCCGGTCATGCTCCTGACGGCGGCCCTGACCTGGCAGGCCACCGACGACGTGACCCCCAGGGAGGGACTGGACTGGAACATCGGCGCGGCCGACGCGCAGGTGCTTGGGACGTTTGACCAGCCGGTGCAGCGGCAGAGCGCCGACACCCAGAACTACCACCTGAAGAAAGAAGGCGAGCGCAGAGCGCTCACGGAGCGTGAGGTCCTCGCCCTCTTCGGGCCGGGCAGCCGCGTGGTTCTCTCGCGCGCCTCCTGGGCCGGCTATCGGGCGGACGGCTCCTACCGGGAGACCGACCTGCGGGAGATCGACCTGCGAGACCCGATCACCACGGGCATGTACACGCTCCTGTCAGGACGCCTGCCGCGAGCGGAGAACGAGGTCGTGGTGACCCCCGGGCTGAGGTTGCGGGAGGGCGGCACCCTCACCCCGGACGGTAGGAGCACCGCCGTCACCGTGGTCGGCATGGTCGAGTTCCGGGGCGATTTCGAACGCTTCGAGATCGTCGGGCTCCCGGGAGCCGTGTTCGACGACGACGAGCGGATCGACACGAACTGGCTCGTCGACACCCCGGCCCCGGTCACCTGGCAGCGGGTTCGCGAGATCAACCGGCACGGAGTCACGGTCCTCTCGCGAGCGGTGGTCAACGATCCGCCCCCTGCGGGGAACGGCCCGGAGGATCCCCTGCCCTCCAGGAGCGAAATGGCGGCCACCAGGACCTCCGACCTGGTGTTGGCGGCCCTCGGCGTGGTCATCGTCGTCGTGGAGGTCGTCCTCCTGGCCGGACCGGCGTTCGCCGTCGGCATCCGGCGCCGTCGCCGCGAACTCGCGCTGATCGCCGCGCAGGGGGGCTCACCTCGTCATCTGCGCGGTGTCGTCCTCGCCGACGGGCTCGTCCTGGGACTGGCGGCCTCCCTGCTCGGAGCCGCGGGCGGGATCGGGATCGGCGCGGCCGTCACGCCGTTCGCGCATCCGGGCCCCCTGGAGGTGCCCCTCGGCCCGATCGCGCTCACCGCGCTCCTGGGAGTGGTGAGCGCGCTGCTCGCCGCCGTCGTCCCCGCCGTCCAGGCGTCACGGACGAACGTGGCGGAGGTGCTGGCAGGTCGCCGGGACCGGGTCGTGGAGCGCCGGGGCCTGCCGGTGCTCGGCCTGTTGCTGCTGCTGGCGGCGGCAGCGGTGATCATCGTCGGCGCGGTCCTGATGCGTAGCTCGGCGCGGTTCGGGCAGATGTACACGATCAGCCTTCTGGCGAGCGCGCTGCTCGGGCAACTCGGGCTGGTCCTGCTGACACCGTGGCTCGTCGGCGCCGTCGCGCGCCTGGCCGTACGGCTCCCGCTGCCGTTCCGGATGGCCGCCAGGGACGCCGCGCGCAACCGGGGCCGCACGGCGCCCGCGGTGGCCGCGGTACTGGCGGCGACCACCGTGTTCACCGCCCTGGCGGTGATCATCTCCAGCCATAACGCCCTGTCGCGGGAGCGCTACACGCCCCAGTACGTGATGGGAAGCACGTTCGTGATCGGTCCCTGGTCGAATCCCGCGCTCTGGCAGGAGACCAAGCGGACCGTCGCCTCCATCCTGCCCGGTGTGCCGACGATCGAGGCGGGGAGGTTCGCCAAACCGGACCTCTCGTCGGTGAACATCGTGTTCCAGCCCGGCTGCATCGGCGAGTGCCTGTCGTCGGTCGCCTGGTCGCAGGACCCCCTCGTGGGCGGGGTCGACCTGCTCCGCTACTTCCTGCGCGGTTCCGACCCCGCCGCGGAGGCCGCCTTCGCGGAGGGGAAGGCGGTGGTGTTCGATCCGCGGCTGCTGCAAGGGGGAAAGCTGGTCTTCACGACCGACTTCGAGGGGCGCCCCTCGCACTCGATGCCCGCGGTCGTGCGGCGCCCACCCGGCGATCCGCTGATACCCGTGGTGCTGCCCGTCTCACTGGCGGCGAAGCTCGGTCTCATCGTCAACCACGACACCCTCATCGTCGACCCGGCCGTGTCGCGCACGACGCCCGAGCAGGAGGAGCGGCTGCGGGACGCCCTGCGATTCGTCAGCCCCTCGGCCTACGTCAGGGTCGAGCGGGGTTTCCAGAGCAGCTTCTTCACGACACTGCTCGCCTTCGGCCTCGGTGCCGCCGTCCTGGTCCTCGGAGGTACCTTCACCGCGACCGGCCTGGCCGCGGCGGAGGGGCGTCCCGACCGGGCGACCCTGGCGGCGGTGGGGGCGACCGGCCGCGTCCAGCGTCTCCTCGTCGCGGGGCAGGCCGCGTTCGTCTCCGGCCTGGGGGTGGCGGGAGGGACGCTCGTCGGGGTGGTCGCCGGAGCGGCGAGCGTCTTCAGCAGGTTCTACGGCGAGCAGGGCTCCGTTGCCGGGCCGGTGAACGACATGTCGTCCGGCCTGGTCCCCCTCGCGGTCGACGTCCCCTGGCTGATACTGGGAGGGGTGATGGTCGGCCTGCCGCTGCTGGCGGCGCTGCTGGCCGGAATGTGCGTCCGGACGAGGGTGGTGCTCACCCGCCGCCTGGCCTGAGACCATCCCGCGGCCGGTCCCGGGCCCGGCCGTCTCCTCGCACCGCGAGGAGACGGCCGGGTACCGGCGTGTGCCCCCGGCGGACCGGCCAGGGTCAGTCGGTGACGTCCGCGCAGACCACGTGGGCGCCCAGCTCGACCATCCGCTGCTCGCTGCGCGCGTCGGCGACCCTGGCCATCAGGATCGGCGCCTCGCTCGCGGCGAGCTGCGGCAGCCGGGCGCGTACCCCGCGATGGATGTCCCTGACCACGTCCTCCGCCGCCGACATGTGCACCTTCACGTGCAGCATGATCCCCGGGGCGCCCGAGGAGGTGCTGGCCTCGGAGATCCACACGTGGTGGACGAGCGGGTAGTCGACGAGCAGGTGCGAGATCGCGGCGCGCAGCGCGGGCAGGATCGGGTGGTCGCACCGGCGGTATCCGGGGTCCACCATCTGCATCGGGCCCGACAGGTGCGGCCGGGGCGCCGGGATCCACGGCTGGGAGGGCGCGGCGGGCACCGGCGTTCTCTGCGGGCGCGCGGGCGCGGGCCGCGAGACCGTGGCCATCGCCCCGGTCGCGTACGCCGTCGGCGCCGCGCTCGACAACGCGGGCGTGGGGCCGCTGCGTGTCGAGAGCAGGTAGCGCTGGAGATCCTCGATCGGCACGGCCGCGGCCGCCGGGCCCGCCGCGTCGATCACGATCTCCCGCACGCCGGTGACGCGCTGGATGTCGAGGATGGTGTCGGCGTCGCACGCCGACAGCGAGTGGCTGCCACGGTGCCGCGCGTAGGTGTCCGCCGAGGTGTATCCGAGCAGGACACGATCACCGGCCTGGGTCGTGCCGAGCACGACGGAGCGGTCGGGTCGCACGGCAACCAGGAGTCCCCATTCGGCCAGCGCCGCAAGCAGCCGATGCGGGTCGCCGTGCTGCGCGAGCACGTTGCCGAGAGCGGGGTTCCCGATGCTCATATGAGGAACGATAGGTAGTGGACCACGGCTTATCAGGGTAATCGCGAAGTTTTCCTGGGATCAATACCAACTTGAATTTTGGGCGCATGAGATCTGTCAAGGACGGGTAAGCCCGCGTCCTGGGTCGCGAAGCCCCTCGCGGCCCTGGACCGTTCCGTGGTTTCCCCGCGTCTTTCCGGGCTTTCCGTGGCCTCTCCGGGCCTTGCGGGCGTCTCGGATCGCGGGACACTCGTGAACGCGTTCACAAGCGCCGATAGACTACGTGAGGTCCGTGCACCCTCACCGTCTAGTAAGGATCCAGCCTGTGAACAAGCCCGTCGTACTGGTCGCTGAGGAACTGTCCGAGGCCGGTCTCGCGGTCCTGGGCGCGGACTTCGAAGTCCGCCACACCGACGGCGCCGACCGTGCCCAGTTCCTGCCCGCCCTCGCCGACGTGGACGCGCTCATCGTGCGCAGCGCCACGCAGGTCGACGCGGAGGCGATCGCCAACGCTCCCAAACTCCGCGTCGTCGCCCGCGCGGGCGTCGGCCTGGACAACGTCGACGTGGAGGCCGCCACCAAGGCCGGTGTCATGGTCGTCAACGCGCCGACCTCCAACATCACCAGCGCCGCCGAGCACACCGTCGCCCTGATCCTCGCCTCCGCCCGCAACGTCGCCCAGGCGCACTCCGCGCTCAAGGGCGGCGAGTGGAAGCGCTCGAAGTACACCGGCGTGGAGCTCGACGAGAAGGTCGTCGCGATCCTCGGCCTCGGCAAGATCGGCCAGCTGGTCGCGCAGCGCCTCCAGCCATTCGGTGTCGAGCTGATCGCCTACGACCCCTACCTGCAGCCGGCCCGCGCCGCGCAGATGGGCGTCCGGCTGGTCTCGCTGGAGGAGGCCCTGAGCGAGGCCGACTTCATCACCGTGCACCTGCCCAAGTCCAAGGAGACCATCGGTCTCATCGGCGAGCGGGAGCTGCACGCGGTCAAGCCGAACGTGCGCCTCATCAACGTCGCCCGCGGCGGCATCATCGACGAGAACGCCCTCTACTCCGCGATCAAGGAGGGCCGCGTCGCCGGCGCCGGCATCGACGTGTTCCCGAAGGAGCCGGTCACCGACAGCCCGCTCTTCGAGCTCGACCAGGTCGTCGTCACCCCGCACCTGGGCGCCTCCACCCACGAGGCCCAGGAGAAGGCCGGCACCCAGGTCGCGCGCAGCGTGAAGCTCGCCCTCGCCGGTGAGTTCGTGCCGGACGCGGTCAACGTCCAGGGCGGCGCCGTCGCCGAGGACGTCAAGCCGGGCCTGCCGCTGGCCGAGAAGCTCGGCCGGGTGTTCACCGCCCTCGCGGGCGAGGTCGCCACCAAGCTCGACGTCGAGGTGCGGGGCGAGATCGCCTCCCACGACGTCCGCGTGCTGGAGCTGGCCGCGCTCAAGGGCGTCTTCACCGACGTGGTCGAAGACTCGGTCACCTACGTCAACGCCCCGCTGCTGGCCAAGGACCGCGGCGTGTCGGTCGAGCTGATCACCAGCTCCGAGAGCCCCGACTGGCGCAACGTCGTGACGGTCCGCGGCGTCCTCGCCGACGGCCGCGCGATCTCGGTCTCCGGCACCCTGTCCGGGCCGAGGCAGATCACGAAGATCGTCGAGGTCAACGGCTACCAGATGGAGATCGAGCCGACCGACCACCTGTCGTTCTTCACCTACACCGACCGCCCCGGCATCGTCGGCGTGGTCGGCCGCATCCTCGGCGACCACTCGATCAACATCGCCTCGATGCAGGTGGCCCGGGACGCCAAGGGCGGCAAGGCGCTCATCGCGCTCACCGTCGACACCGCCATCCCGGCCGAGGTGATCGACCAGATCGGCTCGGAGATCGGCGCCGACAGCGGCCGTTCGGTCGACCTCGCCGACTAGCCGTCCCACCGCAGTGGCCGCCGCCCCCGCGCCGGGGCGACGGCCACTGCTCGTCTCAACATGTGAGAAGTGCGTACGCCGGGCGAGACGGCGTTTCCGCGGCCAGGTAACCTGGAGTGAAATGCGCCAGGTTCTCGTAGTTCTTACCTGCCGCGGCGGGGCCTGACAGGGGCAGGCCGGCGACTCGCCGCGGTGCCGTGGCGCTTGCCGGCCCCAAGCCCCCGTCGCCGGTCCGTGATCCGGACCCGCGACATCAGGCCTGGTTGGAGTCCGGACCGGAGTCTCGACCACCTTCCTTGCTCGCATGCGACCGAGACGAGATTCGCCATGTACGACATGTATCCCTGGAACCGTCCCGACGAGACCGAGGACGAGGCCATCGACGCGCTCCAGACCGCTCTGGACCGCAGGGACAACGGCGGTGCTCCCACCCGCTGAACCCGTTCTCGCCGCCACCGGGATCCTCAGGACCTCCCGGGGGTGGTTCGCCGGCGTGTCTCATCCGCCGGTCACGACCTCGGTCGCGAGCTCGACCCGCTTGGCCAGCTGAACCCCCTGCGGGTCGGGGCGCACCGCGCCGGCGAAGGAGTCGCGGCGCCAGGAGTCGAGTTTCTCCTCCTTGACCACGTCGCCGGTCTGCGGGGCGTGGACCATGTAGCCGGGCTTCGTGATCATGCCGACGTGGCCGAGGCCGCTGAAGAAGACCAGGTCGCCGGGTTTGAGATCCTTCCAGGCGATCTTCTTGGAGAACGCGTCGTACTGGTCGTAGGTGACGCGGGGCAGTTTGATCCCGGCGGCGCCGTAGGCGCGGAGCATCAGGCCGGAGCAGTCGAAGCCGCCGTCGCCGTGGCCGGTGCCGCCCCAGACGTAGGGCGTTCCGCGCTTGGACAGGGCCCAGTTCACGGCCTTCTGCCAGGCGGGCTTGACGGCCGTGGCCTTCAGGGCCTGCTTCAACGCGGGGGTGTTGAGCGCGGCGGGCCCGGGGGCGGGGGGAGGGGAGACGGCCAGGGCGGCGGGCGAGGTCGCGAACACCGCGGCACCGGCGACGATCATTGAGGCGGAGATGGACAGGACGCGGGGGAGAACTGTGCCGGACAGGATGATTCCTTCCATAAGGCCGGCCGGGTGAGCTGTCGGGCTCGGGCGTGGAGGCCGCCCTACGGCGCGAGAACGCGCTGATTCGCCCCAAGGAATCCACGTGATGGCGAGCGGGAACGCGCTCCGGGGGAGGAGCGGGGTTCCCGGGGGCCCGGTGGATCCCGGAAAGAGTGGTTCCCCGGCTCCGTACGGGCCCGGTAAGGGGATGGCCCGAACGGATTAGGCATTGGTATGAATGGGAGGACCATAACGAAACCTCCCGAAACGGTCAATACCGAGCAAAGAAGGACAAAGCGATCAGGGGTGCCGCCGCGCGGACACGTCCGAGGAGTGAGACCGTTGTTCGATCACCGAGACGGACCGGTAGGGTGCCTGCATGGAGTCGCGTAACATTCGCCTGGCGGTCATCCCCGGGGACGGAATCGGAGTCGAGGTCGTCACCGAGGGGCTGAAGGTCCTCGAAGCGGTCGGCACGAAGGTGGAGACCACCACCTACGACCTCGGCGCCAAGCGCTATCACGAGACCGGTGAGACCCTGCCGGACCCGGTCCTCGACGAACTACGCGGATACGACGCGATCCTGCTCGGCGCGGTCGGCGACCCCAGCGTGCCCCCGGGCATCCTGGAGCGCGACCTGCTGCTCAAGCTCCGTTTCCAGCTCGACCACTACGTGAACCTGCGCCCGGTCAAGCTCTTCCCCGGCGTCCAGACCCCGCTGGGCAAGGCCCGCCCCGAGGACATCGACATGATCGTCGTCCGCGAGGGCACCGAGGGCCCGTACGCCGGAGCGGGTGGCGTCATGCGCCGGGGCACACCGCAGGAGATCGCCACCCAGGAGTCGCTGAACACCGCCTACGGCGTCGAGCGCGTCGTGCGCTACGCCTTCGACAAGGCGCTCGCCCGCCCCCGCAGGAAGCTGACGCTGGTCCACAAGACCAACGTGCTCACCTACGCCGGCGACCTCTGGGCCCGCACCTTCGACCGGGTCGGCCTGGAGTATCCCGACATCCAGACCGACTACTGCCACGTCGACGCGGCCTCGATGTTCTTCGTCAGCCAGCCGGAGCGCTTCGACGTGATCGTCACCGACAACCTCTTCGGCGACATCCTCACCGACATCGGCGCGGCGATCGCCGGTGGCATCGGCCTGGCGGCCAGCGGCAACGTCAACCCCGACCGCACCGCGCCGAGCATGTTCGAGCCGGTCCACGGCAGCGCCCCCGACATCGCGGGCCAGGGCAAGGCCGACCCGACCGCGACGATCCTGTCGGTCGCCATGCTCCTCGACCACCTCGGCATGGCCCAGGAGGCCGCCAGGGTCGAGCAGGCCGTCGCCGACGACCTGGTCGAGCGGCTGGCCGGATGGGCCGGCCGGACCACCCACGAGATCGGCGACGACATCACCGCCCGAGTAGCCGGCTGAGGAAGCCGCCTCCCTCGACCCCGACGCGCCTGGCGGCTCACCCGAGCCGCCAGGCGCGTTTTTGTTTCTCCAGCACTGCCGGTTTTCGGCATGGATGGAGTAGTTTCCCGTTACCCGGTCCGACGCAGAATGGACCAGAGGGTAAGCCAGACACCAAGAGAAGGATCCTGCGATGACCACCGCTCAGAAGCTCAGCTTCGACGTGCAGCTCTCCGACCACGCTCGCACCGCGGCAGAGCGCGAGCAGGTACTGGCGAGCCCGGGGTTCGGTCAGGTCTTCACCGACCACATGATCTCGATCGACTACACCGAGGGGGAGGGCTGGCACGACGCCAGGCTCGTGCCGTACGGCCCGCTCAGCCTCGACCCCGCGACGTCGGTCTTCCACTACGCGCAGGAGCTTTTCGAGGGACTCAAGGCCTACCGCCAGGAGAACGGCACGATCGTGACCTTCCGGCCGGAGGCCAACGCCGCCCGCTTCAACACCTCCGCGCGGCGGATGGCCATGCCCGAGCTGCCCGAGGAGACGTTCGTCGAGTCGCTGGAGCTGCTCGTCCAGACCGACCGCGAGTGGGTGCCGACCACCCCGGGGCACAGCCTCTACCTGCGTCCCTTCATGATCGCCACACAGCCGGCGCTCGGCGTCAACTACCCGTCCAGGACCTACAGGTACATGGTCATCGCCTCTCCGGCGGCGGCCTACTTCGGGGGAGGGAAGGCCGTGGCCGTCTGGCTCTCCACCGAGTACACCCGCGCGGCCCCCGGCGGCACCGGCTTCGCCAAGTGCGGCGGCAACTACGCGGCGGCCTTCGTGGCCCAGCGCCAGGCCGTGGAGCAGGGCTGTGACCAGGTGGTCTGGCTCGACGCGGGCGAGCACCGCTATGTCGAGGAGATGGGCGGGATGAACCTGTTCTTCGTCTACGGCGACCGCCTGCTGACCCCGGCGCTCACCGGCACGCTCCTGCCCGGCATCACTCGCGACTCGATCCTCTCCTTCGCCTCCGACCTCGGCCTGCACGCCGAGGAGGGGCGCCTGTCGGTCGAGGAGTGGCAGCGAGGCTGCGAGACGGGCGAGCTCACCGAGGTCTTCGCCTGCGGCACCGCCGCGGTCGTCACCCCGGTCGGCTCGGTCAAGGGCGCCGACCGCGCCTGGACGATCGGCGACGGCACCCAGGGACCCGTCACCTCGAAGATCCGCGAGGAACTCGTGGGCATCCAGTACGGGACCCGCCTTGACCCGCACGGCTGGGTCCACAAGATCTGCTGACCTCGTACGGAGGAGGCCCGGCCGCAGTGTCCCGGGGTTCCGCGTGTCCGGACGGCTCCGTGGAGGAGGCCCGGCTTCCCACCGGGCCGGGCCTCCTCCCGGGCGGGTCTATCCGTCGATCAGCTTGCCGGTGTCGATCGTGAGATTCCAGGGCGCGGGAAGCTCAAGGGGCTTGCCCAGTGACTCGGTGATCTCGTCGGCGTATCCCTCCGGGCTTGGACGGCTGAGCAGCCTGAACCGGTTCGCGAAGGTGTCGACGACCAGGTAGAGCGGGACTCCCGCGAGCGCGCAGGCCCGGGGTTTGACCACGTGGTCATCGTGACCGCTGCTCGGGGAGACGACCTCGGCGACCAGCAGCGTGGCGTTGGCGTGCACGTGGCTGGGATCCCAGAGGGGAGGATTGGGGGGAACGACGATGAGGTCGGGCTCGATGCGGTCCGCCTGCACCTGCAGGAGGAGTCTGGCCTCCGGATAGACACGCCATCCTTTCTCCATCGCGAACGGTATGAGCTGCGCCATCAACTGGTAGACGACATCGGCGTGGGCGATCGTGGGCATCTCCCTCACCACGATCCGGCCGCTGAGGAGCTCGATCCGATGCTTCTCGAACCGGTCGACGAGCTCCAGGTAGAGACGTTCGAGCTCCGCCTGATCGGTGATCTGGTAGGTGGTCGATCTCTCCATGAGCAGTCCCATGAGGTCATCCTTCCCTCCGCGCGGGTGGGCGCAACGTGTTTGGCATGTCGCTTAAAGTAATCGGAAAGGTTTCCGCCCGCCCGGGATTCGGGAAAGTTCTCGTCAGTGCTTTCGAATCATGGTGAGGCCGTCGGCGATGGGAAGCATGATCGAGGTGACCCGCTCGTCGGCGCTGACCATGTCGTTGAACTCGCGGATGTGCCTGACGGTCTCGTCGTCCCTGGTGGGGTCGGCGACGTGGCCGCTCCACAGGGTGTTGTCGACGAGGATCACCCCGCCGGGGGCCAGGCGCGACATGAGGATCTCGTAGTAGACGGGATAGTTGACCTTGTCGGCGTCGATGAACGCCAGGTCGACGGCCGGGTGTTCGGGAAGCTCGCGCAGCCGCTCGGCCGCGGGGCCGATCCTCAGCTCGATGCGGTCGGCGACCCGCGCCTTGTCCCAGTAACTCCGGGCGACCGCCGTCCACTCCTCGCTCACGTCGAAGCAGGTGAGCCCGCCGCCGGGAGCGAGCCCGCGGGCGAGGCAGATGGAGGAGTAACCGGTGAAGGTGCCCACCTCCACCGCGTTCCTGGCGCCGCCGAGCTGGGCGATCATGGTGAGGAAGCGCCCCTGGTCGGGGGAGATCTGCATCGACGCGCTGTCGCCGGTCATCTCGCGGGTCTCGACGGCGAGCGCGTCGAGGACGTCGTCGGGCTGGGTGGTGTGCGCGAGCAGATACTGCCCCACGGTGGGGTCGAGATAGGTCGCCTTCATGGAGCCCATTCTCGCCCGTGCCGGACGGCGGCGTGGGGTGATCCCAGGTCCTGGCCGGTCCGTGTCCGGCCTTGTCCGGCCCGTGTCCGGGCCGGGCCGACGCGCCGCAGGTCTCGGATCCTGAGATCGATGTGTCAGATGGTGTCGGCGTGTGGCAGACTCCGAAGCATCATGTTCTACGGTCTGCTCATTATCGGCAGGCGCGCTGGCTGAAAAGGGACACCGCCAGCGCGCAGACCTCTCACGTCCGTGAGGGGTCATTTTTGTTTCCAGAAGCCGGATGAGCGCGCGGCGAATCATCGAACCCGCGAAGGAGAATGACATGGCCGACGATCGTTTCCACGTGTACGACACGACTCTCCGTGACGGCGCCCAGCAGGAGGGGCTCAACCTCACGGTGGCCGACAAGCTGGCCATCGCGCGTCACCTGGACGGTCTGGGCGTCGGCTTCATCGAGGGAGGTTGGCCCGGCGCCAACCCCAAGGACACGGAATTCTTCAGGCGCGCTCAAACAGAGCTCGACCTGAAGCACGCGCAGCTCGCCGCGTTCGGCGCGACCCGCCGGGCAGGTGTGAAGGCAGCCGACGACCCGTTGGTGGCCGCGCTGCGCGAATCCGGCGCGCCGGTCGTGACCCTTGTCGCCAAGAGTCACGACCGGCACGTGGAACTGGCACTCCGCACGACCCTCCAGGAGAACCTCGCGATGATCCGCGACACGGTCTCCCACCTTCGCGCGGAGGGCCAGAGGGTCTTCCTCGACGCCGAACACTTCTTCGACGGCTACAAATCCAACCCGGACTACGCGCTGGAGGTCCTGCGCACCGCCGCCGAGGCGGGCGCCTCGGTCATCGCGCTGTGCGACACCAACGGAGGCATGCTCCCCGACGAGCTGGCCGAGGTCGTGCACGCGGCCGTCGGGACGTCGGCCAGGATCGGCATCCACTGCCACGACGACACCGGGTGCGCGGTCGCCAACTCCCTGGCCGCGGTCAAGGCCGGAGCCACCCACGTGCAGGGCTGCGCCAACGGCTACGGTGAGCGCTCGGGCAACGCCAACCTGTTCACCGTGGTGGCCAACCTGCAGCTCAAGCGGGGATTCGACCTCGTGCCGAGGGAGGCCCTGGCCGACATGACCAGGATCGCCCACGCGATCACCGAGGTCACCAACGTCATCCCCAACTCCCACGCCCCCTACGTGGGCGTCTCCGCCTTCGCGCACAAGGCCGGGCTGCACGCCAGCGCGATCAAGGTCGACCCCAACCTCTACCAGCACATCGACCCCGCCGAGGTCGGCAACGACATGCGCATGCTCGTCTCCGACATGGCCGGACGCGCCTCGGTCGAGCTCAAGGGCCGCGAGCTGGGCTACGAGCTGCCCTCCGACACCTCGCGGGAGCTGGTGAACCGGGTCAAGGAGATGGAGTCGAGGGGGTACACCTTCGAGGCCGCCGACGCCTCCTTCGAGCTCCTGCTGCGCGACACCGTCGCGGGCGAGAGCAGGCGCCACTTCGAGGTCGAGTCCTGGCGGGTGATCGTCGAACGGGCGCGAGGCGGCGAGGTCGTCAGCGAGGCCACCGTGAAGCTGCACGCCAAGGGGGAGCGGATCGTCGCCACCGGCGAGGGCAACGGCCCGGTCAACGCCCTCGACCGGGCCGTACGGCTGGGGCTGGAGCGGCTCTACCCCGAGCTGGCGGAGGTCGAGCTGATCGACTTCAAGGTACGGATCCTGGAGGGCACGCACGGCACCGACGCCGTCACCCGCGTGCTGATCACCTCCAGCGACGCGGCCGGGGAGTGGTCCACGGTCGGCGTCGACGAGAACATCATCGAGGCCTCCTGGCAGGCGCTGGAGCAGGCCGTCACCTACGGACTCCTGCGCGCGGGCCACACCGCCTGACATCCGTCCCCGCCGCTCACGCTGAGCCCCGGCGTGAGCGGGCGGGTGCCGGGAGGCACCCGCCCGCGTCGTCATCGCCGGGGAGAGGCCCCGGAGAAGAACCTTCACGAGCACCGACGGAAATCGCCGGGGGTACTTTCATGAGCCCCGGCGGGAAACCGCCGGAGGGGCTTTTCGCGACCCGGTGAGTCCCCGCCGGGAAACCGGCGGGAGGTCAGGAGAGGTTGGCGCCGCTGACGCGGAAGCTCACCCGGCCCTCGGAGGTCTCCAAGCTGACCTTGCCGCCGGAGCAGGAGAGCGACGGCCTGCCGGTGCCGGGCACCACCACGGTCAGCACGGCGTCGCCGGAGGCCGGTGAGACGACCGCGGGGGCGGGGTGTCTCTGCAGGTAGGCGGAGGAGACCCAGCCCTGGTACGGGTTCTTCTGGCCGCGGACCACCTTCAGCCCGGCGACCGGACGGCAGGACGGCATCGAGACCTGGACGAGCGTCGCCTGCCAGCCCGCCTTGTCCTTCACCACGACCTGTCCACCGCCACCGCTGGAGACGGTGGACAGGTCGCGGGAGAAGTGCCAGACGTTGCGGACCTTCGAGCCCTTGGGGACCGTGTCCAGCACGGCCATCACGTCCTGGCCGTGGTTGACGAGCACCGAGCGGGTCCTGGGCACGCCGTAGGCCCTGTCGGTCAGCCGGTAGCTCTGCCGGTCCGCCCCGATCGAGGATTTGCTCAGCGCGGTGGCGGTTTTGCCGCGGAACTTCGCCCAGGCGACCATCGACGTGTTGTGTGCCTCGGGGGACATCGTCCAGTCGCGGTAGCCGCTGTTCTCGTACGAGTCGAATCCGGCGTCGACCAGGACGTCACGGCCCTGGGCGTAGTAGGTCACGCCCAGGTGGTCCTCGTGGCCGTGGTACTTCACGCCGGGCCCGAAGCGGATGGAGTAGAACGCCGACTCCGGCTTGTTCCAGGCGGTGCGCCCGTAGACGTAGCCGCCGCCGAAGACCCGTACGGTCTGCTTCGGGTGGCTGTAGCCGACCGGCCGCACGTCCGCGCCGCCGTCGCCGATCGGGACCATGAACCCGTCGGGCTGGGTGGAGTGGGAGATGAAGTCCTCCAGCGACTCCCAGCGCCGGGAGATGTCGCCGGGCACCTTCCGCTTGCAGGACCTGATGTTGTCCATCGCGACCTTCAGGCGGTCGTAGACGTAGATCGCGTAACGCGGGGCCTGCTCGCGCAGCACTCCCTGGGAGTCGACGTCGAGCTTCACGGTCTCGGTGAGCCGCCTGATCGCGAGGCTGGACCACTGGTCGCGGCCGTAGCGGCAGCCGATGCCGAGCAGCGCGATGTCCTGGTCGATACCGTGGTTGTGGCCCTTCTCGTACAGCCTCGGGTCGGAGAGCATCTTCGCGTGCTCGGCCAGGCTGCCGGAGAGCCACGACCCGCTGACGTGCTTGCTGAGGCAGACCAGCGCGGGGGCGCGCAGCGCGATCGGGTGCTCCTGCCAGGCGTACTGGCTGGTCCCCGCGCCGCCACGGGGGTTGTCGGCCACCCAGTCCTTCGCGATCTCGACGGCCCTCGTCAGGTACGCCTCGTTGCCGTTCGTCTCGTAGTCGGCGACGAGACGGCCCATCCAGCGCAGCGAGTGGAAGACCATGCTCCACGAGCGGTTCCGGTAGGGGTCGGTACGCCAGTCGACGTCCTTGCCGACCTTCACCGGGTCCAGATCGAGGAAGTCGACCTCGCCGTTCATGATGTTCGCCGCCGTCGGGGTGGCGGGCAGCCAGTCGCCCTGGCACTCGGCGGTGCGTTTCGCCTCCCTCGCCTCCGCTGTACCGGCTGTGAAGCCGCAGGTCATCAGGAGGGTGACACAGAGAGCGAGTGCTTGTGTGCGGCGGCGCACGCCAGTTCCTTCCGGGCCGAACGAGGGGGGCGGATCATGCTGTCCGAATCCCACCAAACCGGTCAAGCTGGGTGGGTCCCTTCTGGAACATCGTTAGCAACTAGATGCGGGTCTCCCAGTTTCCTCACAGCGTTCACAGTGTTCACCTGGTTCACGGGGGCCACAGCGTCCGAGCCGCTCTCCGTCCTCGCGGTACGCCGACGAGCCCCCGTCCGTCCCGTGGCGCGATTTCATTGATCGATGTCCCTCCGGCCACTCGCGGGCGCCGTCGCGCTTCGGCAGGCTGGGTGCATGAGACTCGCCGACATCGTCATTCCCGGTACACCGGCCGCCCGTGGCGCGCTGGAGGTGGCGACCGCCTACTGCTCGCCCGCCCTGCTCAACCACTCCGTCCGCGCCTACCTGTGGGCGGCGGCCCACGGTGCGACGAACGGCGTCGTCTTCGACGACGAGCTGCTGTACGTCGCGTCGATGATGCACGACCTCGGTCTGGTCAAGGAGTTCGACAGCCACACCGTGCCGTTCGAGGAGGCGGGCGGTCACGTCGCGTGGGTCTTCGCCGCCGGGGCCGGATGGCCCGTGGAGCGCCGCGTGCGCGCGTCGGAGATCGTCGTACGCCACATGTGGGACAAGGTCGACCCCGGCCAGGACCCCGAGGGGTACCTCCTCGAACTGTCCACCGGGCTCGACATCTCCGGGCGGGGGTCGGAGGACTTCCCCGCTGAGTTCCGTGCCGAGGTGCTGGAGCGCTACCCCCGGCTGGGGATCGGCCCGGAGTTCACCGCGTGCTTCGTCGACCAGGCCACGCGCAAGCCGGACAGCCTGGCCGGGCGGTTCGTCCGCGCGGGGGTCGCCGAGCGCATCGCCGCCAACCCCCTGGACCGCTGAGGGCCTCACGCCGGGCCGGTCTCTCGTCGCGGGGTCGAACCCCTCGCCGGACCGGCCCTTCTCTCGCGGAGCCCTTTCCTCGCGGGTCAGGCTCCTCGCGGGTCAGGCTCCCGGTGCGGGGCCGGTGCTCTGGACGACCTCGAAGGACCACAGCTCGGCCCCGGCGGCGGCGGGTCCCTGCCCGTGGCCGTGTCCCTGGGACGGACCCGCCGGGCCCGCGCCCTGGGACTCCTGGCCGTGCCCGTGGCCCTGGGCCGCGCTGTGGGCGTTGCCGTGCCCGTGTCCCTGCCCGGCCTCGGCGGCAGCCTGGGCGTGGCCCCGCTGGAAGGCCTGGCTCTCGGTCCAGCGCTTGAAGTCCTCCTCGGAGCGCCAGCGGGTGTAGACCAGATACCGGTCGCCGCCGTCCACGGGGCGGAGCAGCTCGAACCACTCGAACCCGTCCGCGGACTCGACGATCCCCGCCCGCCCGGAGAAGC
Organism: Streptosporangium sp. H13245; assembly: GCF_055690525.1. Taxonomy (NCBI): domain Bacteria; kingdom Bacillati; phylum Actinomycetota; class Actinomycetes; order Streptosporangiales; family Streptosporangiaceae; genus Streptosporangium; species Streptosporangium sp. H13245. The sequence goes on along the minus strand of NZ_JBSZKT010000002.1, from coordinate 586,055 downwards.
GGCGTTCCAGCTCCTCGCGCATGTCCTCGGACACCGTCAGCACGTTTATCTTCACGACCGAAGGCACATCGTCTCCTCGAAGCGTTGGTTTCCCTGATCACTCTATGATCGGCGCTTCGTCACGCGGGTCAGGCGACGGTCCTCGGGCGGCGCGGCGCGTCCTCCAGGCTCACCCGGGCGACGGCGGGCATGCGCTCGGTCTCCAGGGCCTGGCGCATGTGCGGGATGACCACCCCGCCCAGCTGCTCGCGGACCGCGCTCATCGGCGCGTCCTCGGCGACCACCACCCGCATCCGTACGGACGGGTGCGCGCTCGTGCCGACCATCGCGGCGGTGGCGTTGATGATCGCGGGGTGCGTGCCCGCCTCGGCCGCCGCCGCGTCGGTCACGCTGCCCGTGTCGACCTCGGTGACCCCGGCGGGGCCGCTGTCCAGGCGCATGCCGCCCAGCCTCTCGCGGCGTCCCTGGGCCAGCAGCCAGCGCAGGCCGAACAGCGCGAGCACGATTCCCGCCGCCGCGATCACCAGCCACAGCCACGGGTTGTAGGTGGCGAACGGCTGGCGTACCGAGCCGTCCACGAGCGGGCTGCGCGCGGGCACCCGCGGGAACGCCCCCGAGCCGCGTGCGATCGTCAGGGCGCTGAGGACCATCAGGGCCAGTCCCACGATCAGCAACCCCAGCCGGTTGCCCCGGGCGGTCTTGTCGTTCATGGCGCTCACTTCTCTCGCAGGTGCACGCGGACGGGATACTTCCAGACGGGGGAGAGCGCGACGATCCGCAGGTTCACGGCCTCCTGTACGGCGTTGGCCAGCCCACGGGTGTCCCGCATGCCGCTGTCGGCCGCGACGTGCACGGCCTTCCCCCGCAGCCGTACCCGGGCGCGCTCGACTCCCTGCACCTGCTCGGCCGCGTGGGCCAGCGACCGGGTGAAGCCCCGGCGCTGCATGCCGATGGCCAGGTCCTTGTCCCCGGTCCGCACCGGGATCAGCGTGGGCCGCCCCGGTACGAGCGCCAGCAGCGCCAGCAGCAGGCCGAGCAACCCGGCCAGGCCCGCGCCCGCCATCACCCGAGGGTCGCTCCACGGTGTCGACGTCGCCCAGGACAGGATCCGGTCGTACGGCACCAGGCGGAGCGGGCGGCCCAGCAGCGCGGAGATGACCTCCAGCGCGAGGAGGAGGCCGATCACGGTCATCACGATGGCCGTGACGACCGAGGGGACCACCCGGCGCGGGCGGAACGCCCTGATCGCCGCGCGATCCGCGGAGGCGTCCTTCGTCACCGTGCCGTACATCGGCGGCGCCGCCGGTTCTCCCGTGCCGTACGTCTCCCCGGTGCCGTACGTCGGCACGGCCGGTTCCGAGGTGCCGTACGTGCCGTACGCGGGCGGTTCCGCCGTCTCCGCGCGGGGCGGGGGTGTCATCTCACGGGTCGGTTCCGCTCCGGCTCCGGGGACCGGCTCGGCCGGGTCGGGTACCTTTCTGGCCATCATCGCTCCTCACGTAGCGGGACGATGTCCTCGGTGGGGCTGTCGGGATCGTCGACGGGCGCCGCGGACCGTTCCGGGGTCCCGGCACCGGCCTGCCCGGTGCCCCGCGCCGGGTTCTCCGGCGAGCCCTCCACCGGATCCCTCACCGGGCTCTCCGCCGGGTTCTCTCCGGCCGGTACGGCGTTCCGGGCCCGCGAGGTCTCACGGTCGCCACGGGCGGGGGCCACGCTGGTGACGGCGACGTCGATGTAGCCGACGTCCTTGCCGGTCAGGGCCATGACCCGCTGGGCGACGTGGTGTCTGACCTGCTCGGCCACCTCACGGATCGGGGCCGGGTACTCCACCGTCACGTCCAGCCGGAGCGTCGCGAGCTCACCGTCGAGGGTGGCGCGGGTGCCGCCGCGAAAGGACAGCGGCCCCCGCTCGCCGACCTCCCGTACCCGTGCCACCTCGCCGGCCGCGCGGGCCGCGATGCGCGACACCACCCGGTCGGATATGTCGGTCCGGCCGCGTCGCTCGGCCGGTACGCCCCGCCATGAAGGCTGGGCGGGTACGGCGGGCGGCCCGGACCGCCCGGTCTCCACGGGAACGGAGCCCTCCCGCCGCGTGGGCGGGGGGTCCGGATCCGAGGCCGTCCCCGAGGACGGGGGACGGTGTTCGACGGGAGTGTTCATCGCCGTCTCGCCGCCAGCCGGGACAGGTCGACCTCCCCGGTCTCCGCGAAGCGGCCGACGAGGAATCCGATGGCGCCCAGTACGAGCACCAGCAGGAACGCGCCGAGGCCGCCGAAGGCCGCGGCGAAGCCCAGAAGGACACCGACGACCGTGCCGACCACGGACCACACTGGGAAATTACTCATCTCAACCCTCCGATATGGACGTTGACCGGCCGGTCGCCCACCATCGGGGCGACCGCCGCTCGCACTTCGTCGGCGATCTCCGGCAGCGGGCGCCCCAGCCTGACGACGACCGAGACCTCCACCTCGCTCTCGCGCAGCGCGACACCCGGCAACCGCTCGCCGGGCAGATAGGTCGCCACGGTCCCGAACGGCCCGCCCGACAGGTCCGCGACGTCGGGGCAGCGCAGTACGGCGTCGGCGATCCGGTGGACGAGACCGGCCGCCTCACGGGCGGGGCTCCGCGGCTCGTCGGCGACGACCGTCCCGCGCGGCGGGCTCGACGTCTCCGGATCACGGCGGGCGGCCGTCGTGCCCCCTGTCCCGCGCGCGGGCCCCTGCGCCGCCGGGGTGGCCCCGCGGGCCGGGTCCTCCGGCTCGCGCGGGGGCCTCACCGTCTCCCGGTTCTCCCGGCTCGGGCCCGTCTCCCGGCTCTGACCGGCCGGTTTGCGGGCGGGATCCTCCGGCCTGCGCGTGGGCGCGGCCTTCTGCCGGGGTACGGCGGCCGGTCTGCGGGACGGATCCTCAGGCCTGTGCGCGGGTATGGCCGTCGCCGGTGTCGGGACGGCCGGTTTGCGGGCGGGCTCCTCCGGTCCTCGCGCGGGCGTCTCGCCGCCGGGCTCCCTGTGCCGCGCGGGGCTGTTCGCCTCGCGGCCGGGCTCCCTGTGCTCGGCGGGCGTCTCGCGGCCGGGTTCCTTGTGCTCGGCGGGCGCGGTCGTCTCGCCGCCGGGGTCCCTGGGGCGCGTGGGCGCGGGCGTTTCGCGGCCGGGGTCCGCCGGTGCCGGAGGCGTGATGATCTCGCGGCCCGGGTCCTCCGGCTCGCGGCCCGGTCCCGTAGCGCCGCCTGCCGGGCCTCTCACTGGACGCGAGGCTCCGACTCGGACGAGTCCTCCGGCCTGTCCTTGTCCTGGCCGGGCATGTGGACGTCGGAGACCTTGATGTTGACCTCGGTGACCTCAAGGCCGGTCATGCGCTCGACCGCCATGATCACGTTGCGGCGTACGGCGGCGGCGAGGTCGGGGATGGCGATCCCGTACTCGACGACCACTTCCAGGTCGGCGGCGGCCTGCCGCTCGCCCACCTCGACCGATACGCCCTGGTTGGCGCTCTTGTCGGCGCCGACCATGCCGCGTACCGCGCCGAGGGCGCGCGCCGTGCCCGCGCCCATGTTGTACACACCAGGGATCTCCCTGGCGGCGAGGCCCGCGATCTTCGATACGACCCCGCTGTCGATGGTGGTGGTCCCCTTTGAGGTGACCAGGCCACTCTGGGATCCGGGACTGTCGGTGCGTGCCCGGGGCACCGTGGCCTCGTCGCCCTTGGGCCTGTTCACCGTGCTGGCTTCAGTCACGTCCGTTCCTTCCCCCGAAGGAAGACCTTCTGGTCCCCCGATGCTTCTGAGGCGGTCATACCCCTCATATACGCATAAATCAGGACATAGCTTTTCTTGGACCAAACATGGTGGTATCGATAAAATTGGATTTATAGGTATTTTTAGGCATATACAGCCCAGCTTCCCAGAGCCGTAGGACGGGGAGCCACGGGCACGGTCCGGCGGGACCCGGAGCGCGACTAGCCTTGTCGTGTGCGTATAGCGAGGTTCTCCACAGGAGACGGTGTCGGGTTCGGGGTGGTCGAGGGGGGCCCGGGGGAGGAGTTCATCTCCGGGATCTCCGGCCACCCGTTCGGCCCGATCCAGTTCACCGGCGAGCGATACTCGCTCTCCCAGGTCAGGCTGGTCGCGCCCATGCTGCCCAGCAAGGTCGTCGCGATCGGCAAGAACTACGCCGACCACGCCCGGGAGATGGGCGGCGAGGTCCCCGACGAGCCGCTGGTCTTCCTCAAGCCGTCGACCTCGGTGATCGGTTCCGGCGAGGCCATCGCCTACCCGACGACGCTCTCCCAGCGGGTCGACTACGAGGGGGAGCTGGCGGTGGTGATCGGCAGGCTCTGCCGCGAGGTGCCCCGCGAGCGGGCGCACGAGGTCATCTTCGGCTACACCTGCGCCAACGACGTCACGGCGAGGGACCTGCAGAAGAAGGACGTCCAGTTCACCCGGGCCAAGGGCTTCGACACCTTCTGCCCGCTCGGCCCGTGGATCCAGACCGAGCTCGACCCGGGCGACGTCGGCATCGTCACGTCGGTGAACGGCGAGATCAAGCAGAACTCGCGCACCTCCAAGCTCATGTACGACATCCCCGCGCTGATCGCCCACGTGAGCGCGGTCATGACCCTGATCCCCGGCGACGTCATCCTCACTGGGACCCCCGAAGGGGTCGGCCCGCTCACCGTCGGCGACGAGGTCAGCGTTTTCATCGAAGGAATCGGCACTCTCAGCAACCGGGTGGTCTCCCGTGATTAGGGTTCGTTTCGCCCCCTCGCCGACCGGCATGTTCCATGTCGGCGGCGCCCGCTCCGCGCTGTTCAACTGGGCCCTGGCCGAGCAGGCCGGTGGAAAGTTCGTGCTGCGCATCGAGGACACCGACGCCGCCCGCAACCGGCCAGAATGGACCGAGGGCATCATCTCGGCGCTCGCCTGGATCGGGATCGACGAGGACAACCCGATCTTCGAGGGCCCCTACTTCCAGTCGTCGTACGAGAAGCAGCACCGCGAGGCCGTGGCCGGGCTCGTCGCCGAGGGCCGGGCCTACTACTGCTCGTGCACCCGCGACGAGGTGAAGGCGCGCACCGGCTCCGAGCACCAGGGCTACGACGGCTTCTGCCGCGACCGGGGCCTGACCGAGGGCGCGGTCCGCTTCCGTACCCCCGACGAGGGCGTCACCGTGGTCCAGGACCTGGTCCGGGGCACCGTCGAGTTCCCCAACAACGCGATGGAGGACTTCGTCGTCGCGCGCGGCGACGGCTCCCCGCTGTTCGTGCTGGCCAACGTCGTCGACGACGTCGAGATGCGGATCAGCCACGTGGTCAGGGCCGAGGAGCACCTGTCCAACACGCCCAAGCAGCAGCTGCTCTGGGAGGCGCTCGGCGTCACCCCGCCCACCTGGGCGCACGTGCCGGTCATCGTGAACGAGAAGCGCCAGAAGCTGTCCAAGCGCCGCGACAAGGTCGCCCTGGAGTCCTACCGCGACGAGGGCTACCTGGCCGAGGCGATGGTCAACTACCTGATGCTGCTCGGCTGGGGCCCCGGCGACGACCGGGAGATCATGCCCTGGGCGGAGATGGTGCCGCTGTTCAAGCTGGAGGACGTCAACCCCTCTCCGGCCTTCTTCGACGAGAAGAAGCTCCGCGCGTTCAACGGCGAGTACATCCGGGCGCTGCCCCTGGAGGAGTTCGCCGCCCGCTGCGAGCCGTGGCTGGAGCCCGGCTGGGACCGCGCGACCTTCGCCAAGGTCGCCGAGCTCGCCCAGACCCGCATCGCGGTCCTGTCCGAGATCACGGCGAACGTCGACTTCCTCTTCCTGGACGAGCCCGTCTTCGACCAGGCGTCGTGGGACAAGGCCATGAAGAACTCCGCCGTGGAGATCCTCACCGGCTATCTCGCCCGCCTGGAGACGGTCGCCATGGACCCCGAGTCGCTGAAGGCCGCCCTGGAGGAGGTCGGTACCGAGCACGGCCTCAAGCTCGGCAAGGCCCAGGCCCCGGTGCGCGTGGCCGTCACCGGCCGGACCGTGGGCCTGCCGCTGTTCGAGTCGATCGAGGTCCTCGGCCGCGAGCGCTCCGCCGAGCGCCTCCGCGCCGCCCTCGCGAGACTCCAGGGCTGACCGGACCTCACGAAGCGTCAAGGCCCGCCCCCGGGAACTCACCGGGGGCGGGCCTTCGCTTTCGATCAACGGTCACCGGGCGGCCGGAGCCACGGGAGAAAGATCAGGAGCCTCCGGCCCCCCGCCCGGCGAGCCCGTCCCAGAAGGCGAGGTTGTGCGCCGAGGCCCGGTCGAAGGGCCCGACGCCGCCCCGCCCCGGGGCCAGCCCCTGCACGTACGGGGTGCCGTCGCCGGGGCGCACGCGCTTCCAGGAGGGCAGGCCCGGCCGGTTCGGGTCGCCGACGGCGGCGAACCGGGACCAGTAGTCGATCATCACATCCCCGAGCCGCCGCTGCTCGGAGGTGAGCGGGGCGGACTCCCAGCCGACCCCGAAGAGGAACGACAACTCGGAGCCGTGCGAGGCGAGCGGCCTGATCCCATGCCCCAGCGGGAAGAGCACGGGGGCCGTACGGTCGGTGAACTCGTAGGAGTAGGTCGGCACGTGCCGGGCGAACCGCAGGTCGGTGTCACGCGCCTGCCAGGCCCAGTCCAGGTCGCTCATGATGGCCGCCACCGCCTGGAGGGGCGGGCCCTCGTGGGCGTCCAGCGGGTATCTGGCCAGGACCTCGGGCCCCGCGGCGCCGAACACGGAGGTGACGGCGGGCGCGTACTCCTCCGCCGACATCGGCGCCGGGAACATCAGCGACGTGAACATCGTGCCCTCGTCCCGGGTGATGCCCGTCAGCACCGGCACCCGGTGGAAGCGGCCCTCCTGGAGCACCTTCGCCGGATCCTCGGGCAGCACCGCGTTGCCGTACCCCGGCAGCGGGAGGGGCTCCTGGGCGAGCAGGTCGGCCACCGGCCTGCCCCGCAGGCAGGCGAGCGCGGTCGCCGGGTCGGTGCACCCCAGCTTGGCGGCCACGCCCTGCCCGTGGCCCTCGTGGTAGGCGCTGGGCAGCCAGAGGGGGATGTTCATGACCGGCTTCAGCGAGGTGCCCTCGAAGCTCCCTGCCCCGCACGGGGTGCTCTGGGCGATCACCCGGTGGAACAGCCCCGCCGCAGAGGGGGAGGTGAGCTGCGCGCACACCGCGTGCGACCCCGCGGACTCACCGGCCAGGGTGACGTTGCGCGGGTCGCCGCCGAACGCCGCCGCGTTGCGCCGCACCCAGCGCAGGGCCGCCTGCTGGTCCTCGATCCCCAGCGCCCCCGAGTTCTCAAGCCCCGGATACCCGAAGAACCCGAAGATCCCCAGCCGGTAGTTGACCGTCACGACCACGACGTCGCCCCGCACGGCCAGCCTGCGGGCGTCGTAGTCGCTGCCCGCCCCCTTCGTGAAGCTCCCGCCGTGCAGCCACACCACGACCGGCCTGGGGCGGTTCCCGCCGCTCCGGGAGGGGGTGGTCACGTTGAGGTAGAGGCAGTCCTCCGCCTCGCTTCCCGGCAGCCCCCAGACGTCGGCGGTCTGCGCGCACCGGTTGCCGGGCGCGGTGGCCTCGCGCACCCCCTGCCACGGGGCGACGGCCCGCGGCGACCGCCAGCGCAGCTCCCCGACCGGCGGCGCGGCGTACGGGATGCCCTGGAAGAGCCGGTGGTCTCCGGCCCGCGTGCCCCGCACCCACCCGGCGTCGGTACGGACCGTCGTGTCCCTCCCGGTGGTGGCCGAGGTGGCGGCTCCCCGGGTGCCGTGATCTTCCCGCCCGGCCGCGGCCGGGTCCGCGGTCCCCAGCAACAGGGCCCCCGCCAGACCGGCGACGAGCGCGGAGCCGATCCTGTTCCGTGGTCGTTTCATGACCTTTACGATGCCCGCCGCGCCCGCCACGCGCATTGGCCCTGCGCCCATCGCCGGGGTGCGGGAAACCACACCCCGGCGATGGACGAAGGGCCACGCGGGCGGGGGCTACGCCTGCAGTCCCCGGCGCTTCAGCAGGGGCTCGATGCGCGGGTCGCGCCCCCGGAAGTCGCGGAAGGCGTCCATCACGTCCCGCGAGCCACCGACCGACAGCAGGGTGGAGCGGAAGTGGTCGCCGTTCCCGCGTACGAGGCCGCCGTTCTCCCGGAACCAGTCGACGCTCTCGGCGTCGAGCACCTCACTCCAGATGTAGGAGTAGTAGCCCGCGCTGTAGCCGCCCACCCCGCTGAAGAAGATGTGGGCGAAATAGTTGGTCCGGTAGCGGGGGCGGACCAGCTCGAAGGCGATCCCGGCGCGCTCCAGGGCCGCCTTCTCGAACGCCTCGGCGTCCTCGACGGTCTCGCCCGCCGCCAGCTTGTGCCAGGACCAGTCGAGCAGCGCCGCCGCGAGGTACTCGACGGTCGCGAAGCCCTGGTTGAACTTCTCGGCGGCCCTCATCTTCTCCAGGAGCTCCGCGGGCACGGGCTCGCCGGTCTCGTGGTGCCTGGCGAAGTTGGCGAGGATCGACGGCCAGGTGGCCCACATCTCGTTGACCTGCGAGGGGTACTCCACGAAGTCGCGCGGCACCGCCGTACCGGAGAGCCGGGGGAAGCGCACGTCGGAGAACAGGCCGTGCAGCGCGTGGCCGAACTCGTGGAAAGCGGTGTTGACCTCGTCGAACGTGAGCAGCGTCGGCCCCTCGGCGGGCTTGGTGATGTTGAGGTTGTTCATCACCACGGGCCGCTCGTCGAACAGGTGCGACTGGTCGACCAGGTTGTTCATCCAGGCGCCGCCGCGCTTGGTGGGCCGGGCGTACGGGTCGAACAGGAACAGGCCGAGCGGCGAGCCGTCGGCGTCGAACACCTCGAAGGCCCGCACGTCCGGATGGTACCCGGCCAGGTCGTCCCGCTCGGAGAAGACGATCCCGTACAGCTCGCCCGCCGCGTGGAAGACGCCGTCGCGCAGCACCCGGTCCAGCTCGAAGTACGGGCGCAGGTCGGCGCCGTCGAAGTCGTAGCGGGCCTTGCGCACCCGCTCCGCGTAGAAGGACCAGTCCCACGGCTCGATGGGGAAACCGGCCTGCTCGCTCAGCGCCTCGGCCTCCCGGCGGGCGTTGGCCACCGCCGGGCCCACCAGCTTGCCGAGCATCTCCTCGACGGCCTCGGTGGTCTTGGCCGTCTGGTCGGCGACGGAGTAGGCGGCGTGGCTGGGATAGCCGAGCAGCGCCGCCCGCTCGGCGCGGAGCGCCGTCATCCTGGCCGCCAGCTCGAAGTTCTCCGGAGCCCGGCCCGTGGACAGCTCGTAGAGCCTCCTGCGGGTCTCCCTGTCGGTCAGCTCCGCGAGGGCGGGGTGGTTGGTGTGGTTGAACAGCGCCAGGACGTACGAGCCGTCCTTCTCGATCGCCTTGATCGCGCTCTCGGAGAGCCCGTCCAGCAGCCCGGCGTCCTCGACGACCAGCGCGGAGTCCGTGGAGGCCGTGAGCAGGTTCTGGGAGAAGGTCGTGGAGAGCCTGGTCAGCTCCTCGTTGAGCTCCCTGAGACGCTCCTGGTCGCTCTCGGACAGGTCGGCTCCGGCCCTGACGAAGTCGACGCGGTACTTCTCCAGCAGCCACGCCTCCTCGGCGTCGTCGGTGGTCACCTGTTTGATCCGGGCGTACAGGGCGCGGTCCAGGCGGATGGAGTCGGCGTGCTGGGTCAGCCTGGGGGAGATGCCGGTCTCGATCTCCCGGATGCCGTCGGTCGCGTCGGAGGCGGAGACGCTGAAGAAAACGGTCACGGTTCGGTGGAGGATCCGTCCCGACCGCTCCAGGGCCTCGATCGTGTTGGCGAACGTCGGGGGCTCCGGGCTCTCGGTGATCTCCCGTACCTCACGCAGCTGGTCGGCCATGCCGCGCTCGAAGGCGGGAAGGTAGTGCTCCTCCCTGACCTGGGCGAACGGCGGCAACCCGTAGGGCAGCTCGCTGGGGGTGAAGAACGGGTTGTCGGTCAAGGCGGAAACTCCTCACATGCGGCCGGATCTCTCCGGCGGCGTTACAGGGTGGACCTTCGTGGCGGCAGCCCGGTGATACCGCGATTCGGCCTACGGCAATCGTTTTGGTCTTGACCCCCAACCTGGGCTATTCTTTCGGAGTCGCCAGCGAGTCCCGCAAGGGGGTCCAGCGCGGTGGGGTATGGTGTAATTGGCAACACGGCTGATTCTGGTTCAGTTGTTCTAGGTTCGAGTCCTGGTACCCCAGCTGCGTCTTCTCTGGAAGACGCCGCAGATTCGGTCCCCTCCGAGTCTGATGACAGTGTGTAGGGTCCCGTCGTCTAGTGGCCCAGGACGCCGCCCTCTCAAGGCGGTAGCGCCGGTTCGAATCCGGTCGGGACTACCACTGTCTTTCGCAAGGCTCCGTCGTCTAGTGGCCTAGGACGCCGCCCTCTCAAGGCGGTAGCGCCGGTTCGAATCCGGTCGGGGCTACACCGCGAACCCCGGAAGCAACCGCTTCCGGGGTTTCTGCATTTCCGGATTTCTCGAAATTCCCCTGCCCCGGATCCTGACCCGAGGCTTCCCCTGCCTGGGGCCCGAGGGGCCTCAGGAGGCACACCGCGGGCCGCCTGTCCCATAATGTGCAGGGTACGTAATCCGTACCCAGGTACGACCCCCTCGCGATGGTGGAGCCCATGCCGACGACGCCCCCGGCTCAGCAGGAACCGACGATCTCACGGACCCACTCGTGGGCGCCGTCGACACTCCCCGCCGACGTGGCGGAGCTGTCGGGGCTGGAATTCCTGGAGAGGCTGGTCGACGGCCGCATCCCCCCGCCGCCGATCGCGAGCACGCTCGGCTTCCGGATAACCCACGTCGAGCGCGGCCTGGCGGTCTTCGTGGGGGAGACCGGCGAGCACCTCTACAACCCGCTCGGAAGCGTGCACGGCGGCTATCTCGCCACCCTGCTCGACTCGGCCCTCGGGTGCGCGGTCATGAGCGAGCTGCCGCCCGGCAAGACGTACACGACCGTCCAGCTCGGGGTGAACATGGTCCGCCCGGTCTACACGGGCACCGGGCCGCTGCGCTGCGAGGCGAGGACCCTGCACGTCGGCCGGACCGTCGCGACCTCGGAGGCGCGGATCACCGGCGAGGGCGACGGCAGGCTGTACGCCCACGCCACCACGACCTGCGCCGTCTTCTCGATGCGCTGATCCCCCGTCCCCCCGAAGCCGACGGGCTCCGGGGGGACGGGGGCGGCTAGTTCTGTCCCGAGCGGGCCTTGAACAGGGCCCGCTTGGCGGCCTTGCCCACCTGCTTGTCCGGGTGGGCCTTGCCGATCGCCTCCAGCAGCTCCTCAAGGTGCGGGTGCCGCACCTTCCAGATCACTTCGAGCAGGCTGACCAGATTCGGTACGTTGCCGATGTCGTCGAGGCTGCTGACGAACTCCGGGCGGCCGAGACCGGCGGAGATGGTCAGCATGTCGAGGATCAGCCAGTGGGTGTCGGCCTGGGTGGGCGTGGGAGCGTCCTCGACGCCCAGCTGGGCCAGGTGGGTGGCCGCGTACGGGCGCAGGGACGGCTCGTCGAGGGCCTCCCGCCACGCGGGCACGGCCACGTCGCCGAGCGAGCCGACCATGCTGGCCGCCTGGACCCTGATCAGCGCGTCCGCGTCGTCCTCGGCGGCGGCCTCCAGCAGGTCCCTGGCGGCCTGCTCGGGGGCGCGCAGCTCCATCCAGGCCGCGAACTCGGCGTCCGCCTCCTCCTCGGGAAGCTCGGCGCCGAAGGAGAGCAGGTCGAGGGCCGTCATCGCGTCGATGGCGGGCCGGGCGTCCAGCTCGATGTCGGCGTCGTCCACGAGATGGACCACGCCCTCCATGCCGAGCGGCGTCAGCCGCACCTGGTCGTGCTCGACCTCGACCATGCCGTACCCGGTCAGCCAGTCGAGCACCGGGTTGAGCGGGTCGCCGTACTGCGCGGTGGCGGCGGTCCAGGCCTCGGCGCCCAGGTCGTCGTACTCGGCGGCGGCCTCGGCCAGCTCGGTGCGCAGCTCGGCCAGCGGCTTCGAGCCCGTCGCCAGCAGCACCCGGACCAGCAGCGCCCTGGTCAGCCCGGACAGGGCGATCGTGGCCTCCTCGTCCGCCAGCTCGGGGTCGCCGTAGTCGATGGAGTGCAGGCCCGCCATCCACGCGTCGAGGGCGTCGTCGTCCTCCTCGAAGGGCCACTCGGCGGTGTCGGCGTCGACACTGACGGTGTCCTCCCCCTCGGGCTGGAGGAAGTCGAGGTCGATCGCGAGGTTCCAGATGTTCCAGAGCGCGGGGACGGAGTCGGCCAGCGACGCGCCGCCCTTCTCCGGGACGGGGAGCCCCAGGACCGCCAGGGCCTCGACGATCTCGGTGTCGTCGAGCAGGCTCGTCTCGCCCACCCGGCGCTCGGAGCCGACCCAGACCGCGAGGTCGCGGGCCTTGGCGATCAGGGTCGTCCTGCGGGTGGCCGAGGCCAGCTCGCTGTCCGGGCGGAGCCTGATCGTCGGCAGCTCGGAGAGCTCGTCGGCGAACGGCTCGAAGTCGCCGAGCCCCTCGGACTCCTCCTCGTCGTACTCCCCGTCCTCGTCCTCGTCCTCCTCGACGACGAGGTCCTCCATCGCGTCGACGAAGTCGTCTTCGAGGCGGTCGAGCTCGGAGAGCAGGTCGTCGAGCGAGGCGGAGCCCTTGGCCAGGCGGTCGGACTCCGACAGGAAGGTCAGGTAGGCGCGGATCGCGGGCACCATGCCGTCGGCGGCGGCGTCAGGGTCCTCGACGACCTGTGGCATCCGATCGAGGAGCACCGTACGCAGGTCGGACTGCTTCCACCGGCCGACGTCGTCGGAGGCGATCAGGCGGTGCCACAGAGCGACGGAGCCGACCAGGTTGGAATCGCTGCCGGGTGCGTTCTCACGCGCCCAGAGGATGAAGTTTTGGAGCAGGGGACGCAGTTCAGCCGCGGCTGCCTCGATGCGATCTGTCACCTTCCCAGCCTAGGGGGCCGGAGGGGTGCTCGCCTCCTCATATCGCCCGCCGATCGGCGGGTGTCAGCCGGCGCCGTCCCTCCGGCCCGGTGATCCGCCCGCCACGGTGCTCCGGCTCGCCCCCGGCGGGCTCTCAGCGGGCCCTCGGCCGGTCTTCAGTTGGCGCGGCGCATCGACTCGGTGATCCGTTCGGCGGCGGTGACGACGGGGGCGGCGTGGAGGCGGCCGGGGGTGCGGGTCAGGCGCTCGATCGGGCCGGAGACCGAGACCGCGGCGACCACCTTGCCGCCCGCGCCCCTGATCGGCGCCGAGACGCTGGCCACGCCCTGCTCGCGCTCGCCGACGCTGTGTGCCCAGCCCCTGCGCCGTACGCTCGCCAGCGTGGCCGCGGTGAACTTGGCCCCGCGCAGGCCCCGGTGCAGGCGGTCGGGCTCCTCCCAGGCGAGCAGGATCTGCGCCGCGGAACCGGCGAGCATCGGCAGCGCCGAGCCGACCGGCACGGTGTCGCGCAGCCCGCTGGCGCGCTCGGCGGCGGCCACGCAGACCCGCTCGTCGCCCTGGCGACGGTAAAGTTGCGCGCTTTCGCCGGTCAGGTCCCTGAGCTGGGTGAGGACCGGAGAGGCGACGGCCAGCAGCCGGTCCTCCCCGGCGGCCGTGGACAACTCGGACAGGCGCGGGCCCAGCACGAACCGGCCCTGTGTGTCGCGGGAGACGATGCGGTGGTGCTCCAGCGCGACGGCCAGCCGGTGGGCGGTGGGCCGTGCCAGGCCGGTGGCCTGAACGAGCTGCGCGAGGGACGCCGGACCTGCTTCGAGGGCATTGAGCACGAGGACGGCCTTGTCGAGTACGCCGACTCCGCTAGAGTTGTCCATACACCGATACTGCCGTCTCGACATATGAGAAAGCAAGTGGGAGTGGGACAGCCGATCGCAAGGAGGCGACATGGGCCGCACGCTCGCGGAGAAGGTATGGGAGCAGCACGTCGTGCGACGTGCTGAAGGAGAACCCGACCTGCTCTACATCGACCTGCACCTCATTCACGAGGTCACGAGCCCGCAGGCGTTCGACGGCCTGCGCCTGGCCGGTCGCCCGATCAGGCGGCCCGACCTCACCGTCGCCACCGAGGACCACAACGTCCCGACCGTACGCGGCCCCATCGACGACCCGGTGTCGCGGGTGCAGGTCGAGACGCTGCGCAAGAACTGCGCGGAGTTCGGTGTCCGGCTGTATCCGATGGGTGACGCGGGACAGGGCGTGGTCCACATCATCGGCCCGCAGTTCGGCCTGACCCAGCCCGGCATGACGATCGTGTGTGGTGATTCTCACACCTCCACCCACGGCGCCTTCGGCGGCATCGCGTTCGGCATCGGCACCTCCGAGGTCGAGCACGTGCTGGCGACCCAGACGCTGCCCGCCTACCGGCCGAAGACGATGGCCATCGAGGTCTCCGGCGAGCTGCCGCCCGGCGTCACGGCCAAGGACCTGATCCTGGCGATCATCGCCAAGATCGGCACCGGTGGCGGCCAGGGCTACATCGTCGAGTACCGGGGCGAGGCCATCCGCAAGCTCTCCATGGAGGGCCGGATGACCGTCTGCAACATGTCCATCGAGGCGGGCGCCCGCGCGGGCCTGATCGCTCCCGACGAGACCACCTTCGAGTACCTCAGGGGCCGTCCCCACGCCCCGGCCGACGCGGACTGGGACGCCGCGGTCGCGTACTGGAAGTCGCTCGTGACCGACGAGGACGCCGTCTTCGACACCGTCGTGGAGATCGACGCCTCGACGCTGACCCCGTTCGTCACCTGGGGCACCAACCCGGGCCAGGGCGCCCCGCTGGGGACGTCCGTGCCGCGCCCCGAGGACACCGACGACCCGGCCGCCGCCACCCGCGCCCTGGAGTACATGGGCCTGACCGCGGGCACCCCGCTCCGTGAGGTCCAGGTCGACACGGTCTTCGTGGGCTCCTGCACCAACGGGCGGCTGGAGGACCTGCGCGCGGTGGCCGACGTGCTGCGCGGGCGCCGGGTCGTCACGCGCACGCTGATCGTCCCCGGCTCGATGCTGGTCAAGCTCCAGGCCGAGCAGGAGGGGCTGCACGAGGTCTTCAAGGAGGCGGGCGCCGAGTGGCGCGAGGCCGGGTGTTCCATGTGCCTGGGCATGAACCCCGACACCCTCGCCCCCGGCGAGCGCAGCGCCTCGACCTCCAACCGCAACTTCGAGGGACGCCAGGGCAAGGGCGGCCGTACGCACCTCGTGTCCCCGCAGGTCGCCGCCGCGACCGCCGTCACCGGCAAACTCACCGCGCCCGCCGACCTGTAAGGAGTCCTCGCGATGGAAGCGTTCGTCACCCACACCGGCCGGGCCGTGCCGCTGCGCCGCAGCAACGTGGACACCGACCAGATCATCCCCGCCGTCTGGCTCAAGCAGGTCAGCCGGACCGGTTTCGAGAAGGGCCTGTTCTCCGCCTGGCGCGAGGACCCCGCCTTCGTCCTGAACGACCCCGCCCACGAGGGCGCCACGATCCTGCTCGCCGGACCCGACTTCGGCACAGGTTCCTCCCGCGAGCACGCGGTCTGGGCCCTGCAGCAGTACGGTTTCCGCGTCGTGATCGCGGCCCGGTTCGGGGATATCTTCCGTAATAACTCCACCAAGATGGGTCTGCTCCCGGTCGTCCTTCCCGGCGAGATCGTCGAGGCCCTGCAGGCCGCGGTGGAGGCGGACCCCACCCTGGAGATCACCGTCGACCTGGGCGAACGCCAGGTCCGCTGGGACGGCGAGGCCGCCGCGTTCGAGATCGACGACTACACGCGCTGGCGGCTCACGGAGGGCCTGGACGACATCGGGCTGACCCTGCGCAACGCCGACGCCATAGGGGCATACGAGAATGGTCGGCAGCCATGGCTGCCGACGACCGTCTGACGAGTTCAGAACACGAGCTGGCGTGGCGGCTGCGCGAGGCGCACCGCCGCGTCCGGTCCCTGCCCGTCCCCGCCGAGGACAGAAAACGTCTCGCCAGGCGTCTTCTGGCCATCTGCGATTTGGCCAAACGCGACCTCGAACACGCCACCGGGCGCCTTGATTTGTTCCTTCTCAGTATTGATGTCGTGGTTTCAGATACGCCAAGCACTGGAAACATTGCGGAAGGTGATTGAGTCATACGGCTCCGTCCCCTAATTTCAAGCGGGCAAGGGGTTTCTCATCGTGATCGTTGATGAGAGATCTGTGATGAGACCCCTCGCCGTGACAAATCGGGTGAGACGGGTTTTCTGCCTCGTGACCCACTCCCGGACATCGGTAAGCAGGGGGAGCAACCTTATGAACAAAAAGGAACTCGTCGACGCCATCGCGGATCGGGTGGGCGACAAGAAGACGGCCACCGAGGCCGTGAACGCGGTGCTCGACGCCATCCAGACCGCCGTCGCGAGTGGCGACAAGGTCTCGATCACGGGGTTCGGCGCTTTCGAGATGGTGCACAAGCCGGCCCGCACCGCCCGCAACCCCTCGACGGGTGCCGAGATTCGCGTCGCCGAGAGCTGGGGGCCGAAGTTCCGGCCGGGCTCCGACTTCAAGGAACTCGTCAACACCGGCGGCAAGAAGGCGTCGAAGAAGAGGTAGGCCTCGGGCACAGGCGCCCGGACTCCCGCGACGGGAGTCCGGGCGCCCGGCTTTTCCGCCGGGCCCGCCCGGTGAGGACGCCCGTTCGGGGGTTTTTCCGAGGGCCTGTACGGGGGAGTCTGTCCGGGGAGTCCAGCCGGTGACGTCCGACCGGGGTGTTCAGCTGGTGGCGTCCGTCCGGGGTTGTCCGTTCGGGTTGTCCGTCCGGGGTGTCTGCTCGGGGCTGTCTATCCGGGCAGGGGGAAGGTCGAGAGGGTGACGTAGACGACGTTGTCGCCGTCCATGACGATGTTGACCCGCTGGCCGGACCTGAGCAGCCGCAGCGGCCCCGCGTCGAACGCCGCCGTGTCGAACGGGATCCGGGTCCCGTCGTCCAGGAATACCGACCCCGACCGGGTCGCCGGGTCGAAGTCCCGCACCGTCGCCTGCACCCGCCCAGCCTAACTCCCGCCCGTGGCCCCGTCCCCGCCCGAACCGTCTCGCCCGACTCGGCCCGTCCCGCCCGAATCACCCCACCTGAGCCGCCCCCGCCCGAGGCATCCCCGCCCGAGCCGTCCCCGCTCGACCCGATCCGTCCCGCCCGAGCCGTCCCCGTCTCACCCGCCGGTCAGGCCGGGCGCTCGCCCGCCTTCCCGGCTCGACGCGGAGATCCTCTCCGCCATCGCCAGCGTGCGCGGGCCGACGCCGAGGGCCAGCGCCAGGCGCAGGTCGTCCGGGGTGTCCACGTCGTGGCGGACCGACTCCACTCCCTCCACGGAGAGCTCCTTGGCGCCGCGCCGCAGGTGCCGTTCCCGCGACTCGCCGCCGAACCCCGGCGTGAACGGCACCCCCGGCCGTACGCCGTAGAAGGTCGTGCCGATCTCGGCGGCGTCGGGCAGGAACATCTGGCCGAACTCCGCGGCGGCGGTCAGCACGCGGGCCAGCTCCGCCGGGCGCAGGGCCGGGAGGTCGGCCTGGAGGGCGCCGACGGCGTCGCCGGGCGCCAGCCGCGCCGCCTCCAGGGCGCCGTGCCGCAGGGCGGCGTTCAGCCCCGCCTCCGGGTCGCCGACCACGTGCGCCCCGACCTCGCCGAGCGCCTCCGCGGCCACCGGGTCGCCCGTCACCACGACCACCCGCGCGACGAGCGCGCAGCTCAGCGCCGCCTCGACGGTGTCGCAGGCGATCGCCACGGCCAGCGCGGCCCGGTGCGGGCCCGCCGCGGCCGACAGGCGGGTTTTGGCGGCGACCAGTGTCTTGACCGGGACGACGAGGGTCCAGCCGGAGTTCTCCGAAGCAGACATAGCCTTAAGCATCCCGCCTCGACATTCCCCGGAGCCAACCGGGAGACTTGGGGCGCATCCCGCTCAGATGGAGGAGCCCATGAGACGCCCCGGCTGGCCTTCGCGATTCTGGGTGGCCTTCGCCGTCGCGATCGTCAAGCCGATCTCGTGGCTCCTGGTCAAGAAGGACTGGCGTCGCAGCGACCGTCTGCCCAGGACGGGCGGGATCATCATGGTGACCAACCACCTGTCGTGGCTGGACCCCATCCTCGTCGCGCACTTCCTCTACAACCACGGACGCTGGCCGGTGATCCTCGCCAAGTCCGGTCTGTTCTCGGTGCCGCTGGTCGGTCCCCTGGTACGGGCGCTGCAGGCCATCCCGGTCTACCGGGGGAGCGCCGACGCGGCCCGCTCGCTGGAGGAGTCGCGGCGGCGGCTCGCCGCCGGGGCGTGCGTGATGTTCTACCCGGAGGGCACCTGCACCCGCGACCCGGACTTCTGGCCGATGGAGGGCAAGACCGGCGCGGCCAGGCTCGCGCTGGCCACCGGCGCGACGGTGATCCCCGTCGCCCACTGGGGGGCCCAGGAGATCCTGCCGTACGGCGCCAGAAGGCCCCGCCTGCTGCCGCGCAAGACCTTCCGCGTGCAGACGGGACCGCCGGTCGACCTGTCGAGGTACGCGGGGCGCGAGGGGGAGCAGCTCTCCGCCGACGTCCTGCGCGAGGCGACCGCCGACATCATGGCGGCGATCACGGCCCAGCTGGCCGAGATCCGCGGGGAGAAGCCACCCGGGACGCCGTTCAAGCGACCGTCCGACAACTGACTTCGGCGTACGGTGTTGACATCCTCCCCTCCCCGAAGGGAGGGGATTCCCACGGTCGCCCGTGAGAGTTCCTGAATCACCGCCGGTCGCCCGCCAGGAGAAATCCCTTGAGGTCCTACACCAGCTCCACAGGCGTCTCACCTCTCCGCCATTCCGGCGGTGAGGGCGCCGCCGGACGCGATACCGAGCCGTACGGCATCGCGCCGCGCAGCCTCCCCCGCCCCGAGGCGGAGGTTCCCACGCCCGAGGAGAACCGATGACCAAGGCCGCCGTGTTCGGCACGGGCTCGTGGGGGACGACCTTCGGCATGATCCTCGCCGGGGCGGGCACCCGGACGACGCTGTGGGGCCGCAGGCCGGACGTCGTCGAGGCGATCGACCGGCGGCACGAGAACCCCGACTACCTGCCGGGCGCGGTGCTGCCCGAGACGCTGCGCGCCACCACCGACCCCGCGGAGGCCCTCGAAGGCGCCGACTTCGTGGTGCTCGCGGTGCCCTCCCAGACCCTGAGGAAGAACCTGACCGGCTGGAAACCGCACCTGCCGCCCGGCGCGGTGCTGGTCAGCCTGATGAAGGGCATCGAGCTGGGCACCACCAAGCGGATGAGCGAGGTGATCTGCGAGGTCGCCGAGGTGCCGCAGGAGCGGGTCGCGGTGGTGTCGGGCCCCAACCTGGCCGGTGAGATCGTCCGGGGCCAGCCGGCCGCCACCGTGGTCGCCTGCACCGACGAGCGGGCGATGGAGCGCCTCCAGGAGGCCTGCTACCTGCCGCCCTGGTTCCGCCCGTACACCAACCCCGACGTCATCGGGGTCGAGCTCGGCGGGGCCGTCAAGAACGTGATCGCCCTGGCGGTCGGCATCTCGGCGGGGATGGGACTCGGCGACAACGTCGGGGCGATGCTGATGACGCGCGGGCTGGCGGAGATCACCCGGCTGGGCACGGTGCTCGGCGCGGACCCGCACACCTTCGCGGGCCTCGCGGGCATGGGCGATCTGGTGGCGACCTGTACATCCCCATTGTCCCGGAACCGTACTTTCGGTGAGAATCTTGGGCGGGGCATGACGCTGGCCGAGGTCATCGCCGCCACGAAACAGACCGCCGAGGGGGTCAAATCCTGCGAGTCGGTGCTCGAACTGGCCAGAAAACACGACGTGGAGATGCCGATCACCGAGGTGGTGGTGGCCGTCGTCCACGACGCAATGCCCCCCAGCGAGGCCGCGGTGCTGCTGATGTCGCGGACTCCCAAGCCGGAACGGTACGGCCTGTGAACGGACAGCGTGGTCGATGAACAGACGGATGCGCAGGCGCAAGGGCGAGAACACCCGGTCGGTGCACCTGCCCGCTCCCGAGACACCCCGGCAGACCCCGCTCGGCCTTCCCGTGTGGCGCAGTTCCGCGTGGGGCTTCGGCGACTCCGCCGGGTACGCCGAGGTGTTCGACGAGAAGAGCCACGGCTACGCGTACGGCCGGATCGACAACCCCACCACCGCCGCCTTCGCCTCGGCGGTGGCCTCCCTGGAGGGCGCCGCGGCGCCCGAGGACGTGGCGGGGCAGGCGTTCGCCTCGGGGATGGCCGCCGTCAACGCGGTCCTGATGACGTTCCTGCGCGCGGGCGCGCACATCGTGGCCCCCACCCCGCTGTACGGCGGGACCCACTCGCTGATCACGAACGTGCTGGCCAGGTTCGGGGTCGGCGCCGACTTCGTGGGCTACGGCGAGCTGGCCAGGGTGCAGGCGGCGATCAAACCCAACACGAAGATCATCTACGCGGAGACGCTGTCCAACCCCACCATGGCGGTCTCCGACATCCGGGGCCTCTACCGGATCGCCCGCGCCGCGGGGGCGCTGCTGGTGGTCGACTCCACCTTCGCCACCCCGATCGTGTGCCGCCCCCTCGAACACGGCGCCGACCTGGTGATCCACTCCGCGACCAAGTATCTCGGCGGCCACGACGACTGCGCCGGGGGCGTGGCGGTGGGCCGCCCCGACCTCATCGCCCAGCTGCGCGAGGTCCGGATCGACACCGGGGGCACCCTCTCTCCCGACGACGCGTTCCTGCTCCGCAGGGGGCTGGAGACCCTGCCGCTGCGGGTCCGCCGGATGTGCTCCACCGCGATGGTCTTCGCCGCCGCCGTGGCCAAGCACCCCGCCGTACGCCGGGTCGACTACCCGGGGCTGCCCGGCCACCCGGGCCACCAGCTCGCCAGGCACCTGTTCGACTCCGGCCCCGAGGGCACGAGATACGGCGCCTGCGTGACGATCACCCCGCGCGGCGGCTACGACGCGGGAGTGGCCCTGGCCGACGCCCTCAAGCTCGTCTCGATCGCCACCTCCGCCGGAGGGACCCGTACCAAGGCCGCGCACGTGGCCTCGGCCACCCACCGGCGGCTCGGTGAGGGATCGGGGGTCGACGCGGCGGCGGTCAGGTTCTCCATCGGGCTGGAGGACGCCGAGGATCTCATCATGGACGTGACCAAGGCACTCGACTCACTACCCGCATCGGGTAGGTAGGCGCGTCTAACAGCCGGATTGCCCCCTAACAGGGGGTACATTCGGTCATCATGAGTGAGCAGCACGAACCTCTACCGAGGGTCGCCGTCGTCTTCGGCGGTCGCAATTCCGAGCACGCCGTCTCCATTCTCGGGGCGGGAAGCGTGCTGGGGGCCATCGACAGGTCCAAGTACGAGGTGGTTCCCATCGGGATCGCCCAGGACGGCCGGTGGGTGCTCGCCTCGGGGGAGCAGCGCTACGGGATCGAGAGCGGCGAGCTGCCCGCCGTCGACGCCGCGGGCGCGACGCTGGCGCTGGCCTCGGGCGGCGGCTCGCTGGTGGCGTACGACCCCGGCAGCATCCCCGTCGAGCTCGGTCAGGTCGACGTCGTCTTCCCGGTGATGCACGGCCCCTTCGCCGAGGACGGCACGATCCAGGGGCTCCTGGAGATGGCCGGGGTCCGCTACGTCGGCTCCGGGGTGCTGGCCAGCTCGGTCGGCATGGACAAGGCGTACATGAAGCTGGTCCTCGCCGCCGCCGGCCTGCCCGTCGGCCCGTACGTCGCGATCCGCGACCGCGACTGGCGGACCGACCGCGGCCGGGTCCTCAAGGAGGTCCAGGAGCTCGGCTGGCCGGTATTCGTCAAGCCCGCGCGCGCCGGGTCCAGCCAGGGCATCTCCAAGGCCGCCAACCTGGAGGAGCTGGAGCGGGCCATCGAGTTCGCCCGCGAGCACGACCCCAAGGTGCTGGTCGAGGCCGCCGTCACGGGCCGCGAGATCGAGTGCGCGGTGCTGGAGTCGCCGGGCGACGAGGCGCCCAGGGCCAGCCTGCCCGGCGAGGTGCTGGTCCACGGCGACCACGAGTTCTTCGACTTCGAGGCCAAGTACATCGGGGATGACATGTCCCTGTCCGTGCCCGCGGACATCCCCCAGGAGACGGTCGAGGAGCTGCGGGCGATGGCCGTCCGCGCCTTCGAGGCGCTGGGCTGCGAGGGCCTGTCGCGGGTCGACTTCTTCTACACCCCCGACGGACGGCTGATCGTCAACGAGATCAACACCATGCCGGGCTTCACCGCGATGTCGGTCGCGCCGCAGCTGTGGGCCGCCACCGGGGTGCCCTACGCCGAGCTGGTCGACCGGCTGATCCAGCTCGCGCTCGGACGCTCCCCCGGCCTGCGGTAGGGCGGCTCCTGCCGCGGAGGCTTTCCCGGCCCGCGGAGGGCCCTCAGCCGGTCCGAGGCAGGGCGCTCTTGCTGCGGAGGCTCACCTGGCCTGCGACAGGGCGCTCCTGACGCGGAGGCTCAGCCGGTCTGGGGCAGGGCGCTCTTGATGGGGGCCGCGAGGTCGACCAGCACGTTCTGCGGGACGTGCTCCCGCGCGATCGTCACCTCGACGTAGGCCTCCCTGCCGATCGCCGTGAACAGCGTCGGCCTGGCCGGGTCGGCGTACCACGCCACCCCGTCGATCTCGGGCACCTGGTCGGTCGGTGACATCCTCACCGGTCGCGGCACCCCGCAGCGCAGGGCGATGCGCGCCTCCCCCCACACGGCGACGTAGGGGGAGGCCGGGGTGGACTCCGTCCGGTCCGCGCCGTCGAGCTTCCCCGGGAGCCGCTCGGCGAGCACCCGGCACGCGGAGGCGGCGGCCCCCTCGGGAGCCGGTGGCTCGACCCGGACGGCACCGCCGCAGCCCACCAGGATCAGCAGAGCGCCGACGCACCCCGCCCGGCGGGCGAACCGCAGTGGCATGTCACGTTCCAGACGGTCGGTTGCGGGCTCGGGGCCCGGAGGCGGGTCCGGGCGCCGACGCGTGAACTCGGATACGGCGGATACGTCAGATATGGACGATGGGACACGTCAGTGTCCGCGTGATCCCCTCCACACCCTGGATCTGCGCCACCACGAGCTTCCCCAGCTCGTCGACGTTGCGGGCCTCGGCGCGCACGATCACGTCGTACGGCCCGGTGACGTCCTCGGCCTGCGTGACACCTGAGATGCTTGAGATCTCCGACGCCACGTTCGCGGCCTTGCCGACCTCGGTCTGGATAAGGATGTAGGCCTGCACCATAACGACCTCCCGGGCGATTGGATCAGTGCCGAAGGGCCACCGTACCCTGTGATGAACGGGAGGTGTGTCATCACAGTCGGAGATCTCGGCGAATTCGGGGTTGTTGCACGTATTGCCGGACGTTTGCCACAGGGTAGGACCGTGTTGCTCGGCCCCGGGGACGACGCCGCGGTGGTGAGCGCTCCCGACGGGCGGGTCGTCGTGACGACTGACCTGTTGATTGAGGGTAGGCACTTCCGCCGCGATTGGTCCAGTGGCTACGACATCGGCCGCAAGGCGGCGGCGCAGAATCTCTCGGACGTCGTGGCGATGGGGGCCGATCCCACCGGCCTCGTGGTCGGCCTCGGGCTGCCCGCCGACGCCGCCACCGGCTGGCTGGACGACCTCACCGACGGCTTCCGCGACGAGTGTGACCTCGTCGGCGCCAGCGTGGTGGGCGGCGACATCACCCGCTGCGATCTCGTCGTGGTCGCCGTCACCGCTCTCGGCGACCTGGGCGGCCGGGCACCGGTCACGCGGTCGGGGGCCCGTCCCGGTGACGTGGTGGCCTTCGCGGGCCGCCTCGGGCACGCCGCCGCCGGGCTCGCGCTGCTCCGCGCTGGCCTGGCCGGGCCGGTGGAGCTGATCGACGCCCACCGCCGTCCGGCGCCCCCCTACGCGCGCGGCCCGGAGGCCGCCGCGCTCGGCGCGACCGCGATGCTCGACGTGAGTGACGGCCTGCTCCAGGATCTCGGCCACGTGGCCGAGGCGGCCGGGACCGCGCTCGTCCTCGACCCGGAGGCGTTCACCGTCCCACCGGCGATGCGGGAGGCCGCCCGGCTGCTCGGCGCCGATCCGCTGGAGTGGATCCTCTCCGGCGGCGATGACCACGCGCTCGTCGCGACCTTCCCGGCCCACGTACGGCTCCCGGAGGGCTGGAACGTGGTGGGCCACGTCGTCGAGGGGGGTCCGGGGGAAAACGTGCAGGTCAAGGGGGTTTTGCTCGACCGTGGAGGCTGGGATCACTTCCGGGAGTGACGCTTACCACTTCCTGCGACATCTGTGAAAATTGCGACAAACGGTTATCTAACTGGTATGAAGATGGGCGGTCGAGATTCCCTTCGAGAAAGGGGCCGTATGGGCCGCCACGGGGCAAACGGGGACGAGGCTTCCTCGAACCGGGGTAAACGCGGGCCGGAGTCCGCTCCGGAACCGGGCTGGGAGGACGAGCTGATCGGGCGCCGGCTCCGTCCCGAGGAGTCGGTGGTCACCGAGACCCGGACGGGTTTCCTGGGGTCGGGATGGACGTCGGAGTCCGAGCCGTCCGACACCTCCGGCGCGTCTACCAAGTTCGACCCGTGGCCCGACGAGGAGAGGTCCGGCGGGCGCGTCAGGAAGACGTTGCTGGTCGTCGCCGCGGTGGCCGTGGTGCTCGGCGGGACCGTGGTCGGCGTCCGTACCCTGGCCGGCTCCGAGGGTCCCGCCGACTGCCCGCCCGCCGGTTGCGTCGCGGCGGCGTCGAACCAGCCGGTACCGGAGGCCGACGCCACCCCGCCCGCCGAGGAGCCCGCGGAGGAACCGGTACCGGACGACGAGCCCTCGGAGGCGGGTGACGAGACGCCGGAGCCGGGGGGCGAGAGGGCGCAGTCCACCCCCGCCCCCGACCGCCCCTCCACCCGCAGGGGAGGCGGGGTCACCTCCACCCCCCGGCCCACGCCGACGCGGAAGGCCACCCGCGCGCCCCTGGACACCGACGAGCCGTCGCTCGCCGACGAGGCCGACGAGTCCGGCGACGAGCCCGCGCCCAACCCCACCCCCGAGCCTCTCGTCGTCAGCGACCAGCCGCAGGCCCCCGCCGAGCAGCCCCTGAGCAGCGCCGGGCCCGATCCCGTGCCCAGCGAGACCACCTCCAGCGCACCCCCGCCCGCCGGGGGCGCCGCGATCACGGTCGGCGCCGACGTCGTACGGAACAGGTCGCGGACCTACACCGTCGAGCTCGTGGTCGCCGCGAACGAGAACGTCGAAAACCTGAAGGTGAGCGTGCCGGTCAGCGGGAGGATCTCCTCGGTGAGCGGTGCCGACTGGGAGCAGGTCGGCGACAACCTGGTGATCGAGGCGCCGGAGGGCCTGGGGGCCGGAGAGGAGCTCGTCGTCACCTTCACCGCGAGCGGCGACGCGGAGGTCCCGGCGAGCTGCCAGAGCGACCAGGGAGAGTGCTCCGTCGCCTGACCGGTGCTTTCCCGCCGTCCAGGCTGTCCCGGGCGGCTGAAGCCGGGTTCTGGTCTTCTTCTCCCAGAGCGGCCGGAGGCGGCCGACAAGCCCGTTCCGGTCACAGAACGGTCCTATACCCCCAGAGCGGCCGGAGACGGTCGAAGGGCCGCTCTGGGGCCGGATACCGGCGTCCGGGAGTGTCGGGGAAAGCCGGGGGAGCGCTTCGCGGTCCCGAGCGGGGCTGGTTGGATGAGGAACATGACCGTTTCGACCCCCCCTCGCGTGCTGACCGTCGCCGGTTCCGACTCCGGAGGCGGCGCGGGCGTCCAGGCCGACCTGAAGACCATGCTTGCCCTCGGCGTACACGGCATGAGCGTGATCGCCGCGGTGACCGCGCAGAACTCGGTGGGCGTGCAGGGCTACTGGGAACTCCCCCCGGAGGCGGTACGGGCCCAGCTCGACTCGGTGCTCGGTGACATCGGGGCCCAGGCGGTCAAGACCGGCATGCTCGCCTCACCCGTACTGGTGGAGACGGTGGCCGAGGTCCTGGCGGGGCTGGACGTGCCCGTCGTGGTCGATCCCGTCGGGGTCTCCAAGCACGGCGACGCGCTCCTGGCCCCCGAGGCCGTGGAGACGGTGAAGTCGCGCCTGCTGCCCACGGCCACGGTGGTCACCCCCAACCTGTGGGAGGTCCTGCAGCTCACCGGGGTGAAGGTCGAGGACGAGGCCGACCTGCGCCGGGCCGCGGACGCGGTCCTGGAACTCGGGCCGGGGTGGGCGCTCATCAAGGGCGGTCACCTGCCGGGCGCCCCGGTCGACCTGCTGACCGACGGCACCCGGGAGTTCCGCTTCACCGCGGAGCGCCACGACAACCGGCACACCCACGGCACGGGCTGCACCCTGGCCTCCGCGATCGCCTCCCACCTCGCCCTCGGCGAGGACGTCCCGTCCGCCGTGGAGAAGGCGAAGGCGTACGTCACCGGCGCGATCGCGCACGGTTTCCCCCTGGGGGCGGGCATCGGCCCCGTGGACCACGCCTGGCGCACGCGCGTCTCCTGAGGGGCCGGGATGTGAAAGCCCATAGGGAACGGCGAAGCCCGCCGCCCCGTCGAGGGGGACGGCGGGCTTCGCGAAGGTCTGGCTAGCGGGTGACCTTGCCGGCCTTGATGCAGGAGGTGCACACGTTCAGCCGCTTCGGCGTGCCGTTCACCACTGCGCGCACGGGCTGGATGTTCGGGTTCCAGCGGCGGCGGGTGCGGCGGTGCGAGTGGGAGACGTTGTTGCCGAAGGTCGGCTTCTTAGCGCAAACGTCGCAGACGGAAGCCACGGTTCGCTCCTTTAATCAGTCGAGAGGCTCGATCCGCCGCACTGGCGGCGGTCATCGGGCACGCCGGGACGACCGGCTGGCCACACGAGGATATCCGATGTCCGGCCCTGCACGCGAACGCGAGCCGCCGTGAACGGTCGAACGGGGATAATCTCCGGAGGCAACCGTAGCGCATTCCGGGACACGCCACGGCTGGTCTCCTCCGGAGGGTAATGACGGAGACGGCACGGCCGGGATCGGCGGGGCGGTGACGGGCGCGGGCAGGAGCCGGAGAGCAGGAGGGCAGGAATGCTGCAGGTTCTCGACCCGCTCGCGGTGCGCAGGTGGTCGCGGCTGGCCGCCGAGACCCTGGGCAGGGCCCGCGAGGAGATCGACGCGCTCAACGTCTTTCCCGTGCCCGACGGCGACACCGGTACGAACCTGCACCTGACCATGCTCTCCGCCGCCGAGGCGCTCGACGGGCTGCCCGACGACGCCGGGGCCGAGGCCACCTGGCGGGCGTTCGCGCAGGGGGCGCTGCTCGGCGCCCGAGGCAACTCCGGAGTGATCGTCAGCCAGGCGCTGCGCGGCCTCGCCGAGGTGCTCAGGGAGGCCGAGGGACGCGGCACCGACCTCGGGCGGGGCCTGGTCAGGGCCGCCGAGCTGGCCCGCGCCGCGGTGTCCAGGCCGGTCGAGGGCACGATCCTGAGCGTCCTGACGGCCGTGGCGGCGGCGGTGCGCGACGGGCGGGAGGATCTCGCCTCGGTCGCGAGGAGAGCGGCGGGGGAGGCGCGCTCCGCGCTCCGCCGCACCACCGGGCAGCTCGACGTACTGGCCAGGGGCGGGGTGGTCGACGCGGGCGGCGCGGGCCTGACGATCATCCTGGAGAGCCTCGCCGCCGTCGTCACCGACTCCTACACCGGGCGGGTGGACATCCCCGCCCCGGCCCACCGGGTCGTCCCGGAGACCGCCGCGGAGGCCGGGAGGGACGGCGACGGGCCCGGCTACGAGGTCATGTACCTGCTGGACGCCGGAGCCGGGGAGGTCGCCGCGCTGCGCGAGGAGCTCGACGCGCTCGGCGACTCGCTGGTGATCGTGGGCGGGGACGGCCTGTGGAACGTCCACGTCCACGTGGACGACGCGGGCGCGGCGATCGAGGCGGCCATGAGAGTGGGCCGCCCCCACCGGATCAAGGTGACGTACCTGGTCGGCTCGGGCAGGACCCACCCGGCCGCGCGGGGGAGGGGCGTGGTGGCGGTGGCCGCGGGGCCCGCGCTGGCGGCGGTGTTCGAGGAGGCGGGGGCCGTGGTCGTCCGGCGCGAGCCCGGCGCGAGCCCCCCGCTGGCGGCGGTGCTCGCCGCCATCCGCGAGGCCGGGTCCGAGGTCGTGGTCCTGCCCAACGACAGCGGGACGCGCGAGGTCGCGGCCGCCGCCGCGGAGATCGCCAGGGAGGAGGGCCTGGTGGTCGGCGTCCTCCCGACCAGGGCCTCGGTGCAGGGCCTGTCGGCGCTGGCCGTCCACGACCCGCTGCGCCGCTTCGACGACGATGTGGTGGCCATGACCGAGGCCGCCGCGCACACCCGCCACGGGCACGTCTGGGTGGCCGACCGCGAGGTCATGACGAGCGCGGGCCTGACCGCGCCCGGCGACGTCCTGGGGGTGGTCGACGGCGACGCCGCGCTGATCGGCACGGACCTGACGGCGACCGCGCTGGAGGTCGTACGCCGCATGGTCTCCTCGAGCAGCGAGCTGGTGACCGTCCTGGAGGGCGCCAACGCCCCCGAGGGCCTCGCCCGCGCCGTACAGGACCATCTGGCCGAGACCAGGCCGGACATCGAGGTGGTCAGGTACGAGGGCGGGCAGGGCGGCTACCCGCTGCTGGTCGGGGTGGAATGAGCCGGTGCCGAGCGGCCGGGTAGGTCGTGGCGGGTGAATTCTGTCGCCTCGGCACGGTAGAAAACGGGGGTGACGAGCTTCGACGAGCCGCTGGCGAAGGCGCTTGACCCCAAGACGGCCAAGCTGCTGGAGAGCGTTCTCGACCTGCGCACCGTCGGCGACCTGCTGCGGCACTACCCGCGGCGCTACGCCGAGCGGGGCGAGCTGACCGACCTCGACGACCTGCGGGTCGACGACCACGTCACCGTGGTGGGCGAGGTCACCCGGGCGATGCGCAGGCCGATGCGCAACAAGGGCGGCACCTGGCTGGAGGTCGAGGTCGTCGACGCCCGGGGCAGCAAGATCTACCTGTCGTTCTTCGGCAAGACGTCCCACATCGCGGAGACGCGGCTGAAGCCGGGCAGGCGCGGCATGTTCGCCGGGAAGGTCGGTGCCTTCGGCCAGGGCGAGAAACGCAAGTGGCAGCTCTCCCACCCCGAGTTCGAGATGATCGAGGAGAGCGAGACGGGCGCGGAGGAGTTCGCCGCCGCGCTCGTGCCGATCTACCCGGCGGGCAAGGACGTGACGCCCTGGGCCATCCGCAGGGCGCTGGGCGTGGTCCTCGACACGATGGGCGAGCTCGACGACCCGCTCCCCGCGGAGCTGCGCGCCCGGCACAGGCTCCCCGGCCTGTCGGAGGCGCTGCTCGCGGTCCACCGGCCGCGCGACCAGGCCGACGTGGCCAGGGCGCGCAAGCGGCTCAGGTTCGACGAGGCGTTCCTGCTCCAGGCGGTGCTGCTGCAGCGCCGGATGGCCGCGGCCTCCTGGCCCGCCACGCCCCGGCCCGCGATCTCCGGCGGGCTGCTCGCCGACTTCGACGGGCGGCTGCCGTTCGAGCTCACCGAGGGGCAGCGCGACGTGGGCGAGGAGATCGCGGCGGACCTGGCGCTGCCCCACCCCATGCACCGGCTGCTCCAGGGCGAGGTCGGCGCGGGCAAGACCATCGTCGCGCTGCGGGCGATGCTCCAGGTGGTCGACGCCGGAGGGCAGGCCGTGCTGCTCGCCCCCACCGAGGTGCTCGCCCAGCAGCACCACCGGTCGATCTCGGCCATGCTCGGAGACCTGGCCACCGGCGGCATGTTCGGCGGCACCGCGGTCGCCCTGCTGACCGGCTCGCTGGGCGCCGCGGCCCGCCGCTCGGCCATGCTCGACGCGGCCTCGGGCGCGGCGGGCATCGTCGTCGGCACCCACGCGGTCCTCCAGGAGCGCGTCCAGTTCGCCGACCTCGGCCTGGTCGTGGTCGACGAGCAGCACCGGTTCGGCGTCGAGCAGCGCGACGCGCTCCGCGAGAAGGCCGGGGGCGGACGCCCGCACGTGCTCGTCATGACCGCCACGCCCATCCCCCGCACCGTCGCCATGACGGTCTTCGGCGACCTCACGGTCTCCACGCTCTCCCAGCTGCCCTCGGGCCGTGCCCCGATCACCACGCACGTGGTCCCCGCCGCGGAGAAGCCGCACTTCCTCGACCGGGCCTGGACCCGGCTGCGCGAGGAGATCGAGCTGGGCCGTCAGGCCTACGTCGTGTGCCCGCGCATCGGTGACCTGGAGGGTGACGAGGGCGACATGTCGAAGGCCGACGACGAGCGCAGGCCGCCGCTGGCGGTGCTCGACGTGGCCGAGACCCTCTCGCAGGGAGCGCTGCACGGGCTTCGTACGGAGGTGCTCCACGGCAAGCTCCCGCCGGAGGAGAAGGAGGCGGTGATGAAGGCCTTCACCAGGGGGGAGATCGACGTGCTGGTGGCGACCACGGTCATCGAGGTCGGCGTCGACGTCCCCAACTCCTCGGTCATGGTCATCATGGACGCCGACCGGTTCGGCGTCTCCCAGCTCCACCAGCTCCGCGGCCGGGTCGGGCGCGGCGGGCTGCCCGGCCTGTGCCTGCTGGTGTCCGACTCCCCGGGCGGCACGCCCGCCAGGGCGCGGCTCGACGCCGTGGCGGCCACCCTGGACGGCTTCGAGCTGTCCCGTGTCGACCTGGAACAGCGCAGGGAGGGTGATGTGCTCGGTGTGGCCCAGTCGGGGCGCAGATCGTCGCTGAAGATGCTCAGGCTCCTGCGCGACGAGGACGTCATCCACGCCGCGCGCCTGGACGCCGAGGCCATGCTGGAGGCCGACCCCGAGCTGGCGGGCCATCCCGTGCTCCGCGCGGAGATCGACAGGCTCCTCGCGGACGAGCGGGCCGAATACCTTGAGAAGACCTGACGGGGGCGGGTGCCGGGGTGTTCACGGTCCGCGAGGGCCCGGCGGCGGGGACGGTCACGACGCCCGTCCGCGATGTCTGGATCATGCTCGGCGGGGACGCCTGGTGCGATGCCTGGCCGAAACGCCCGTCCGGGGTGCCTGGCCGGGATGTTCGGCCACGGTGCCCAACTGCGGGGACGGCCTCCCCCCGAATGCCGTCCCCGCTTGGGCCCACTCCCGGGTCAGGTGCCGAGAGCACCGGCGTGCGGAAGGGCTCACGATCACGCCGGTCGGCCTCCCCCTGGGTCACTTGGAGGCCGCAGGAATCATCATGCAAGGGACCGGCACCGGACGGAACGACCCTTACGCTTTCGTCGCCACTCCTTGCCCACTCTTGACCTAGATCACCTACCAGGACCCTTTTGGCCTGCGGTTATGTGATGCGTCGCGACACGCCGTGCTGCGTACGACGCCCGGGGGCGGGAGCGTGGGCGGCGGCGGGAGCGGCACTGAGAGGATGGCCGGGTGAGCCGAGTCATCGCGGGAAGCGCAGGAGGGCGGCGGCTGGCCGTGCCGCCGGGGCGGGGGACCCGCCCCACCAGTGACCGGGCCAGGGAGGCGATCTTCTCCACGGTGGGGTCGCTGATCGGCCCGCTGGAGGGATGCCGGGTGCTCGACCTCTACGCGGGTTCGGGCGCGCTCGGGCTTGAGGCGCTCTCCCGGGGGGCCGGTCACGCGCTCCTCGTGGAGTCCGACGCCAGGGCGGTCCGGACGATCCGGCAGAACATCGCCTCGCTGGGACTGCCGGGCGCCGAGGTCGCCGCCGACAGGGTGGAGCGGCTGCTGGCCAGGGGCCCCGGGGGTGCCGGAAGCGCCAAAGACACCGGGGACTCCGGGGACACCGGGAGGCCGTACGACCTCGTCCTCGCCGATCCCCCGTACGCGCTGGGGGCCGAGGAGGTGGAGACGGTGCTCGGGCTGCTGCGCGACCGGGGCTGGCTGGCCGAGGACGCGGTGGTCGCGGTGGAGCGGGAGAGCCGGGGGAAGGATCTGGTCTGGCCTCCGGGGTACGAAGAGGAGAGGGTCCGTCGTTACGGCGAAGCGTCCGTTTGGTACGGTCGCGCCGCCGAGAATCCTTAGAGCAGGGGGTCCACCTTGCGTCGCGTTGTCTGTCCGGGATCGTTCGATCCCGTCACGAACGGTCATCTGGACATCATCGGCCGGGCTTCCCGGCAGTACGACGAGGTCGTCGTGGCCGTACTGATCAACATCGAGAAGAAGAGCCTCTTCACGGTGGAGGAACGCATCCAGACCCTCCAGACGGTCACCAAGGAGTACGGGAACGTCCGCGTGGACAAGTTCCACGGCCTCCTGGTCGACTACTGCAAACAGCAGGAGATCCCCGCCATCGTGAAGGGCCTGCGCGCGGTCAGCGACTTCGACTACGAGCTCCAGATGGCGCAGCTCAACTACCGGATGTCCGGGGTGGAGACCCTGTTCATGGCCACGGGGCCCGAGGTCTCCTTCCTGTCGTCCAGCCGCATCAAGGAGATCGTCAAGTACGGTGGGAGCGTGGCCGGGCTGGTACCTGATCTTGTGCAGGAACTCCTGGTCGAACGGCTCAGGGGCTAGGCCCTGCTATTCTCTTATTTCGGCCTTGCACGACGGCGATGATGCGCCATGCCTAACGAGAGCGAAATGACTCAGCACCTTGACCCCCGCGCCCCATGGGTGATCTCAACCCATGACCTGGGGCGGCGACCGGGGTCGATGCGCCGGATGAATCTCGCTCTCCCGGCACCGGCGGACATCGGCGTCGACATGATCGGCGTCCCCAAGGACGCCGACGTCGAGCTGGACATCCGGCTTGAGGCGGTCATGGAGGGTGTGCTCGTCACGGGCACTGCGCGATCCCCGCTGCGGGGGGAGTGCGCACGCTGCCTGGAGCCGGTCATCTCGCTCACCGAGGTGGACTTCCAGGAGCTGTTCTTCTACTCGGCAGAGGATGCTGCCGAGAGTGACTCGCTTCTCGACGGTGAGCTTCTCGACCTCGAACCCGTGTTTCGCGACGCGGTTGTGCTCACACTGCCGTTGAGCCCGGTCTGCGGTGAAGACTGCACCGGGCTCTGCGTGGAGTGCGGGGTCAGGCTGGCCGATGCCGAGCCTGACCACGGCCACGAGGTGATCGACGCCCGCTGGGCAAAACTGCAGGGTCTGGTTCCGGAACATAACAACGATCAGGAGAGCTGACGTGGCTGTCCCCAAGCGCAAGATGTCGCGGAGCAATACTCGCTCCCGCAGGTCGCAGTGGAAGGCCGCCGCGGTTTCGCTCGTGAGCTGCCCCCAGTGCCGCTCGCCGAAGCGTCCGCACGTGGCGTGTCCGACCTGCGGCACTTACAACCGCCGTCAGGTGATCGAGCCCTCCGCCTGATCGCATTCTGACCGACGGATGCCGGCCGGGTCCTCCACGGGCCCCGGTCGGCGTCACCGTCTGCACCCCCTGCGATGGCGGTCCGCCCGCGGCTGTGGTGGACGCCGGGGTTCGCGGTGAAACGCGTGCCCTCCCGGCGCCCACCACGTCTTCGGGCATCTCTCTTTCCTTCCCTCGCCATCGCGCATTCGCTGAGAGAACGTGCGAGGAGAAGCCGTGGGTACAAGCGTCAAGCCTGTCGCCGTCGAGTTCGTCAAGGAAGAGCTGGAGCGCCTCCTGCTGGTGCGCCTTGACGTCGCCATCCTGGAGCGGGCGCTGACGCACCGCTCCTACGCGTACGAGAACGGCGGCCTGCCGACCAACGAGCGCCTGGAGTTCCTCGGCGACTCGGTGCTGGGCCTGGTCGTCACCGACACCCTCTACCGCAACCACCCGGACCTGCCCGAGGGGCAGCTGGCCAAGCTCAGGGCCGCGGTGGTCAACATGCGCGCCCTCGCCGACGTGGCCCGCTCGCTGGGCCTGGGCCGGTTCCTGCGGCTCGGCCGGGGCGAGGAGGGTACGGGGGGTCGTGACAAGTCCTCGATCCTCGCCGACACCCTTGAGGCGCTCATCGGCGCGGTCTACGTGAACAGGGGCCTGGACGAGGCGTTCCGCGTCGTCCACCTGCTCTTCGACCCGCTCATCACCCGCTCCGCCTCGCTCGGCGCCGGGCTCGACTGGAAGACCTCGCTGCAGGAGCTCACCGCGTCCGAGTCGCTCGGCGTGCCCGAATACCATGTCGAGGAGAGCGGTCCCGACCACGCCAAGTCCTTCACCGCGGTCGTCCGCGTGGGTGGCGAGGCGTACGGCTCGGGGTCCGGGCGCTCGAAGAAGGAAGCCGAGCAGCAGGCCGCCGAGGCCGCCTGGAACCGCATCCGCGAGGACCGCGAGCGGCGCGAGGCCAGCTGACGGCGCGCCCGGCCCCGAAAAACAGGTTCGAGCGGGACCGAACGGGGCCGCGAAGGGCGCCGGGCCAGCTAATCTGCTGACCGGCCACTCGTCGCCCGAGCGGGACCGCGACAGGTGCGAATCCAGCCGCCCGTAGCCCGGGTCGCCCGGGTTCGCCGAAACCCGGCTGAATTCGCACGAGTTGCCCGAGTCGCCTGAGGAGAGACGCATGCCCGAGCTGCCCGAGGTCGAGGTGGTACGCCGCGGCCTGGAGCGATGGGTCTCCGGCCGGGTCGTCGCCCGCGCCGAGGTGCTCCACCCGAGGGCGATCAGGCGGCACGTCCCCGGCGCCGCGGAGTTCTCCGCCCGGATGGAGGGCCGCACGGTCGGTCCCGCCGAGCGCAGGGGCAAGTATCTCTGGCTGCCCCTGGACGGCTCCGACGCGATCCTGGCCCACCTCGGGATGAGCGGCCAGCTGCTGGTCGTGGAGCCGGACTCGGCGCCGGAGAAACACCTTCGCGTCCGGATCGGCTTCACCGACGGCGGTCCGGAGCTGCGCTTCGTCGACCAGCGGACCTTCGGCCACGTGCTGGTGACCGGCATGACGCACGCGGGCGGCCGGGCGGTGCCCGAGCCGATCGCGCACATCGCGGCCGACCCGTTCGAGAGCCACTTCGACGACGACGGGTTCGCCCACCGGCTGCGCGCCCGGCAGACCGAGGTCAAGCGGGCGCTCCTGGACCAGTCGCTGATCAGCGGGGTCGGCAACATCTACGCCGACGAGGCCCTCTGGCGGTCCAGGCTGCACGGTGCCCGTCCCACCGCGACGCTGACCGGGCCGAAGGTGGCCGAGCTGCTGGCCGCGGCCCGGGAGGTGATGTCCGCGGCCCTGTCCGAGGGCGGCACATCCTTCGACAGTCTTTACGTGAATGTCAATGGGGAGAGCGGTTACTTCGACCGTTCCCTCGCGGTTTACGGTCGGCGCGACGAACCCTGCTCCCGGTGCGGTGCCCCGATCGTCCGCGAATCGTTCATGAACCGTTCTTCCTACAGTTGCCCCCGCTGCCAGCCCCGGCCGAGAGGGGCCGTGGCGTGACGGACGTACGGCTGACGGCCTGGGTCAGGGGCCGGGTGCAGGGGGTGGGTTTCCGCTGGTGGACGCGTGCCAGGGCCCTTGAGCTCGGCCTGACCGGCTGGGCGCGCAACACCGTGGACGGCCGGGTCGAGGTGGTCGCGCAGGGCCCGGAGGCGTCGTGCGCCACGTTGCTTGAGGTGCTCAGGAGCGGGAACACCCCAGGCAGGGTCGACGGGGTCGTCGAGCGCTGGAGCGAGACCAAAGGCGGTGTCGAGGGTTTTGTCGAGCGCTGAGCACTTCCCCAAACCGCCCAAAATAAGGTATAGTTGACCGTCGAGAGTGCCTACTGGTGCATCCACCCGGAGCGTTCAACTTGACCGTCTCCCTCACCGGTGCGACTCTTGATAAAGAACCACGCGCACCCCTCCCGCGGCAAAGAAGTGCGCGAACCAGTCTGGTCACTCAGCGTGGAGGACCCTTTACTATGGCGAAGGCTCTACTCGGCCACGTCGGCGGTCCCGACCCTCGTATGGTCTCGGAAATGCGTCGCCTCCAGCAGCGCATCCGTGATCTTGAGGGAGAGCTCACCCGGCTCCAGGCCCAGAACGACGAACTCGCGGCCAACACCCGCGATGAGGAGTTCAACCGTCTGCAGGATCGTGAGCCGGCCCTCACCTAACGGGGCCGGGGCGGAACACACTGTCCAGGGACGCCTCGTCGGGGCGTCCCTTGTCATATCGATACGTACGTCACACCCGTCACGTGCGTCATATATGTCGTGCCAGGAAGGCCAGCTGCTCGGGTAAGACCCTGCGGCGGTAGGCCGTGTCCTGGCAACCTTTGCTGATCCCTCCTTCGGCTGTGGCACCCAGTGCCTTCAGCCCTTTTAGCATGGTCTGGGTCTGCCGGGCCCACGCGTCGCGCTCACCGCATCCCAGCCAGACCGGGATGTCCACGAGTTCGCGGAGCGGGGCCTGCGCGGCGCTCACCGTCGGCGAGGCCGCGACCACCGCTCCCACCTGCTCGGGGCCCAGCTCCGCGGCCAGTCTCAGCGCTCCGGCGCCGCCCGAGGACCAGCCCATCAGGCCGATTTTCGCGGTGTCCATCCCGTTCGTGTTCAGGTACGGCAGCAGCGTGCCCGGAATGTCGGCGGAGGCCCAGTCGTCGATGGAGGCCATCGCGAAGCGCCCGCCCCCCGCGGCCAGGTAGCGGTCGACCGCGTAGACGTCGAACGGCGTGCGCGCGTCTCCCGCGGCCCCGTGAAGCATGATCACCACGGGCAGCCCGTCCTCCGCCCCCGGCGGCATTCCGATGATCACGCGCCGCCGGTCGACCCGGCTCCGCTGGAGCGTTCCCGTCGAGGTCACCGGGGGCTCGGGGACCGCGCCGCAGACGATCTGGGCGTACGCGCCCCGGATGCCGTCGGGTCCGGCCGCCAGGGCGGCGCCGCCGAGGCCGAGCGCGGCCAGCCCGCCGCCCACCAGGAAGGCGCGCCGCCTGAGATGACCCCTGCCGCCCGATGGGTGTGACGGAGCTTCGCCCCCACCGCGTTCCGCGTCCATGCAGGGCACCATAGGCGGTGCGCGGGCGGGCGGGGGTGAAGAACGGTAGTCTTCCCGCGTGACCGAGGCCGTGGGCTGACAAGGGAAGACGCGTTCACCGGCGCCCGGGACGCGGCGCGTGACACGCCGGTCGGCGCGCCCGCGCCGGGGATGGGGGGTTTCGTTGTATCTCAAGACCCTTACCCTGCGCGGGTTCAAGTCCTTCGCCTCGGCCACCACGCTCCGGTTCGAGCCGGGCATCACCGCCGTCGTGGGTCCCAACGGATCCGGCAAGTCCAACGTGGTCGACGCCCTGGCCTGGGTGATGGGCGAGCACAGCGCCAAGTCGCTGCGCGGCGGCAAGATGGAGGACGTCATCTTCGCCGGCACCTCCTCGCGGGCCCCGCTGGGACGCGCCGAGGTCACGCTGACCATCGACAACACCGACGGCATGCTCCCGATCGACTACACCGAGGTGACGATCAGCCGCCTGATGTTCCGTGCGGGCCAGAGCGAGTACGCCATCAACGGCGACACCTGCCGCCTGCTCGACATCCAGGAGCTTCTGTCCGACTCCGGCATCGGCCGTGAGATGCACGTCATCGTCGGGCAGGGCCAGCTCGACCAGGTGCTGCACGCGGGGCCAGAGGAGCGCAGGGCGTTCATCGAGGAGGCCGCGGGCGTCCTGAAGCACCGCAAGCGCAAGGAGAAGGCGCTGCGGAAGCTCGACGCCATGCAGGCCAACATGACCCGGGTCCAGGACCTCACCACCGAGCTGCGCCGCCAGCTCAAGCCACTGGGCCGCCAGGCCGAGATCGCCCGCAGGGCGGCCGTCATCCAGGCCGACCTGCGTGACGCCAGGCTCCGGCTGCTCGCCGACGACGTGCTCACCCTGCGGACCACCCTGGAACGGGAGATGGCCGACGAGGAGGCCGTCCTCACCCGCCGCGCCGCGGTGGAGACCGAGCTGGAGCAGGGCCAGGTCGCCGAGTCCGAGCTGGAGGCGGCCGAGGCCGAGGCCCAGCCGCGCCTGGCCTCGGCCCAGGAGACGTTCTTCCGTCTCTCCTCCCTCCGCGAGCGTCTCAGGGGCCTGTCCGGGCTCGCCGCCGAGCGGCACCGGCACGCCACCGACACCGCCGTGGAGCGGCGCGGGCGCGACCCCGAGGACTTCGAGCGCGAGGCCGAGGAGGTCCGCGAGCAGGAGAGGGTCCTGGCCGAGCTGCTCGAAGGGGAGCGGGAGTCGCTCGCCGGAGCGGTGGCCCGGCGCGCCGAGACCGAGGGCGCGCTCGCCGCCGAGGAGCGGCGGCTGGCCGCGGAGGCCAGGGCCGCCGCGGACCGGCGCGAGAGCCTGGCCAGGCTCAGGGGGCAGGCCGGGGCCGCGCGCAGCCGGGCGGGGGCCGCCGAGGAGGAGATCGGCAGGCTGCGGCGCTCGCTGGAGGAGGCCGAGCAGCGCGCCGAGGAGGCCCGGGCCGAGCACGACGGCCAGGAGCGCGCCGAGCCGTCCGCCGACCCCGCCCTCGCCGAGGAGCTGGAGATCGCCCTGGAGACGGTCGAGCAGGCCGGGGAGTCCGTCGAGCTGGCCAGGGCCGGGGTCGAGGAGGCCAAGGCGGCCGTCGCGGCCCCGAACTCCGCGCTCGGCGCCGCCAGGGCCGCCCTCGTCGCCGCGCGCAAGGCCGACCAGCGGGCGCAGCGCCAGGTGGCCGCGCTCGAGGCCAGGTTCGAGGCGCTGGAGATGGGCCTGGCCGGTGGTGCCGACGGCGGCGCCGCGCTGCTCGCCGCCGACCTGGCCGGGGTGCTCGGCCCGGTGGCGACCATGCTGTCCGTGCGGCCCGGCGCGGAGGTGGCCGTCGCCGCCGTGCTCGGGGCCGCCGCCGAGGCCGTCGCCGTCGAGTCGCTGCAGAGCGCCGCCGACGCCATCGAGTTCCTCAGGGGCCACGAGGGCGGCCACGCCACCCTCGTCATCGCCTCCGGCGGGGCGGGAGCGGGCTCGGCGGGTTCGCCGGGGCAGGTGCCGCTGGCCGGGGCCCAGTGGGCGATCGACCTGGTCACGGTCTCCGCCGAGCTGCGGGCCGCCGCGACCCACCTGCTCGCGGACGTGCTGGTCGTGGACGACCTCGCGGCCGCGAGGAAGGCGGTCGAGCAGCGTCCCGAGCTGCGGGCCGTCACCCGGGCCGGTGACCTCCTGGGCGCCCACGCCGCCGAGGGAGGCTCCGCGGGCGGCACCTCCGCGCTCCAGATGCGGGCCGCCCTCGACGAGGCCGCCGCCGACCTGGCCGGGGCCAGGATCGCCGCCGAGGTGGCGGGTACGGAGCTGGAGGAGACCGCCGAGGCCGAGGCGGAGGCGCAGCTCGCGGTCGAGAACGCCCAGGCGCGGGTCGCCGAGGCACAGACGGGCGTGCAGAATGCGCAGGCCGGGGTCAACGCGGCGCAGGCCGCCCTGGACCGGATCAGGGCCAGGCAGCGCGAGGCCGACCAGAAGGTCGCCGCGGTGGCGAGGCGGCTCGCCCAGCTGGGCGCCGCCGCCAAGGCGGCCCGCGACGAGTGCGAGCGCCTGGCCGGGGGCGTACGGGCCGCGGAGGAGGCGCGCGACCGCGACGCGGCCGGTCTCGCCGAGCTGGAGGAGCGGCTCGCCGCGGCCGTCGGCGCCGAGGAGCTGGAGACCGAGCCCACCACCGACCTCCGCGACGAGCTCGCCGAGATCTGCGCGACGGCCAGGCAGGACGAGATGGAGGTCCGTCTCGCCGTACGGACCGCGGAGGAGCGGGTCAGGGGCATCGAGGGCAGGGCCGACGAGCTGACGCGCGCCGCCGAGCGTGAGCGGGAGGAGCGTTCCAGGGCGGCCGAGCGCCGCGAGTGGCGGCGCAGGCAGGCCCGGACGGCCCAGGCGGTCGTCCGGGGCGCCGAGCTGGCGCTGCGCGCGCTGGAGACCTCCCTGGAGGCCGCCGCGGGCGAGCGCGACGGGGCCGAGCTGGCGCGCGGGCAGATCGACGCCTCGCTCAAGGCCGTCAGGATCCGCGTCCGGGAGCTCTCCGGCGAGCTGGACAAGCTGGTCAACCGGGCGCACGGCAGCGAGGTGGCCCGCACCGAGCAGCGGCTCCGCCTGGAGCAGCTGGAGGGGCGGGCGGTGGAGGAGTACGGCGTCGAGGCCGACACCCTCATCGCCGAGTACGGCCCCGGTGAGCCGATCCCGACGGTCGACGGGGAGCCCGTCCCCTATGACCGCGACGAGCAGCTCAAGCGGGCCAGGGCGGCCGACCGCCAGATGGCCCAGCTCGGCAAGGTCAACCCGCTCGCGCTTGAGGAGTTCGCGGCGCTTGAGGAGCGGCACTCGTTCCTCACCTCGCAGCTGGAGGACCTCAAGAAGACCCGTCGCGACCTGCTGCTCGTGGTCAAGGAGGTCGACGACCGGGTCGAGCAGGTCTTCGGCGCCGCCTTCGCGGACGTGGCCCGCGAGTTCGAGACGATCTTCACGCGGGTGTTCCCCGGTGGCGAGGGCAGGCTGCTGCTCACCGATCCCGAGAACATGCTGACCACCGGCGTCGAGGTCGAGGCCCGGCCGCCGGGCAAGAAGGTCAAGCGGCTGTCGCTGCTGTCGGGCGGTGAGCGGTCGCTGACCGCGGTGGCGTTCCTGGTGTCGATCTTCAAGGCGCGTCCTTCGCCGTTCTACGTGATGGACGAGGTCGAGGCCGCGCTGGACGACACCAACACCCAGCGCCTGCTGACCCTCTTCGAGGAGCTCCGGCAGACCTCGCAGATCATCATCATCACCCACCAGAAGCGCACCATGGAGATCGCCGACGCGCTGTACGGGGTGTCGATGCGCGGGGACGGCGTCACCCAGGTCATCAGCCAGCGCCTGAGGGAACACGAGCCCGCCTGAGCTGCCGGGGGGCCGGGGAGGTGGTTCCCGGGGGAGGTCTTCCGGAAAGGCGGCGGGACTCGGGTTCAGGGCCGCTCCGGTCCTCCCGGGAGGCGGTCGGACGCCCTGGCCGGGGTGCACTCCCAGCGGTTCCCGTCGCTCTGGGAGGTGGGCCTGCCGTAGAACAGCGGCCTGAGCGCGCCGGGGTCCTCGGGAGAGCGGGGCCGGGGAGCCGGACGGTGACCGTCGGTGAAAGACCGCGAGCCCGTCAGGAGCACCGGGGTGTCGGAGCATCCCGGGGCGTCTGGAAAACTGTGCTCTTGTGGAAGCCTATCTCGGCATAATCGCGATCATCGTCGTCATCGCCCTGTTGGCGGGGGGCGGCATGCTCCTGCTGTTCAGGTCGGGGGGCAGGACCGCGCCGCCGCGGGTCGAGCCGCCCGAGGCGCCGCCGCTCCCCGAGGAGACGAGGGCCCCCGGCCGGGGCTCGGTCGTGGACGACGACGCGACGACGACCACCGTGCCGCCTCCGGCCAGGCCGGTCGAGCCCGAGGTCACCGTCGTCGCCCCGGTGATCGAGGTTCCGCCGCCGTCCGCCGGACGGATGGTGCGGCTCCGCGCCCGGCTGGCCCGGTCACAGAGCACGCTGGGCAAGGGGCTCCTGGAGCTGCTCTCCCGCGACCGTCTCGACGACGACGCCTGGGACGAGATCGAGGAGACCCTGATCACCGCCGACGTCGGTGTGACGCCGACCCGGGCGATGGTCGACGAGCTGCGCACCCGGGTGAAGGTGCTGGGCAGCCGGACGCCGGAGGAGGCGCGCGCCCTGCTGAGGGAGCAGCTGCTCGTCCAGATCGGCGTCGACATGGACCGTACGCTGCACGTCACGCCGCACGGCGAGCGTCCCGCGGTGGTCCTCGTGGTCGGCGTCAACGGCACCGGCAAGACCACCACGACCGGCAAGCTGGCGCGTGTCCTCATCGGTGACGGCGGCAAGGTCGTGCTGGGCGCCGCCGACACCTTCCGCGCCGCCGCCGCCGACCAGCTGCAGACCTGGGGAGACCGCGTCGGAGCCGAGGTCGTACGCGGGCCCGAGGGCGGCGACCCCGCCTCGGTGGCCTTCGACGCCGTCGCCGAGGGCATCAAGGAGAAGGCCGACGTGGTGATCGTCGACACCGCCGGGCGGCTGCACACCAAGACCGGTCTGATGGACGAGCTCGGCAAGGTCAAGCGCGTCATCGAGAAGAAGGCCACGGTCGACGAGGTCCTGCTCGTCCTCGACGCCACCACGGGTCAGAACGGTATGCGCCAGGCCCAGGTGTTCGCCGAGGTCGTCAACATCACCGGCATCGCCCTGACCAAGCTCGACGGCACCGCCAAGGGCGGCATCATCATCTCCGTCCAGCGCGAGCTGGGCGTCCCGGTCAAGCTGGTCGGCCTCGGCGAGGGGCCCGACGACCTGGCCCCGTTCGACCCCGAGGTCTTCGTGGACGCGCTCCTCGGAGACTGAGTCCCGCCTTCGTCCGTCCGGGGTGTCCCGGACGGACGTCCTGGCTTTTTTCGAACGGGTGCCCAGGCCGCTATCGCGGGTGCCGGTGGGACCGGGTACTGAGTCCCGTTCTCGAACGGGTGCTCAGGACGCTACCGCGGGTGCCGGTGGGACCGGGTGCCGATGGGGACGACCAGCGGGGTCCCGGCCACCGGGTCCTCGATGACCTTGGCGTCCAGCTCGAAGACCTCCGCGAGCAGGGCCTCGGTGAGTACCTCGGCCGGGGGCCCCGCGGCGACGACCCTGCCGTCCCGCATGGCCACCAGGCGGTCGGCGTAGCGGGCGGCGAGGTTCAGGTCGTGCAGAACCATCACCACGGTGCGGCCCAGCTCCCCGTGGAGCCTGCGTACCAGCTCCAGCACCTCGATCTGGTGCGCGAGGTCGAGGAAGGTCGTCGGCTCGTCGAGCAGCAGCAGGTCGGTGCCCTGGGCGAGGGCCATGGAGATCCACGCCCGCTGCCGCTGCCCGCCGGACAGCTCGTCCAGCGGGCGGTCGCCCAGGTCGAGCAGGCCGGTCATGGCCAGGGCCTCGCCGACCGCGGACTCGTCGTCGGAGGACCACTGGCGGTACCAGGTCTGGTGTGGGTGCCGTCCCCTGGCGACCAGGTCCGCGACGGTCAGCCCCTCGGGCGCCGAGGGGGCCTGCGGCAGTACGCCCAGGATCCTGGCGACCTCCTTGGAGGGCATCCTGTCGATGCGTTTGCCGTCGAGCAGCACCTCTCCGCCGGAGGGCTTGAGCAGCCGCCCCAGGGCGCGCAGCAGGGTGGACTTGCCGCACCCGTTCGGTCCGATGATCGTGGTCACCGTCCCGGCCTCGATCCCGAGGTCGAGACCGTCGACGACGACGCGGTCGCCGTATCCCAGCCTTACGTCGACGGCTTGCAGTCTCACTGGCGGGCCTCTCTGCGTACACGGATGAGGAGATAGATCAGGTAGGGGGCGCCGAGGACCGCGGTGACCACGCCCACCGGCAGCTCGACCGGGGTGAACGCGGTGCGGGCGACCAGGTCGGCGCCGGTGGTGAGGACCGCGCCCACGAGGGCCGAGACGACCAGCGGGGGCTGTGCCACCCCCGCCAGGCGCAACGCGATCTGCGGGGCGGCCAGGGCGACGAACGCGACCGGCCCGGCCGAGGCGGTCGCCGTCGCCGCGAGCAGCACGGCCGCGAGGATCATCACGCCCCTGGCGAGGTTCATCCGTACGCCCAGGCCGGTCACGGTGTCGTCGCCGAAGCGCAGCGCGCCGAGCGAGCGGGTGCCGAGCAGCGTCGCCGGGACGAGGACGGCGAGCGCGATCGCGACCGGTACCACGTGCTCCCAGCCCCGGCCGTGCAGCGAGCCGCTGATCCAGACCATGGCCCGGCTGCTGTCGTTGACGTCGCCGACGGTCAGCAGCCAGTACTTGAGGTTGGTGCAGACTGCGGAGACCCCGATGCCGACCAGGACGAGCCGGTAGCCGTCCAGGCCGTTGCGCCAGGCCAGCAGGTAGACGGCGAGCGCGCCGGCCAGGCCGCCCAGCAGGGCCACGAGGGGGACGCCCACCTCGGCGAGGGCGCCGCTGGTGCCGCCCCAGGTGTTTCCGGCCGCGACGATGACCGCGACCACGGTCACGCTGGCACCGGTGGTGACGCCCAGGATGTCGGGGCTGGCCAGCGGGTTGCGGGCGATGGCCTGGGTGATCGCCCCGGCCAGGGCGAGCGCCGCGCCGACGAGGGCGCCGGTCAGCGCGCGGGGGAGCCGGAGCTCCATGATCACGAAGTGGTCCGGCCCGTCGCCGGTGATCGCGCGGAGGACGTCGAGGACGCTCATCGGGATGTCGCCGAGCCGCATGCTGAGCGCCATGAACAGCGCCGTCGCGGCCAGCAGGACCAGCGCCGCGACGGCGGAGCGCGGCCGGAGCGGCCAGGAGGCGGGACCGACGCGCAGCGCCCGCCTCCCGGCGGAGGAGCCTATGGAGGGCTTGGTGTGCCTGTTAGCGGAGGAGTCGGTGTCGGAGGAGCCGGTGTAGGGGCCGGTGGGAGGTTCGGGAGAGGGCGTGGTGGAGGTGGTCACAGTCGCACCGGCTTCCTGCGTCGTACCAGGGCGATGAAGAACGGCGCCCCGGCGAGGGCGAGGACCACGCCCACCTCCAGCTCACCGGGGAAGGCCACCACGCGGCCGACCGCGTCGGCGAGGAGCAGGGCGGCGGCGCCCGCCAGGCCCGAGTACGGCAGCAGCCAGCGGTGGTCGGGACCGGAGAGCGGCCGGGTCAGGTGCGGCACGATCAGGCCGATGAAGGCGAGCGAGCCGCAGGCCGCCACGGAGGCGCCGCTGAGCAGGGTGATGGCGGCGATGCCGACGACCCGGGTCAGGGTGATGTTCTGGCCGAGCGCGCGGGCGACGTCCTCGCCCAGGGAGAGCGCGTTGAGGCCGGGGGCG
Source organism: Streptosporangium sp. H13245 (assembly GCF_055690525.1). NCBI lineage: Bacteria > Bacillati > Actinomycetota > Actinomycetes > Streptosporangiales > Streptosporangiaceae > Streptosporangium > Streptosporangium sp. H13245. Next base: position 541,449 of record NZ_JBSZKT010000002.1, on the reverse strand, counting down.
TTGACCAGGGCCAGGACCAGGCCGACGGCGATGAAGGGGAGCACCTGCCAGGCCACGTCCGCGCCCCTGGCCGCGATGGAGCCCGACTGCCAGAAGCGGAAGACGTCCATGGCCTGCTCGTCCAGCAGGACCAGCGCCGAGGTGAGCCCGTACAGGAACGCGCTGACCGCGGTGCCCGCGAGGGCGAGGGTCACCGGCGTGGGGCCGCCCCGGCCGCCGACCATGCCGAGGGCGAAGACCCCCGCGCTGGCGACGAGGGCCCCGGCGAGACCGAACCAGATGTAGCCGTACGGGCTGGTGACGCCGAGCGCGATGATGCTGAGGACCATCGCGAACGCCGCCCCCTGGGTGACGCCGAGCAGTCCCGGGTCGGCCAGCGGGTTGCGGGTGTGGCCCTGCATGAGGGCGCCCGCGACGCCGAGGGCGATCCCGGCCATGACGCCGATGACGGTCCTGGGGATCCGCAGCGACCGGACGACGATGTCGTTCTCGGTGCCGGTGGGGCCGGTGAGCGCGTGCCAGACGTCGGCTGGAGGGACCGGTTTGGCGCCGACCGCGAGGCTCAGCAGGATCGCCGCCGCGAGGACGGCGAGCAATCCGGTCAGGACGAAAAGGCGGCGCCGACGGGTTTTTCGCAGACCCGCGCCGGGTGCGGGCCGCGAGACGGCCACCGCGTTGATCACCTGACCTCCTCTTTCTTGCTCGGACCGGTACGAGTATGTCAGGTTAGGTATGGCTAAGCTAAATAAGGTTGGCTTTAACATGGTGAAGGGATTCATGAAGATGAGAGCGTTGCGCGCCCTGGCCCTCGGGGTGGCGGGAGTGGTGCTGTCCGGCGGTCTCGCCGCCTGCGGTTCGACCACCTCCGGTACCTCCGGGGAGACCTCCGGCACCGCGGGCGCGTCCGCGGCTCCGGCGGTGAGCGACGCGGCGGCCTACCCCCGGACGGTGAAGCACGTCATGGGGGAGACCGAGATCCCGGCCCAGCCCAAGCGGGTCGTGGCCCTCGATCAGAGTTTCGTCGACGCGGTGCTGACCCTGGAGACCGACGTCGTGGGATTCACCAGCTACCGGGCGATCGACGAGAAGCTTCCCGACTACCTGGCCCCGGTCCTCGGCCACGCCAAGGAGGCCACGTCGGTCGGGACCCTGGAGCAGCCGAGCCTGGAGCGGATCGTCGCGCTCAAGCCCGATCTGATCATCTCCGCCAAGGTCCGCCACGAGGCGCTGTACGACAAGCTGTCGCAGATCGCGCCCACGGTCTTCAGCGAGACCACCGGGGCCATCTGGAAGGAGAACCTCAAGCTCGTGGGCGAGGCCCTGGGCAAGGAGGACCTCGCCGAGCAGAAGGTCAAGGAGTACCAGGACCGCGCCGCGAAGATCGGCGAGTCCATCAAGGCCAAGGACGGCGAGCTGCCCACCGTCTCCGTCGTCCGCTTCGCGGGCGAGCCGACCGTCCGCCTGTACGTGGAGAAGTCCTACTCGGGGCTGGTGCTGAAGGACGTCGGCTTCCCGCGTCCCGAGGACCAGCCGACCGTGACCGACACCATCATGGTCCCGATCAGCCAGGAGAACATCTCCCAGCTCGACGCCGAGCACATCTTCGTCGCGGCCTTCGAGGACCCGGCGGTCGGGCCGGTCAAGGAGAAGTTCGAGGCCAACCCGCTCTGGGGCAGGCTCAAGGGCGTCAAGCACGACGTCAGCGACGCCACCTGGATGAGCGCCGTGGGCATCCAGGGGGCGCACTCCATCCTGGACGACCTGGCGAAGTTCTTCGAGGTCGACCCGGCGAAGGCCGCCTGACCCCCTGGGAGGAGGCCGCGGGCCCGTGAGCCGCCGGTGTCGTGATCGACGGCGGGTTCACGGGCCGCCCGGCGTCGTGATCGGCAGGTCTGGGCGTCGCCTGTCGCGACCGGGCCGCCGATCCGGCCGTCTGCCTGGTCGTACGGGAGTCGTACGGGATCCGCCAGGGAAAGCGGGCGGGCGAGGGCGACCGGGGTGAACCGCCGGGGTGTGCCGGTCCGTCTCTTAGGGAGAGATTAAGTCCCCAACGCGTGGGAAGCGGGGAGACGTGGAGATGGGTGTCGGAGTTTCTCAGGGCGCGGTCCTCAACCCGGCGGCGGGTTTCTGGACCGTGACGATCGACGTTTCTCACTACCCAAAATGGGCCGCTACCTGGGGTTATGTGATGATGGACACACCTTCTGCCGAACCAGGGGAACGATGTTACGATACTGAGACTTGTCCGGCTGTAGAGCGTGTCGCATCCGCCGTTGGCACAGCCAAAGATCAATCCCCTGACCACGTAGAGCTTTTAACGGCCTCCTTACGAGGTGCCTGCGAGCATCGAGTACGCCGTCAGAAGGGGTGCGTCGTACCTCGGCCGGACGGTAATGGGGGGAAGAGCACGAGGGGGGTCCAATGATCACGATGACGGAAGAGCAGCGCCAGGACTGGTTCGAGCGGGACGTCGTCCCGGTCACCAGTCAGCTCTACGCGTCCGCGATGCGTCTGACCCGTAACACCGCCGACGCCGAGGACCTGGTCCAGGAGACCGTCACCAAGGCCTTCACCTCGTACCACCAGTTTCGTGAGGGCACCAACCTCAAGGCGTGGCTGCACCGCATCCTGACCAACAACTTCATCAACGACTACCGCAAGAAGCAGCGCTCGCCCAAGCTCTCGGCCACCGAGGAGATCGAGGACTGGCAGCTCGCCGCCGCCGAGTCCCACATGTCCAGCGGTCTCAAGTCGGCCGAGACCGAGGCGCTGGAGCAGCTGCCCGACAGCGCGGTCATGAACGCCCTGCGCTCCCTGCCCGAGGACTTCCGGGTGGCCGTCTACCTGGCCGACGTCGAGGGCTTCGCCTACAAGGAGATCGCCGAGCGGATGGGCACCCCCATCGGCACGGTCATGTCCCGCCTCCACCGGGGCCGGCGCCAGCTCCGCACCATGCTTGAGGACTACGCCCGTGAGGAGGGCGGCCTCCGGGTGCCCGCGGAGGTCCAGGCCGCCTGACGCCTCCCCGTCTCCCTGGTTTCACCGTAGGGCCCGCATCCGCTTTGGGGGCGGGCTCTGACCCTGGGTGCCCGTGGAGGTTCAGGCCGCCTGACGCCCTCCCGTCTCCCCTGGTTTCGCCGTACGGCCCGCACCTGCTCCGGGGGCGGGCCGTACGTGTTCACTCCAGTGTCATGTGGAGCCTGACCCTCAGCTCCCCGTCCACGCCGCGCACCTGCACCAGGTCGCAGAGCTGGCGGCTGATCCATAGCCCGTAGCCGCGCGGCGACCCGGGCTCGGGCGGGAGGTAGCCGGGCAGCGGGACGTCCAGGTCGCCACCGCCGGAGTCGGCGATCTCGCAGACGATCTCGCCGCCGGCCGCCCAGATGGTCGCCCGGCCGTGCCCCGCCCCGTGTTCCACGCTGTTGGCCGCCATCTCCGAGGCGCTCAGCACGAGCGAGGCGATCAGGTCACGCCGCATGCCCGCCCGGCGCGCCTGGTCGGTGACGAGCGCGCGCAGCCGTCCCAGCTCCTCCAGGGTGAAGTCGGCGACCACCGCGGACGGCGGCGGGCCGGGGAGGGGGAGGTCGTCTCCGGGCAGGGCGAACCGCTCCGGGGAGACGTAGCGGTCACTCCGCCGCAGACCGGTGCCGGTCAGCTGCGCGGGGTGGGTGGGGAGGACGTGGTCGAGCGTCTCGGCGTACAGGCACCACAGGCTGACCGGGACTCCGGCGAAGGCGGCGTTGAGCACCGACTCGTAGCGGATCCACTCGCGGGCCTGCCGTTCGGTCCAGCCCGACCACACCGGCTCCCCGATGACCAGTGGCCGCTCCCGCTGCCGGACGTAGTCGTGGAAGGCGGCGAGGGTCCGCGCCGGGTGGGCGTACCACTTCTCGGCGAGGTGGCGGTCGATGAGGCGGGCGTCGGCGCCGAAGGCGTCACCGATCAGGTCGAGCCCGCGTTCGCCCGTGACGACCAGGACCCGCCGGTCCTCGCGGAGGGCACCGGCGATCAGGGGCTGGACGAGTTCCAGGAAACCGGAATCGGAGCCGTACGCGACAGCCGTGTGCGCGAACGGCCCGCCGGAGTCGAGGAACGCCCGCTCGGGCTGCACGGGGATGACCGTAACAAGCGTCCGGCTCCAACACAACAGAGTCAGTTCGCGACGTTGTGCTCAGGCGGACGCGATCAGCGCGACCGCGGCGAGGGTGAAGCCGATTCCCACCACCTGCACCGTGTTGAGCCGTTCTCCCAGGAAGTGCCGGGCGAGCAGCAGGGTGCTCGCAGGGTAGAGCGAGACCAGGACGGCGACGAGGCTGAGCATCCCGCGCTGCTGGGCGAGCACGAAGAGCACGTTGGCCGCCATGTCGAGCATTCCGGCCGCGAAGATGACGCGCAGCGTGCCGGGTCCGGGGCGCAGGGCGCGGCCGGTGCCCAGGGCCAGCAGGGCGATGAAGGTGACCGAGGTCAGGCGGGCCCCGAGCAGTGGCCACATGCCGCCGTCCGCCGGGGCCTGGGCGATGATGACGAAGAACCCGCCGAAACCCGCGCCCGCGGCGAGCGCGGCCAGGATCGGGCCGTACCCCCGGGTGGCCTTCCGGTCCGGGGTGCCGCGGCTCACCAGCAGGACCGCCAGCAGCGCGAGGACCACCCCGGCCAGCGCGACCGGCTCGGGGCGCTCCCCGACGGCCAGCCCGAACAGCACGGGCAGCGCCGCGGAGACGGTCGCGGTGATCGGCGCCACCACCGACATCACCCCGGTGGCCAGCGCCCGGTAGAACAGCACGATCCCCGCCGTGCCGCAGAGGCCGGAGACCGCGCCCCAGGCCAGGGCCGCGAGCGTGGGGGCCTCGGGCAGGAACGGCAGCAGCGCGACGACCAGGGCGAGCCCGGCGGCCTGGGAGAGGACCACCACCGCGAGCACCCGCGACCGGCGGGTGGCCAGGCCGCCGAGGAAGTCGGCGGTGCCGTACACCAGCGCGCAGGCCGTCGCCAGCACCACAGCCGTCACGTGACACCTCGGTTCAATAGACTGTACTGACAGAACAATATATGCAGTGCAACAGAGTGCAAATCGAGTTCACTACACTGAACTCATGGACCCAGAGACGATCACCGCCGCGGTCGCCAACAACGTGCGGGCCCAGCGGGCGCACCGGCAGATGACCCTCGACGAGCTCGCCGCGCGCTCAGGGGTGAGCCGGGGCATGCTCGTCCAGGTCGAGCAGGGCAGGACGAACCCGAGCATCAGCACGCTCACCCGCATCGCCGACGCCCTCGGGGTGACGGTCGCGCGGATGGTGGAGGTCTCCGACACCCCCGTGGTCCGGGTGGTCAGCGCCGCCGACGTCGTCACCTTCCCGCACGGCGAGTCCAGCACCGCGCGCCTGCTGGTCGGCACCGACGCGCCCGCCATCCTGGAGCTGTGGGACTGGCGGCTGGCCCCCGGCGACCATCACGACGGCGACGCCCACCCCCCGGGCACGCGCGAGATGCTGACCGTCCTCGAGGGGCGGCTCACCCTCTCGGTGTACGGCAAGAGCCACCTCGTGGAGGCGGGTGACGCGGTCGTGTTCAGCGCCGACCGGCCGCACAAATACGCCAACGAGGGGGACACGCCGCTGCGGTTCATGATGGTCGTGACCGAACCCCGGGAGACGCCCGACCGCTCCTGAGATCCCTGGTGAGCGCCTGCTTTGAGACCTTTAACGCGCTAACTGGCCGCATCGGATGAGACATGGCCACCACGGTGCGCATCTCGCCGGATGTGGCGTGAAGTGGCGCGTCGGTACCGGCAACCGGCCGTCGATGTCCCATCCTGGTGGAATACCCGGTCATGATCTTGCGGGGGGACCCGGCCGGGCCGCTCGCCGTCCCCGCGGCGCTTTCGGGGGGAAGCATGCGGATATGGCGGATATGGCGGGTGTGGGTTGTTCCGGCGGTGTCGCTGTTCGCGCTCTGGGGATGCACCTCCTCGGTCAGCCTGGTGGGTTCGGTGGAACCGGCGGCCGTGGACTTCCCCCTCTTCGTGGGACCCGCCGGGTTCGAGAGACCCGCCACCCCCGAGGTGCCCGGCGGGCCCTCGCCCGCGCCCGACGCCTCCGCGGGGCCCGTCCCCGCTCCCGTCCCCACCTCCGCCGTCGTCCCCGGGCCCGGACCCGGCGCGGGGCAGTCGCACTGGGCGTGGGACGACCTTCCCGTCTCCCCGCGGGCACGCAAGATCAACTGCGATCGGATCAAGTGCGTGGCGCTGACCTTCGACGACGGGCCGGGGGCCTACACCGGGCCGCTGCTCGACATCCTCGCCGGGCACCGGGCCAGGGCGACGTTCTTCGTCGTCGGGCGCATGATCTCCGGGGCCGGGGAGAGCACCCTTCGCAGGATGGTGGCCGAGGGGCACGAGCTGGGCAACCACACCTGGGACCACCCGCAGTTGCCCACGCTGTCACAGGCCGGGATCAGGGAGGAGCTGGGCCGTACCCAGTGGCTCGTCAAGCAGGTGACCGGGATCACGATGATCCTCATGCGCCCGCCGTACGGGCTGACCGACTCCAGGGTCGCGGCCGAGAGCCGTCAGCTGGGGCTCGCGCAGATCATGTGGGACGTCGACACGCTCGACTGGCGTGACCAGGACGCCTCGCTCGTCGCCCGGCGCGCGGCCGGGGCGATGCCGGGTTCCATCGTGCTGATGCACGACATCCACGCCTCCACGGTCCAGGCCGTCCCCCGGATGCTGAACGAGTTCGCCGCCAAGGGCTACCGGTTCGTGACGCTGTCCGAGCTGTACGGCGGGCGCCCCGCGCCGGGCAGGAAGTACTACAGCAGCCCGTGGCAGTCACGCCGCTGACGGAGTGCGCGTGAACCTTCCGCGCCCGTTTCCCGACTGTCCCGGGCGAGGAGGCGGAGTGACTGACGAACTGCTGGTGGTCCGATGCCGGCTCGGCGAGCGTGAGGCGTTCGCGGAGCTGGTGAGGGCCTGGCACGATCCGGTGTGGGACTACGTACGGCGCATGCTGGGGCCCTCGCGGGCCGACGACGTGGCCCAGGAGGTCTGGGTGGCCGTGGTGCGCGGGCTGCCGCGCCTGAAGGAGCCGGGCAGGTTCGCGCCCTGGCTGTTCACGATCGCGAGGCGCGCGGTGGCCGACCGGCTGCGCGAGGAGTACGCCAGGCCCGAGGTCCCGCTGGAGGGGGAACGGGCGTCCGGCGACCCCGGCGATCCCGCCGACGCCCTCGTGGACCGCGCCGACCTGCTCGCGGGCCTGGCGGAGCTGCCGGTCAGGGAACGGGAGGTCCTCGTGCTGTTCTACCTGCGGGACCTCTCCCTGGAGGAGTGCGCGCAGGTCTGCGCCGTCCCCGTCGGCACGGTCAAGTCACGCCTGTCCCGCGCGCGGCGCATGCTGCGCGACCAGCTCACGGAGAAGGGATGACCGAGGATGAACCCCGATGACATGATCGGCAGGCTGTCCGGGCCGCTGTCGCTGCGCCGCCGGATCGGCAACGTCGTCGCGCTGCTCGGCGGCCTGGGCGGGGCGCTGTTCGTCGGCCTGCTGTGGGCCACGGAACCCGCCCTGCCCGGCCGTACGCACCTGGCCTTCGGCGCGCTGGTCGCGCTCGGCCTGACCTGGGCCGGTTACGGGGCCTGGGCGCTGACCCGCAGGACGCCGCTGTTCGCCCTCGACCGGGTGGTCGCCGCCTGGCTGGCGGTGGCCGCGACGGTCCTGCTGACGGCGGGGACGGCCGCGGTCGCGGCCGCGAGGGGCACCTGGGCGGGGACGGCGGGCGTCGCCGTCGCCGCGACGCTCGCCGTGCTCGCGGTGGCCGTCCTGCTCAGGGCCCGCGCCGACCGCGCCGCGCTGCTGCGGCGTAAGCGCGAGCTCGGCGGCTGAGGCCCGCCACGGCCAGGGCCGCCGCGAGGCAGGCCATCGGGACCGAGGGCAGCACGTAGCGGTGGTCGAAGTCCAGTGCGGCGATCGGGGCGAGCAGCAGGAAGACGGCCACCGTCCACGGCAGCAGTGCCGGACGCCGCCGCCCCGCGGCCCCGAGGCCGCCGAGCAGCAGTAGCGCGCCGATCAGCGGGCCGTGCAGGACACCGGGGTAGGTGTACGTGCCCAGGAGGCTCCCGTACGGCTCGACCGACGACATCCCCCGGATGTCGCCGTCGTACTCGTGGCGCACCTGGTCGATCAGCGGGAAGGCGGGCAGCGGCCAGGAGCCGACGGGGAACGTCAGGGCGGGGGAGATCCGCAGGGGATGGCGGACCGGGGTCGCCGCGAAGGTGAGGGAGGTGTCGCGGGCGACCTCGCGGAGGTAGTCCAGCGGCTGGGCGGCGATCGCGCGCAGCGCGAAGGACCTGGCCAGGTCGTTGTGGGCGAACCGGCCGCCCGGCAGCCTGTTGAGCGAGGCGCCGGGGGCCCAGACGTACTCGGACGCGGCGTCGACGACGGTGCCGTTCGGGCACAGCACCGCCTCCCTCGCCGGTGGCCTGATCACCGAGCAGTCGGCGAACGTCATCGTGCGCGCCCACAGCGCCACGCCGTCGGAGCCGCTGAGCGCGAACCGCCCGTGGTGCTGCTGGTACCAGCCCGCGTAGGCCGCGAGCGGCAGCAGCCCGGCGACGGCGAGCGCCACCACCTGGCGCCGTCCGGCCCGCCGCAGGAGCAGGTGGAGCAGGACCAGCCCCAGCAGCGGCACCGCGACCGTCCGGGTGAGCCCGGCCAGTGCCAGCAGCAGGCCCGCCACGGCGACCGCCCGCGCCGACGGCCTGGCCCGCCACATCAGGACCGTCAGGGCGGCGGTGATGAGGAAGATGAGCTGGGTGTCGGAGAGCACGGCGTGTTCGAGCCTGAGGAAGGCGGGGTTGAACAGCACGGGCAGGGTCGCCAGGGTGGCCCCCCACCCGGGAAGCGAGTGGCGGCGCAGCACCAGATAGATCATCAGACCCGTGCCGAGGCCCATGGCGTGCTGGACGCCCGCGATGAGCTCCACGCTGTGGAAGGGCAGCAGCAGCCGCAGCAGGAAGGGGTACCCGGCCGGGTGGAACGCCCCCGAGGGTTCCAGGTGGACGGCCGTGTTCAGGTAGGTGAAGGAGTCGTACCAGTAGAGCTGGGCGGTGTCGTAACCGAGCATGACGAGGCCGCGGAGCCCCGCCGCCAGTACGATCACGACGGTGAACAGCCGGTGGCCGCCGAGCGCGCCGGGAGTACCACAGAGGGCGCGGAGCCGGTCGCGTGGGCCGGTTCTTTCTGGCGGGGCGGGCAGGGCCCGGGTCCCGCCGGGTGAGGTGAGCATGGATGGTCCCCCGTTCCGAGGCCGGGGAATTCCCGGCACGGTGGGAGCAGTCCAGCGATCAGCCGATAACCTTGCCGTCACCGAAATCGGTTATGTCCGCGTTATGCCGTCTGTGGCACGCTGGCGCGATTCGGAGCCGGGGGAGGCGTCTTGCGGGTGTTGGTCGTCGAGGACGAGCTGATGCTCGCCGACTCGATCGCGGAGGGTTTGCGCGGTGAGGCGCTCGCCGTCGACGTCGCCTACGACGGGGAGGCGGCGCTGGAACGGCTGTGGCTCCACGACTACGACGTGCTCGTCCTGGACCGGGACCTGCCGGGCGTGCACGGCGACGACGTGTGCAGGACCGTGGTCGCCGGAGGGGCCCACGTACGGATCATCATGCTCACGGCGGCGGGCGACGTGCGCTCACGGGTGGCGGGCCTGTCGCTCGGCGCCGACGACTACCTGCCCAAGCCGTTCGCGTTCGAGGAGCTGACGGCCCGCGTGCACGCGCTGGGCCGCCGCGTACGGCCCGCCGACCCGCCGCTGCTGGAGCGGGCGGGCATCAGCCTGGACCGGGCGCACCGGCAGGTGTTCCGCGACGGGCGCTACGTGCCGCTCGCCCGTAAGGAGTTCGGCGTGCTGGCCGAGCTGCTGCGCGCCGGTGGGGCGGTGGTCTCCAGCGAGACGCTGCTGGAGAAGGTGTGGGACGAGCACACCGACCCGTTCACCAACACCGTACGGACGACGATGATGAAATTGCGCCGGAAGATCGGCGATCCACCGGTCATCGAGACCGTCACAGGAGTGGGATACCGCATTCCATGAGGAAGAGTGTTCGTTTCCGGTTCGCCGTGGCCTGTGGCACGGTCTTCCTCTATCTCGGCGTCGTCCTGGTCGCGGGGCTCGCCTTCCTCGTACGGCAGAGCCTGGAGCCCCGCGACGGGTTGCGGCATCCCCAGTACATCCGGGTCGGGGAGTCCTACTACACGTCGCAACAACCCGAGTACCGGGTGGCGGAGCAGCGGGTCGCGCAGGTCAGGCGCGTCTACCAGGCCGACACGATCAAAGCCGTCCTCACCGTGGGCGGTTTCACGGTGCTCGTGGCCGCCGGGATCGCGGCGGCGGTCGGCTGGCGGACCGCGAGCTGGGTGCTCCGCCCCGTCAGGTCGGTCACGGAGAGCGCGCGACACGTCGCCCAGAGCAACGATCTCACCGGCCGCATCACCTACGCCGGGCCGGACGACGAGGTCAAGGAGCTCGCCGACACCGTCGACACCATCGTCGGCCGCCTGGCCCGCTCCTTCGACGGCCAGCGGCGCTTCGTCGCCAACGCCTCCCACGAGCTGCGCACCCCGCTCACCATCAACCGCACCCTGGTGGACGTGGCGGTGAGGCGGCCCGACGCGACCGAGGACGTCAAGCGGCTCGGCGAGTCCCTGCTGCTGGTCAACGCCCGGCACGAGAGGCTCATCGACGGCCTGCTCGCCCTGACGGAAGGCGAGCAGGCGGTCCTCGACCGCCGTCCCTTCGACCTGACCGACGTGGTCGAGCACGTGCTCGACCTGGCGGGCAAGGAGGCGGGAGAGCGCGAGGTGACCATCCACCGGCTGCTGGACCCCGCGCCGACCTCCGGCGAACCGGTGCTGGTCGAGAGGCTCGTGCAGAACCTCGTGGAGAACGCTATCCGGCACAACCACGGCGGCGGCCAGGTGTGGGTGACCACCCGGCAGCGCGCCGACCGGGTGGAGCTGGTGGTGGCGAACACCGGGCTGCCCGTACCGCACTACGAGATCGAGACGATCTTCGAGCCGTTCCGGCGGCTCCACGGCGACCGGCTGCGCTCCGATCGCGGCAGCGGCCTGGGGCTGTCGATCGTCCGGGTCGTCGCCGAGGCCCACGGCGGCAGCGTGACCGCGGGCTCCCGCGAGGAGGGCGGTCTGACGATCACCATCGAGCTGCCGCGCGAGAGTTCCTGACGCCCGGGGCGGCCCGATCCGGTACGACGCCGTATCGGGAGGAGCGTCAGCCGAGCAGCGTGACGAGCGCGGCGAAGGCCACCCAGGCGAGCAGCAGGGCCAGGTGCATCCGGCCGGTCATGACTTGCATGGTGATAAATCCCCCTTTCGGTACGGAATCCTGCCCGGCCGCACTTGGAGAGGGCTTGGAGACCGCTGGTTCCCGGAGATCGCTAGTTTCTGGGGACCGCTGGTTCCCGGAGCGCGCCGGTTCCCGGGGGCCATCGGTTTCCGGGGACCCTCAGTTTCCGGAGACCGCTAGTTTCTGGTGATCACGCCGCAGGCGATGCGCCCGCCGGAGTCTCCCGCCTTGAGGGTTTCCGCGTCCGGCCCTGTGTCGCCGGTCGGGTCGCCCTGGTGGCCGTAGCGGCCGGGAACGTTGGAGTGGTTGTCCGGCAGGGCGTGGACGACGACGGAGCTGCCGTCACTGTCGAAGAGCTGTCCCACCCGGAAGCGGTCCGTCACGACGGTCGCGTCGCCGGTGCCGTCCTCGGCGACGAGGAGGTTGGGCAGGTCGCCGGAGTGCCCGCTGTGCGTGACGGGGAAGACGGTGAAGTGCGCGCCCGCGCTGGCGAAGGGGCTGCGGGTGACCGGGTCGATCGCCTTGGGGTCGCAGACGCCCTTCGTGTGGATGTGGAAGCCGTGATACCCGGCGGGCAGGCCGCCGACGGTGATCGCGAGCCTGGACTTGTTGTACAGCTTGTGGTCGATGCGCAGGAAGCCGACGCTCTTCCCCGCCGTGTCCTTGATGACGGCCTCGGCCGACGGCCAGGGCCACGGCGTGGGCTCCGACATCCGCGACGCCTTGTATGTCTGAGTCGCCGCGTGGGCGGCCGGGACGGTACCGGCTCCGGCCGTCACCGTCCCGAGCGCGACGGTCAGGGCGAGACAGGTCCTGTGAAACATGAGATATCCCCCGTACGAGTCCTGGGCTCCCCTGCCGTGACGGGGAGCAGCCGGCACAGGGTTCCTACCTCAGGAGGGGGTGGGCGCCGGGGGCACCACGCCGTCGTCGCCGGTCAAAGTCGTGCCGTACCGAAGATGTCCCGTGCGAAGCCAGACCACATGAGGTCAAGCCGGACGAAGCCATCCGGCGCACAGCCACACCGGACGAAACCGGACCCGCGAAACCCGTAAGACCCCGTACGAAGACCGGCTCACGCCGAGCCGGGTCGCGCGAGACGGGACAGAAAAAACGTCCCGCCGGGTGAGCCCGGCGGGACGTGGGTGGAGCGGTGAGGATCAGTTGGTGCGCTTGGCGCGGGCGGTGGTCCGGGCGCGGGTCGAGGCGTCGAGGACGACCTTGCGGATGCGCACGTTCTCCGGGGTGATCTCCACGCACTCGTCCTCGCGGATGAACTCCAGCGCCTGCTCCAGCGAGAGCTGGCGCGGCGGGATCAGCGTCTCCGTCGTGTCGCTCGTCGAGGAGCGCATGTTGGTGAGCTTCTTCTCCTTGGTGATGTTCACGTCCATGTCGTCGGAGCGCGAGTTCTCACCGACGATCATGCCCTCGTAGACCTCGGTGGTCGGCTGGACGAACAGGACACCGCGCTCCTGGAGGTTCAGCATGGCGAACGGGGTCACCGGGCCGGGCCGGTCGGCGACCAGCGAGCCGTTGTTGCGGGTGCGCAGCTCGCCGAACCACGGCTCGTAGTCCTCGAACACGTGGTTCACGATGCCGGTGCCGCGGGTCTCGGTCAGGAACTCGGTGCGGAAGCCGATCAGGCCGCGGGCCGGGACCACGAACTCCATGCGGATCCAGCCGGTGCCGTGGTTGGTCATGTGCTCCATGCGGCCCTTGCGGACGGCGAGCAGCTGGGTGATCGCCCCGAGGTACTCCTCCGGGCAGTCGATGGTCACCCGCTCGACCGGCTCGTGGACCTTGCCGTCGATGAGCTTCGTGACGACCTGCGGCTTGCCGACGGTCAGCTCGTAGCCCTCGCGGCGCATCTGCTCGACCAGGATGGCCAGCGCCAGCTCGCCACGGCCCTGCACCTCCCACGCGTCGGGACGGTCGGTCGGCAGGACGCGCAGCGACACGTTGCCGACGAGCTCCTTGTCGAGCCGGTCCTTGACCATGCGGGCGGTGACCTTGGAGCCCTTGACCCTGCCGACCAGCGGCGAGGTGTTGGTGCCGACGGTCATGGAGATCGCGGGCTCGTCGACCGTGATGAGGGGCAGCGGGCGCGGGTCCTCGGGGTCGGCGAGGGTCTCGCCGATCATGATGTCCGGGATTCCGGCGATCGCGATGATGTCACCGGGCCCCGCCTCCTCGGCGGGCTTGCGCTCCAGCGCGTCGGTCATCAGCAGCTCGGTGATCTTCACGCGCTGGATGCTGCCGTCGGTGCGGCACCAGGCGACCTGCTGGCCCTTCTTGATGGTGCCCTGGTGGACGCGGCAGAGCGCGATCCGGCCCAGGTAGGACGAGGCGTCGAGGTTGGTGACGTGCGCCTGCAGCGGGGCCTCCGGGTCGTACACCGGGGCCGGGATCGTGCTCTTGATGACGTCGAACAGCGGCTCCAGGTCCTCGGAGTCCGGCATTCCGGCGTCTTCAGGACGGTTGAGCGAGGCGCGTCCGGCCTTGGCCGAGGCGTAGACGATCGGGAAGTCGATCTGGTCCTCGGTGGCGTCCAGGTCGATGAAGAGCTCGTAGACCTCGTCCACGACCTCCTTGATCCGGGCGTCGGGGCGGTCGACCTTGTTGATGCACAGGATGACCGGCATCTTCGCGGCGAACGCCTTGCGCAGCACGAACCGGGTCTGCGGCAGCGGCCCCTCGGAGGCGTCGACCAGCAGCACGACGCCGTCGACCATGGACAGGCCCCGCTCGACCTCACCGCCGAAGTCGGCGTGACCGGGGGTGTCGATGATGTTGAGCGTCATGCCGCCGTGCTTGACGGCGGTGTTCTTCGCGAGAATGGTGATCCCCTTCTCGCGTTCGAGGTCGTTGGAGTCCATGACGCGGTCGTCCACGTCCTGGTTGACGCGGAAGGCGCCCGACTGCCAGAGCATGGCATCCACGAGAGTGGTCTTGCCGTGGTCGACGTGCGCGATGATCGCGATGTTCCGCAGGTCGTCGCGGCTGTTCAAAGGCATGATGGAGTCTCACTCTGTGATCGTGGAGGCTGGCCGCGGACTGTGCGGCCCTCCCATTTTAGTTGATCCGGACAATCGCTCTCACGCCTCCGGCAGATGAAGTGCGCCAATTCACCCTCCGGACACCCTCCGGCCCCCCTGCCGGAGCCCGTCGCCGGTACGGCGGACCGGGGCCGCGCCGGGGCCGCGGGCGGGGCGGGACCGGGCGTCCGGAACTCCCTAAGCTCGGATCCATGCCTCTCGCGCCATCGTTCTCCGTAATGCTCAGAACCCGGGACAACCTGCGGATAGACGCCGCCCACACCCCCTCGCGCGGTGCGGGCGACCTCGGGATCGTGCTGGCCCACGGCTTCACCGGATCGCTCAGGGAACGCGCCACGCGCCGCATCGCCCACGTGCTCAGCGGGTTCGGCGGGGTGCTGGCGTTCGACTTCAGGGGACACGGCCGTTCCGGGGGCCGGTCGACCGTGGGGGACATGGAGATCTTCGACGTGGAGGCGGCGGTACGGCACGCGCGGGGGATCGGCTACCGGAGGGTCGTGACCGTCGGGTTCTCCATGGGCGGGGCGGTCGCCGTACGGCACGCGGGGGTGCTGGGCGGCGTGGACGCGGTGGTGTCGGTGAGCGCGCCCGCGCGGTGGTACTACCGGGGGACCCGGCCGATGCGCCAGGTGCACTGGGCGATCGAGAGGCCCGTCGGGCGGCTGGCCGCGCGGCTGGGCAAGCGCACCCGGATCATGAAGGGCGTGTGGGACCCGCTGCCGCTGGCGCCGTACGAGGCGGCCGCGAAGATCTCACCGGTGCCGCTCCTGGTCGTGCACGGCGACGCGGACCGGTTCTTCCCCCTCGACCACGCGTACCAGATCTACGGGGCCGCGAACGAGCCGAAGGAGCTGTGGATCGAGCCCGGCTTCGGCCACGCGGAGTCGGCGGCCACCCCGGATCTGGTCCGCCGCATCGGGGGATGGGCCGCGGGAAGGTGTCTATCCTCGTGAAGATTGACCGTGTTGACCATGTTGACCATGTGGCGATGTCGATGTGACGGCGAGGAGCGGGACGCATGCGGAGCATCTACGTTGCGGGTCTGGGGCGGGGAGACGGCAGGCAGATCGTCGAGCTCGGCCTGATGGAGCTGCTGACCGGGCGGGCCGACCGCGTGGGGGTGTTCCGGCCGATCACCGGCGGAGGTGAGGACCGGACCCTGGAGCTGCTCAGGGCCAGATACCGTCCCGCCGCCTCGGCGACGGGGGTGAGCGCCGAGGAGGCCGCGGAGATCTACGCGGAGCGGGGCGCGGAGGAGCTCATCGGCAGCCTGGTGGCCCGCTTCCACACCCTGGAGCGCGAGTGTGACGCGCTGCTGGTGCTCGGCAGTTCCTTCGACACCGACGACCTGCCGCGCGAGCTGGCCTTCAACGCCCGCCTGGCCGCCGAGTTCGGCGCCCCGGTGATCGTGGTGGTGGGCGCGCACGGCGACGACGCCGAGGAGATCGCGACGGAGATGCGTACCGGCCACCAGGTCTTCTCCGACCTGGGCTGCACGGTGCTCGCGGTGATCGCCAACCGGGTGCCCGAGGGCACGGTCATCGAGTGCGACCTGCCGGTGCCCTGCTACGCCGTACCCGAGCATCCGTCCCTGTCCGCGCCGACCGTCGGGCAGGTCATGCGAGCCGTGGACGCCGAACTGGTCCAGGGCGGCGAGGACGGCCTGCGCCGCGACGTGCTCGGGTTCGTGTTCGGCGGGGCCACGCTCCCGGTGTTCCTGGAGCACCTCGCCGACGGCGCGCTCGTGATCACGCCGGGCGACCGCGCGGACCTGCTGCTGGTCTCGCTGGCCGTCGAGGCGGCCGGTACGGCGAGACCCGCCGGAGTCGTCCTCACGGTGGGGGAGAGGCCCAGCGAGGCCGTACGGGAGCTCACAGCCCGTCTGGCGCCCGGTGTGCCGGTGCTCGCGGCCAAGGAGGACAGCTTCACCGTGGCGACCACCCTGGCCGGGCTGGAGGGACGGCTCACCGCCGACAACCCCCGCAAGATCGAGACGGCCCTCGGCCACTTCGAGGCCCACGTGGACGCGGCCGGTCTCGCCGACCGGATCGAGCTGACCCGCTCCGAGCGGGTCACCCCGATGATGTTCGAGCACACCCTGCTGGAGCGGGCGCGGGCCGACCGGCGGCACATCGTGCTGCCGGAGGGTGAGGAGGACCGCATCCTGCGGGCGGCCGACATCCTCCTGCGGCGCGGCATCGTCGACATCACCCTCCTCGGCAGGGAGGACGTGGTGCGGCGGCGGATCGCCGACCTCGGCCTCGACCTGTCGGGCGTGACCGTCGCCGACCCGCTGACCTCGCCGCTGCGGGAGTCGTTCGCCGAGGAGTACGCCGCGCTGAGGGCGCACAAGGGCATGACCTCCGAGCTGGCCGCGGACGTGGTCACCGACGTCAACTTCTTCGGCACGATGATGCTGCGTCGGGGCCTCGTGCACGGCATGGTCTCCGGGGCCGCGCACACCACGGCCGCGACGATCCTGCCCGCCTTCCAGATCGTCAAGACGGTTCCCGGCACCTCGGTCGTCTCCTCGGTGTTCTTCATGTGCCTGGCCGACCGGGTGCTCGTCTACGGCGACTGCGCGATCAACCCCGACCCCGACGCCGAGATGCTCGCCGACATCGCGATCTCCTCGGCCCGTACGGCGAGGCGCTTCGGCGTCGAGCCGAGGATCGCGATGCTGTCCTACTCCACCGGCGAGTCGGGCAGCGGCGCCGACGTCGACAAGGTCCGCGCCGCGACCGCGCTGGTCACCGAGCGGGCGCCCGACCTGCTGGTCGAGGGGCCCATCCAGTACGACGCGGCGGTGGACGCCAGGGTCGCCGCCGCCAAACTGCCCGGGTCCCGGGTCGCCGGGCGGGCGACCGTGCTGATCTTCCCGGACCTGAACACCGGCAACAACACCTACAAGGCCGTGCAGCGCTCGGCCGGTGCCGTCGCGATCGGGCCCGTCCTGCAGGGGCTGCGCAGGCCGGTCAACGACCTGTCGCGCGGGGCTTTGGTCACCGACATCGTGAGCACCGTCGCCATCACCGCCGTACAGGCGCAGGAGGTCACCCCATGAGCGATCGAGCCGCACGACCGACCGGCACCTCCGGCGGGGGCGGTGGTCCGGGCGGTATTGGTGGCTTTAACCGAGGCGGTGACCTGGGCGGTGACGGTGGCCTGGGCCGGGGCGGTGGTCCGGGTGGTGACGGTGGCTTGGGCCGGGGCGGCGGTCCGGCCCGGGACGGCGACCCGGGCGGGGGCGGCGGCCTGGGTCCGGGGGACCTTCCCGGCCGGGTGCTGGTCCTCAACTCCGGGTCCTCGTCGGTGAAGTACCGGCTGCTGTCCGGCACCGAGCGGCTGGCCTCGGGAATGGTGGAGCGCGTCGGCGAGCCCGGCTCCCCGGTCCCCGACCACCGGGCGGCACTGGAGGTCGTCGCCGACCGGCTGGCCGCCGACGGCCTGGGACTCGACTCCCCCGAACTCGCCGCGATCGGGCACCGGGTGGTGCACGGGGGCACCGCCTTCACCCGGCCCACGCTGATCACCGACGAGGTGGTCAGGGGGATCGAGGAGCTCATCCCGCTCGCGCCCCTGCACAACCCCGCCAACCTGGCGGGCATCGAGGTCGCCCGGCGGCTCCGCCCCGACCTGCCGCAGGTCGCCGTCTTCGACACCGCCTTCCACGCCACGATCCCCCCGGCCGCCTCGACGTACGCGATCGACCGCGAGGTGGCCGCGCGGCTGGGCGTGCGGCGCTACGGCTTCCACGGGACCTCACACGCGTACGTCTCCCGCCAGGCCGCTCTCCTCGCGGACGGGCCCCGGGCCAACGTGATCGTCCTGCACCTCGGCAACGGGGCCAGCGCCTCGGCGGTGTCCGCCGGGCGGTGCGTGGACACGTCCATGGGCATGACCCCGCTTGAGGGTCTCGTCATGGGGACCCGCAGCGGCGACCTGGACCCGGCGGTGGTCCTCTACCTGGTGCGCACGGGAGGCATGTCCCTCGACGAGGTCGACACGCTGCTCAACCGCCGCAGCGGCATGCTCGGTCTCTGCGGCGACAACGACATGCGCGCGGTGGCGGAACGGGTCGCCGAGGACGACCCGGACGCCGAACTCGCCATGTCGGTCTATTGCCACCGGCTCCGCAAGTACGTCGGCGCCTACTACGCCGTCCTCGGCACGGTCGACGTCATCGCCTTCACCGGCGGCGTCGGGGAGAACTCCGCCCTGGTCAGGGAGCGGGCGCTGGCCGGTCTCGGGGCGCTCGGCATCGCCGTCGACCCGGTACGCAACGCGCGCGGCGACACGCTCATCTCCGCCGACGACGGGGCCGTGCGGATCGCGGTGATCCCCACGGACGAGGAGTTCGAGATCGCCCGGCAAACTCTCACGGTCGTTTCCAGAACCGATCGCGGATAAAACACGTCTACCACAGCAGCGGATGGATGAAATCCGCCGGGAGATGTCCACGGGACCCGAATCATCGCTCGGGGATCGCCGTAGGACATACTTCTTGTGGTCGGATGGTCGCCCAGCGTCGCGGGGGTGCGCTGGGCGGCCGTCCGGCCCAGTGTGCCCGTACGGGCTCCTCGCGAGCCGTACGGGCACACCCGCCTATACCGGACAGGCGGGGATTCCGGTTGCCGTCGGCCGTGACGCGCGCCCGGGACCGGCCGGGGCAGGCCGACGTCCGGGACCGGCCGGGGCGCGGGGTGGGCCGACGGGCGGGATGCGCGTCCGGGGCCGGTCGGGGTGTGGGGTCGGCCGTCGGCCAGGATGCGTGTCCGGGATCGGTCGGGGCGGGCCGTCGGCAGGAATGTACGTCCGGGGCCGGTCGGGGGTGGGATGCGCGTCCGGGGCCGGTTTCAGCCCAGGCGGGCGATCGACTTGTACTCCAGGTAGGCCGACAGTCCCTCCGGGCCCAGCTCGCGGCCGAGGCCGCTGCTCTTGAAGCCGCCGAAGGGCGAGGTGTTCTCGATCATGAAGAGGTTGACGCCGTAGGCGCCGGCGCGCACCTGGCGGGCGACGTCCATGCCGTGCTCGGTGTCGGCGGTCCACACCGTTCCGGCCAGGCCGTAGTCGCTGTCGTTGGCGATGCGGATCGCGTCCTTCTCGTCCTCGTACGGGATCACCGTCAGGACCGGCCCGAAGATCTCCTCGCGGGCGATGCGCATCTCGTTGGTGGCTCCCGCGAAGACGGTCGGGGCCACGTACCAGCCGCGGTCGTGGGGGCGCTCCAGGCCGCCGACGACCGGCTTGGCGCCCTCGTCGATGCCGATCCTGATGTAGCTCTCGACCCGCTCCTGCTGCCGCTTGGCGACCATCGGGCCGATGCCGGTCGCCGGGTCGGACGGGTCGCCGACCGGCATGCCCCGTACCATCCCCGAGACCGCGTCCACGACCTCGTCGTAGCGGTTGCGCGAGGCCAGGATGCGGGTCTGGGCGATGCAGGCCTGGCCGTTGTTCATCAGCGAGGCGATCGACAGGAAGCCCATCGCGGAGGGCAGGTCGCAGTCGTCCAGGATGATCGCCGCGGACTTGCCGCCCAGTTCCAGGGTGCAGCGCTTGAGCTGCTCGCCGCAGATCGCCGCGATGCGCCGCCCGGCGGCGGTGGAGCCGGTGAAGGCGACCTTGTCCACGTCCGGGTGGGAGATCAGGTACTCGCTCGCCTCGCGCCCGGCGGCGACGATGTTGACGACGCCGTCGGGGATACCCGCCTCCTTGACCATCTCGGCCAGCAGGTAGGGGTCGAGCGGGGTCTCGGGCGCGGGCTTGACCACGACCGTGCATCCCGCGACGAGGGCGGGGGCCAGCTTGATCATGATGACGAACTGCGGGACGTTCCACGGGACCACGGCGGCGACCACGCCCACCGGCTCGCGGCGGACGGTCACGGCGCCGAACGTACCGGGGCGCTCCTCCTCGACGGGGAAGGTCCTGCCCAGCTCCGCGTAGTACTGGAGCATGCCGAGCGGCTGCGGGGCCTGCGCCAGCTGGGAGAAGGTGATCGGGGAGCCCATCTCCAGGGTGATGAGCTCGGCCATCTCGCCCTGGCGGGTCGCGTAGATCTCGGCGAGCCTGCCGACGACGGCCGCGCGCTCGGCCATCGTCATCCGGGGCCACGGGCCGTGGTCGAACGCCTGGCGGGCGGCGGCCACCGCCCGGTCCATGTCGGCGGGGGTACCGTCGGGGACCCGGCCGACGACCTCCTCGGTGTGCGGGGAGACGACGTCGATGATGCCGGTCCCGGCGGGGGCCACCCAGTCGCCTCCGATGAAGAGCGTGTCGTGCTGGCGCATGATGTGTTGCCTCCTGGTGGGCGGGCCGGAGTCGCGATTCTCGGATGGTCTCATCCGCTGGGCGGGGCGCCACGCGCCCTGCCGTTGCTTGGGACCTGCTTGAGACCGAATCATGTTCTGTCGCTGATGACAAGGGTGACCGGCGTCCTCGTACCGCGAGGGGGTGGTGTGTCCTGTGCGAGGATTTGCCCCAGTGACAGGAGTGACATGTCTTGCAGTACTCGCTTAAATCCCCTTAAAGGAGTAGATAGTTCACCAATGGTGCGCGAGTTCCTTCGTTCCGGTGGCGAGCGCCAAGATCGTCTTCTATAGTTTCGCTCCGTCTATGAGGTGGCTCCGGAGGTGAGCGAAGCGTGAGGCCGACTCGCGCAGCCACATTGGCTGTCGCACTCACCGTGATGCTCCTGTCGCCGGCCGTCGCCGGGGCCGCGCCCCTCCGGGCCGCCAAGCCCAACCCCGAGGCCGAGCTCAAGAAGCTCACCCAGGAGGCCGCCGCGATCAACAAGAGCTACCGCGGCCAGGTGCAGAGCCTGGAGGAGACCCGGGTTCAGGCGAGCAAGGCCACGACCAACGCCAAGAGCCTCAGGCGCGCCCTGGCCAACGCCGAGACCGACGTCGTGCGCTTCGCCCAGACCGCCTACATGGGCGGCGCCCTCGACGACGGCAACCTGCTGAGCTTCCAGGGCGACGCCAACCTGGCCCTCGGCCAGGCCGCCACCATGTCCTACCTGGCCAGCCGCCGGGCCACCCAGCTCAACCGGGTCAAGGACCTCATCAAGAGGGCCAAGGCCGCGGAGAAGTCCGCCGACACGAAGATCGTCAAGCTCAAGAAGGACATCGCCGACCTCAAGCGGCAGCGGGTCAGGATCGAGAAGCTCCTGGCCAAGTACGGCTTCCAGACCCCCTCGGGCAGCGGCGGCCTGACCCCCCGGACGATCACCATGCGCAACCTCGTGCTGCAGACCTTCCCCATGCCGTTCAGCTACGGCTGCCTGCGCCCCGGCGACCCCGGCGACCACGGCAGCGGCCGGGCCTGCGACTTCATGATGAGCGGCGGCGGCAGCGTCCCCACCGAGGAGGCCATGGACCGCGGCAACCGCCTCGCCCAGTGGGCCATCGACAACGGCAACCGCCTCGGGGTCATGTACATCATCTGGCAGCAGCGGTACTACGACGTCCGCACCGGCGCCGGCTGGAAAATGATGTCCAACCGAGGCGGCAACACCGCCAACCACATCGACCACGTCCACATCTCGATGTTCTGAGCGGGCGGGTCTCTAACCTGCGGTGATCTTGTCGCAGTTCCCTCTCGGGGCGCATTGGCCCGTCGCCCACGCATCTTCGATGACCTGCCTCATGCGGTCCTCACTGGACGGCATCAGGTGCGTGTAGGTCCGCAGGGTGAACCCGGAGTCGGCGTGCCCGAGGAGGTCGACCACGCCTTGATGGACACACCCCGCTCCAGAAGCACCGAGGCGAAGTGATGGCGGAGCATGTGGAAACCGTTCTCACGGGTCGTCGAGATGCCAGCCTTGATCAGGGTCGGTTTCCAGACGAAGCGATTGATCAGGCTGTGCAGCCTGGTCATGAAGATCAGCTCTGCCGAGTGCGGCGGCCCTTCCGGTGCCCGCCAGGGCAAGGTGATCTCGACCGGCGGGAAGGCCAGTTGGTGATCGGAGAGACGCAGGGCAAGGCTCTCCGGCAGGGGAACGTCAGGTGGACGAGAAGCAAGCCCTGACCCTCGCCAGGCAATACGACTTACCGTAATGGTCAGCCAGACGGCCTTTTCGGACATCTTCTGGCCCGCCCAAAGAGTCGTATAAGTTAATACGGGAGCTGCGAAATCTGCAGCGTCAGGCTCCAGGCCTGGACAGAGCCTCGAGGTACCTTTGGACGCTAGGGGAGTCCGCTGTTCTACGGGAAGTATCAGTAAGGTCAGTGACCAGGCCCCGTAGCGGCCAGAACTGAATACACCACTCCTCAACGCCTTGTGGAGGAGAATCTTCTTCTGGCCAACTCCAGCCCCCTCCCGGACGACGGCTTGCCCTGATATTCCATTCGTCGGCATCTCTGCGCAGATCCAGGGGCACAGGCGGGGGTCCGCTACCGTATAACCTACTCAAGTAGACGAGGCCGGAACTGGAATAAAAATGGGCTACCTTACTCCTTTCCCAGGAACCGGTGGCATCGGGAGGGGAGTCATCCCACAGTTCTAGGACGACCTGGGTCTCATGCCATCCGTCACTGCTCAGAAATACCGCCCAATTCAAGGTGGCCTCGAACCAGGAGCCTTGGCTGAAACGTGCTGAGACCTCCTCCACGCTAGGCCAGCCCGCCGGCTCGTCCAAGGTGCCGTCCTGATCTCTCAGCATGAACTGACTTCGCTCCACCGTAATGGTCTCGTGGAGACGATCGACTAGTTGCGACATTCACGCTCCGTATATCCCATTGATGACGCAGGGTGCGGTCTTCGGAACGAGACCGCACCCTGCATCTTAGACGAACCCTAGCTTGTTGCGTTGCCCCGGATCAATGATTCTGTCGGACGCCTTCCCTGTTGTAGAGGCGGATGAAGAAAGCGTCCCCGTCCAGCATGCGATCGTACACATAATAAGACCGGATGCCCCCTGGCCCAGATCCGCCCCATGCGTTGTTTTCTGCGGCGGGTATGGGCTTCACTGAATAGTTCACACCCTTTGGCTGGTACTTGCCTGAGTCGTTCGGCATATTATTCTGCCACCACACCCAGGCGCCCTCATACGTGGAGGCGAATGGGAACTCATCGCATTGATTGCCGGCAGCGACCCACGGAAATGACCCTGTGCCATTCCATGTGGGATGGTATGACCATCGGCATGCCGACTGCGCTCTGCCCGTGTTGCGCTTGGAGCGGTCGAAGGTCTGAAGGATCTCGTCATCGTATTGGTAGAGCCGGTGAATAAGCCTGTTCTTGCTCAGGCCGGGAATTACCTTCTTCGTATCTTTTCGAATTCCATCGACATTCACTGGCCAGGCGTTAGCGTGGTCGGTGGGTTTAGGGTGGGTGGCATCGGGGTTAGAGTATGCCAAGGAGATGTGTGAGTATGCGTTCGGGTGGTGGTTCTCCTTCAAGGCGATAGATGGTGTCTCGTGTTCGAAGATGCACCCTTGCGCATATCCGGCGTATCTGGCGGAATCGCATCGGATGCTTTGCTTTGGCGGAAGTAGTGCTTCTTGGTAGCCATTAATTCCGGCGAGGTTAAGAGTGGTCCTCGTAGTGCAGGTCCCTATCAACTCGCGATTGTCGGCTCCTGCTGATCCCGGGTCGACGTAGGATTCGAACTTGAAGTTTACCGTTCTGTTGTCCCAGTAGGCTTCGTTTCCGAGGTACGACGTCTTCAGGCCGTCCCTGGTAACAGGGAGGCAAGCATTTGCGTTGGGGTAGCCGGATCCCATCATGCCGATGGAGAAGGTCTTCCCTTCAAAGAAGTCGCCCTTGGAGTTGATTGCTTCGTCTACCCATAGATCGAATTCCATGGTTCGACTTCCCTGATAGGTGCGCCCGATCAGTATTTGTGGAAACCAGACCTCATCGGTGGTGGCCGGCTGACCCTGCGCGTTCTTTACAATGTTGCCGAATCTGTCGCGCTTAACGCGGACCAGTCCGGACATGTATGTGGCGCACCACGAGAAACGGTTCCTTGCGTAGCCCTTCGGATTCTGAAGTACCCTGCTGCCGGGAGCGTATCCGTAGGCGCTCCTTGCGTTTGACTGGCAGTCGTTGTTGTCCCTGATTCTGTCGTATTTGAAGTTGCTCGCCGAGTACGTTGATGCGCGACCAGGAGACGTGGCCGAGGACTTAGTGGTTGGCTGATTCTCGCTTGTCGAGGCGCGAACGTTAACGGTTTTCCAGCCGGTCCAGGGATCGCTTACGCCGTCGGCCGTGGCTCGGGCTCGCCATCGCACCTTCTCGCCGTCTCGCAGTCGGTCCACGGGGACCTGTAGCGTTACCCGGGAATCGCCGGGCTCGGCGGTGGCCTGGCCGGACCAGATCAGCCGTTTGTCCGAGATCACCTCGTCTGCCTTGATGGACTTGGTGGGCGTGCGGGCGATTTCCACTTCTACCTTCGCCTCGCTGTCGCGTCCGGCAGCCAGCCAGGTGGTCAAGCGAGGGGTGAGGGTGGAGGTGACGGCGTCGCCATCCACGATGTGGGCGTCGTTAACCGTTAGTTTGTCGATCACGGGAGCAGGATTCGTGGTGGCGTTGCTGCGCTGTTGCTGTGCTGTCACGTTGGTTGCGGCGATACCGACGGGGGTGTTCATGTCGGTCTGGATCTCGGCCGCTGTCTGAACGCGGTTGTAGATGCGTATCTCGTCGATCAGGCCGCTGAAGAACTCTTCCTCCCAGACGCTGTTGCCACCGAGGCGTAGCACACCGCCGCCGTCGATGAGGTTGCCGGTCATCGGCGTCTGGTCGATCTGGGTGCCGTTCAGGTACAGGGTGATGATCGTGCCGTTATAGGTGACGGCCAGGTGACTCCATTGGTTCAGCGGCAGCGGATCGTCACCCACCACAGACTTGGAAGTGGTGGTGTTTTCCAGGTAACCCATTGGAACGTCACCCACGGACGCGTACAGTCCGTAGGCGGCGCCGTTGGCTTTCTCTTTCATCAGCACGGTGCGCCAGCCATCCACTGTCGTCGGCTGGACCCACGCCGAGAACGTCAGGGCGTTCGTCAAGCGGAGCGACGTGGCGTGCGGGGCAGTGACCCAACTGGAGGTGCCGTTGAAGGACAGGGCCTTGCCGTGCTTACCGTTTGCCCAGGTGGTGTCGGTGGCCGCTCCGGTGTTGTTCTTCCCGGAGGAGTCGCCCACGATTGTGCCCGAGCCCTCCTCCATGCCGTACGCAGCCACCAGGGCCGGATTCGTCGGCGGGGCCGTGACGGTGGCCGAGACCTCGTTCGAGGACGGGCCGAGGTTGCCGGCCACGTCGAAGGCGCGGACCCGGTAGTAGTACGTCCCCACCGTCAGGCCCGCGTCGGTGAACATGGTGGCCGGCAACGAGCCGACCTGGTTCGCGGCCGACGGTGTGAATCCCGGCGTAGTGGAGCGGTGGATCCGGTAGCCGCCCACGCCCACGTTGTCCGTCGAGGCTGTCCAGGTGAGCTGTGCGTTGCCGGGGCCGCCCGTCGCGGCGAGCGAGCCGGGTGCGGTCGGCGCCTGGGTGTCCGGCGGCGCCACCTCACCGATCGGGGTGGTCATGTCGGTCTGGATTTCGGCGGCGGCCTGGGCGCGGTTGTAGATGCGCACCTCGTCAATCAGGCCACTGAAGTACTCACGCCAGACGACGTTGCCGCCGATCCGCAGCGGGCTGCCGTCGTCATAGAGGCTGCCGCTCAGCGCGGTCTGGACGACCTGCTGGCCATTGACGAACAACCGCAGAGTGGTGCCGTCGTAAGTGAGCGCCAGGTGGCTCCAGCTGTTCACCGGCAAGGGGGAGGTTCCGTTGGCCGTCGACGAGCCCTCAGGGGCGGTTTGCACCCAGCCGGACGGAACGCCACTGCCGTTGCCGGCGTACAGGGCATAGGAAGCTCCATCGGCGTTCAGCTCCTTGGTCACCACACTGCGCCAGGCGGTGCCGGTCACCGTGGCCGGATTAACCCAGGCCGACAGCGTCATCCCGGTCGTCAAGCGCAACGACGCGGCATGCGCGACCGTGACCATGCTGGAGGAGCCGTTGAACGACAGCGCCTTGCCGTACTTGCCGTTCTGCCATGAGGTGGCGGCGGCCACCCCGGCGTTGTTGCGGCCGGAGGAGTCGGCCACGCTGGTGCCCGATCCTTCATTCATGCCGTAGGCTGCCACCAGCCCGGGGATTGGCTGCGGTGTGCCTGCGGCTGTGGTAAACGACCAGGTATAGGGCGTCATGACATTGCCTGAAGAATCCTTGGCGCCGCTGACATCGACCCGGTACGTCTTCTGGGCGGCGAGCGGGGAAACCGGTGTGAAGGTCCACTCGGCGTTGCCGTTGCTGCCCACCAGCGTGCCCTGCACGATCGCGCCTGACTGATCCTTGATCGTCAGCTGAACCTCAGACACCGCCTTGTTGAACGTTACCTTGACTGCGGTGCTGGCTGGCACGTTGGAAGCGTCCCGGCTGGGCTCAGTCCCGGTCACGGTTGGTGCGTCGGTGCCGGAGCCACCCGTGGTGAACGACCATGTGTACTGCGACATGGCCACATCCTCGTAATTCCTCGCCTCGCTCACTGTGGCCGTGTAGGTGATGTTTGCGGCAAGAGGCTGATCCGGGGTGAAGACCAGATCTTGATCACCTGACTCCAGGGCTGCGTTGCCCACCACAGGAGCGCCTTGTGGATTCGTGACGACGATGTTCCCGCTGGCCATAGGTTGGCTGAACGTCACCTTGATCGGAGTATTGGTTGCAACGTTCGTCTGCGAGTTAACTGGCGACGTAGACACCACAGATGGAGGCGCGGGTGGCTCCGTAGGCCTTGGGCCATTCAGAAATTCTTCGATCTGTTCAGGCGTCAGCCCCTCAGGAAGAACCAGGTCCTCTGGAGCAGTTTCGGTATAGCCATCTCCAGTAAGGGCAGCTGCGTTCATCTGCTCACGCGGAACCGCTGGGGGAGCTTGCACCGGGACAGCTGACGTCGCCGCTGCCAGGACGTCTGCAGTCGAGCTGTCTGGAGACATTCCCCAAATCGCGACGATCTCTTCTCGCGCGGGGGTGTAGTCGATGATGAGAGCGGGTGGGTGGCGGTAGCCCGGATACGGATCGCCGCCGCCGAACTGGCTGGAGTAGTACTGACGCCAGTTGATCGCGGCGCTTTCGCTGGCAGCCTTCAGCACCATCCCATGGTTGGGTTCGGTTTGGTCAATCCAGGCGCGGGTCATGCCGGTGACCTCGTAGAAGAGTTCCTCGTCCTTGGCACACCAACTGGCGGGGTCGGCGTCGTAGTTGTAACCGGCCCGGTTCACCTCCTCGGCGGCCATGCTTGAGGGCTGGTTGTACCAGTCCAGGCTGTCGATCGTCCCGTCGAGGGTCCATTCGGAGGTGACGCGCGCGGCCCGGATGCCCGCGCCCATGGTTTCCCCGCACAGCTGTCCATTGGGTCCGCCGGACTTGTAGTTCCACATCCGCAGGTCCGCGTCGTTGACGGTGGCACCCTGCAGTATCGGGTCGGTGGTGTTGAACTTCATGAACACGCGGGCGATGTCCGCGCTGGTCGAGGTGGTGCCCGCGCGAAGGTACCCGGCCGCGGCGTTGTTGTTGTAGGGGTCGTTCCTGCTGATCCAGGCGTCGTCGGGGGCGCCGCCGCCGAACCATATGGAGGACGCGGCGATGGTCACCGGGTAGGTCACCGCGGGGTCGGCCAGGAACTTCTCATCCGGGGAGAACACCAGCTCCGATGTCTTACCGGTGGTCTTCACGCGCGCGCTAACGGGGAAGGTCCTGCCCTGTTCAGGGGCGGCCTCCACCTTGGCGTCCGTCGCGGTCAGCACGATCGGCGCGGCTTTGGCCTCGCCTTTGGCGTCCTTGAGTTGCGGCAGCCCCTGCGGTGTCTTTCCGAAGTTGGCGCCCTCGGGCAAGGTGAGCGGCAGCCGTACGGTGACCGGGCCGGTCGGCCGCTGCCGGAAGACCACTTGGGAGATGAAGCCGTCGGCCTGGGCCAGCACCACCAGATCCGCTCCCGGTGCGACGGCATTGGGGTAGGTGACCGCATTGCCGGAGATCTTGGGTTCTGGGAGTGTGCGGGTCACGCCCAGGCCGATCTTGCCGTGATCCCCGGTCGTTGACACCAGGTGGCTGGTGCCGCGTCCGCCGAAGGTCAGCGGGGACTTGACCCGGGCGGCCTGCAGCTTGCCGTCGCGGGTCACGATGCGGGTGTCGATGGGCTCCCAGGCGCCGCTGGCCGGGTTTTTGAGCTGGACGGGTCGGGTGTGCAGCTCGGCTCGCATGTTCTTGCCATCAGGGTTTGCCCAGACCTTCATGGTCTCAGTGGAGCGAGAGGGAACCTCGACGGGTTTACCGGACTTTGCCGCCTCCTCCCAAGCAGCCTTGAGCGTCGGCTCCGTGATGGCGGCTGTCGATTTGGATATCGAGGTAGGGGATGGTGTAGGGCTCTGGGCGATGGTGGGTGTGCTCATGAGCGAGAGCGGCAGTGTCAGAGCCGCAATCAAGGCAGTACGGCGGCGCGTTCGGCCGGATAAGCCGGACGCTAATCGTCGTGAGTCCACTCGCAACCTTTCGAACAGGTGTGCCATAGCGGACTTGATCGTCACATAAGGTGGCGATAAAGTAAAGATCGTTTTCAGTATCGGGAACGAGATGCTCCGTGATCGCGTGTTGCGCGGACCCGCGCTTGCCGAATCACATCCGCCCAGCTCATGGCCTTGCGGAGCCTTGTCGTGACCATGAATCAGCAGTCTGACTCTCTGAAGTCAACGGCCGGATACATTCGCGCGACCACGGTCGGTATCGTGACGCAGTGCATTGTCTACAGACGCCTCCTGCACCGACGTCGTAGGTGAGGTACCGCGTCGTCTCTCCTTCGAGGAAGATGACGCTCAATGGACTAATTTCATCTTGAAATCGCAGGTCAAGACCCTTCTCTGAGCTAATTTTTGATCTTGTGAGTTCTGTCTGGTTCGTGTGCTCGGGTTCCGCGCCAGTTTGGGGTGTTTTCTCTGGTGAGGCGGCGGGTCGAGGGATGCCGGCGGCTGAGTCCTGCACGCCGGGGCGGTGACCAAGACAGCGAGCAGTAGACCGAGCGTGTCGACCGCGATGCTGCGTTTGTGGCCGACGATCTTCTTGGCCGCGTCCGTGCCCTGGTTGGAGGCGGGGACGTTGGCGGAGGTCTTGACGCTTTGTGCGTCGATCACGCACGCCGACGCCTCGGGATTGCGGCCTTCGGCCTGGCGCACCAGACGGCGCAGCAGCCCGTTCAGCTCGGTGAACACTTTTTCGTCGCGCCAGGCGGCGAAGTGCCAGTACACGGTGGCCCAGGGCGGGTAGTCGTGCGGCAGGTAGCGCCAAGCGATGCCGGTGCGGTCCACGTACACGATCGCGTTCATGATGGTGCGCAGATCGTGCTCGGCAGGCCGTCCGAAACCCGGGGCGCCGGCTTGGCGGCGGGCGATCAGGACGGGTTCGATCAGCTCCCAGCGGGCATCGGACAGATCGCTGGGATAGGGGGAGATCCAGCCACGGAAGTGGCCTACCGCCTGTCAGACCGTTGAGCCCAGAGGCCTGCAGGTCACGACAGCGTCACCGCCAGCCATAAAGAGCCCGCAACGGATCATCATGGAACCAGACAGGAGAAAGGCCGCAGGTCACTGGCACATCCACCCCAAGCGTCATCACAGATACCGGCTTCCCCAGACGCTTCACTCTTCGACTCTCTACCGCTTGCAGAAACAAGCACAAAACACATCACTTATGAGCCGAACACTCACTCAGCGAATGTGGGATATACGTGGGATGATCTTCAAGCTGTGCGAAATATTCGCACAGCTCACACCGCGTAAGCCAGCCACGCTGCCACCGCTCTCCTGAAGCGAGTGTTTTTAAATCGGCCAAACGGGTCTAAAGGTGATTCTGTGAGAGGGTGGATGGCCGTTCATCACTTCGCTCAGCTCATCCTCGGTGAGGTTGAGGGTGAAGGCGCCGCCCGCCTGCGATGGATCCCAGCCGCGGTCAAGGGCTCTCCGTATGGTCGCCGTCACGAGAGTCGGTCGTACGGTCATCGCTCGCTCCCCGAGCCAGGCGTCCGGTCGAGAGCAGGGGAGCTCCACCAGGAGAACCCGCCCTTGCCCCTCGGCCGTCTCCACCGCGTAGGTCAGCGGCCCCCAGCTGTTTCCCTGGGAGTATGTGGGCTTGTGGCGGATCCGCCAGCGATAGGCGGTGCCGTCGACGCTGATCAGCCTTGAGCCCTTCTTGGGGATCGCCACGGAACCGGCCTCCTGCCTTGTTTCGTCCCCGCTCCGTAAGAGCACCGAAGACAGCGACAGGTGATGCGAGATACTCGCCAGCGTAGCCATCGCTCAGTCTCATGATCGAGCGGTTTTCGCACGGCCGGACCCGACGGTGGCGGCCCTCCAGACCGGAGGGCGCAGGGCACACGCAGGGCGCATGGGCGCGAGAAGCACTACGAAACGATGAGAAGCAGTAAACGCCAAAAGCCCAGCTCAGGACGCCTTCCAGGCGATCACCGCAGGTCAGTCACCAACCCGGATCAGATCTCGATGTTCTGAGCTGCCAGGCTTCTGACCTGTGGTGATTTTGTTCTGAGCCCCCCTCGGGGCATATCCGGTTCAAGGAACAGGAGCGCTACTACGGCTCCTTCTGCGCGGAGGGGGTTGGGCCGCTGAGCGGGCGGTCCTGGCCTGGGAAGCGACGGCGAAGACCAGTCGGCATGTACGAATCGGTTTGGATCCCCGGGGCGTCGCGCGAGGGGGAGAGGGTCCCGGAGTATCCGGAACCCTCTCATCGTGAGTCCTGTCACCGGCAGATCGACCCGGCTCGACGGATGTCCGAGACCAGGAGTTCGTCAGGCCAGATCGGGCCCAGGTCGATGTCGGTGACCACAGGGGGACGTGCTCAGGCGGACACCGCCTTCGATCCTTGGCCGGTCGCGATGCCGGTTACTCGCGCCTGCCTCGGACAGTGACGTCGTGAGTGTTCTCCGCGGGCAGGGTGGCGTTGTCACCGGCCCACTGGACGGTATACGTGTACCGGCCGCGGGCAGGCGGCCTGTCGGAAAAGTCGAACGACCCGTCAGCGGAGGAGGTCACCGGGGGCAGGACGGTCGTGACAGGGCGGTTGCCGTTGGACAGCGTGCGCACCACCTTCAACGAGGAAGGCGAATCGGAAGCCTGGCCGCCGAAGCTCAGTTCGCCGCTGAACCTGAGTCGTTTGCCGGCGACTCCCTTCGTCGGCCCGGTCAGGGTGAGCGACGACCCCTGCTTGGTGACTGTGACGGTGACGGAGGCTGTGCTCCCCTGGTGGCCCGCGTTACCCTCCCAGCGCACGTCGTAGCCGATCTCTCCAGCGATCCGCGGAGTGTCGGTGACGGTGAACGTACCGTCTGCGGCTGTCGTCACATCGGTGAGTGTCGCGCTGGTCCCATCGGGCAGTCGGCGGGTCACCGCGAGCGGTTGCGGACCCGGAGCCGATCCGTCGGCCAGCGTGAGTCGGCCGGTCAGGATGAGCGGCTCCAGCGCGGTCGCGGCGGATGGACCTGTCAAAGTCACGGTGGAGGGCGAAAGAGCGGGCCTTTCCGACCGCCACAGGTGAAGCCTGTTATTGGATCCAGCCCGTATCACACCGAAAACGTCGGTGCCTGAGAAGGTGAGACCTCCCGTGACCATCTCACCGGTCGGTACGCCTTTCGCGTAGACCTCGGTCCCTGTCGCCGTGTCGTGCAACTCGATGCCTCTGGAGGATTCCATGTACCGCCCACCGGCGACATAGGCGCCATCCGAGCTGATCGCAACAGATACCGGATAACCCGGGAACGTCTGCGGGTATGCGCCATAGGTGCGGATCTTGGTCAGGCTCGTGGTGTCCCAGCTGTCATAGTGATACGGGGAACCGAACGCTGAGATGACCATCGCGCCGTCAGACGTGATGGCGAGGTCTCTCAGGGAGCCCAGCTCTTGCGTGTGGCCGTCGATCTCGCCGCGCAGGACGGCAGGGGTGGCGCTCACGTCGTACACCAGCAGGTCACCCGGGCCGATTCCCGGGTCGCCGATCACCAGCGTGTTCCCACCAGCGGCGACCAGTGGGGCGGAGAACATGCCGGTCGCGAGTTCGACCGGGTCCGGTTGCGTCTCCGACAAGTCGAGGCTGAGGACGCCACTGTTCCACGAGGTGGCGCAACCGTGCCCGACCCACAGCCGGTTGCCGGACAGCGAGAGGTATGACGGGCACGGGTACGTGGTCAGGTCAATCCGCCGGGTGATGGTGAGGGCGGCGGTGTCGAATTCGGCGATCTCATTCGAACCACGCAACGCAGCGTAAAGGCGGGTACCGTCCGGAGACATGGCGAGGCCCGCCGCTCCGGATAGGCCGGTGATGGCACCCGCGAGCGTGCCGCTACTGTCCGTGACGACGATTCGGTCCGCTGCGGACACAAAGACCTTGCCGCCGCCGGCGACCACATCACCTCCCAGCGAGTAGAAGCCCAAGGACACGCCGAGGTCGGTCAGGGGGTCGGCGGCCGAGGCCGCGGGCGCTGAGGCGGTGAAAAGGCCGGCTGTGAGGATTAGAGAACCACTGAGGGCCGCCAGCCGACGCGTTGTCCGGGTGACGAATGATTTTCCGCGATGAGAACGTTCCGAGGGCGAAGGGTGCACATGGCTCCGCTCTGACAGGGGCGTGGACGACACGAGAACGCCCTGATCAAGCCAGAGGGATGCAAGGTCGGTCAAGATCTACGATCAGTAATCGCTGGAATTTGCCGAACATGTGTTCACATGCCTCGACGTGTCGCTCACATGGGCGAATGATCCACACATGATGAGCCGTCGAGGGACTCGGCAAATATCACCGTCAGTAGTTTCCGCAGGTGGGGTGATCTTTGTTGACATCGAAACGTGATAAAACAGTGCGATGTTCGGGCCTGAAATGACGTGAAGAATTCATGAAGGCGGCGCGCTGTGTGGCCGGAACATTGAAGGGGTGTCTACGCGGCATGCTCCTTTCTCGGCACGTAATCTCGGCTGGATGGAAGGTCGTCCGGTGATCGGGGAGACACGGGGCAAGACTGTCCGGCAGGGGAACGTCTCCTTTCGGAGAGTGAAGGGCGTCTGACGACCGTTCGGTGTTTCGACCCGGCGCCGGATGTGAACGACTCCGGCCGCCAGGTCGATATCACGACGCCCGCTTCTCGATTCGCCTCTCAGCGGGAAGTTTCTCTACCCGGAGAGCATCCTGTGGCCGGCCCCCCTCTTCAGGGCGGTCCGCGGGTGGTGTGCGGAGGGGCTCACGTGGGGAGCAGGGCCAGGAGGTTGGGGGGGAAGTGGGTGAAGTCGTCGGGGCGGATGGCGCGTAGGACGGTTGCCGCGAGTACGGGGTCGAGCTGGATCATGAGGCGGGCGGTGTCGGGCTGGCTGAAGAACTGCACGGTCATGGACAGCAGTTCGGTGTCACCCGAGGAATAGAGCTTGGCGGGATAGTACTTTCCGCTTCTCTGCTCTGTTGGCTTCGCGTAGTACGCCTCGAACGCGGGCATGGCGCTGATGTCGAAGGCCGGTTCGGGCTTTTCTGATTGGGGATAGATGTTGACGAGCAGGGCACCGACCATTCGCATTCTGATGATCTGGTGCAGGCGCATCCATTCGACCGCGGGAAGGTAGAACTCGACCTGGTGCCCGATCTCGTGCACCACTGTCGGGGTCTCGTCCATCACCGAGAGGCGCACCTTGTTGCCCACTCGCGCGGCGTTCGCCCGATACTGCGTCACCCGGGTGCCGATCCAGAACAGGCCGGGCACGACGGTGTCCTCGGTGACCTCGATGTTCGACACGTGCTTCGCGGGGGGCCTGCGCGACGGCTGTACGAGGGAGGCATAGATGATCATGCCTGTCGGCGCGCTCTTGTAGAAGCGCTCGGCGTACGTGCCGAAGTGCTTCTGGGCCTTGCACGCGGTGGTGACCACGATGCTGGGCAGGGTGCCGCCCTCGGAGCCGGAGCCGATGGCGAGCTTGTTGTTGTACATGGCCTGGACCACCGGGAGGGCTTCCAGGGCCTGGACCAGCGCGTTCTTCTCACCTGTGGTGGGATCGTTGGGCGCGTGCGTGGCCTGGAGGATCTGGTCGGCGGCCTCCACCAGGGGGTCCTTGACGGAGCCGGGGGCGTGGTTCTGGATGAGGAGCTTCAGGTCGGCGGGGACGTCCGCGTGGTTCAGATAGAGCCGCCGCTCGCACGCGACGACGTACGGGTCGAGGCGCGTGCGCACCTCCGTGCCCACTCGCGCGACCTCGTTCTCGGTGGCGGCGATGTTGTTGGCCGCCGTGTAGGTGTTGGTCGCCTTGGTGGCGACCATGGACACGAAGGAGGCGACCGAGGACCCACCGGCCATGAGCGAGCACGCGTGCACCGCCGCGTCGATGTGGTTGTTCAGGAGGGCCAGCGCGGGCGCGCCGAGATTGCCGAGCTGGGGGTCGGGGATCGCCGCGATGAAGTCCATGACCGCGCCGTCGCATATCGCGTTCTGGGTGATCCCGGCTTCCTTGACGTGGTCCTCCAGACGCGTCAGAAGCAACGGGAAGGGGGTTGGCGCGACCGCGCCGGGGTCGCACTGCGTTTTGGAACGATCCATCCGCATGCCGCTATCGGGAGATGGCTGGGCGGGAAACATGGGGGGACCTCTTTTCGGGCATCGGGACATCGAGACGAAGGTGCGGTGGTGAGCCGGTGGCCGGATCCACGCTGAACGAGGGATGGCGTTCGGCGGAAAGGATGGCTTGTGAAGCGTAAGCCGGGTACTTCGTCCCGGCAATTACCGATATGTGTCCGGATTAGGACACTTAGTGTAGAAATTACACTTGATTGCGTCATAAATTCTGACAATCACCGAAGGGGCCTCGTCTCGTCGTCCGCCTACCTTCGGTGACCTGTCCCGCTGCGGTCCTCACGATTTCCGGAGGCGTGCTCGCCTGTTGTTCACGTACCTCCGGTGACTCGTCTCGCGGCGGTCCTCACAAATTCCGGGGCGCCTCGCCTTGTTGTCCGAGTACCTTCGGTGGCCCGTCTCGCCGCGGGTCTCGCTCTGTGGCCCGAACGCGTGACACCGTCGGTGGCGCTGTCGGAAAAAACACGTGGCGCCGCCGGGAGCGCGGTGCCGTCAGAGATATGGCATCGCGGGAAGTGCGGCATCGACGGGAGTACGGCGTGCCGGGGCCGTGCCCGGCGTACGCCGTGTGTTCCGTCGCCGTGGAGCCGTGGAGCCGTGGAGCCGTGGAGCCGTGGAGCCGTGGAGCCGTGGAGCCGAGGGGCCGAGGGGCCGTGGAGCCGAGGGGCCGAGGGGCCGTGGAGCCGAGGGGCCGAGGGGCCGAGGGGGCAGGGTGCGGGGGGCGTGCGAGGTCAGTGGGCCTCGGTGGCGAGTGCGCGTTGCGGGAACAGGCCGTCGAAGACCGCGGCCCGGTCGAATGCCATCGCCCGGGTGCGGGCGCGGTGTTCCAGGTCCTGCCGTTCGGCGGCGGACATGTCCAGGACCACCCGGTCCACGGCCGCGGCCAGGCCGTCGATGTCCCTGGGCTCGACGATGACGGCGGTGTCGCCGACCGCCTCCAGGGTCCCGCCCGTCATGGTGGTGACGATCGGGCCGCCTCCGGCCAGCATCTTCTCCGCCAGGGCGATGCCGAACGTCTCGACGAAGTCGGGCTCGGGCTTGGTCGGCAGGGCGTAGGCCGCGCAGCCGCGCATGAGCAGCGGCTTCTCGTGGTCGTCGACGTCGGTGAGGACCACCACCCGGCCGTCCTCCTTGGCCATCGCCTGTATCTCCTCCAGCGCGGGCCCGGTGCCGACGACGACCAGCTTCACGCGCGACCGGCAGCGCATCCGGCCGTAGGCGGCCAGCAGGTCGTGGACGCCCTTGGCCCGGGTCACCCGGGACAGGAACAGGATGTATCCGTCGCGCTCCAGGCCGCGTTTCGCGAGTGCGACGTCCACCCGGGCCGGATCGAGGTCGAGGAAGGCGGAGGAGTCGATCGGCGGGTAGCTGACGGTCACGCGGCTCCGGCACTGTTCGGCGAACCCGGTGCCGCAGTGGGCGTCCACCTGCTCGGCCGAGGCGATGATCTCCTCCCGGGTGTACTCGGAGACCGCGACGACCTCGTCGTTGGCCAGGAACGTGGTGAACAGCACGGTCGCCGCGCCGAACCGGCCCTCCCGCAGGCACGACCGGATCACGTTGGTCACGTCGGAGCCGACCGCCTTCACGACGGTGTGCACGTTCGGCGCGAACCCGGCCGCCCGCGCGGACGTGACCGCGTCCATGACCACCGAGGCGTGCGGGACGATGTACATGGACAGGCAGGTCGTGGGGACCGGTTCGGCGAGCAGCTCGACGAGGCGGCCGGTGAGACCGGCCTGGTGGCGCCCGTCCGGCACCCGGTAGTCCCCGACCGCCTCCGGACGCTCCACGGTGATCCCGGGACTGTACGGCAGCAGTCGGTCGAGCGGCTTGAGTGGCAGCCCGGCCGCCTGAAGGGCCGGAATCGGCCAGGTCAGCAGCCGTACGTCGTCGAACCCGCGGGTCAGCGCCACCTCGGCGAGGTTGCGGGCCTCGCCGGAGTGGCCGCAGATGACCGGGTCGGCCCTGACGACGATGACGAGACGGCGACGGGGGTTGGTCATCGTGTTTCCTCCGGGTTGGCGGGCGGATCGGAAAGGGACGGCGGGCGGACCTCCCGCCCCCACCCCGACGGCTCCGGACCCAGCCGCAGGTGCAGCACGCCGCCCCGGTGCACGGTGGCGGCGCTCAGGTGCGTTGCGTGCAGAGGCCTGCCGTTGAGGGTCGCGGACTGGACGTACTGCGCCGGTGGGTCGCGATCGGCGCCGTCGACACCGATCGGCGTCTCACGGTGCCCGCTGGTCTCGATGACGAACTCGTTGTCGCCCGCCCGGAGCGCGGCCCTGGCGAACGCGGGCGCGTTGACCAGGAACAGGTTCTGCCCGGCGATCGGGAACAGCCCCAGCGACGCCCAGACGTACCAGGAGCTCAGGCCGCCGGAGTCGTCGTTGCCGGGCAGCCCGCCGGGTCCGGTGCCGAACTGCCAGGTCAGCGCCGCCTGCACCACCTCGGCCGTACGGTCGGGCCGTCCCGCGTAGTGGTACGCCCACGGCGCTTCCATGTCGGGCTCGTTGTTCAGCCCCTCGAACCGGTTCAGGGCGTATCCGGCCGCCATCTCCGCCGCCTGGGGGCGCCGTCCGGGCTGCGTCACCGGTGCGGCACCGAAACCGAAGAACCTGTCCAGCATGCCGACGAAGGCCCCGTCGCCACCGGCCAGGGCGATCCTCGCGGCCATGTCGTGCAGCAGCCGGAACGAGTAGTTCCACTTGCCGCCCTCGTAGAACTCCGAGTCGCGCAGCAGCCCCGTACCCGGGTCGAAGGCGTTGGACCACCGGCGCCCGCGGTCCTCAAGATCGTCGGCCAGGCGCCGGTCGTTCAGCGCGCGGGCGACCTTCGCCGCGCAGTGGTGGCCGTAGGCGAGGTCGAGGGTGTGGGTGATCGGGTGCACCACCCCGTGCTCGAAGAACTCCTCGCCGTACATGCGGCGCAGGTCGTCGACCATGTGCACGAGCGCCCAGTTCCAGTCCAGGCCCGCCCGGCCGAGCGCGTGGGCGTCGGCCAGCGCGGTGTGCACGAGCGCGCTCCCCTGACGGTAGAACCGGTCGGCGCCGCGGGCCATGCGGTACCCGATGGGGAAGTTGCCCTCCTCCTCGCAGACCCGGATCAGCGACTCCAGCAGGTCCGCGGCCCGGTCGGGGACGATGGCCGCGAGCAGCGGCAGCTGTGTCTTGTAGATGTCCCACATGGTGCACACGTCGAACGCGAACGGCCCGGAGTTCGGCCAGAACGGGCTCTCGTCGTCGCCGAAGCACGGCTTGATCAGCGAATGGTAGAGCGCCGTCGCGAACACGGTGCGACGGGCCGGAGTGCCGCCCTCGACCTGGACGCGGTCGAGGTGCTCGCCCCAGCGGGACCGGGTCCGGGAGCGGACGACGTCGAACACCGACCGCGCGCTCCCGCCCTCGCGCTCCAGGTTCTCGCGCGCCTGGTCGCACCCGCGCAGCGAGAACCCCAGCCGCACCTCGATCGTCTGCCCCGGCTCGGTGGGGCCCATGAAGAGCATGCCGAAGGGCCGCAGCGTGGTGTGCCGGATGCTGTCGAAGTCCAGGCGGGTACCGCCGTCGATGAGCCGCCGGTCGTACCAGAGCATCTGCCGCCAGCCGGGGCTGTCGACCTCCAGGTACACCGACAGCGGGACGCCCTCCATCACCACCGTGCCCTGGGCCCGGCCGTGGCCCATGCTCTCCACCTGCGCCCGCAGCGGTACGGTACGGCCGTGCTCGATGGCCAGGCCGCCACAGGAAAGGTCGACCACCACGCGGGCGCTGCTGTGCCCGGGGAAGGTGTAGCGATGCACGGCGACCTTGGTGCCCACGGTGAGCTCGCAGCGGACCCCGGTGTCCAGGGTGGCCGCGTAGTAGCCCGCCTCCGCCACCTCGTCGTGCAGCGGCCAGGACTCTCCCAGCGCGTCCAGCGGCTGCACCATCGGGGTGACCCGGACGTAGTTGTAGTACTTGCGGATCGCGCCGGTGCCGGACTGCTGGAAGTGGGTGAACCCGGACGCCTGCAGCCGCCCGAACATCTCCTCGGGCACGCCCTCGGTGTTCTTCGTGTACCGCCCGTACCCCGTCGGGTACGCGCCGGAGTACGCGCAGGCCGAGACCATGCCGAGTGGCGACGTGGCGCCCGGGTGGGTGTTGCCCACCTGGGGTTTCGGGCACCACCAGGTGGCGGCCAGACCGCGTGCCCGAGGCAGGTCGGTGGCCGCTACGCCGATGAAGGGGTCAACGTTGTCGAGGATGGCGGGACTCTACCCAGACGAGATACCGTCGTAGGTTTCGGTGAGGTGAAATCCTTCGTTCAGCGTCACAAAAAGTCCTGAAGGGGATTGGTCTCCGCTGTGTCGCTACGGGGTGAAGGTTCGTCCGGTGGCGGAGTCAAGGGCCCGGCCGGGCCGCGGGGCTCCGGGTCCTTTCCGGCCCGGGAGGCGTTCAGCCAGAGGGCCGCCTGGATGTGGCTGTTCACTCCCAGCTTGCGATAGATCACTTCGAGATGCTTGTCCAGGGTCCTGATGGAGATCTCCAGCCGTCGCGCCGCGACCTGGCGGGTGAGCCCCGCGGCGACGAGTTCGAGGACCTGTTCCTCGCGCGGCGTCAGACGGCTTCGCGCGGCCGGGGATCGTGACAGGCGTGCCTTGCGATCCATGGCGATCAGCAGGGGGTGAAGCCTTTCGACGAACTCGCGTTCCTGCTTCGTGAACGTCCCCTCCTCCCGGCCCAGCGCGAACGCCCGCATGGTGCCCAGAGGGGACAGCAGGGGAAGCGCCAGGTGGTCGTAGAAGCCGGTGACGACGTGGATGTCGGAACCGGTCGCCGAGGAGCGCCAGCGTTTGAGGCTCATCAGATCGGTGACGGCCAGGGGCCTGCGGTCCGTGGTTCGCACGTAGTGCTGGATCAGCGGGTGGCGTTCCATGTTGCGGCGGGTGACGTCGGTCATCGTCGCGGTCGGCAGGCGGGTCCTGGGCCACCCCAGCCCCGTGACCCCGTCCACGCCGACCTCGGAGAAGGTGGCCGTGGGGCACTCGAGCACCTGCTGGAGCAGTTCGGCGATCCGGCCGTAGTCGATCTCGGCGGGATTCATGGCCACGAGTTCCACCGCCAGGTCGATCACCTGGTCGTATCTGTTCTTGGACAGCATCGGATCCCCCTGCGGCTCTACGTACTTCCGCGTATATCGCGACGGACGGCGCGTGCCAACAATTCCGTGGAAGAACGTCCGGTGAAAACGAAAGGGAAAGTCTCATGCGCGATATCCGCAGGACGGTGGGCGCGGTCGTGGCCACCCTGGCACTGACCGCCGGGCCGGCGCTCCCGGCCACGGGCGCGGCCCACACGCTCGCCTCCAAGACCTTCACCTGGAACAAGGCGATGACGGTGGGCGACTGCACGATGTTCGAGGGCGCGCGATGGACGCTGTACTCGGATGGTACGGCGACGTTCGACGCCACGGTCACCAGCGGTGACGACAGCGACGCCTGGCTGATGTGGGCGTACCTGAAGGACTCAGGCAACGCCGTCCTCGGAACGGTGATCAACAACCGCATCCAGGACCCCACCGACCATGCCAAGTTCGTCAAGAACCTGCCCAGCGAGACCCAGCGGTACCGGTGGTTCGCCTCCGGCCGGTTCGACGCCCGCAAGTTCAACCTCATCCGGCGGATGTCGCTGGGCAAGCACTGCTGAGTCCGGGGTGTGTCGCCACGTGAGCACCGCCGGGTCCGGGGCGTGTCGCCGAGTGAGCACTGTCGGGTCGGAACCGGCGTGAGCGTCCGGTCCCCCGGTCACCGCCGGGGGACCTCCGCACCGGAGACCATGCCCGTACGGGGTGACACGGGTCGTCCGTGAAGGCCGTCCGCCTGATAGCGGGAAACTGTCGTACCTCCTGGGCCATGATCGTCAGTCCATGACCGCGCCGCAGGTCATGTTGATCGCCGCGCCTGTCATGGTGCGGGCCCAGTCGGAGGCGGCGAAGACGGCCACGTTGCCGACGTCCTCCAGGGACGCCGCCCGCCCGGTCAGGGTCTGCCCGACGATGTCCCGCTCGATGGCCTCACGCCGGTCGAAGTCCACGGGGATCGTCTCGGGCAGGCCACCGGTCCGCAGGGTGACGACGCGTATCCCGTACGGCGCGAGCTCGGCGGCCAGCTGGCACCGCATGGCCTCGACCGCGTCGCGTTCCTGCCCTTGAGCAACATGGTCTGCCTCCTGCGCGTTGGTCGGGTCGTGTCACCGCCTACAACCCGGGGAGGGCGCCGAACTCATCGCCCGGCGCCGAAAACGCGCGACGCCGAGGCCGCCTGACGCTGAAATCGCCTGGTGTCGAGGTTGTCCGGTGTCGCGGTCATCAGTTCGCGATCTCGTCCGGGAGGCCGAACATGGCGAAGATCTCCGGCGTCAGGAACGAGACGACCTCGGCGATCTTCGTGCCCCGCAGCGCGAGCAGGTCGAGCCCCGCCGCGACGTAGACCTTCCTGTCCTCGTCCCACATGTAGGTGCCGTACGCGAGCTGTCCGTTCGCGTACGCCGGAAGGAAGCGCCACCGGTGGCTCAGCGGCCCCTCGACCAGGAAGGCCCTGATCCCCTCGCGGCCCTCGTACCATTCCGGCAATGGCGGCATCGCGTATCTGGCGTCGTCGGTCAGCATCGCCACGATGGCCTCGACGTCTCCCGCCTCCCACGCGGTGGCGTACCGGTCCGCGATCTCCCGGAGCTCCGCCTCGTCCGTGGTGCCCGTGTCGGGAGGCCGGGGGCCGAGGGCCCTGCGGGCGCGCTGCAGCGCGCTGTTGACCGACGCGACCGTGGTCTCCAGCAGGTCCGCGACCTCGCGTGCCGAGAATCCGAGGACCTCGCGCAGGACCAGGACGGCCCGCTGGCGAGCCGACAGGTGCTGGAGCGCGGCGACGAAGGCCAGCTCCACGCCTTCACGCGCCATGTAGCGGGCCTCGGGACCCGGTCTCTCGTCGGGGTACGGCTCGATCCACGAGATCTCGGCGAGCGGTGCGGCCCCCGGGCTGAGATCGGCGGGAAGCTCCCGGCGACCCCGGCGTTCGATCAGCGTCAGGCACCTGTTGGTCGCGATCTTGTACAGCCAGGCCCGGATCGAGCCGCGGTCCTCGAACCGCTCCAGGCCCCGCCAGGCGCGCACCAGCGTCTCCTGTACGACGTCCTCGGCGTCGTGGACCGATCCGAGCATCCGGTAACAGTGCGCGTGCAGCTCGCCGAGGAACGGATCGACCAGACGCCCGAAGGCGTCGGAGTCACCCTTTCGCGCGGCGTCCAGCAGCCGTGCTCCCGGCGCGTCGGTCTCGGATCCCCGCCCAGGCTCGCTCATCTCGCGGAACCCTACCGGCGAGCCCCGGCGGCTCGCCGGGCCCTCCGCGACCGTGACCGCCGGGACGACGTCACTCGTGGTGGCGGGCCGAGGCGGTGCCGATGACACGTGCGCGACCGTGACCGCCGGGGAGGCCGGGACGATGTCACCGCGGGCGGACCGTCGGGCGGGGCGGCCGGGGAGGATCAGGCCCCCAGCGCGATCCACGAGTCCGCCGCCAGGGATCCGAAGGACCGCAACGGCGCCTTCGCGAACTCGCCCGCGTGCGCGTACCCCCGGGCCCGGATCGACCGCTCCCAGACCAGGGTACGAGTGATCTTGCCGACCTGGCAGGCCAGCTCCAGCTCCTCGACGAGTTCCGCGTGCGGGGCGAGGTCACCGAACACCTCCAGGTAGGCGTCCCTTGGGCGCAGGATCGCCGGATCGTCGGGGGCGACCCCCAGACGGAGGCGCAGGAATCCGAGGGCGACCAGCATGCTGGCGAACGGGTGGGCCACGACACCGTCGCCCCAGTCGTAGAACCGTACTCTTCGGGCCCGCGCGGGCCCGGTCACCAGGATGTTCCAGGGGTGCAGGTCGTTGTGGTCCAGGCTCGGCGGTACGGACGCGGCGGCCAGCCGTTCGCTCCACGAGACGAAGATGTCGCGCATGGCGGTCACCCGCCGGTGGATCTCCCTGTCGGACGTGTCGCCGTACCGCTCCACGTACTCGCCGACCGCGTGCGCCGCCTCGTCGAACCGCCGGGGCATGACGGCGGCGCGCATGTCGGCGACCCCGAGCGGCGGCAGGTCCTCGACGTACGGCATGAGGTCACGCTGGAGCAGGCCGTACTCCGGCAGGACCGTCACCAGGGCGTCGGCCAGGGCGGCGCCGTCCACACGCTCTCCCAGGGGCGTCCCGCCGTCGGGCAGCACGACCCACCCCCGCGCGACGTCAACGGCGATCGGGGGCGGGATCCGGTCCGGCGCGACCCGCAGCAGGAGCCGGTAGAGCCCCACCTCGAACGCGGTGTCCGGTCCGGGGGCCTTCAGCCACACCGGGCCGCCGGTGGTGGGCGCCCTGAGCACCGTCCCCCATGGCCGCAGGTGCGGCTGGGTGACCTCGCCGGTCCGTTCCGTCCCGGCCTCGGCGAGCCGCTCGTCCAGCCACGACACCGCGTTCCGCCGCCAGGCCGCCGACGACCAGAGCGCGGTTCCGTGCCCGGGATCCGCCCCGAGGTGCTCCGTACCCGACATGTCTGCCTCCTGCGCGTCGATGAGGTCCGTCGCCGCGTACAACCCGCGGAAGCCCGAGGAATCATCGCCCGTGACGGAGCACTTCGCGCCGAGAGAGACGCGCGCTAGTCGAAGAACTGCCAGATGCTGAACCTTCGCACGTAGAGGGGGGCGGAGTCCCGGCCGAGCACCCGGATCCGCCTGACGCGGGTCTCCTTGTCCATCGTGACCTTCACGCACGTCAGGCACGCCCCGTGGGGTCCCGGCAG
This sequence comes from Streptosporangium sp. H13245, assembly GCF_055690525.1. Classification (NCBI taxonomy): domain Bacteria; kingdom Bacillati; phylum Actinomycetota; class Actinomycetes; order Streptosporangiales; family Streptosporangiaceae; genus Streptosporangium; species Streptosporangium sp. H13245. The sequence goes on along the minus strand of NZ_JBSZKT010000002.1, from coordinate 497,567 downwards.
GGCGTAGTAGGAGATGGACGCGGCGCGGTGCCCCAGCCCCCGGTCGGAGAGCCCCAGCCCCACCTCCCGGTAGATGCGTCTCGACCCCTTCAGGTTGAACGCGGTGGAGCCGATGAGCGCGTGGTTCGACTTCGGCGGGCAGTGCACGAATATCCGGACGTTGCTGGCCTGGCGGGGCCACGGGGGGAGGACGCGGAGCGACGGGACCTTCTTCAGCGCCGTGGGGATGGTGTTCCTGCCGCCCAGGGAAGGCAGCGAAACCGTGTGGTCGGTCTTGGTGGTGAGGGTCGCGGTCGCGGTCGCCGTCGCCATGGCTGTCGCGTTCACGGTCGCGGTGGCGCTGGCGACGGGGGTGGGAGTGGCTTCGGCGTTGGCCGTGGCGGTGGGCGTTGGGGTGGCTTTGACGTTGGCGGTGGGTGTCGGAGCGGTTTTGGCGCTGGACGTGGTGGCGGGGGCGGGAGCGGGGGGAACGGTCAGGGCGCTCGGGGCCGCCAGGAAAGTGGCGGCCACTCCGATTCGGATGGCGAGACGCATACGCTCCTCCTGCCGGACGCCCGGGTCGCTGTACGGTCGTCACGTGGCGTGACATGGGTGTCGGTGGAGGGGATCCGCCCGGGACGACTCGGATGAGGGCATCGCGCGTGTGTCCTGACCAGGCTGATCGTCTCGATTATGTCGGTTGTGGCGCACCGTGGGGGGAGCCACGCTGGTACGGACCCGGTCGTGGCCGTATGCGGGTACGGTCCGCGTTCCCGGCGCCGTGTCCGGAAGGCCCCGGGGCGTCGCCCGCGTCTGGCCTGTCCACGTACTCGCCCGGCCTGTTCACATGCTCACGCGACCTGTCCACGCGCTCGCCCGGCTTGTCCGCATGCTCACGCGGCGTTCATGTGCTCGTCCGGCCTGACCACGCGCTCGTACGGCCCGCGCCCGGCGGGCTGCGCGTCCCGTGTCAGCCGGACACCGCGCGCAGTGCGCCCGGACGGCGTCCGGCGAGGCGGTCGAGCGCGGCGGAGGTGGCGTCGTCGGCGGGGAGATGGACGACGAGGCGCTGGTCGTCGTCGGCGGGCAGTTCGAGGGTCTCGTACGCCAGGCGCAGCTCACCCGCCTCGGGATGGATCAGCCGCGTGACGCCGCTGAACTTCGGGAGGCCGGGCAGGGTGTCCGCGCGCCCGGCGAAAGCCGCCCCGGAGGTGACGGTCAGCTCGTCGGCGAGTGCCGCGATGTGCCGGTCCCCCCGGAACGGCCCCTGCTTGAGAACGGCGACCTGCTCGTCGGCGACCCGGTCCCAGTCGGGGTAGGCGGCCCGCGCCCGGTTGTCGGCGAACACGAAGCGGGCCAGGTTCGGCGGGTTGCCGTCCAGCAGGCCGATCGGTCTCGCCAGCCGCTCGTACCCCTCGGTCCAGGCGAGGATCTCGCTCAGCCGGTTGAGCAGCACGGCGGGGGCGGGCTCCAGCTTGTCGAGCAGCGCCCGTACGGTGGGGCGCACCGCGCGGGTCGGCGTCGCGTCGCCCATGCAGTTGAAGCCGCCACCGGCCCCCTTGCTGAGCCGGTGCAGGTGGATGCGTTCGCTCGCGGTCAGCCGTAGCGCGTCGGCCAGCGCGGAGAGTACGGGCGCGGACGGGCGCCGGTCGCGCCCCTGTTCGAGCCGGGTGAGGTACTCGACGCTGACTCCGGCGAGTGTGGCCAGCTCGGCCCTGCGCAGGCCCGGTGTGCGGCGGCGGGGGCCGGTGGGCAGCCCCGCCTCGGCGGGCGTGACGGCTTCACGGCGGATGCGCAGGAACATGCCCAGCTCGTTGTCGCTCACGTTTCGAACGTAACAGTCGTGGCCGCCGGGGTCGTGGCCCTGTCACTACCAGTCTTGGCCCGGCCTTCCTGGTCTCCGGCCCGCCCGGCAGGTTGGGGACGTGACCTTCACGGTCACTCCGAATCTTGGACATCTTGGACAGGGAGTACAGCCATGCCCAGTGAGACCCTCAACCTCGCAGTGATCATTGGTAGCGTCAGGGACGGACGGTTCGGCCCGGTGGTCGCGAACTGGTTCACCGAGCAGGCCGAGCGGCACGGCCGGTTCACGGTGGATCTCGTCGACCTGGCGGACACGCGCCTGCCGCTCGAACTTCCGGCCATGCCACCGGCGCTCGAACCCAACATGGCCCGTCCCGCGGAGATGGCGGATCTCACCCGGCGGATCGACGCGGCCGACGCGATCGTCGTGGTGACGCCGGACTACAACCGTAGCTTCCCGGCCTCGCTGAAGGCCGCCATCGACTGGCACTACACCGAGTGGGAGGCCAAGGCGATCGGCTTCGTCGGCTACAGCGGGGGGAGTGGCGGCCTGCTGGCGGTGGAACAGCTGCGCCAGGTCTTCGGCGAGCTGCACGCCCACACGGTCCGCGACTACGTCAGCTTCCCCCGGTACTACGAGCTGTTCGGCCCCGACGGCACCCTCAAGGATCCCGAGGGCCCCAACGGAGCCGCGAAGACGATGCTCGACCAGCTCCACTGGTGGGGCTCGATCCTCCACGACGCCCGGCGCGACCGCCCGTACACCACCGAGGCGTAGGACCCGCTCGGAAAAGCTGTTTGCCGTCGTCGTACGCCGGGTTAGGCTGCCGCCACGCTCTCGCTGATCTTCGCGAGCCTCGTGGATCTCCAAGTGGATCTCCAAGGAGGACCGGACGTCACATCCCGGAGGGAAGACTTCTTGACACTGTTCGTCCATCTCACGGCGGAGAAGAACATCCGATCGGTCCGGCGGGCCGGGATCCGCGCGCGAAGCCGTGACCGCGACGGCCTGCGGGGGCTGTTCTGCCTGCCGGTCCTGCCCTCCTACCAGCTCACCCATCAGTGGGTTCGAGAGCTGAGACGTGGCGGGCGCCGTACGGTAGCGGCCGTCGACTTCCGGGTGCCCGACGACGAGCCGGTCCTCGTGGGCCACTACGGGTGGGAGCACGAGAGGCTCCCCAGCGCCGAGGCCGCCGCTCTGATCGCCGGATGCGACGACGCCCGGGGGTACGAGGTCTTCGTTCCCCGGGCGATCACCGCGAAGGAGATCCATCGCGTCCGCGCCGTGAACCAGGTGACCGGCTGGAGACACATGCCCAACGCCCACGGCCTTCGTCCGTGCCCCGACTGCCTCGCGCCCGGCGAGTACGGGGCGGCCAGGATCCGGAAGGCGGCCATGAGGGCCGAAGGCGCCGCGAGCCCGGTGTGGACGGACGCGGACGAGGACACGGCGGGTCCCGGGTGGGTGGACGAGGACACGATGGAGCTCGCGGGGACGGGCTGAGGGCTAGTCTCCGTCGCGGGGCACGGTCTCGGCGACGGCTCCCCGGAGAGCCCGGCCGAGTTCGGCGGCCGTCTCGTCCATCTGCTCGGTGGTGACGTGCTCGCCGGGTGTGCGGTTCATGAACCCGAACACCCTGGGCCCCCGCAGCTCGCCCGGCAGGTCGCTCATGCGCGGCACGATGTGGAAGTGCACGTGGCCGAAGCCCTCCAGCTCGGCGAACTGCACCACGTACGTCTTCACGCAGCCGGTCACCTCGTGGAGGGCCCGCGACAGCCGGGTCTGCCACTGGCCGAGAGAGGACGCCTCGGCGTCGGTCAGGGCCGCGATGGTCGTGACATGGCGGCGGGGGACGAGCACCAGCCACCCGGGCAGCGCCGTGTTGATCGCGTGTGCCACCCGCCAGTGGTCGTCGAACGCGATCCGCTCCCGCGGAGGCGACACGTCGAACCGTGCCTCCTGATCGCACGGGTAGCAACCCGTGGAAGTCGTCATGCCGCCGATGTTACGAGATCTCATGACTCCACCTCCCGTTTCACGTCAACGCTCTCCGGCCGACAAATCGCTCGGCTGACAAAAAACGTGACACGGGAGATGTCGCATTCGGGGCTTCCCGTTCGTCGTATAGGTGGGGGTAGGTGGGAGCCCGGGTCCGGCCGATGGGGCGGGCCGGACCCGGGCGATTCCCCGGTATTTCAGTGGAGGCGTTCGAAGAGCGTCAGCCACCGGTCGGGATGGACGAACGCCACCACGGTGTCACGGTCGACCCGTGCCTCCGCGAACGCGGCGTCGACCCGGTGCGGCGCGTACCGCATCCGCAGCGAGGCGTGCAGCGAACCGCCCAGCCCGGTGAAGCCGTACTCGACGAACTCCCGCCAGGCCGCGTCCCGGTCGGCGGGCAGCAGCGGGACGGGGCGCGAGCCGATCCGCAGGATCGCGGAGTCGACGGCGGGCACCGGCCGGAAGCTCGCGCGGCCGACACGACCGCCCAGCTCCCAGGAGTGGCCGGGCCACGTCAGCACGGTCAGCTTGCTCCAGCGGCCGAAGTCGCCGGAACGCTTGCGCGCGTACTCCAGCTGGGTGAGCAGGGTCGCCGAGGTGAGCGCGGGCGCGCGCAGGCACCAGTCGACGATCCTGGAGGTGATCGAGTACGGGATGTTCCCGGCGACCGCGAACGGCTCGCGCGGGGCCCGCGCGGTCAGGAAGTCACCCCTGACCACCTCGATCCGCTCGTCGTCGCGGGTGCGGGCGGCGAGCTTGCCCGCGTGCAGCGGGTCGATCTCGTACGCCACGACCCTGGCGCAGTTTCTCGCGAGGGCGAGGGTGAGAGCCCCCTCTCCCGCTCCCGGCTCCAGAAGCAGCTCGTGCGATCCGGCCGCCTCGGCCATCTGCCGGACGGCGTGCGGATCGACGAGGAAGTTCTGCGAGAGGGTGCGTCTGACCCGGTCGCGGTCGGTGCGGCCACCGCCGTTCCTGACCTTTCCCTGGGTGTGTGAATGGTTTCCGTGCGCGAAGGAGTGCGCCACAGCTTTTCGCCCTTTCGGGTCCGAGGTGAAAGAAGGTCTCGGAGGCCCTGGGCGCGCGTTGGGGACGCGTGAAGAACGAAGAAGAGGTGAGGCGTCCCTAGCGAGCCGAAGGCCGGCTGTCGTGGGGACGGATCACGTAGCCGACCATCTGGCTGGCGAAGTACATGCACATGATCCTAGACGATACGGCCCGTATCGTTGACTAGCAAAGGGTTTTCCCCCGGCTCCCACCGGGGCGGAGAGATCGAAGCGGGCCCGGGGGACGCCGGGGTCAGCCCACGAGTGGCAGCCAGGAAAACGCCGGGGTCAGCTCATGAACAGGCGGGCCGCCGCGTCGCGGACGACGAGGAAACCGACGATGCCCAGGGTCCAGCCGATCGCGGAGGCCGAGTGCTTGCGCATCCAGGTGCGCAGCCGCTCCAGCTTCGGGTCCAGCCAGCCTCCGGCGACGATTTTGACGCCGAGCAGCACGAGCGACGGCAGGATCATGACGACCACGTACGCCGCGAGCAGCGGTACCCACTGGGCGGCGGGCAGGTCCGCGCCGGTCATGAAACCGATCGCGCCGAGATAGGGAACCATCGTCGCGATCTCCAGCAGGGTGGCGGTCAGCCCCAGGAGGATCATCGTCCCCGGCCCGCCGAGGCGAGGCTCCCAGCGGCTCGGCCCCGCCTTCTCCTTCCGCCGCTTGGAGTCGAAACGGAAGCTGAGCAGGAACAGTCCCACGCCGATCACCAGCTGGATCCAGGAGGCGGTGCGGCTGTACAGGGCCTCCTCGAAGGTGTCGAGGATCGCGGCCAGCCCGAGCATCAGCGCGACGCCGACGGCGAAGTAGAAGGTGGCGACCGTGGCGAGGTAGACCAGCAGGCGCCCGGCCGGGGACCGGTCCGAGGCGAGCAGCAGGTAGGCGGGGATGCCCAGGGTCCCGAAGCTCGTGCTGTCGACAAGCGCCAGGGCTCCCAGGGTCAGTACCAGTTCGGTGGTCAACGTCGCTCTCCGTTGGTGATGCCCGGGGCGCGGCGGCCCCGCGTACCCCACGCGGCCCGCGTCTCCGGCGCGGCTTCCGGCCACGGCGGTGGGAGGCGGGTACGGGGGCGGTCGGTTGGGTTCCGGTTTTCCTCATGTCCGAGCATGCGGGGCCGGACCCTTGGTGACCTCCTACGTGACGTCGAAGCCGTCGTACATCTTTCGGACTACCGCGCCCCGGACGCGGAGACTCTGCCCACGCCGCCACGGCGGGGAGGGCGTGCCGCGTCAGCCGCGTGCGATGCGGTCGCGCAGCCAGTGGTAGGAGGCTTTCGGAGTGCGCGTGCCGGTGGGGAAGTCGACGTGCACGAGCCCGAAGCGCTGGCTGAAGCCCTCGGCCCACTCGAAGTTGTCCAGCAGGGACCAGACGTAGTAGCCGCGCACGTCCACCCCCTCGGCCCGCGCCCGCTCGACGGCCCCGATGTGGCCGTCGAGGAAGGCGATCCTGTCCTGGTCGTCCACGGTCCCGCCGGGGCCGGGCTCGTCGGGCTGGGAGCAGCCGTTCTCGGTGACGTAGACCGGCGGGAGGGCGTCGCCGTAGCGGGCCTTGAGGCCGGAGAGGAGCTCGCGCAGGCCGTCGGGGACGACGGGCCAGCCGAAGGCGGTGGTGGGGTAGCCGGTGACGCCCGCGTCCTCGAACGGCAGGCCCTCGCCGATGGGCGCGGCGATCCGGGTGGGGTTGTAGTAGTTGATCCCGAGGCCGTCGAGGGGCGCGCCGATCAGGTCCAGGTCGCCGTCGCGGACACAGTCGAGACTCACCCCGTACGCGGACAGGTCGGGGTAGGCGCCGAGGAGCACGGGGTCGTTGAACAGGCGGTTGTGCAGGATGTCGTAGGCGTCGGCGGCGGCCAGGTCGGCGGGGTCGGAGGAGGCGGGCCAGACCGGGGTGCAGTTGTTGGTGATCAGGACCTTCTCCGCGCCGCGCGCCCTCAGCTCCCGTACGGCCAGGCCGTGCCCGAGCAGCTGGTGGTGGGCGGTGGGGAGCGCGTCCAGGACCAGGGTCCTGCCGGGGGCGTGGGTGCCCAGGCCGTAGCCGAAGACCATGTGGATGAAGGGCTCGTTCAGGGTGATCCACAGGGGGATCCGGTCGGCGAGCCTGTCGGCCACGGCCGCCGCGTACTCGGCGAAACGGTAGGCGGTGTCGCGGTTCAGCCAGCCGCCCTCGTCCTCCAGGGGCTGGGGCAGGTCCCAGTGGAAGAGCGTGGCGGCGGGGACGATGTCCTTCTCGCGGAGCGCGTCGGTCAGCCGGTCGTAGAAGTCGAGGCCCGCCTGGTTGATCGCGCCCTTCCCATCGGGCTGGACGCGCGGCCAGGCGATGGAGAAGCGGTAGGAGTTCGTCCCGAGATCGGACATCAGCGCGATGTCCTCCGGCCAGCGGTGGTAGTGGTCGCAGGCCACCTCGCCGGTGTCGCCGTCGCGGACGCGGCCGGGCTCGCGGGTGAAGGTGTCCCAGACCGAGATGCCTCGCCCGTCTTCGGCGACGGCGCCCTCGATCTGGTAGGACGCGGTCGCCGTGCCCCACAGAAACATCCCGACCTCCAAATAGTGTGAGTCTGGCTCAGGTTAATCCCCCGTTCTGTCGTGGGGGATGATGGGGAGATGACGAACGTCTCCGGGGGAACGCTTCGCCGCCGACCCGCCCAGCGCCGCAGCCTGGAACGGGTGGAGCGCATGCTGGACGAGTGCGCGCGGTTGTTGGACGAGGTCGGCTACGAGGCACTGACCACCAAGGAGGTCGCGCGCCGCGCGGAAGTGCCGATCGGCACTTTCTACCAGTTTTTCCCCGACAAGCAGGGGCTTGTACGCGCGCTGGCGATACGTAATCTGGAGGCGTTCCTCGGCCGGATCACGGCCAGGCTCTCCGAGGTGCGGCTGTCCGAGTGGACGGAGATGGTCGACCTCGCGATCGACGAGTTCGTCGCGATGAAGCGGTCCACGCCGGGGTTCGCGGTCGTCGACTTCGGGGGAGTGCTCGCCACCCCCGGCGGTCCCATCCTCAAGGGGACCGATCGCATGCTGGACGCCGCGCTGGAGAACAACGCCATCGTGGCCGACCGGCTCCGCACGATCACCGTGGAGGTGCTCGGCGCCCCGATCGGCCCCGGGATGGACCGGGTGCTCTTCGTCGCGGTCGAGGCCGCCGACGCGGTGCTCAAGCTCGCCTTCCGTTCCATGCCGGACGGGGATCCCGAGCTGATCGCCGAGTGCAAGCACCTGGTCCGCCGCTACCTGTCGGCGCACCTGCCCCAGGAGTGACGCCTCCCGCCGGACGTCGCCGGTGTCCGCCGCAGACGGACACCGCCAACGAACGTCGTCAGTGAGTGCTTTTGGCGAGTGCCGCCGGTGGGGTGTCGTCAGCGGGCGGCGTCCAGGCGGGCGCGGTGCTCGCCGTCGAGTTTGAGGTCCAGGGCGCCCAGGGCCTCCTCCAGCTGGGCCGGAGAGCTCACGCCGACGATCGGGACCGTCGTCACGTCACCGCCGATCAGCCAGGCCAGCACCACCTGGTTGACGGTCGCGCCCAGCTCGCCCGCGATCTCCCGCAGCACGGCGAGCCCGCGCGCGGTGCCCGGGTGATCGTAGATGTCCCGGATCGGCCGGTCCTCGCGGGTGTACGCGCCGAACATGAGCGTGTTGTACGCCCACAGGGTCAGACCGGGCTCCGAGCGCAGATAGTCGAGCATGTCGTCCTGGACCAGCACGTGACCCGACTCCGGCAGCCGTACCCCGGGCCGGGGCCGCAGGTAGGTGTGGCGGAGCTGCACGTTGGTGTAGAGCGGCCAGCCGTTCGCCCGCGAGGTGGCGCGGGCGCGCTCCAGGCGCCAGGCCGGTACGTTGCTCGCGCCGATCTCGCGGACCTTGCCCGCCTCGGCCAGTTCGGCGAAGGCGCCCAGGGTCTCCTCCAGGGGAACGGAGCGGTCCTCGATGTGCGCCCAGTACACGTCGACGTGGTCGGTGCCCAGCCGCCGCAGGCTGCCCTCCGCCGCGGCGGCGATCGCCGTGGCGGACAGGCCCTCGGCGGAGTCCAGGGTCCTGTCGCCGGGGACGGTCGGCCGCCCGCCGCACTTGGTGCTCAGTACCATCCGGTCGCGGATGCCCCGGGCGGCCAGCCAGCGGCCGACGGCCAGCTCGCTCTCGTCGCCGGTGGCGCCCTCGTTCCAGAACGGGTAGTTGTTCGCGGTGTCCAGCAGGGCGCCTCCGGCGTCGGCGAACCGGTCGAGGATCGCGAAGACGGCCCTGTCGTCGAGGGTCGTACCGAAGGGGATGGTGCCCAGGGCGAGGGGGATGTGTGTCATGGACATCACCTTGGACGCTGGAGTGGACTCCAGGGCAAGTGGGCCGTCCGGTACGCGGCACGCGCGGCCGGTCGGCGCCGTCCCCGTGGCGGCCGGGTGTGGTCACGGCACCGGCCGCCCGGCCGGGACGTCGTTGTGATGGCCGCGAGGGCATCGGTAGGGTTGTGGATAGATTTGTCGTCCCGGGTCCTCTCGGGGGGATGTGTCGAGGCTCTGAGCCGGTGTGTGGCGCACCGGATCGGGGCCGTTTTTGGTTGTGGTTTTCTGGTTGTGCTCGGCAGGGGCGACTTTCGGTTAGGTGGTTATTGATGGTGCCCACGGGTGTGAGCGTGTACACGCCGGGACAGGTGGTGGAGGAGACCGGCTTCAGCCTCGACACGCTTCGCTACTACGAGCGGATCGGGTTGCTGGAGTCGATCGGCCGCAACGCGGCCGGACAGCGCCGGTTCACCCAGGAGGACGTCGGCTGGCTCGGCATGGTCCGCTGCCTGCGTGACACCGGCATGCCGATCGCGGAGATGCTCCGCTTCGCCGAGATGACCAGGGCGGGTGACCACACGGTCCGCGACCGCATCGCGCTGCTCGAAGCCCACGACCGGCGGGTGCAGGAGCAGGTCGAGAACCTGCGCGAGAAGCAGGTCGCGATCCGCAACAAGATCGCGTACTACCACTCGGTGGCCGACTAGAAACCGCCCGGTTCACGTCGGCGGGAGGTCGAACGCGGGACCGCTCGCATCGGCGGGGAGTCGGGCGCGGGACCGCTTGTGCCGGTGGGAGGTTGAGTACGGGGCCGTTCGTGGCGATAGGAGGTTGAGCGCCGTGCGGCCCGCGTCGGCGGAAGCCGGGAGTCCGCGTGGTTCGTACCGGCCGTGAGCCCTGAGGCTTATGGCCGTTCGGAAGTCGTACGACGGCTTTGCCCCTGGTCGAGGTGCCCTTTTCGGTCCGGCTGTTAAACCGGTATTCGGGGCCGGGTGTCCGGGGAGGGGTCATGGTCGCACCACGCGCGCGCCGGATCAACATTCCGCTGCGCCACGTCGCCCTGATGTGCGGGGGGATGCTGTTCGCCCTTCTCGCCAACGTGACCTACCTCCAGGCGCTGGACTCCGAACGGCTCAACGAGGACCCGCGCAACCGGCGCACGATGATCGCGCGCTTCGAGAGCCCCCGGGGCAGGATCCTGCTCCGCGACGGTACGGTCATCGCGACCAGCCGCGAGGCCAGGAACGCCACCTACCGATACCGGAGGGTCTATCCCGGCGGCCCGCTCTACGCCTCGGTCACCGGGCACTTCTCGCTCTACGGCACCGGCGGCGTCGAGCAGGCCGAGGACGCCCTGCTGTCCGGGAACGACCCCCGGGTGCGGGTGCGCGGGCTGGTCGACGGCACCCGTGGCGGCGCCACACTCAGGCTCACCATCGACCGGGGTGCCCAGCGGGCCGCCTACGACGGGCTGCGCGCCACGGGAAAGCCCGGCGCCGTCGTCGCGATCGATCCCCGCACCGGCGCGATCCTGGCCATGGTCTCCCTGCCCTCGTACGACCCGAACCTCTACACCAGCTTCGACGCGGCCAGGCTCGACAGGGTGGACAAGCGGCTGCGGGGCGACCCCGCGGACCCGCTGCTGAACCGGGCGATCCAGCGGAACTACCCGCCGGGGTCCACCTTCAAGATCATTACCACTGCGGCGGCGCTCGGCTCGGGGCGGTACGACCTCGACACCCGCGTCAGCGCCCCGAAGTCCTTCCGCCTTCCCGGCACCGGCACCTACCTGCGCAACGCCGGTGGCGCCACCTGCGGTGACGGCGCCCCCCGGCTGCTCCGGGCGTTCAAGCTCTCGTGCAACACCCCCTTCGCGAAGATCGGGGTCGACCTCGGCCAGGACGCGCTGCGCGAGCGGGCCGAGGCCTTCGGGTTCGACACCGACGACCTGGAGGTGCCCATGCCGGTGGCCAGAAGCGTCTATCCCCCCGAGATGGACGATGCGCAGACCGCGATGTCGGCGCTGGGACAGTTCGACGTCCGGGCCACCCCGCTCATGATCGCGATGATCGCGGCGGCGGTGGCCAACGACGGCTCGCTGATGCGCCCCCATCTCGTGGACGAGGTCCGCCTCGTCGACGGGACGGTGATCGACGTGACCGAGCCCTCGCCGTACCGCCGCGCGCTCGGCGCCGAGGAGGCCGAACGGCTCACGGCGATGATGATCGCCGCCACCGGGAAGGGAGGTACCGGTGCCGCCGCGGCCGTCGAGGGGGTGAAGGTCGCGGGCAAGACCGGTACCGCGGAGAACGCCGTCCCGGACGAGGACCACGCCGTCTTCAGCGGCTTCGCACCGGCCGCCTCCCCCCGGATCGCCGTCGGGGTCCTGGTCGAGGGCGGCGGGCCGGGCGGGCGGGTGGCGGCCCCCATCGCCAAAGCCGTCATCGAGGCCTTCCTGGGCGGCCAGGCGGAGTAGCTCCCCGGCCTCCCGGCCCCGGCCCCGGACGACGCCGGGCCGAGGAGGTTCCGGCCCGAGGGTGACATCGGGCCCGGGAACTCTCTCCCGGAGGCGGCGGAGGCCGTCGTCGAGGTCGTTCCCGGAGTTCCTGAAGTGCCAAAAGCCCTGAAAGTGCCGAGGCCGTTCCTGAAAGTGCCGAAGATCCCCGAAAGTGCCAAAGCCCCCGGAAGTGCCAAAGCCCCCGGAAGTACCGAGCCCCCCGGGAGTCAGGCGGAGTAGGCCCTGGCCTGGAGGCCGTAGAGGTCGGCGTAGAGGCCGTCGAGGACCATGAGGTCGTCGTGGGTGCCCTGCTCGATGACCCTGCCGTGGTCGAGGACGTAGATCCGGTCGGCGTACCGGACGCTCGCCAGCCGGTGGGTGATCAGCAGTACGGTGCGCCCGTCGGCGTGCCGCCGGATGCGTTCGAACAGGGCGTGCTCGGCGCGGGCGTCCAGGGCCGCGGTGGGCTCGTCGCAGATCAGCAGCGGGGCGTCCCGGTGGAAACCCCGGGCCACCGCGATCCGCTGCCACTGGCCGCCGGATAACTCTTGGCCGTCCTTGAAGCGCCGGTCTAGCAGGGTGCTGTAGCCGTGCGGAAGCTCGGCCACCACCTGGTCGGCGCCCGCGACCTCGGCCGCCGCGACGAGCGCGGGCTCTCCCTTGTCGGTGCCCATGCTGATGTTGTGCCGGGCGGTCAGCGGCCAGCGCGTGTGGTCCTGGGCGATGACCGCGATGCGGTTCCGCAGCTCGTCGGGGTCGACGTCCGCCAGGTTCGTGCCGTCCCAGCTGACCCGGCCGCTGTCCGGTTCGTACAGTCCTGACAGGATCTTGGCCAGTGTGGTCTTGCCCGAGCCGTTCTCCCCGACGAGGGCGACCACCTCGCCCTTGTCGATGGTCACCGTCAGCCCTTGGAGCGCCGGGTCGGTGGAGCCCGGATAGGTGAAGACGACGTCCTCGGCGGTGATCCGCTCGAAGCTCTCCGGTGCCCTCGCCGGGCGCCCCGAGGGCAGCTTGCTCTCGGCCTCGGCGCAGAAGTCGAGGAAGTCGGTGAAGTACAGGCCCTCCTCGTAGAGGCGGTTCGTGGCGTACATCAGGTTGGCCAGATAGCTCTGGCCGGAACGGATCGCCAGCACGGCGGTGCCCGCGACCGCCAGGGGGACCGCGCCCACCGCGAGCAGCACGCCCAGGGCGACGTAGACCAGGGCCGTGCCGACGCCGCCCAGCGCCTCGCCCACGATCCGCGCGAGCATCTGCCGCCGCGCCAGGCTGAGCATGACGTCCTGCTCGGCCGTGGCCACCGCGTCGTACATCCGCATCAGGAAGCCGCGCATGGTGAACGAGCGCACCTCCGCGGCCGGGTCGCGCTCCGCCAGCAGCTCCGAGATGATCCACTTGCGGCGGGTGGCCGGGATCAGGGCGTACATGGTCGTGTAGCGCATGCGGGCCGAGCGGACCGCCGCCCACGCGTCGGGGAGCACCGCCAGCACCAGCAGCGGCAGCAGGACCGGGTGGAGCACCCCCAGCACGCCCGCCGCGGCGACGATGCCGATGATCGCGGTCAGTACGTTGATGGTCGTGCTCACCACCACGTCCGCCATGGAGACCCCGCGCGCCCTGGCCCGCTGGAGCGCGTCGTGGAAGTCGGGGTCGTCGAAGGCCACGAGGCCGACCTGGCTGGTCAGCCCGTACAGACGTTCTTCGGCGATCCGGCCGACCTGGGGGTCGAGCCGCGACTGCGCCCAGCCCGCGCCCGCCTGCGTGAGGGTGCTCAGGGTCGCGGCCACCCCCACCATGACCAGGCTGGGCAGCGCGGCCCGCACCCGCTCGGGGGTCGGTCCCGCCTCGAACAGCGCCGACAGCACCCCGGTCGTGGCGAGCAGCCCGAACGCGGTGAAGATCCCGCTCAGCAGGCTCAGGGTGATCGCGACGGCGGTGTCACGGGGGCTGGCCAGCCACGCCAGCCTGACGGCCTGCGACACCAGTGCCGGAAGCCTGCGGGCGATGGTCAGGAAGCCGACCTTCGTCATCTTGTCGGTGTGCGCGTACCACTCGGAGAGGCTGAGCTCGCCAAGCTCGGGGGCCGGGTTGGCGGGGGAGTCTGTCATGGGAGCAGTGTGAGTCGCCGTACCGGTGATGGCCATCGGATGGCCGTGGGCGGTCAGGGCGGGGCAGGATAATCCATAGGCCGGAAAAGAGGCTAAGAGTGGGCATGGTTCGGTAATTGATGTCACACTTTCTGTGACGGTTCTATCCGCGACTTCTTTAAGAGCCGATGACCCAGGACACCGCACACGCCTCCTTCACCGGAGGCAACCTTCCCCTCGAACCCAACGGCTTCGTGGGACGTGAAGCCGACGTCGAAGAGCTCATCGACCTGCTGGGCGTCGCCCGGGTGGTGACGCTCTGCGGGGCGGGAGGCATCGGCAAGAGCAGGCTGGCGGTCCGGGTCGCGAGCCAGGTGGCGGGGGAGTTCCCCGGCGGTGTCTGGCTGGTCGAGCTGGCCGACGCGGTGCGCGGCGACCAGATCGAGCCCCGGGTCGCCGCCGTGCTCGGGGTCAAGGCCGAGCCGTCCCGCGCGCTGGCCGACACCCTGATCGACGCGCTCGGCGACCGGCGGCTGCTGCTGGTCATGGACAACTGCGAGTCGCTCATCGAGGAGTCCGCGCGGTTCTGCCGCGCCGTGCTCACCGTCTGTCCCGGCGTACGCGTGCTCACGACCAGCCGCGAGCCGCTCCGGGTGGCGGGGGAGACCGTGTGGCGGGTGCCGCCGCTCACCCTGCCCAGGAGCGGCGGCCACGACCTCGGCACCGGCGAGGCGGTGCGGCTCTTCCTCGGCACCAGCGAGGCGGTGCGGCTCTTCGCCGACCGCGCCGCCGCCGCCTCACGGGCCTTCTCCGTCACCGAGCAGAACGCGGCCGACATCGCCGGGCTGTGCGAGGCGCTCGACGGGATGCCGCTCGCCATCGAGCTCGCCGCCGCCCTGTGCAGGGTGCTGACCGTGGAGCAGATCAACGCCAGGATCAGGGACAGGTTCCGGTTGCTGTCCGCGGGCGACAGGACGGCCCCGGCCAGGCAGCAGACGCTCAGGGCCACCGTCGACTGGAGCTACCAGCAGCTCAACGAGCCCGAGCGGATCCTCCTGCGCCGGTTGGCGGTCTTCACCGGCGGCTGGACGCTCGACATGGCCGAGCAGGTCTGCGCGGGCAACGCGCTGTGGGCCGAGGACGTCCTGGGGGTGCTCTGCGACCTGGTCGACAAGTCGCTGGTCCTGGCCGACGCCGAGGTGGCGGGCGAGACGCGTTACCGCATGCTGGAGACGATCCGCGAGTACGCCACCGAGCAGCTCGACGCCTCGGGCGAGGAGCCCGAGTTCCGGCGGCTGCACCGCGACCACATGATCGAGGTCGCCGCCAGGATCCACCAGACGATCGTCCGGCGCCCCCGCCCGACCTGGCCCGAGATCTGCCCGATGCTGGTCATGCTGGACGAGCTCCAGACCAACGTGTGGGCGGCGGTGCGCTGGTCGGTCGAGTCCGCGGGCGACACGGAGAGCGCGCTGCGCCTCCTCGTCCTGCTGCGCTGGCCGATCATCGCCGGGGGGAGGTTCACCCCGGCCGACAAGTGGCTCGACCGCCTGCTCGGCGCCGCCCCCGAGGAGCTGACGCCGTGCGTACGCGGCGACGCCCTCGCGCTGCGCGGGCAGGTGGCCTTCGGGCAGGGCGACCCCGACGCCGCGCAGGTCGCCTGCACCGCCGCGATCGACCTGTGCCGCGAGGCGGGCCTGTACGGGCCGCTCAGCGGCGCGCTGGCCATCCTCGCCTGGGTGGCCATCTACCAGCGGCGCCCCGAGACGGCCAGGTCCCTGCTGGACGAGGCGCTGGAGGCCGTGAGCACGGTCGACGACCCCTGGCACGAGACGGTCATCCGCTCCATGGAGGGCACGTTCGCGCTGTCCGAGGGCAGGGCGAAGGAGTCGCAGCGGTCCTTCGAGGCCGCGCTGGCCATCGCCCACGAGCTCGACAACCACTGGGCCGCGCCGGTCGCCCTCATCGGCCTCGCCCAGGTCGCCTGGCTCCGCGGCGACCTGGCCGAGGCCCGTGCCCACTACGAGCGTGCCCTCGACATGCTCCAGGACATCACCGCCCACTGGCAGGCCATCACCTGCCTGTCGGGGCTGGGCCGGATCGCGCTGGCCCAGGGAGACCTCGTCGCCGCGCGGGACAGGCTCACCGAGAGCCTGCGGCTGTGCATCGGGACCGGCCAGCGGCTCGGGGTGGCCCGCCGCATCGAGACGCTCGCGCAGCTCGCGCTCGCCGAGGAGGACGACCGCCGGGCGGTGCGCCTGGCCGGGGCCTCCGCCGCGATCAGGAGCGCGATGAGCGGCGCCGTGCTGCCCCCGGGGTTCGGGGCGCGGATGGAGGAGCTGCTCCAGCCCGCCCGGGTACGCCTCGGCGACGCGCTGGTCGCCCAGCTGTGGGCGCACGGCAAGGAGATGTCCCAGGAGCAGGCGGTCCGCTACGCCCTGCAGTTCGACGAGCCGTACGAGACGCCCATCCTGCTCGGCAAGCACCCGGTCGTGGCCCCGCTGACCACGCTGACCTGCCGCGAATGGGAGATCGCCGAGCTGATCGCCAGGGGGATGAGCAACAAGGCCATCGCCGACGACCTGGTGATCAGCCCCGCCACCGCGGCCCGGCACGTCGCCAACATCCTGGCCAAGCTCGGCTTCTCCTCCCGTACGCAGGTGGCCACCTGGGTCATCGAGCAGAACCGCTCCTAGCCCGCGCGCGCACGTGCGTTCTCCGGAGCGCGCTCACGGGCGTTTTACCGAGCGTGCTCACGTGCGTTTTCCCGGGCGTGTGAGTTCTACATACTCCCGACTACACATTCGAGGGTGTTTCGGGGGCGTGAAGATACATCTCGGGATACGCAGTCCGGAGCATGTGTCACGCCCGCCGCGCGCCGTACGTTTTCCTGGTGTTCGACCGATGACGTCCAGCCTTCCGCACCGTGCCGGTCACAGTTCCGGTCCGGGACGGCAGGTCCACACCATCCCGGGCGTCTCGGTCGAGCACGCCGCGGACGTCGCGTGTCCCTGTTTGATGACCGAGGTCCCCTCGGAGGGGTGGGGGCCTGGGGCATGGGTCATGCGACAGCGGGCTCGAGTCGCGCAGGGCTCGGGCCCGCCCATCGCCTTTCCGGGGTCTTCCTCGTCGCGGGGGCTCCGAAGCCACGTTCGTCAGGGCTTCGGAGCCCCGTTCGTCGGGGTTTCGCAGCCCTTTGGCCAGGTTCCCCGCCGGGGGCGGGGAGCGAATACACAGTCATCTACATACATCTACGGATGCCCGCGCGGACGGAACGGCCCTACCGTCTGCGGAATGAGACCCACCTCTCCGTCAACCAGCTGCACCCTCACCGAAGCGGTGTTCGGCTACGCACACGGTCGAGGTGATCGACCAGCGCTGATCGACCTCGGTGCCGGGGTGGTGTACGGCTACCGTCGGCTGGCCGCGGAGGTGACGCGGGGAGCGTCGGGCCTGGTGAGGCGAGGGGCCAGGCGGCGCCAGGTGGCCGGGATCCACGTGGACAGCGCGGTGGCCCAGACGCTGGCGGTGCACACGGTCATCGCGGCGGGAGGGGTGGCGGCGCCGATCACCTCCGGGTGCGAGGAGATGGCCGACCTGCTGGCCGAGTGGGACGCGCGGCTGCTCATCACCACCCCGCGCCTGGCGGACGCGTCGCTGCGGGCCGTGGAGGACTCGCGGGTCCGGCAGGTGATCGCGTTCGGCCAGGCCCGCGACACCGTCGACTTCGCCGACCTGCTGCTCCTGGAGCCCGTCCCGCTGCCCTTCCTCGATCCGGCGGTGCAGCCCGCGCTCCTGGTCGACGACGGGGGCGTGCTCACCCACCACGACCTGATCACGCGGATGAACGTGCTCGACGAGGGTGCCGAGCTGGGGAAGTCCGACGTCCTGCTGGTGACCTGGCCCCTGAGGTGCAGCCTGGCCATGACGACGCTGATCGGGCTGGCGCTGATGCGCGGTTCCCTGGTCGTCGTGGCCCCCGGCCTCTCGCCCGACGAGCTGTCGGCGACCATCCACGACTTCGGCATCACGGTCGTGGCCCTGCCCGACGGGGCCGTCCAGCGCGTCTGAGATGTCCTGACATGTACTGAAGTGTCCGTGCGGGTCTCCCGACTGCCGGAGCCTCGGGAGACGGCTGACCAGGGCTTTCTTCCCGGCCCGATGGCCGTCCGGCGGCGTGTGTGCCCTTCCCCTGGGTACTTAACGATCAGCATGTTCTGAAAAAGGGGACCGTTTCCATGGCGCGCATTCTGATCACCGGCTCCACCGACGGCCTCGGGCTCATGGCCGCCCGGCTGCTGGCTCACGACGGCCACGACGTCACCCTGCACGCGCGCAACGACACCCGCGCCGGTGACGCGCGTGACGCGCTGCCGGAGGCGGAGGCCGTCCTCATCGGCGACCTGACCACCGTCGAGGGGATGCGGTCCGTGGCCGTCCAGGCCAACAAGCTGGATCGCTACGACGCGATCATCCACAACGCCGCCGTCGGATACCGGGAACCGGACAGGATCGAGACCGCAGACGGCCTGGCCCACGTGTTCGCGGTCAACGTGCTCGCCCCGTACCTGCTCACGGCGCTCATCACCCCGCCCGCCCGGCTGGTCTACCTGAGTTCCGGCATGCACCGCGGCGGGGACCCCGGGCTGGACGACCTCCAGTGGACCACCCGGAGCTGGGACGGTTCGCGGGCGTACGCCGACAGCAAGCTGCTGGACGTCGTCCTGGCGTTCGCGGTCGCCCGCCGGTGGCCGGACGTGCTGTCCAACGCGCTCGAACCCGGCTGGGTCCCGACGAGGATGGGGGGTCCCGGCGCGCCCGACGACCTCTCGCTGGCCCCCGTGACGCAGGTGTGGCTGGCCACGAGCCAGGACCCCGAGGCCACCGTGACCGGTGGCTACTTCCACCACCAGGAACCGTGTTTCGCCCATCCCGCCGCGCGGTCGCCCGAGGTGCAGGACGGCCTCCTCGACGCGTGCGCCAAACTGACCGGCGTCCCGCTCCCGTCGCACGCGGTGTGACCGGCGTCCCGCTTCCGTCGTACGTGGCGTGAGCGGTGTCCCGCTCCCGTCGTACGCGGTGTGAGCGGCCTGTCGCGGCCACGGGCCTGCGGCTCGCCCCCGGCCCCGCGGCGGTTGTCCACGACACGGCCTCCCCGGCCGGTTCCTCGCGCGGCCCCGTGACCTGGCGTTCCCCGGCGGGCTGAACCGGACGGGGCCCGCCGACGTCTCATCAGCATGCGACCGGTTGTCCTCACGCTCCTCATCGCGCTGACCGCCTGCGGCGCGCCCGCGACCGCGGCTCGAAGTACGGACCCGCCCGAGCCCGCGGCTCGAAGTACGGGCGCGTCGGCCGCTCCCGCCTTCGCCGCCGCCCTGACCTCAGCTCCGATGAGGACGAAAGCAGGATCCGGGTGCGTTCCGGCTCCTTCCAGGAAGCTGAACGTCAAACCGCTCCGGCAGGCGGTCTTCGACTACGCCCCCTTCAGCTCCCCGGAGAAACTCGCGGAGAAGGCCCCGTTGGTCGTCGCGGGAACCGTCAAGGACTTCGTGGCGGGGCCGGTTGTCGTGAGGAGCGAACCCGTCATCCGTACGTACCACGTGCTGATGCGGGTGCGGGTGACCGAGCGGTTCAAGGGGCGGCGGGCCGGGCTGGTCCACGTGAGGTTCTTCCAGGGCGGGCTGGTGAACGGGAAGCCCTTCTACTCGGTGGCCGACTTCCGGCGGGCGGTGCCCGCGGGGACCCGGATCCTGCTGTTCGCCTATCCGGATGTTCGCGAGGAGGGAGCCACGACCAAGAACCGGACCGTCCTTCCGGCCCGGACGCCGATCTACGCGGCCCACCCGCAGGGGGTGCTCCTCGGCAGTGGCCTGAAGGTGGTCGGGGGCATGGAGGAGGTCTATCCGGCCTCCCGCTGGGCCGATCCCTGCGGCCTGGACGGCATCGTCACGCGGCTCCGCGCCGCCGGGTGAGCCGGTCCTGACGTCCCTGCTCCTCAGGGCCGGAGGCCCGAGGGGCTGACCAGGGAGTCGCCCAGCGCGGTGCGGTGGTACAGGACACCGCGGCCGGTGCGGCTCCCGGTCACCAGGCCCGCCCTGCGCAGGGCGGAGATGTGGCCGCCCACGGTTCCCAGGCTCAGCTCCAGCAGGGTCACGAGCTGGGTGGTGGTCGCCGGGGTCGCCAGCTCCAGCAGGAGGCGGGTCCTGGTCCTGCCGATCAGCCCGGCCAGGCCGTCCGGCGTCTCGGGCGGGATGCCGGTGCCCCGGGCCGGATAGCTGATCGCGTACGGCCAGTGGTCCTCCAGGTAGGAGCCGACCCCGGTGGGGAACACGGTCGGGACGAAGAGCAGCCCGCGCCCGTCGAGCCGGTGGGTCTCGTCCGCGCCCCTGGAGATCACCTCGATGACACCGTCGGGACGCCACCGGATCCGGGGGTTGAGGTCGTCGAGCGCCGCCGCCCAGCCGTAGGTCGCCAGGCGGCCCGCCCGCTGGACCACGTCCCGTTCCAGGATCGCGTGGAAGCGCGGCCACGCGGGGGAGACGATCTCCTGCCAGATCGCGGTCAGCGCCTCGGCGAACAGCCGTACGACGTCCGGTGAGAACAGCACGTCCTCGACGGGCCGCGAGGGGCGCGGCATGCCCTCCAGGTTCCTGGTGATCTCGTCGTGCGCCCGCGCCGCCGGGGTGGCGCGCACCACCGCGATCTCCGCCTCGAACGGGGTGTTCACCCCGGCCGGTGGCGGAGCGGGGAAGTCGGCGTTGTAGTGCCGCTCGCGGAACAGCGCCACCATGGCCCCCAGCCCGGGGTGCGCGAGCAGTAGTTTCCCGTACGGCTCCCGCATCCTGCCGGCCCACGCCCGCCACTCCCCGGACTCCCTCCTGCCGGAGAGGATCCAGAGCGCGTGGTGGGTCACGATGAGCGGGGAGATGGCGAACCTGCTGGCCATGATGTCGTGCGGGGTGACCTCGATGCGGAAGACCATTGGGCGACCTTTCGGATATATCCGAAAGTTTAGCCAGTCGTCCCGGTGTCTCCCAGCATCGTGTCCATGACCACACAAGAGCGCGGCGCGACCTACACGGAGGTCTTCGCGAGCCGGGAGTTTCGTGTCCTGTTCGGGAGCTTCACCCTCCTGGTGGCGGGGGACCAGGTCAAGATGCTGGCCCTGTCGGCGCTGGTCTACGCGCGGACCGGCTCGCCGGGGCTGTCGGCGGCGACGTACATGGTGGGGTTCCTTCCCTACATCGTCGGCGGGACGTTCCTGCTCTCGCTGGCCGACCGGATCCGGCCGCGTGCGCTGATGGTCGCCGGTGAGCTGCTGCGGGTGGTGACCTGCCTGCTGCTGGCCTTCGCCGGGATGCCCGTCTGGGCGATGCTCGCGCTGGTCCTGGTCACCGGGCTGTTCTCGCCGGTCTTCGGGGCGGCGCGCAGCGCCCTCCTGCCCGATTTGCTGCCGGGCGACGCGTTCGTGCTGGCCAGGTCGGTGCTGAACGTGACGTCCGCCGGGGCCCAGATCGGCGGCCTGGCGGCGGGCGGCGCCATCCTCGCCCTCGCGGGACCCTCGGGGGCGCTCGCCGTCACCGCCGTACTGTCCGCCCTGGCGGCCGTGGTGCTGCGCCACGGCCTGCCCGACTTCCCCGCCAGGAACGCCGGGAACCCGGTGGGTGAGGGTGACGGCGCCGTGCGGGAGACACTGCGGGTCAACCGGGCCCTGCTGGCGGACCCCCGGGTACGCGGCCTGCTGCTCGCGCAGTGGCTGCCGGTCTCGCTCGTGGTGGGTGCCGAGGCGATGATGGTCCCGTACCTGGGGAACACCGCCGGGTTCGCGCTCGCCGCCGCCTCCGTCGGCCTGGCGGCCGGGAGCTTCGTCGTCGGCCGGTTCGTCTCGCCCACCGGCAGGGAACGGCTGGCGTTCCCCTTCGCGGTCGTGTCGGGCCTTCCCCTGCTCGCCTTCGCCGTCCGGCCGGGGCTCGCCGGGGCCGCGTTGGTCGTGATGCTCTCCGCGGCGGCGTCGACCGCCTGCCAGCTGGGGTTGCAGCGGTGGTTCGTGGACGCGGTGCCCGAACCGGTGAGGGGTCAGGCTTTCGGCCTGGCCTCGGCGGGGATGATGACCGGCCAGGCCCTGGGCGGCGTCCTGGTCGGTGTCGCCGCCGAGGTGACCTCCCCGCACACGGCCATCGTCCTCACGGGAACCGCGACCGTCGTCTGCTCCCTCGCCCTGCGCCGGTCCCTGAGAACCGGCGCACAACGGCCCGCGTGACGATGTCCGTCCCAGGGGAGGTTCCGCCCGCGAGCCGGATCGACGAACCCGGCTCGCGCTTTTGACGCCCTTCCCGGCGGGCCTACCGGCCGGGGCCGGACCACCCGCGTGAGGTGCGGACGCGCAGGCGGCCGTATTCGAGCTCCCCGGTGATCCGGACGTGCAGCACGCCCGGACGTGGGCGGCCGGGGGCCGCGCTGGTCACGCTGCCCCATTTGGTGGTCACCCCGTCGACGTTCGCGGTCGCGCCGGGCGGCAGGATGATCGTGGCGGAGCCGTAGGGGAGCCGGAGCTCGATGTCGATCTGCGGATGCCGTACGAGGGCTTCGGACAGGTCGAGCCGCACCCCGCCGTACTCGGACTCGACGCGCAGCAGGCGTGGCACCTGCCAGTCGCCCGACCGCTTGATGCGTCCGCCCGTGGACGTCAGCCGGAGCACGTCGTCCGGGGCGTCCTGGGCGTCCTGGCCGTCCGTGCCGTCCGGCAGGTCGGCGATCAGCGGCAGGAGTTCGCCGTGGGACTTCGCGGTGAGCGCGCGTTCGAGTCGTTCCTCCATCTCGCCGGGGCCGAGGCGACCGTCGGCGAACGCCTGCTGGAGCTGCTGCACGACCCTGTCGCGTTCTCCGTCGGAGACGCGTATCCGTGGTTCCATCTGCGTTTTCTCCTTTTTGGCTTCGCCGAGCCGGGTCACTGGCTGACCGCTCTCTTGTACAGCCGGATGGACAGGGGGACGAACACGGCCAGGAGCAGCGCCGACCAGAGCAGCGTCGCCGGTACCGCGTGCTGGAGCGGCCAGGCGGCGGGCACCGGCATGGCCGCGTTGGTGTTGCCGAAGAGCTCACGAGCGGCCTGGACGACCGTGGAGACGGGGTTCCACTCCGCGACGACCCGCAACGGGCCTGGCAGACGGGTGCTGTCGACGAAGGCGTTGGACAGGAAGACCAGCGGCATCGACACGATGGTGGCGATGTTGTTGAAGACCTCGGGCTTGCGCAGGGCCAGCGCGACCGCCGCGGTCACCCACGAGAACGCGTACGCGAACAGCAGGAGCAGCAGGAAGCCCAGCACGGCCCGGTACGGTTCCGAGTGGACGCGCCAGCCGACGGCCAGCCCGACGAGGGTCATCGCGACGACGCTGCTCACGTTCATGAGGACGTCGCTGGAGGTCTGGCCGGTCAGCACCGCCGACGGGGACATGGGCAGCGTGCGGAACCGGTCGAAGATGCCCTTCTGCAGGTCCAGGGTGAGCGTGTAGCCGGTGATCTGCGCGCTCGTCACGATCGTCTGGACGAAGATCCCGGGGATCATGTACTCCTGGTACGACATGCCCGGCAGGCTCATCATGCTGCCGAAGACGTACGCGAACAGCAGCACGAACACGATCGGGAGGATGATCACGCCGCCCAGCAGGTCGGGCGCTCGCCTGATCTTGAGGACGTTACGCCTGGTGATCGTCATGCCGTCGGCGACGGCCATCTGGAGGGCGTTCATCGGCCGTGTTCCCTCGTCGTGGTGAGCTCGCCGGTCCGGTGTCCGGTGAGGGTGAGGAACACCTCGTCCAGCGTCGGCCGCCGCAGTCCGGCGTCGCGTACGGCGATGTGCTCGGCGGACAGGTGACCCAGGGCCTTGGTGAGCGAGTCCGTACCGCCGCTGACCGGGATCGTCAGCTGGAGCGTGGCGTCGTCGACCCGCATCTCCCCCGCGGCCAGGGGAGCCAGCGTGCGCCGTACGACGTCCAGGTCGGCGGCGCTGGTCACGGTCAGCTCGACGCGGTCGCCGCCGACCTGGTCCTTGAGCTCGTCGGCGGTGCCGAGCGCGATCACGCGGCCGTGGTCGACCACCGCGATCGTCTTCGCCAGCCGGTCGGCCTCCTCCAGATACTGCGTGGTGAGCAGCACGGTGGTGCCGTCGGCGACCAGCTCGGAGATGACGTCCCACAGGCCCGCGCGGGCCCGGGGGTCGAGGCCGGTGGTGGGCTCGTCGAGGAACAGCACCGGCGGATCGGCGACCAGCGCCCCGGCCAGGTCGAGGCGCCGCCGCATGCCGCCGGAGTAGCCCTGTACGGGACGGTCGGCCGCCTCGGACAGGTCGAAGCGTTCCAGCAGCTCGCGGGCCCGCTGCCTGCTGCGCTTGACGCCGAGGTGGTAGAGGCGGCCGACCATCTCCAGGTTCTCGGCGCCGGTGAGGTGGTCGTCAACGGCGGCGTACTGGCCTGAGGCGCCGATGTGGGCGCGCAGCCGCTGCGCGTCGCCGACGACGTCGAACCCGGCGACCGTGGCGCGGCCGGAGTCCGGCCTCAGCAGGGTCGTCAGGATCCGCACGGTCGTGGTCTTTCCCGCGCCGTTGGGGCCGAGCAGGCCGAAGACCGTGCCCTGGGGGACGGACAGGTCCAGCCCGTCGAGGGCGACGACGTCGCCGTACTTCTTGACCAGTCCTTCGGCGGTGATCGCGGGGGGCATCCGGGTTTCTCCTTCGTTCGTTTTCGCTTGTTCGGGGGATGAGGGCGTGACGGGGTAGCGGGCGGTCGCCTGTCGACCGTCCGGTTACGTTCTCGGGTTGGGGTTAGATGTCGAGGTCCTCCACGACGGGACGCTCGGCCATGTCGGCGATCAGGTCGTAGAACTCGTCGGGGACCTTCCCGCGCAGTTCCTGGAAGGTGTTCACGACCTCAAGCGTGGCCTCGCCCTGGACGAAGCCCCAGCTTGAGTCGGCCAGGCCGAGATAGGTCCGCCACGCGCCGCGAGAGAGAAGACCGTCAAGCCAGTTGTCGGACCCCGAGGTCAGGCTGTCCGTCCAGTCGGGCGAGCGGTCCACGTGCAGGACGTATTTGTTCTTACGCGAGCGGTACACCCGGAACATCTCCACCCGGCTGCCCGTCGTGCGTCCCCACTCGCCGAGCAGCACCCCGGAGAAGCGCTGCTTGCGGCCCGTGCCCCCCTGGCCGACCTGCACGATGATCTCCTCGTAGCCCTCCTGGCGGCCCTCCTCCATCTCGACGTAGCGCCGCAGCGCCATGCTGATCGCCGTCGACAACTTGCCTCCGGCGAGCTCCTGCGCCCGCTGGAACAGCAGCAGATCCTCGTCCGAGACGTAGATCGTTTTATTGGGCATCGTTCCATCCTTATCCCGTATACGTATAAGGCTACGTATAGAGTGAGGCGCACGGCAAGAGTCTTGGGAAATTTCGCGTTATGTCGTGACTTTTCACGAGTTGGTCGCTGGAAGGTCGGTCCAGGTGGATCGGGTGTCGTACCGGGCGGGAGGTGTGGCCCCTCGCAGGGGTGATGAGGACCGCTGGGGCGCGAGTGGCGGTCAACTTCAAGAAGGAGTCGCGACCCCTCGGAAGGGTGATGAGGACTGGCGCGCCGGTCACCGTTGGCCTGCTGGAGCTGCCGTTGGGACCCCTCGGAGGGGCGCCGATCAGAGTTCGACGCTCTCGCCGGGCTTGAGGCGCCGGATGTCGGCGCCGAGCTTCTCGGCCTCGCTGGCGAGTACGCTCTCCAGCACCTTGACGCCCCAGTCGTTGATCAGCCCGTCGTGGATCGCGTACGCGCGCCGGGGGGCCATCGTCCGCAGGTAGGCGATCAGGTCGGGAACCGTCATCCAGGGGGCCTGGCCGGGCACCAGCAGGGTCGGCACGTCGACGACGGTCAGCGCGTCGCCCGGGTGGAGGACCTCCCCGTCGACGACGAAGCCGACGTTGTCCACCGGGGGCACGTCAGGATGGCTGAAGTGGTGTTTCTCGCCCACGACGGTCACCTCGAATCCGGCGATCGGCAGCACGTCCCCCTCACGCACGACCCGTACGCGCTCACCCAGCTCGGTCAGGTGCCGGGCCACGCCGGGGCAGGTGTGGACGACGAGACGCGGGTCCTCGGCGACGGCCGCGCGCAGACGCTCGGGTTCGAAGTGGTCGAAGTGCTCGTGCGTGACGAGCACGGCTTCGGCGCCGGTGACGGCCTCGGCCTCGGGTGTCATCGCACCGGGATCGATGACGAGGCTCCGCCCGTTCTTCTCCAGCCGTACACACGCGTGTCCGTACTTAGTGAGTTTTATCGTCATGCGTCTCATGCTGCTCGCCTCGCCGCGCCTCCTTGATCGGATCCGCCAGGGGCGAACGAGCGAACCACTCGCAGCCCTCGTCCATCCCGGCTGCACCAGATTGTCGCAATCATCAGGTTGCTATACTGATATGGCAACCAAATGATTGCTATAAGGGTGCCGGATGTCGATCCCCGATCGCGTCGAGCGAACGCCTGCCCGCGACGGGGACCGCGCCCCGCGCGCCCTCAGCGCCCACATCGACCGCGATCAGGAGACCCAGCCATGAGACCCACGTTCCAGGGCGGCCGCAACATCGCCATGAAACTGCCCAAGGCCCAGTTCGACCGTACCGTCGCCTTCTATCGGGATGTGCTCGGCATGGAGGTGGCCGAGGAGGGTGGCGAGGGGGTGGACGGCGTGGTGGCGCAGTGCGCGTCCGTCCAGTTCGGGCCGGTGAAACTGTGGTTCGACCAGGTGGACAACTACGCCCAGGCGCAGGTGTGGCTGGAGCTTTTCACCGACGACGTGGAGCTGGCCACCCGCCACCTCGCCGAGCACGGCGTGCATCCGCAGGACGAGCTTGAGCCACTGCCCTCGGGCCTGGCCGCTCACTGGATCGGCAACCCGGCCGGGATCCCGCACATCGTGCGGCTCCCGGACGACGTGAGCGACCCTTCGCGATCCTGACGGCGGAGGCCGGGTAGGGGCGGCTCGCACGAAGGCGGCCACTACCCGGCAGGTGCCGTACCGGTCACAACGGCGCCGCCACCACCGGCGCGGATCCCCGTCGCGATCCATGATCGCGAAATGTCACCGGGGTGCCGGACGGCTGTCCTCCCCGAACCACCTCGCGTCCCTTGCTGGTCGATGCCGGTTTGGGCGCGTGATCGGCGCCATCGTCGGATACCTCGCCCTGTCGGTGGAACGGGCTATTTCCCGCCTCGGGACGACGGGCGGGCGAGCAGGCCGGTGATCAGGACTTCGAGTGTCTCGCGGAGGGCCGTGGTGAAGTCCAGGCGCATGGCGGCGAGTGACGGGTCGGCCTCGTAGGCGGCCAGCATCGCGGCGGCCGGGCGCGAGTGGGTCCACACGGCCCCGGTCACCATGACGGTGACGGCGGTGAACCTCATCGCGTCGTGCTCGCCCAGCTCGCGGACGTGCTCGCCGACCAGCCGACTCAGGGTGACGGCGTTGGCGATGGAGGTGCGCTTGTAGCGCGCGGCGACCTCCGGGGAGACGTTGTGCTCCAGCACCGCGGCCTGGGAGGCGAGCAGGTCGCACAGGATCGGGTGGTCCGCCAGCGAGGCCGCGAGGGTGGCGGCCACCTGGTCGCCGCGCTCGTACGGCGAGTCGGCGTCGACCGTGGCGGCGAGCGCGTCGCCGAGCCGACCCAGCCACTCCCGTGAGGCGACGTCGAGCAGTTCGAGCAGGACGGCCTCGCGGGACTCGAAGTAGCGCAGCACGTTCGACTTGGCCAGGCCGACACGGCGGCTCAGCTCGTTGAGGCTCACCTGTGCCACCGGCATCTCGGCCAGCATCGCGGCCGCGGTGTCCAGGATCGCCCGCCTGCGCACCGCGCGCTGCTCCTCGCTGCGCGCGCGTTGGAAGGTCGTCATCCCCGCAGTCTACAGACCGGCGGTCCCTTGTTAACAGACCGGTAGTCTGCTAGCGTTCACGGCAACAGACCGGCAGTCTTTAAGTGAGATGTGAAGGAGTCGCCATGTACGCCGTCCCCGACCAGAGCGGCACGTTCGCCGTCGTCACCGGCGCCAACAGCGGCACGGGCAAGGAGGCCGCCCGGCGCCTCGCCGAGGCCGGGGCGCGCGTCGTGATGGCCGTCCGTACGGTCGCCAAGGGCGAGCGGGCCCGCGCCGAGATCCTGGCCAGGCACCCGCACGCCCGGCTTGAGGTGCGCCGGGTCGACCTGGCCGACCTGGCGTCGGTCAAGGAGTTCGCCGACGGGATCGTCGCCAAGGGCACTCCGGTTGACCTGCTGGTCAACAACGCCGGGGTGATGTCCCCGCCCACCCGGATGACCACGGCCGACGGCTTCGAGCTGCAGTTCGGCAGCAACTACCTGGGCCCCTTCGCCCTGACGGTCCGGCTCCTGCCGACGGTGCTCGCCGCCCCGGCGCCGCGCGTGGCCACCATGAGCAGCGGTACGGCACACTACGGCCGCATCCACTTCGAGGACCTGCAGTGCGAGCGCCGCTACAGCCCGAGCCTCGCCTACGCCCAGTCCAAGCTCGCCGACCTCATGCTGACCCGGCACCTCGCCGCCCTCGCCGTCCAGCGCGGCTGGAACCTGCTGAGCACCGCCGCCCACCCCGGCTACACCCGTACGAACCTGCAGACGGCGGGCGCGAGCCTCGGAAGCGGCAGGCCGTCGCGTCTGCACCGGCTGCTCCACGCCGTCGACTTCCTGCCCTCGCAGGGCGTCGAGCCGGGCACCGAGCCGCTGCTGTACGCCGCGACCAGCCCCGACGCGGTCGCGGGCGGCTACTACGGGCCCGGCGGGCGGTTCGGGCTGGTCGGCCCCACCGTCACCGCCCGGATCCCCCGCCGGGCGCTGGACCCCGTGGTCAACGCCCGGCTGTGGGCCGAGGCCGAGCGCCTCACCGGCGTCGCCCTGCCCGTCCACACCGCCTGACCGTCCGGGCGGCGGCCCGGTCAGCGGGGGGACAGGGCGCTGCCCTTGACCCCCGACGCGTGCAGGTCGGCCTCCACCCGCGCGGCGGTGGCGAGCAGCGGCGGGAGCAGGTTGCGGCGGGCGGACTCCGGCGTCGTACGGCTCGCGTGGGAGGAGATGTTGATCGCGGCGGTCACCCGCCCCGAGCGTTCCCTGACGGGGACGGCGATCGAGCGAAGGCCCTCCTCCAGCTCCTGGTCGACCATCGCCCAGCCCTGGGCGCGGACCCTGTCGAGCTCGGTCCCGAGGGCGGCGGGGGAGGTGATCGTCTTGGGCGTGAACCGGTGGAGCTCGACGTTCGCGAGGTAGGCGTCGAGGTCGCCGGGCGGCAGCCAGGCCAGCAGCGCCCTGCCCATCGAGGTGCAGTGGGCCGGGAACCGGGTGCCGATGCTGATGGTCACCCGCATGATCCTGCTGGTCGCCACCCGGGCCACGTAGACGACGTCCTCACCGTCGAGCACCGCCACCGACGCCGACTCGTGCACCTCGGCGACGAGGCGCTCCAGGTGCGGCTCGGCCACCTCCGGCAGCGAGAGACTGGACAGGTAGGCGTACCCGAGGTCCAGGACGCGGGGGGAGAGCGCGAACAACCGCCCGTCGGTCCTGACGTAGCCGAGGTCGACGAGCGTCAGCAGGAACCGCCGGGCCGCGGCCCTGGTCAGGCCGGTCGCGCGGGCCACCTCGCTGAGCGTCAGCTCGGGGCTCGTCGCGCTGAACGCCTTGATCACCGAGAGCCCGCGTGCCAGCGACTGCACATGGTCCGAGCCACGGTCAACGGGTTCGATCATCCCCGCCCTCCTCGTTCCGGTCGAACTCTAGCGCCGCCCGTGCCACCGCGAACGCCCGGTTGGCGGCGGGTACGCCCGCGTAGATCGCGGTCTGCAGGAGCACCTCCTTGATCTCCTCCTCGGTCAGGCCGACGCGGAGCGCCGCCCGCACGTGCAGGGCCAGCTCGTTCTCGTGCCCGAGGGTGGCGAGCATGGCCAGCGTGATACAGCTGCGGGTGCGCCGGTCCAGGCCGGGACGGGTCCAGATCTCGCCCCACGCGTACGTGGTGATGAACTCCTGGAAGTCCGCGGTGAACGGGGTGGTGCCCGCGACGGCGCGGTCCACGTGCTCGTCGCCGAGCACGGCCCGGCGCGTCGCGTCTCCGGCCTCCCAGGTGCTCGTACGGCCCGCTCCTCCGGTGTTCCCGCTCGTTTTTTCGGCCTTCTCGTTCACGTCCTCGGGCTCCCCGCTCGTGTCCTCGGTGTTCTGTTCGCTCATGTTCCGGCTCCGGTGAGGTTCTCGTGGGCGGCGAGCGCCCGGTCGACGAAGGTGGCGGCGGAGCCGAGGGCGCCCGCCGGGTCGAGGGCCGCGTCGATCTCCTCGGCGGTGAGGGAGACGCCGGGATCGGTGAGCAGGACCTCCCGCAGCTCCGAGCCCTCCTCGACGGCGCGGGCGCAGGCGGCGTCCACCAGCCGCCGGGCCTCCGGGGTGCCTCCGAGCCGTACGACGACCTGCTCGGCCATGAGCAGCCCGCGGGTCGCCCCGAGGTTGGCGCGCATCCTGGCGGTGTCCACGGTCAGGCCCTCCAGCACCTCGCGGAGCCAGGACGCGGCGCTGCCGGTGAGCCTGAGCAGCTCGCCCAGCGTCTCCCACTCGGCCTGCCAGGGGCCCGCCGCGCGCTCGTGCTCCTGGACCATGCCGTCCAGGATCGAGGCGACCAGCCCGGGGACGCGCTGGACGCAGGCGAGCACGGACATCGAGCCCACCGGGTTGCGCTTGTGCGGCATCGCGCTGGAGGTGCCCCGGCCGGGCCCCACCGGCTCGGCGACCTCCGCCACCTCGGTCTGGGCGAGCAGCTTCACGTCGTTCGCCAGCTTGCCGAGCGTCCCGGCGGCGGTGCCGAGCGCGCAGGCGAGCCGGGCCACCGGGGTCCGGTCGGTGTGCCAGGGGACGACCGGCTCGGCCAGTCCCAGCCCGGCCGCGAGGAGCGGAGGCACCTCGTGGCCCCGCTCGCCGAGGACCGACAGGGTGCCCGCCGCCCCGCCGTACTGGACCGGCAGCGGCACCTCCGCCAGCCCGGCCCGCGAGCGGTCCAG
The DNA here is from genome assembly GCF_055690525.1 of Streptosporangium sp. H13245. NCBI lineage: Bacteria > Bacillati > Actinomycetota > Actinomycetes > Streptosporangiales > Streptosporangiaceae > Streptosporangium > Streptosporangium sp. H13245. The sequence goes on along the minus strand of NZ_JBSZKT010000002.1, from coordinate 466,799 downwards.
CGCGCTCAGCCAGCCCGCCGCCTTCAGCCCGAACGTGATGGGTACGGCGTGCTGCAGGACGGTGCGCCCGGCCATGACGGTGCCGCGGTGCTCGGACGCCAGCCGCGCGCAGGCGTCTGAGCAGGCGGACAGGTCGGCCAGGATCGGTGCCAGGGCGCGGCGGGCGACCAGCATGGCGGCGGTGTCGTTGACGTCCTGGCTGGTGGCGCCGTAGTGGACGAACCTCCGCAGGCCGGGTTCGACCCGTTCTCGCAGGGCGGCGACGAGGGGGATGACGGGGTTGCCGGTCCGCGCGGCCCTCTCGCCCAGCTCGGCGATGTCGTAGAGCCCGGGGCGGCAGGCTTCGGCCAGCGCGGCGGGCACCTCGGCGGGGACCAGGCCGATCCCGGCCTGCGCGCGGGCCAGCGCGGCCTCGACGTCGAGCATGGCGGCCAGCCACGCGACGTCCGACACCTCCGCCGGGGCCCCGCCCCTGGCGAACATCCCGGAGAAAAGGCCGGAGGACGGGCGTGGGGACGGGCCGGAGGGCGGGCTTGAGGACAGGTCGGAGGGCGGGTTTGAGGACAGGTTGGAGGACGGCCTTGAGGGCGGGTCGGAGGGCGGGCCGCCGGTCGCGGGAGAGGTCATGTCCACCTCCGGGTGGTTCGGACGCCGCTCAGGAGCCGGTTCCCTCAAGGACGACGGCGAGTCCCTGGCCCACGCCGACGCAGATGGCGGCCAGGCCGTACCCGCCGCCCCGGCTGTGCAGCTCGTGGGCGAGGGTGCCGAGGATACGCGCCCCCGAGGAACCCAGGGGGTGGCCGAGGGCGATGGCGCCGCCGTTGACGTTGACGATCTCGGGGTCGAGGTCGGGCCACTCGGCGAGGCACGCCAGCGACTGGGCGGCGAACGCCTCGTTGAGCTCGACCACGCTCAGGTCGGACCAGCCGATGCCCGCCCGGCTGAGGGCCGTACGGGCCGCGTCGACCGGTCCGATGCCGAACAGGTGCGGCTCGACGCCGATCACCGCGCGGGAGACGATCCTGGCGAGCGGGGTTCGCCCGGACCGGGCGGCCCCCGCCTCGTCGCCGACGAGCAGCGCGGCGGCGCCGTCGTTGAGGGGGGAGGCGTTTCCCGCGGTGACGGTGCCGCCGGGGCGGAAGACCGGCTTCAGGGCGGACAGGGACTCCTCGGTCGAGTCGGCCCTGACGGACTCGTCGTGGCCGAGGGCGTCGAGCGGGACCACCTCGCGGCCGAAGACGCCGCGCTCCCAGGCCGCCGCCGCGCGCCGGTGGCTGCGCAGCGCGAACCGGTCCTGGGCCTCGCGGCCGATGTCGTAGCGGTCGGCGAGGATCTCGGCGCCCTCACCCAGGGCGACCGTCCACTCGGCGGGCATCCGGGGATTGACCATGCGCCAGCCGAGGGCCGTGTCGTGCAGGGTCCGCTCTCCCCGGTCGAAGCCCCGCGCGGGCTTGGGCATCACCCACGGCGCCCGGCTCATCGACTCGGAACCTCCGGCGACCACCAGGGACGCGTCGCCCACGGCCACCGCGCGGGAGGCGGCGATCGCCGCCTCCAGGCCGGAGCCGCACAGCCGGTTGAGGGTCGTGCCGGGCACCGTCACCGGCAGCCCGGCCAGGAGTACGGCCATCCGCGCGACGTCCCGGTTGTCCTCGCCCGCGCCGTTGGCCGCGCCGAAGAACACGTCCTCGATCGCGGCGGGGTCGAGGGCGGGGGCACGGTCGGCCAGCGCGCGGACGACGTGCGCGGCCAGGTCGTCGGGGCGGACGCCCGACAGCGCCCCGCCGTACCGGCCGATGGGCGTGCGGACCGCGTCGAGGATGTAGACGTCGTTCACGAGCGGGTACTCCTGTCCGCGGGATGGTCGTCGGGTGTCGCGGTCGCCGGGGACCTCTGCCGGGTGGTACGAGGAAGCATCGTGCCCCTCTATGCGTGGTTTCTGAGCCCGTGTCAACAAGTGTTCGTTGTGCGAACAAAAGTTCTTTTAATGAACCTACTGACTTGCCGTCCGGATGGTCAATGTGGCGGTGACCGCGTTCCTTGACACATCCGATATCGGCGGCGTAACTTCCGCGATACGCCTCGTTCGTTCAGGGAATCATTGTTCGCATAACGAACATCGTCCCCTCACTTCTTCCCCTCGGGAGGACTCGTGCGCCGTCCCAAGAACGTCGAGCCGTCGCTCGGGGAGAGGCCGGAGGACCTGGTCCGGCGGGCGCGGGGTGAGCGGTGAGCCCGGCGGGGGGTCGGTCGGCGCGGACGGTCAGGGACGCGACCTTCGACGTGCTCCGCCGCACCGGCATGACCACGATCTTCGCCAACCCCGGATCGACCGGGGTCTCGCTGCTGGCCGGGTTCCCCGACGACCTGGAGTTCGTCCTCGCCCTGCACGAGAGTTCGGTCGTCGGCATGGCCACCGGCTGGGCCATCGCGCGCGAACGGCCCGCGCTGGCGCTGCTGCACACCACGGCGGGACTGGGCAACGCGGTCGGCGCGATCGCGACCGCCAGGGTGAACCGGGCGCCCCTGGTGGTGCTGGTCGGGCAGCAGGACCGCAGGCACCTCGCGCTGGAGCCCTTCCTGGCCGGGCGCCTCGGCGGTCTCGCCGGTGACTACCCGGTCCGGGTCGACGAGCCGGTCCGCGCCCAGGACGTACCGGGGGCGGTGGCCAGGGCCTGCCACGAGGCGGTCACCTCGCGCGGTCCCGCGCTGGTCGTGGTCCCGATGGACGACTGGTCCGAACCCTTCGAGGAGTGGACCCTCCCGCCAGGGGACGACGCGGACGCCGGTCACACGGGAGAGGGAACTCCTGCGGAGCCGTCGCGGGCCAGAGGTCATGGGGAAGACGGGACGCCCGTGGCGCCGTCGGGGGGTACCGGTCATGGGGAAGACGGGACGCTCGCGACGTCGTCGGGGGGTACCGGTCATGGGGAAGACGGGACGCTCGCGACGTCGTCGGGGGGTACCGGTCATGGGGAAGGCGGGACGCCCGTGGCGTCGGCGGAGGCTGCCGGTCACGCGGGAGGTGGGACGCCCGTGGCGGCGCCGCGGGTCGGCGGTCACGCGGGAGGGGGGATGCTCGCGGCGCCGCTGCGGGTCATCCGGCCCACCGCCGTCGACGACGCCGACCTGGAACCCCTCGTCGCCCTGCTGGCCGAGGCCCGCTCGCCCGTACTGGTCGTCGGCGCCGGGGCCGACTCGGCCGAGGCGTGGCGGGCGCTGACCGCGCTCGCCGAGCGGTTGCGCTGCCCGGTCTGGCAGGAGTCGTTCGGCGCCCGCGCCGGGTTCCCGCAGGACCACCCGCAGTTCGCCGGGATCCTGCCCTCGGGCCGGTCGCGGCTGCGGGAGGTCCTGGCCGGTCACGACGCGGTCCTCACCGCCGGGGCGCCGGTGTTCCGCCAGTATTCCTACGAGCCCGGCCCGCTGGTCGCGCCGGGTACCGCCGTGGCCGTCGTCACCGACGACCCGTCCGAGGCGCACCGCAGCCCCGCCGACCTGGCCCTGCTCGCCTCGCCCGCGGTCGTCTGCGCCCGCCTCGCCACGCTGCTGCCCGCCCGCTCCACCGCCGTGCCGCCGCTGCCGCCGCGCGCCCAGCCGCCCAGCCCGCCCGTACGCGACGAGCCGCTGCGTGCCGCGCACGTCCTGCACGAACTGGCCCTGCGCCTCGCGCCCGAGACCGTGGTCGTCGAGGAGACGCCGTCCTCCCGTCCTGACCTGCACCGTCTGCTCCCCGTCCGCCGCCCGCTGGGCTTCCTGTCGGCCGCGATGGGCGGGCTCGGCTTCGCGCTGCCCGCCGCGGTCGGCCTGCGGATGGCCGCGCCGGACCGCCCGGTGGTGGCGGTCGTGGGCGACGGCTCAGCCCTGTACGGGATCCAGGCGCTGTGGAGCGCGGCGCACTACGGGGTGGGAACGCTGTTCGTGGTGCTCGCCAACGGCCGGTACGCGGTCATGGACCGGCTGGCGGAGCGGGCCGACGCGGGCAAGGCGCCCTGGCCGCCGTTCACCGAGGTCCGCATGGCGGCCCTGGCGAGGTCGCTGGGGTGCCCGGCGCGGCAGGTGGACGCCTACTACGAGCTGGCCGACGTGCTGGACGAGGTGGTCCCGGGACTCGCGGGGCGGTGCGAACCGCTGCTGCTCGACGTGGCGGTCGTCCCCGACCCGGACTTCCAGCCGTGACAGCCGTGACAGCCATGACCGCCGTGACCATCCGTAACGGCGGCGACCAGCCGTGACAGCCTTGAACAGCCGCGACACCCGTGACCAGCCGTAGCAGCGGCGACGAGCCGTGACCAGCCGTGATCCTGACCATGACAAAGGAGACACTATGCCGCTTATGGATGCCAAGACGTGGACCGGGCAGGTCTTCGGGAACGGCTGGGTCACCTCGCGCGCGGGCGACGCGCCCGTGGTCGAGCCCGCCACCGGCGCGGAGCTCGGCCGGGTCGGCGTGGCCGGGGTCGAGGACGTGGCGGCGGCGGCCGTGCTCGCCGTACGGGCACAGCGGGAGTGGGCGGCGGCCTCGTTCGAGGAGCGGGCGGCCGTGCTGCGGCGGGCCGGGCGGCTGTTCGAGGAGCACGCGGAGGAGATCCAGGACTGGCTGGTCCGCGAGGCCGGGTCGATTCGTCCCAAGGCGGGCGTGGAGACGCACGTCGCCGCCCAGGAGTGTTACGAGGCCGCCGCGCTGGCGTCCCAGCCGCCGGGGGAGATCCTGCCGACCGCCAAGCGGCGGCTCAGCCTGGCCCGGCGCGTACCCGCCGGGGTGGTCGGCGTGATCTCGCCGTTCAACTTCCCGCTGGTCCTCGCCATCCGCTCGGTCGCCCCGGCGCTCGCCCTGGGGAACGCGGTGATCCTCAAGCCCGACCAGCGCACCGCCGTCTCCGGGGGCGTCGCCGTCGCCCGCGTCTTCGAGGAGGCGGGACTGCCGTCCGGCCTGCTCCAGGTGCTGCCGGGAGGGGTGGCGGCAGGGCAGGCGCTGGTCGGCGACCCGCTGGTACGGGTGATCTCCTTCACCGGCTCGACCTCGGCGGGACGCGCGGTCGGCGAGGCGTGCGGGCGGCTGCTCAAGCGGGCGCACCTGGAACTCGGCGGCAACAGCGCGCTGATCGTCCTGGACGACGCCGACCTGGACCTCGCGGTCTCGGCGGGCGCGTGGGGCTCGTTCCTGCACCAGGGGCAGATCTGCATGACCACCGGACGCCACCTGGTGCACTCCTCGATCGCGGAGGAGTACGTGGCCCGGCTCGCGGAGAAGGCCGGTCACCTGCCGGTCGGCGACCCGGCGGGCGGGCAGGTCGCGCTCGGCCCGCTGATCGACGCCGGTCAGCGGGACAAGGTCCACGACCTGGTCACCGCGAGCGTCGACGCCGGGGCGCGGCTGGCGGCGGGCGGCACGTACGAGGGGCTCTTCTACCGGCCCACGGTCCTGGCCGACCTGCCCGCGCGCGCTCCGGCGTACACCCAGGAGGTGTTCGGCCCGGTGGCGCCCGTCGTGCCGTTCTCCACGGTCGAGGAGGCCGCCGCGCTGGCGTCCGACAGCGAGTACGGCCTGTCGCTGGGCATCCTGACGCGCGACGTGATGCGGGGCCTGGCGCTGGCCGACCTCGTTCCCACCGGGATCGTGCATGTCAACGACCAGACGGTGGACGACGAGGCGGTGGCCCCGTTCGGCGGGGTCGGGGCGTCGGGCACCGGCTCGCGCTTCGGCGGGGGACGGGCCAACATCGAGGCTTTCACCGAGACACGCTGGGTGACGATGCAAGGAAATATCGCGACGTATCCCTTCTGAAAGTCGTATCCCTTCCGAAAGCCGACACGTCCCCCTGTTAAAGGTCCAGGTCACGCCCCGGACACCCACGGGCCGAGACCCGCCCTCGGCGGACACCGGCCGTACCGGTACCCGATGACCGGCGTGTGCCGGGCGGGGCGAGACCTGTGACCGGTGTGTGCCGGGCGAGGTGAGGCCCGTGGCCGGTGAGTGCCGGGCGGTGCGGGCGTACGGAAGTGTGGCCTACTGCTCCGATGGTTAACAAGGCCGGTTATGGGACAGTTGAGCAGTGTCCGAGCGGGGAGTCAGGATGTCGCGCTTTTCGCGGTTGTTGCTCATTGCCGGGTTCGTGCTAGCCGCCCTCAACCTGCGGCCCGCGCTGGCGGGCATCTCCCCGGTGCTGGACGAGATCATGGACGATCTCGGGCTGAGCGCCGCCGGGGGAGGGGCGATCACCACGGTCATGGTGGTCTGCCTGGGTGTCCTGGGCCCGCTCACCCCCCTGCTCGCCCGCCGCTTCGGCCTGGACCGCACGCTCATGGCCGGGCTGCTGATCCTGGCCGCGGGCGTGGCGCTGCGCAGCACGGGGAGCATCCCCGCGCTCTACGCGGGCGCGGCCGTCGCCGGTACGGCCATCGCCGTGATGAACGTGGCGATGCCCGGCGTTGTCAAGCAGCACTTCCCCACCCGGGTCGGGCCGTTCACCGCGATGTACGTCTCCGGCCTGGTGATGGGCGCCGCCGTGGCGTCCGGTTCCGTGGTCCCGCTTGAGCGGGCCACCGGGCTCGGCTGGCGCGAGGTGACCGCGATGACCGCGATCCCGGCCCTCGCGGCGGCGGCGCTCTGGTTGCCCCAGGCGCTGCGCCGCCCCGCCCGCCCCGAGGTCGCGCCCAGGCCGTTCGCGCTGCTGCTCCGCAGCCGGGTGACCTGGCACGTCACCGTCTACATGGGTGTGCAGTCGCTGACCTTCTACATCATGCTGGCCTGGATACCGACGATCTTCAAGGACGCGGGACTCCCCGCCGACCAGGCCGGATACATGCTCAGCCTGACCAGCCTGGCCCAGGTGGCGGCCACGCTGACCGTCCCGGTGCTCGCGGGACGCGCCCGGTCACAGGTGCCGTACGTCACCGCCGCGACCGTTCTCACGATCACCGGATACCTCGGCGTGCTGATCGCCCCCGCCGCCTTCCCGTGGCTCTGGATGATCGTCCTCGGGGTGGGACAGGGGGCCTCGATCGCGCTGGCCCTGCTCATCATCACCCTCCGCGCGCCCGACTCGGTCTCGGTGACCGCGTTGTCGGCCGTCGCCCAGTCCGCCGGTTACACGCTGGCCGCGCTCGGGCCGCTCCTGATCGGCGTGCTCTACCAGTTCTCGGGCGGCTGGACGCTGCCGCTGCTGGCCGGGCTCGGCGTGTGCGCCGTGCAGCTGGGCGCCGGGTTCCTGGCGGGACGCCCGGTCGAGGCCGTCGTCCCGGTCGAGACGCGCCCGGTCGAGGAGTCGCCCTCCCTGACCTGACGCGCGCCTTCCAAGATCCGCCGTTCTCCGTCGAGACCCGGACGCTTTATGAGTCGCTGTCTCCACGACCCGTTTCCTTTGCGAGTCGTTGTTCCAGTGGTCATCTGCGCCTCCTACGGTCCTGAACATGATCCGTAGGCTTCTGGCCGCGGCGCTGGCGGTCCTCGCGACCGGTACCGTCGCCGTTGTGCTGCAACAACCCGAACCCGCGACCGCCGAGCCCCGCGGCCGCGAACCCATCATCGTCGGCCACCGGGGCGCCAGCGCGCACCGGCCCGAGCACACCCTGCTCTCGTACGAGACCGCGATCGCGCTCGGCGCCGACTACATCGAGCCCGACCTGGTCTCGACGAAGGACCACGTGCTGGTGGCCAGGCACGAGAACGAGATCGGCGGCACCACGGACGTCGAGAGCCACCCCGAGTTCGCGGGGCGCCGGACGACCAAGACCATCGACGGCACCTCGATCACCGGCTGGTTCACCGAGGACTTCACGCTCGCCGAGCTGAAGACGCTCAGGGCCGAGGAGCGCATCCCCGACCTGCGTCCCGACAACACCGCCTTCAACGGCCTCGCGGAGATCCCGACCTTCGACGAGGTCGTCGCGCTCGCCAAGCGGAGCGGCGTCGGCGTCTACCCCGAGACCAAGCACCCGAGCTACTTCGACTCCATCGGGCTCTCCCTGGAGGAGCCGCTGCTCGACGTGCTCGGCCGCCACGGCTGGCGCGGGAGCCGGGACCCGGTCTTCATCCAGTCCTTCGAGACCGCCAACCTGCGCGAGCTGAGCAAGAAGACCAGGCTCCCGCTGGCCCAGCTGATCAACGCCGCCGGTGCCCCGTACGACTGGGTCGCCGCCGGAGACCCGCGCACCTACGACAGCATGGTCACCCCCGCGGGGCTCCGTGACGTGGCGAGCTACGCGGACGGCGTCGGCGTCGACACCAAGAGGATCGTGCCCGTCGGCCCCGACGGCCGCCTCCTGCAGCCCACCCCGCTCATCCGGGACGCCCACCGGGCCGGTCTGAAGGTCCACACCTGGACCATCAGGAACGAGAACTCGCAGCTCCCGCTGGACTTCCGGTTCGGGAACCCGGCGAGCCCGGTCTACCCGCGCGCCACCGGCAACGTGATGGGCTGGCTGGAGAAGCTCTACTCCCTCGGCGTCGACGGCGTCTTCGCCGACGACCCGGGCATGGCCAACGCCGTCAGGGCGCGCCTCTTCTAGAACCCCGGTGACACCCTGGGCCAACCAGGGTGTGGGCCGCCGCACCCGCTCACAGGTGCGGCGGCCGGAGGCTCAGGCGACCTCGACCATCTGCTCGGCGTCGTCCATGGGACGCAGCTCGTCGGCGTAGCTGACCGAGACGCGGCGCATCACGCCGCTGTCGCTGATGGAGTACTGGCCCAGGCGCCACAGCGGCGGCGAGTACGCGTGGATCGAGACGCTGCCGTGCACCGCGCCGGTCAGCCGGTGGATGTGGTCGGGGCCGAAGGAGAAGGACTCGCCCTCCGAGATGACGGTCTCCAGGTGCTCGCCGCCGATGCGGGGATTGCACTCCAGGAGCGTCCCAGCCACCACGCGGACCGCCCCGGAGGAGGTGTCGTGGTCGTGCCAGCCGGTGTCGTCCTCGGGCCGCCAGCACAGCAGCCAGACGTCCACGTGGGAGTCGCGGTAGAGGGAGGCGAAGTGGCGCCCGCCCTCCTCGGGGAACTCCACCTGCCCCTCCCACCGGGACGGGTCGGCGGCCAGCTCGTTGACCAGGTCGAGGAGCTCGCGCCGGTCGAGGGCGCGCGCGGGCAGGGCCTCGTAGCTCATGAGGTCTCACCGCCGGACGGCCCGGAGCCCGCGCTGTCCACTCGCTCGGCGTGACGGGTGTGACCGGCGGGCCCGGCGACTCGTGCGCGCCGCGTGCCCGCGGCTTCGTTCGCCGGGAGAGCACAGCTCTCGCGGCCCTGGTACTGGTTCACTTGCGCGACTCCTTTCCGTTCAGCAGGCGGTGTGGGTTGGTGACCGCGATGGCGTGCCAGGCGGCGTCGCCGAGCGCGGGGTCCGGTGCGATGGCGTAGGGCTGGTCGGAGCCGCTCACCACGATGTCGACGCCGAGTTCGCGGACGATCGCGTCGATGGCGCGGGGGCCGTAGGAGGAGGTCTCCAGGAACATGTCGGCGTCGACCTGTCCCCGGCCCTCGCCGCCCCGGTTGGCCAGGCGCTCGGAGTGGAGCGGGGCCAGCCCGGCGAGCAGCGAGAAGCAGACCCGCAGCCGGGGGTGACGGGACCGCCCGAAGGCGGCGAAGGCGTACCACGCGGCGTGCATCTGCTGCACGTACGGCACGACGGCGGGCCACCAGCCGGGCCCCTCGGGCTCGGTGGCGGGACCGGGGTGCACGAAGAGCGGCAGGTCGCGCTCGGTGAGCACGTCGAGCAGAGGGGCGACCCCGGCCAGGCCCGCGGCGTCGCGCACGGCGGTCGCGGGCAGCTGGAGCCCGGCGAACCCCGGCCGCGCGTCCCGTGCGCCGCCGTCCCGCGTGTCGAAGGTCTTGGCGAGCCTGGCGGGATCGATCTCGCTGAGGCAGGTCGCCGCCCAGGCGCCGAAGGGCGCGGGCAGGGCGAGGGCGTCCTCGTGGTAGGCGTCGATGATCGGCCAGGCGTCCCCGGGAGGCAGTGACTCGATGCCGAGCGGGCTGGACAGCGACACGAGGGCCAGGTCGAGGTCCGCGTTCAGCGCGAGGCGCCCGGCGAGGTCGTGGTCGGCGGGGTCGACCTCGTAGGCGGGTTCGCCGTCCAGGTGGAGGGTCCAGCCGTCGAGCCGGGGCGCGGTCGCGCGGCGCCTGAGCGCCTCCACGAACGCGGGCGTCCACAGATGCTGGTGAACGTCGACGGGCACGACGGATCTCCTCCTTTCACGTCTTCGAGGTATTCCCTACCTAGAATAGGGGTAAACGCCCTCACCTTGCCACATCCAACAGTGACACGGTTCAGTGAACCGTTTCAGTGAACCGCTTCACCCCGCATTGTGTCAATACCCGCCGATGTTCCGATCGTGCCGGGAAGCGCGCCCCCGGAGGCCCCGAGGAATAGGCTGGTCCGATGCCGCAGCCCCGGAAACGAGCGACCATCCGTGAGGTGGCGAAGGCCACCGGCCTGTCGCCCGCGGCCGTCTCCTACGCCCTGCGCGGCATGCAGGTGTCGGAGGAGACCATCGAGCGGGTGCGCCGGGTCGCGGCCGAGCTCGGCTACGAGGCCGACCCCATCGCCCGAGCCCTGGCCAGCGGCCGGACCGGCATGATCGGCCTGCTCTGCGGCTCCCTGGAGGACCTCTGGCAGCAGGCGCTGGCCGTCGGCATCGGCCGCGCGCTCAAGGACAACGACCGCTACGCCCTCATCCTGGACGCCGCGGGAGACCCCGCCAGGGAGCACACGCTCGCCAGGCAGCTCCGCGACCAGCGGGTGGACGCGCTGATCGTGCAGCCGGTCGACCCGGCGGCGCCGCTCTGGGCCGAGCTGTGCGAGGGGCTTCCGGTGGTGTCGATCGGCGACGCCCTGGCCGGGACACGCGCCGCGGGCGAGGTCGTCTTCGACAACCGGGCCGGGGTGACCCTCGCCCTGGAGCACCTGCGCCAGCGGGGCCACCGGCGCCTGGCCGTCCTCACCTCGACCCGGGCCAGCACCCCCGACCGGCCCGCCGACGTGCACGTCATGGCCGAGGCCGGGCGGCTGGGCCTGGACATCGACCTGGTCACCGCCTCGCAGTCGCTGGGACCGGCCACCCGGGTCGCGGGTGAGATGCTCGACTCCGGCCACCGGGCGTTCTTCTGCTTCGCCGACTCGATCGCCTACGGCGTCTACGCGGCCTCGGCCGAGCGGAAGCTGGGCATCCCGTTCGAGGTGACCGTGATGGGCTACGACGACCATCCCATGTCGGGCCTGCTCACCCCCGGCCTGACCACGGTCGACTGGGACATCGACGGCATCGTCCGCGCCGCCGTCCGCATCGTCGTGGCCGCCGCCGACGGCAACACGCGCCGCCGCCGCATCGTCCAGTCCCCCCAGCTCCGCGAACGCGGCTCGGTGGGCTGACCTCGATCCGGAAGGGCTCTCAGGGGGCGAGGCCGGGCAGGAGCCCGCGCGCCACGTCGAGGTCGGCGTCCAGGGGACGGTCCCGCGTCGCGGGATCGAGCGGCAGGTCGCAGGGCAGGCCGCGCCGCCGCAGGGCCCGTACGGAGGCCACCAGCTCGCACGCCAGGACGATCTCCAGCGGTTCGGCGGCGGCGAGCGCGGAGCGGGCCGCCTGCGGGGTGAAGCTCGCGTGGTCCTCGGTGCCCAGGGAGAGCACGGCCCCGCCCAGGGTGACCGGGGCGGCCAGGTGACGCAGCTCGGCCAGGGCGGAGTGCGCGACGTATTCGAGGATCATGACCCCGGACAGTCCTGGCCGGTCGGCGAGGAAGGGGAGCAGGCCCGTGTGGGCCGGGTCGTTCAGGGTGGCGAGCCTGGCGGCGCTCAGCGTCGCGGTCTGCACGAGCGCGGCCCGCAGGGCGTCGAGGGCGAGCGCGACCCGCGCCGAGTGGAAGTTGCCGTTGTGCCAGGCCCGGCCGTCGGCGATCAGCGGGTTCTCCGGGGCCGCGTTCATCTCCTCGGCGACCGTCCGCTCCGCCCGGCCGAGAGCGTCGAGGACGGCCCCGTGCACCTGCGGGAAGGCCCGGTAGCCGTACGGGTCCTGGACGCGGCGCGGTCTGGTGGAGCCGACCAGGGCGCGCAGCCCGGCCGCGACCCCGGTCTGCTCGGGGCCGCGCTGCACGACGGGGGAGAGCGGTTCGAGCGAGGCCTCGACCGCCTGGAAGGAGCGGGCCGCGACCGCCGTGGCGGCGGACAGCAGGACCCCCAGGCGGTGACAGGCCAGCGCGGCGTCCGCCAGGGTCGCCGCGCCCGAGCTGATGAACGGCAGCGCGTCCCCCGGGGCGAGCGCGAACCGGGGTACGGGATCCCCGGCCCGCTTCCGGGACGCGGCGTCGGCGTTCCGTACGTCCTCGGAGGGCGGGGTCCAGGGAAGCTCGCCCAGGAGGCAGAGCGCGGTGGTGGCCAGCGCGGTGAGGTCGCCGGTGCCGATGGCGCCGTAGGTGCGGATCGGCGGGGTGAGGCCCCGGTTGACGGCGTCGGCGAGGACGGGCAGGAGGGCCGGGTCGACCCCCGAGCCGCCGGCGAGCAACTGGTTGAGGCGGACCACGAGGGCGGCGCGGGCGCGGGACTCCTCGACCACGGGTCCGGCGCCGCCCGCGTGGCTGCGGAGCAGGTCCAGGCCGGTGTCCTCGGCCTCCACGTCCTTGTTGGCGCCCACGCCGGTGGTCCGGCCGTACACGGGCCCGTTGAGCAGGCCGGCCATCCGCCATGCCGCCTCCGCACGGCCGGTGGAGCCCAGCGCGATCCCGGAGCCGCGGGCCGCCCGGTCGACCTGCTCGCAGGTCAGGTGGGCGCCGTCAAGGACGACGGTCATCGGCTCAGTCGCCGACGATCGCGTCGAGGATCAGGTCGAGCAGCCAGCTGACCAGGCCGATGACGATCGCGCCCCAGAACGCGGCCCAGAAGCCCTCGATATGGAAGGGCAGCCGGAGCTGCTCGGCGATCCAGCTGGTCAGCAGCAGCAGCCCGGCGTTGACCACGAGGGCGAACAGGCCGAGCGTGAGGATGTAGAAGGCGCAGCCGAGCGTCGCGATGATCGGCTTCAGGACCGCGTTGACGATTCCGAAGACGAGGGCGACGGCGACGAGCGTGCCGATCTCCTTGACGGGGGTCTGCGCGGACACCGTGATGCCGTCCACGAACCGGGTCGCCGCCCACAGCGCGGCTGCCACGACCAGTATTTTGATGATTATTTTCACGTTTCGGCATCCTCGCATGGATGGTTGAACGAGCGATAGGCCCGTAATCCGAGAGTGGATATATACGGATAAGAGGGAGTTTGTCGGTTGGGCTCGTCGCCCGTGGCTCCGAATCACCACGGGCGACGCGAACGCGGCGGGCGCCACGATCACCGGGACGGCGAGCCGGCTCCGGTTCCCGGGGAAAGTTTCGCATCCGTGACCGTATGCGGTCATGAAAGTGGCGAGATCCTGTCAGGCGTGCCGCTCCCCGGCGGGGAGAACCGCCACCGGATGGGAAAGTCCCAGGTGAGGAGCACGAATCGCCGAGGGGGCCTCATCATGTCCGATGACCGATTGTCCAATGGCCGGCCGGGAAAGCCGTCAGCGGGAACCGGGACGGAACCCGGGACCGAGACCCGTCCCGTCCCCAAACCCGGCCCCCCGCCCAAGCCCAGCCCTCCTCCCAAGCCGGGTCCCCCGCCCAAGCCCGGCCCGCCCCCCAGATCCGGCCCCGCGACCAGGCCGGGAGCGAGGAGCAACGGGAGCGATCCGGGGGCGGAGGCCAGGCCGTGGGCGGGGGCCGCCGCGACCGGTACGGAGAGGCGATCCGCCGGTCGTACGGCATCGGATGAGCGGTCCGCCGGTCGTACGGCGGCGGACGGCGGGCGGGTGGTGTCGCGAGAGATCCGGCTCGCGTCGCGGCCCACGGGCTGGCCGACCCCGGAGAACTTCGAACCGGCGGAGGTCGAGCTGCCCGCCCCCGCCGAGGGGCAGATCCTCGTCCGCAACCTCTTCATGAGCGTCGACCCGTACATGCGCGAGCGGATGGATGAGCATAAGTCCACCTATATCTCTCCCTTCCAGATCGGCAGGCCCCTCGACGGCGACGCTCTCGGTGAGGTCGTCGTGTCGCGCGCGCCCGGCCTGGCGTCCGGGGACACCGTCACCCACAGGTACGGCTGGCGGGACCACGCCGTTCTCGACGCCGGGGAGGCCCGCAAAGTCGAGGAGATCCCCGGCGTCCCGCTCACCGCCCACCTCGGCGCGCTGGGCATGACCGGCCTCACCGCGTACGTGGGCCTGCTCGACATCGCCCGCTTCAAGGACGGCGAGGCGGTGTTCGTGTCCGGCGCGGCGGGGGCGGTGGGCAGCATGGCCGGGCAGATCGCCCGGCTGAGGGGCGCCTCGCGCGTGGTGGGCAGTGCCGGGTCACGGGAGAAGGTCACCCACCTGATCCGCGACCTCGGCTTCGACGCCGCCTTCGACTACCGCGACGGCGACATCCACGAGCAGCTCGCCAAGGCGGCCCCCGGCGGGATCGACGTCTACTTCGACAACGTCGGCGGCGAGCACCTGGAGGCGGCCATCGAGGAGCTGAGAACGTACGGCAGGATCGCGATGTGCGGGTCGGTCTCCACCTACAACGCCACCGGGCCGGTCCCGGGGCCGGGCAACATCGGCCTGACCGTGGGAAAACGGCTCACCCTGCGCGGATTCATCGTCTTCGACCACGAGGACCGCATGCCCGACCTGGTCGCGGAGGTGGGCACCTGGCTCCGTGAGGGCAGGCTCACCTTCACCGAAACCGTCGTCGACGGCCTGGAGAACGCCCCCCGGGCGTTCATCGACATGCTTCGCGGCGCCAACACGGGAAAGATGCTGGTCCGGCTGGCGCGCTGACGGTGCATACCGTTAATTGCGCATGATGGCCATATTCTCGGGGCAGAAGGGGCGTGAGGGGGTGGGTCTGTTGGAAACGGACGAGCTTGAGTCGCTGTCGGCCCAGGAACTGCATGATCGCGCGGTCCACTACGCCGTGCACCACGGAGATCTCGGCTTCCTGTGGGAGCTACTCACGTTGATCCCCGCGGCGGAGGCGACCGCGGGTAACGAGGACCAGACGACCAACGACCTCAGCCGGGTCTCGGCCCTGCTCAGTGACGCGATGGCCTCGGGCCACGGGGAACTGGGCGAGGCGCTGCGGCCGTTCTACATCGAATACCTGTCCAAACATCCCGAGGCCTGAGGCGGGCCCCGTGCCCGCCGCGACCCGGGCGTTCCTCCATCTGCGGGCCTCTGTAGGGTAATCGGGAGGTTTTCAGGGGGAGGAACGCCATGGCGCAGGTGAGGGTGGAGCGGACCGAGGACGGGTTCGTGGCGCGCAACGACCGCGGGGCCGAGGTCGCGATGGGCGGTGGTGACGAGCAGGGGGTGTTCACCCCCGTCGAGCTGCTGCTCGCGGCGCTCGGCGGCTGCAACATCGTCACCGTGGAGCCGCTGACGGCCCAGCGCGGCCACCGCATGGTCCGCCTGGCCATGACCGTCCGGGCCGAGAAGGTCGAGACGTCGAAGCTGGGGCCGATCACCGTCACCTACGACGTGGAGCTGCCCGAGGGTGACGAGAAGGCCGCCGAGGTGCTCCGCTCCGTGGCCCACCGTGTCGAGGAGAAGTACTGCACGGTGAGCCAGGCCCTGAGAAAAACCATGGAGATCAACCTCGAACTCCCCTGAGGGTCCCGCGGGGAGCCGCCGAGGGCTCCGCGAACCAATGCGCCCGCGAGACCGAACCAATGGGACCGATCCCTCGACGGCGCGTTTCCGCACGTCCGCAGGGGCTAGCGGCGCTTCGGTGATACCGGGTCAAGGTTGGGTGTAGGCGCAAAATCAACCTTTGGATGACGCGCCCGTTACATTTGACTAGGTAGTGTTGGTGCAGGTCGAGGGGTCTGCGAAGCCCGGGGGGAGCGTTGCAGAGACTTTTCACCGGATAAGAACGCGAGGGGGATCGCGTTCCTGAGCGGAGCCGCCGGAGTCTTGGGGGAGACGATGGCAACGCCCGCGAAGAGGCCGGGGCCGGACAGTTGGGGGACTGTCCGGCCCCGAGTCTGTGTGGGGCCGGATGGCCTCCGGATTGTCCGGGTTCCTCAAGGAAACGGACAGTGGCCGAACGGGATCAACCGGGGTGCGAGCGCTCCGAAGCTGCTGCTAGAGTTACCTCCGTTGCAAGCGCCGCTAGCTCAGTTGGTTAGAGCAGCTGACTCTTAATCAGCGGGTCCGGGGTTCGAGTCCCTGGCGGCGCACCACCGGCGAAAGCCGATGACCTGGGCACCTTCCGCACCGCGGAGGTGCCCTCAGTCATTTCCGGCCCCCGTTCCGGCTCGGCCGCTGGTCTTTCTGCGGACGCGGCGGGTTCAGATGGCGAAGGACCTGAGCGCGTACGGCGCCGTCGAGACCGTTGAGCAGCCGGTCGGCGCGGCCGTCGGAGGACGCCTCAAGCAGCTGGGCGATGATGACCGGGGGCACGTGGTCGAGCACGCTGCATGCCCTTTTTGTCGGCATGGTCTCGATCAGGCGGACGGCGAGCGGGACCGCGGCGAGGACGCGGACGATACCGGCCGCGGTCCGGGGGGCGGTGCACGCGAGGATCTTCGCGACCTCACCGGGAGGTATGGCGTCCAGCAGCGCGCCGCCCTGTCCCGGATCGATGTGGCTCAGCGCCTGGCCCGCACGGGTCGTCCCCATCGCCCGCAGCACCGCGGCGGTCTCCCGGGGCTTGGCCGCCATCACGTTCAGCGCGGCGCCGGACGTTCTCGCCGGGATCGCGTCGAGGAACGAGGCGGCCCTCTCCGCGGACATCTCCAGCAGGATCGCCCCCACGGCCCCGGGGTCCGTCCGGACCAGCACCCGCTGGACGACCTCCACGGGGAGACGGGCGAGCAGTCGCGCGGCGGGCGAGGCCGCCATGGTGCCGACGACCCGGCCGGCCTCCGCCGGGTCCAGCCCGCCGAGATCCACGACTCTTTCCCGCGCACGCCCGGCCGCCCTGGACGGAAGCGGTGCGGCTGCGGGCATGGCCGAGGGCGCGGGCCTGGGCCGGTGCGGCGAGGGGGAGCGGTCGGGAGGCGGGGGTGAGGCGGAGCGCGGTGAGAGGGAGCGGCCAGGAGGCGGAGGTGAGGCGGAAGGCGGCGAGGGGGAGCGATCGGGAGGCGGAGGCGAAGCGGAGCGAGGTGAGGCGGAGCGGCCGGGAGACGGGGACGAGGCGGAGGGCGGGGAATCGGTGACGATCGACCTCAGGATCCCCTCCAGCCCCCGCGCGTCCAGCCGTCGGCCGGGGTCCTTGCGGAGCAGCCTGACGATCGCGTCGGACAGCGCCCCCTTACGGGTGAAGCGGGGAGGATCGTCGAAGGTGATGGCCTTCATGGTGGCCGGAACGTTGCCGCGGAAGAACGGGGAGTGTCCCTCCAGGGCGTGGAAGAAGGTCGCCCCCAGGGACCACAGGTCGGCGGGCGGCCCCGGGGGATGGCCGTTGATCCGTTCCGGCGCCATGTACTCCAGCGTGCCCGCGAAGGCGTTCTGCGAGGTGAGGCGGCTCTCGCCGACGATGTGGGCGATACCGAAGTCGACGAGGAACACCTCGCCTCCTTCGGCGACCAGGATGTTGGCGGGCTTCACGTCACGGTGCAGCACGTCGGCCTGGTGCGCGGCGGTCAGCGCGGCCAGCACCCGCCTGCCGATCTCGGCGATCCGGCGCTCGCCGAGGGGGCCGTGCTCGATCAGGTCCTGAAGTGATCGGCCCTTGATGTAGGCCATCACGATCCAGGAGAGATCGTCCTCCACGAACATGTCGTAGATCTCGACGATGCCGGAGTGCCTGATCCGCGCCGCCGCCCGCGCCTCGCGCCGCACGCGCTGGTGACGCACGGACAGCTGCTCCCCGTTCGGGGACAGGACGAGCTCCTTGAGCGCGACGCGGCGCCCGAGCACCTCGTCCTCGGCCAGCCAGACATGGCCCATCCCACCACTGCCGATCATGGACAGGAGCCGGTAGCGGCCGTTGACCAGGCGGCCGTCCATCACATACCTCCAGCGTGGAGACCCCCGGCTTCGGCCGGGGGGAGGTTGCCGACTCGGGAATCACCCAGGGTCAGTCGTCGTCATCGGGGAACAGCTCGATCTTGCCGTGGCGTTCGCCCGCCGGGGCGGTGGAGTCGGATCTGTGGAACACCCGGGTGTTCTGCATCTCGCGCAGCATGTCGTCCTCGGCGGAGTAGTGGTCGTTGTAGTGGTCGTCGTCCGGGTCCTGCGGGTTGGTCAGATGCGCGGTCTTCGGCGGCCCGGCCGAGGCCTGCGCCTCGCGAGCGGCGCGTAAGGGGTCTGGTTTTTCCCATATATCCCAAATAGACGAGGGGTCGTCGTCCTGCCTCGGCGCGGAAACCGCCGCCGGGGTGCGGTGACCGAACTGGGAACTGTAACTGTCTCGCGCGTCGCGGAACTCCTGCTTCGCCGCGAGGTTGAGAATCTTCTCGTAGTTGCCGGGCTTCTGCATCAGCTTGACCGCCACCGGCAGGCACTCGATCAGCAGGAACACCAGGAACAGCAGCAGGTGGGTGGACCGGAGGGTGATGTCCTGGCCGGACACCTCGTTGAGGGCCTGCAGCCGGATCAGCAGCCCGTCGGTGGCCTTGTTCTCCGCGTCGAACGCGTTCTGCAGGTCGCTCTGGCGCCGCACCGCGGCGTCGAGCAACTCCTTGGTCTTGGGCAGCGCCTCCGTCGCCTGGGCGAGACGCTCCTTCTTGCTGTTCTCGTCCGTGGCGGTGAGCTCCCGCTTCCGGGCGTCGATCTGCCCGTTGAGCAGCTCGACCCGGGCCTTGGCCTTCTCGTAGGTGTTCTTGCTGGCCTGGGCCAGGGGGCCGTTGCCCTTGCGCGGGCAGGTCTTCCCGCCGTAGAGCTGACACTGCCACTCGTCGTAGAGCTTCTCCGCCTGCTTCTGCTGGGCGTCGCGCTCCGCGGTCAGCGACGTGACCTTCGGGTCCTTGGCGGGGTCCAGCGGGACGTCGCCCTCGGAAGTGATCACGTTCTGGAGAGTGGTGGTCTCCCTGCGGAGGCGGTTGAGCTCCTGGGCGACGCTGCCCGCGTTCTGCTGCGCGGTGAAGTCGTTGGCGCGTTGCTGCTTGATCTGGACGATCTGCGCGTCGATCTCGGACTTGAAGATCTGCAGCACCAGCGGGGTCGAGATGACGAGGCCGAGCAGCACGGCCATGAGGATCCGGGGCAGGGCCACCCGCCAGCGGCGCGGCCCGTCGGCGTGCATGGTGCTGACCAGCCACCGGTCGAGGCTCATGATGGCCAGGCCCCAGACGAGGGCCGCAGGGATGGCGAAGAAGAGGGAGACGCCGAGCGCGGAGTTCAGGGCGAACGTCATCGACACGACGGCGAGCACGCTGGTGGTGAGCACGGCTCCGCCGATGCCCTCGAATTTGCCCTGCTCGGTCGGACAGAGTTGCAAGATCTTGGGACGTGCGCCGGACAGGGCAATCAGGAGTGTCCTCATCTATTCCCCTTCCGAATGGCGCCCAAGCTCGCGGTTATGAACTTTAGATCATGAGCTGGGAGCATCGCCATGCCGTCGACACTATTATAATTCCGTAAGGTGTGATTCCTTATACCGCAGGGAAATCAAGTCGGTGGGACGCCCCGGAAATGATCTTTGGCGGACGGCACGACGCTGACAAAAGACAGAAAGACAATCGCACCGCAGGTGTTCGGAAATTCGCCGGGAGGATTCCGGGGCGGGCGGAGCCGCCGCACCGGCAGCAGTTCGTGCCTTTCTTTAGACGCGCTACGGAGGCTTTCAGGTGACCGAGCCGGGTGAGGATCTGCTCCGTAAGGCTCTCGCCGGGGCGGTCGCGGGTCTCGACGAGTCCAGGCGGCTGGCCGTGGTGGAGGTGGCCGCCGACGGCATCACCACCTTCGACCTGCGTCGCGACGATCTGGGCAGACCGCGCTGCCAGGTCGATCCGGTGATGCCGTGGACCTCCCTGGCGGGTGAGCGCGGATGGGACAACACTGGATACACCTCCACGTACGCCTCCACGCGGTCAGACCTCAGGCGGCAGGATCCTACCGAGGAGGCCGTCATCCGCGCCGCGGGCGTCCCTCCCCACGCCGCGCTGATCCTGGTGTGTTCCTTCCCCGACAGTCCCCTGGCCGGCCAGGCGCTGGCCTGGCTGCACGCCGCGTTCCCGGAGGCGACGGCTTTCGTCCAGGCGGACGTGCGGGTCGACGCGCTGCTCCGCGAGGTCATCGTGAACGACCCGCTGGACCGCCCGTACGAGCTGGTCGTGCTGAGGCGGAGCGTGGTGACGGGCCAGCTCGAACTCGGCGCCCATCAGCTGTTCACCATCGGGGCGCGGCCCGGCGCGGTCGCCAGGGTCACCGCGCGCTGCGAGGAGGGTGACGAGCGGGGCACCGCCTTCGCCGTGGTGGCCTGGGGCCGGAGGCCGCTGCTGCTGTCACTCCAGTCGGCGAGGCTCGCCCCCGGCCGTTACGACTTCACGGTCGAGCTGCAGCGGCCGGGCCGGGTCCGTCTCACCGGCCTGCCCGGCCTGGTGAAGGACGATCGCAGCTGGGCCGACCTGGTCGCCGCGGTGCCGCGCCACCTCGACTCCCGGGCCGGTTCGCAGCACCTGATCTGCGCGGTCGAGATCAGCGGCGCCCCGGGTGACGTCGGGAAGCGGCTTGAGCGCCTCCACCAGATGATCGCGACGATGTCCGCGAGTGCCTCCGGCCTTCTCGCGGTGTCACTGGTCACCTACGGCGCGCACTCCTACGATCGGAGGGTTCCCGAGAGGGAGGTCGAGGTCGTGGACTGGCTGGTCTCTCCCGGACAGGCCCTGACCTCGCTGATCGGCCTGGAGGAGAACCTCCCGGTCTCGAAGGGCCACCCGTACGGCGCGCAGCTGGAGGACATGCTGGCCGTGGTGGCCGGCCGGATCGCCACGGGAGGGGCCGAGCGGACGGTGCTGCTCACGGTCGGCGACCGGGCGCCGCATCCGGCCAGGGTGAACGGGACAATCCTGCCCTGCCCGCACCGCCATGACTGGCACGCGCTGCTGAACCTGCTCGAACAGTATCCGGGCATGGCGTTCGGGGCGATCTGCGACCGGGACGTCGGGGAGGCCGACCCCGTCTGGTCCCGCCTGGGCGCGACGGCGCTGACCTGGCTGGACGCCCTGGACATCCGTGAGTTCCGCGCCGAGCTCGGCCTGGCGGCGCCCCAAGACCGATCGATCCCCTTCCCTCTGATCGAGGTGCCATGACGAACATGTGGAGCGGGCAGCGTACGCCCCCCGAGGTGGGAGCCGGGCGTTCACAGCCCAACATCACGATGTGGGGCGCTCCGGGCAGTGGTAAGACCACGCTCCTCGCCGCGCTCAACACCGCCCTGCTCCGCCAGGAGAACAACTGGAGGCTCGTGGGCGCGGACGCCCCGTCCACCAGCTTCCTGACGGAGAAGACCACGGCGCTGGTGCGGGACAGGGTGTTCCCCGAGGCGACACAGAGTCTGGACAACTACAACTGGTTCCTGATCGGGCGCGAGCGGCAGCGGCGTGCGCGCTGGTTGCGCAGGTCGAAGGAGGCCCGTGCCCTCAAGATCGGCATCAACCTGCTCGACCCGCCCGGCGGGGCCTTCGGCAACAACCGGGGGGGTGCCAGCCAGCAGGACCTGCTCCGCAACCTGGTGCACAGCAGGGGCGTCGTCTTCCTCTTCGACCCCATCAGGGAGAACGAGGACGGTGACGCGTTCGAGTACCTCTACGGGGCACTGGCCCAGCTCGCCGAGCAGGTGATCGCCGGGTCCGAGGTGACGGACGGCAGGCTGCCGCACTATCTCGCGGTCTGCATCACCAAGTTCGACGACTTCAAGGTCCTGGAGACGGCGAAGCGGCTGAGGCTGCTCACGACCGACCCCGAGGACACCTTCGGGTTTCCCCGGGTGGCGAACGAGGACGCGAAAGAGCTGTTCCAGCACCTGTGCAGGGTGTCGGCCAGCGGGAACGCCGATATGGTGCTAAATGCTATTGGGCGATTTTTCCGTGAAGACCGAATTAGGTACTTTGTCACTTCCTCAATCGGTTTCTATGTCGGTCCCAAGAGCAGGGTTTTCGACATGGACGACTATCAGAACCTTGTTCCGACGTTGCCCGAGCCCGTGGACGGCCAATCGGTCTCCGACACCAGGTACACCACCGAGATCCGGATACGCGGTGAAGTGCGTCCCATCAATGTGATGGAGCCGATGCTCTGGCTCGGGCAGCGGATTTTCACGCCGTAGCCGATCAGGAGGACTGGCCGATGAGCACGGTGCGGTTGCCGTTCGAATGGGCGGTGGGGGGAAAGCTCCCGGGCAGCGGTGACGACTACAAGATCCTCGCCTGCAGTCAGGGGCTGCTCAGCTACGACGACTTCGAGGAGATCAGAGCGGTCTACACGATCGGCACGCCGGAGACGCTGCCCCAGGTCATGATCGCGTGGGTGGGCAGTGGCGACGACGCGCACCTGGTCCTGGCCATCCAGACGTGGTCGGACGGGGAGGACAGGCAGCACCGGAGGATCGCCCGCACCCGCTACTTCTGCGTGCCGTACGCCCGTATCACCCAGTCTCCCCGCCCCGTGTCCTACGAGGACCTCTACCGCGCCCTTGAGGAGTGCCCGCTGCCCGTGGACGGGCAACTCGTCGTCACGGTTCCCACGCTCGACTCCGACGCGGTGGCGGCGAGGCTCGACGGGAGGGCCATGACCACGGCCGCGCTGCTCATGACCGGTCAGCAGGTCTGCGTCGTGGGGGGCGAGGCCGTTCTGATGGACGAGCGCCTGCGGTTCCTCGACACGGTGGCCGCGCTGCTCCCGTACGGCATGCGCGCGAGGCTGACGGCGTCCACCTGGGCCAGCAGCACCGCCGACCACAAGATCAGGCTGGCGTTCACCCAGCACGCCCCGGCCAAGGCGTACCCCGTCGTCTGGGGGCAGAAGGCGCAGATCCCCGCGGGCGAGGAAGACGCGTACCACTATCTCGCCCTGCTGGGGCGTCACGATCCGGACGCCAAGCTGGTCGACTGGTTCGCCGCGCGGACCGAACCGCTCACGTTCGGCAGGAACGGGAGAGCCCGTGCGCTGGACCTGCTCCGGGGGTTCGCCCCTTCGTCCGCACCGGCACTCATGCCCCCGGCCCCCCCGACCCCGACCCCGACCCCGGCCCCGCCCGTGTCCGTGCCCGCGCGGCCACCCGCCCAGGAGCCGCTGGAAGGACTGCTGACCGAGTGCGCCGACGTCCTCGAAAGAGGGGGGATGGCCCAGATCAGGGCCGTTCTCGAAAAGCTGGACGGCGCCGTCGCGGACCGCGGGCAGATGATCTCGGATGACGAGCGCGCCCGCTACCAGAAGATCATCGAGGATCGGCGGCTGCTGGAGCCGAAGAACAACCTGCCCGAGGATCTGGAGGCTCACCTGCACACGATGGTCCGGATGGCCGGACAGGGGGTGGCGGCCGCGGCCGCGCAGACGGGCAGGCCCGTCAGGAACGGGGCCCAGCCGGCCGGGGAGCCGACGACGGAGATCGTTCACAAATCCCCTCCCGATCCGGTCGCCTCCATGAGAGCGACGTACCAGCGGGGACGGGAGGAGCTGGACGCGAGGCTCAGGCCGCTGCGGACCACGGAGCTCGTCGCGGAGGCCGCGCGGCTGTCCCACGACATACGGGCGGTGAGGATCGCCTGCGACGAGCTCGTCAAGCGGGGCGACGGCGACGCCAAGGACCCGGATGTCGCCAAGGCCCTTCGCGAGTACGGCTACTTCGCCGACGCGATCGACGCGCTCTATCCGCCCGGTAGCCGGGCCGGGTTCGACCTGCTCTCCGATCTGCTGAGGGCGGCCTACGGGCAGGAGATCACCCCCCAGGCGTTCGAGAAGATCTTCCCCCCGCTGGACAGGCGGTCGGGGATGCTGATCGCCGCCGCGGTGGTCCTGTCCGGCGCGGACGTGGGGGAGGCCCTGAAGAATTCCGTCATCAAGCTCGCGCACGACTCGGGGCTCGATCGCGAGATCGTCGAGCAGGTGGAGGAGCGGCTGCTCGAATCCGAGCCCGTGAAGAAGAGGTGGTTCAGGCGCGAACGCCAGAGCGGCAGGGGCCGCAGGGGCGTCGGGAGCCTCGGGCGTCTCAAGGAGGTCAGGGACGTCCCCGACAGCAAGAACGCCAGGGGCAGACCTCTCATCCCCACACCGACCCTGTACCTCCTGGTGATCGTGCTCGCCATCATCGCGCTGGTGGAGCTCTTCATGCTCATCCCGGCCCCGGGTTCCTGAGCGGGGGGCGGTCATGCTGATAAAAGCCGAGTGGGCACTGTGGGGCATGCCTCCGGGAAGCAAGGACTCCCCCGACGTCCTGTCCTGCAGCCGGGGACGGATCGACCGCTCGGGCTTCCTCACGCTTGTCGACCGGTACGCGAAGGCGACCCCGAGGAAACTCCCCCAGGTGACGATCGCCAGGGCGAGCGCCAACGAGGGCGCGCACCTCTTCCTGGCCGTCCAGGAGTGGTCCGACACGTTCGACGGGCTGTTCCGGCGGATAGCGGTCACCCGCTGCTTCTGCGTGCCCTACGCGCAGGCCGCCTCCGGTCCCGTCTCCTACGAGGGGCTCCACCGGGCGCTGAACGGTCAGGCGCTGCCGTCCGGCGGTGACCCGCTCCTCATCGACCCACCGCCACTGGACGCCGAGGCCGTCGCCGAGGCCGTGGACCGGACCGCCATCGGCGCGGCGGCCCTCCTGCTCACCGGCCAGCGGGTCTGCGTCGTCGAAGGCGACGGAGCGTCGCTGCTCGACCGGCTCCGGTTCCTGGACACGGTGGCCGCGCTGCTCCCGTACGGCTTCAGGACCAAGCTGATCGCCTCGACGTGGGCTCCCTTCAGGGCCGAGCACCGGAACAGGCTGTTCTTCGCCGAGCACCCGTCGGGGAGCGCGCTCAACATCACCTGGAGACAGGAGGTGAGCATTCCCGAGGGTCACGACGTCGCCCACCGCTATCACGAGCTGCTGACGAGCAGGAAGGAGAAAGGGCTCGCGGAGCTGATCACGCGGTTCTCCCGCGAGACGGAGCAGCGGAAGTTCTCCACGGAGACCCTGGCGGCCGTCCTTTCGATCGCCGAGTCCGGAGAGGCGCCCTCCCACACGCCGATCGACGACGTGCTGAGCGCCTGCGCCGACAGCATCGAGTACGGGCAGGCCGACCTGCTCCCCGGTCATCTGGCCCGGCTCGAAGCGCTGCGGGGTTCGGCCGCCGTGAACGGCAGCGTGCGCCGCCGGCGCAACATCGTGAGCGACCGCCGTCTCCTGGCCCCGAGTTCCGCCCTGGTCCCGGAGGTTCAGGAGCGTCTCTACGATCTGGTGCTGAACGTGGCCTACGGGCCCGAACTCACCGTCGAGGGGCTCGACCAGATCCTCGGGGAGGTGGACCCGATCCCCGCCCGGCTGCTGACCGCGCTGATCCGGATGCCGTCGGCCGACCCGATCGTCAAGCTGAGACTCGCCGCCCGTCTCGACCCGCGCCGGTCCTCGCCGGTCCTCGCGCCGCTGTCCGTCGAGGAACTCGTCGCCGCGGGGGAGCGGGAGTCGGCCGACGCGCCCGTCGTACGGCTCGTGTGCTCGGAGCTCGCGGCCCGCTGGGCGGCCGAGCCCTTCCAGCGGGCCGGTATCGACGCGGCCCTGCGAGGCCGGGGGCGGCTCGTGGCCGCGATCGAGCGGCTCGACGAGTCCGACGCGGACGTCCAGTTCGAGAGCTGCCTCGTCCTGCTGGTGGCCGGTTACGGCTCGTCCCTCGACTCCGACAAGGTGCGGGAGGTCTTCACCTCGCGTGCCAAGGCGTTGTCGGTGCCGCTGCTCGCCGCGCTGGCGCTGCTGTGCGACGGCCCCGCCCGTCAGTTGCTCCCGCAACTCCTCTTCCAAAGGCTTCTCGGCCAGGGCGGCATGACCTCGAAGACCTTCGACAAGTTCCGGATCGAGCGCGACGTCCCGGAGCCACCCCCGCCGGGGGCGCGCACCACCCGGCCGGAGGAGCCCGGTGCCGACCCCTCACTCCTGCGACGCCTCGGGTTCACGTATCGCAAACGCGGCTAGGAGGGGCCGGTCCGGCTCACGTCCACGCCAGCCAGAGGAACGGCTCCAGCACGTTGATCGGACGCACTTTGCCGCGTATCCGGACCTCGTCACCGGGATCGGGCCCGGACCTCGCCGGAAGGAGGTTCTGATAGTCGTCGATGTTGAAATGTCCGCTGTCGGGGCTGACGTAGAAGCCGATCGACGAGGTCACGAAATATCTGGTCCGGTCTGGGTGGAAGAAACGGGTGATGGCGTTCGGCACCATGTCCGTGTTGCCGCCGGGGGATATCCGGCACAGCTGCTGGAACAGCTCCTTCGCGTCCTCGCCGGTCACCCGGGGAAACCCGAAGGGGTCCTCGAGGTCGGTCATGAGCAGCCTCAGCCGCTTCGCCGTCTCCAGAACCTTGTAGTCGTCGAACTTGGTGACGCAGACCGCGAGACGTTGCGGCAGGCGGCCGGTCGCGTCGAGGTCCCGGCCGAGCCGGGGCAGCGTGCTCAGGAAGAAGCCGTAGGCGTCGTCCCCTTCCTGCTCGCGGAGGGGATCGAAGAGATAGACCAGGTCGTCGCAGGCGGCGAGCCATCGCGTCATGTCCTCGCGCGACCCGCCGGAGGTGTCCATGACGCCGAGATGGAGACGGACGCTGGTCTCGCGGCGCCCCAGCCCCCAGAAGCCCCGGGACGACCGGTTCCCCAGGATCGTCAGCTCCGCGTCGTCCAGGACGACGTCCGACGAGGGGAACGCGCGTTCCTGTACGAGGGCGTTGGTCAGGGTGACGAGCTGACCGGCCCCCGCCCGGTTGGCACCCAGCAGCGACAGGCCGGAGTGGTGGCCCAGGATCGCCAGGTTGAGCGCGGCGAGAAAGGTCGCCTTACCGCTGCCCTCGGGGCCGAGCAGCCCGACGCGGCGCACGCGCTGGCCGGGTTCGGGCGCCGGGCCGTGCTCGGCCGTGGTCCTGCGCCGGGAAGGCTGCCTCCTCGCGGGCAGGGCGTGCTGTATGGCCATCGCGTCCACGAGGGCGGCGGGGTCGGCCTGGCGGAGTTCCACGAAGTGGTCGGCGCCGAGCTGTCTCAGGTGCGGGGACGTCCGGCCCGGCGCGTCGTCGGCGACGGTCATGAGGCGCACCCCGCGTTCGGCGAGCCGGCGGGTCAGCTGCTGGTGGTCGTAACGGTGCGGGCACGGGAGTCCCCCCTCGCGGCTGGCCCTGGCCGGATGGGGCGGCTGCCTCGCCAGCACCAGCAGGACGACGGGATGGTCCGTCTCGCCGGCGGGGAGGAGGCTGTCGATGCGGTGCAGGGCGTCCTCCAGGGGGGCGGCCCCCGGAAAGCTCCTCGACGTCGACTCCAGATCCGCCAGTGACGCCAGGGCGTTCTCCGCGGGTGCCAGCCAGGAGCAGGTGACCACGGACCGGTGCCCGTCGCCGCGGCGGCTGAAGTCGTGGTAGGTGTAGCCGACGAGCGCCACGTTCACCTGGCCGGGGTATCTGGCCGCCAGCTGTTCGATCGTGGCCGCCGCCAGCTCCCGGCGTCGCAGGACGGCCCCCTCACTCCCGGACATCTCGATAGCGAAGATCACGTCTGCCCGCTCCGAGGGGGCGGGGGCGGCCCGCTCGCCCAGCAGTTTGTCCAGCAGCCCGGCCTCGGGATTCGCCGGGACGTCGTCGGGGTCCCGCGGGACTCCGGAGCGCACCGGGACCGGGTGACTCCTGCGATCACGGACAGCCGGTCTCCTCCCACCGCCCGCGGACAGCTGTCCGGGAAGCAGCGCGTTCACCTCGCGCATCGTGATCGCCACACAGCTGCCCGTCCCGCCGACCGCCGTCACCATTCCGACGACGGCTCCGTAGCCGGGCGACCACACTGCGGCGCCGCTGAGGCCGGGATCCAGCTGGTGGCCGGGGTCGGTGGTCAGCGTGACGCTCCCGTGGGCGAGGGCGGTGTCCATGACCCCCTTGACGATCACACTCCGGCCCTCGCCGTCGGGCAGCCTCGCCGCCGACCAGCGCCGTCCCACCAGGTCGTCCACCTTGTCCAGCCGTACGGGCGCCGTGACCACCTCGGGGGAGGGGGGCTCCGCGAGCACCAGGACCGTCAGGCCCCCCGGGGATGTCTCCGGCCCCGCCCCCGAGACCCTCGCGGCCACCGAGGCCCGGTAGCGGTGCGCGGGCCGGTTCGCCCTGGGGAAGGTCACCCACAGCCGGTCCGCGGATCGGTGGTCGAGCGGGACGACATGGCCGCAGGTCAGCACCCGATCGTCGTCGATGAGCACCCCGGCGCCCACCGGCACCGGATCGTCCCCCAGATGGATCGCGGCGATCCAGGTCCCGTCCTCCCCCGGCCGCTTCTCCTGCCGGGGTCTCCCCGGCACGGCCTGGAGATCGGGCTGGCGGCCCTTCCCTTCGGGGACGAGCGTGGTGACGCGTACGGGCAGGATGTCGATCCTGACGGTGGCGCCCCGCTGGGTGCTGAGGCTGAGCCGGAGCTCGTCGTCCCCGGCGTCCCCCCGCGCGGTCACGACGAACCGGGCCGGTCCGTACGTGCCGCCGAACCGGTGGAGGATCACCGAGATGTCGTCCACCGACTCGACGGTGATCCGTTCCCCGCCGTCGAGCATGCAGCTGAAGGCGAACTCCTCCTCCGGGTAGGGCCACTCGTCGCCGGGCCGCGCGAGCCTGAGATCCACCGTGACCAGGTACTCCTGGCCCACCATCATGGTCTGGGGCCAGCTGACCAGAGGTTCCAGCTGGACGGTGGGCGGACTCACCGGGTCTCCTCGCGCGGCCTCAGGGTGGTCTCCGGGTTTCCGAAGTACGCGTACATGAAGGCGTAGAAGAACGGGAGCAGCCGCACGGCGGCCTCGGTGTCGTCCTCGTAGGGAACGTCCCCGATCGATGCCGCGGCCCTTCTCCGGCAGTCGCGCAGGGCGACGGCCACGGGCGTGTCGGGGTTCTCGGTGAGGGTGTGGAGCAGGGCCTTCGCCAGGTCGTATCCGTACTCCCGGCCGACCTCTCCCATCGTCCCGATGAACCCGGAGGCCCCCGCGTCGAGGAAGACCTTGGCGAAGCTGCGCAGCGTGGTGTTGAGGTAGGGGTCGACCCCTTCCCTGCCGGAGTGGCAGGTGTTGAGGAAGACGAGCCCGCCGGTCTGTTCCAGGCGGAGCAGGTCGTGCGCGTGGATCTCGCGGAGGCTGATCCCGCGCTCCGAGTCGCGAGGACCCTCGATGAGCTTTATGTCGGCCCTGGAGTACGGGGTGTCGGCCCTTCCGTACTGTCCATGACAGGCCACGTAGACAAGGGAGACGGGGTCACCCTTCTTGTCCAGGGAGTTCAGCAGGGTTCTGAGGGAGAGCTCCCGGGTGGTCACCTGGAACCGGTCCAGCAGGGCCCGGTCGCCCGCCATGTCGGGAGCGACATAGGTGAGGATCTCGCCGGTGCATCTGGTCACCGCCGCGGTCGGCCTTCCCACCGAGCGGGCGATCGGGAACAGCGCGCCCAGCCATCCGACGGTCAGGTCCTTGTCGCGGTGCCGCAGGAGCTCCCAGGGAAGGCCGTAGCCCGTCAGGTCCTCGATGATCATATAGACGTCGTCGCCGTGCGCCCGGCGGATCTTGGAGAGAAAGCCCCTGAGATCCTCACTGGCGTCCTTGGACCAGGTGATGAGGCGTATGAACGTGCTGTTGGGAGACTCCCCGTCGCGATGGATGAGGTCCCCCAGGGTCAGCCTGGCGGGCCTCACCTGTCCCGGCTGCCGCTGGTAGGCGAGCGCGATGCCGCAGCAGCAGACCCCCTCGATCCCGTAGCTCTCGGCGCCACCGTCCCTCCACACTTTCAGGATGGCGGTTCTGGGGGGCAGACCGGCGTTGAGTTCGACGGGGGCCGGGGAGAGGGGCCTCGGTTCCGAGGCCACCGCGCCGGGGGCGCCGACCGGCGAGACCCGTGCCTCCGCCACCCCGGGGGAGGCACTCCTCGCTCGCGCGTGCCCGGCGGCGCGCGGGTTGACGGAACGCCCGTCGCGGAGCAGCGCCCTGCGCAACCCGTTCGGCATGCCGGTCATCGGGACTCACCGCCCTGCTGGAGCCGGGCGCCGCAGGCCTCGGCCAGCGCGCGGGTCAGGGCCGCGCCCGGCCGGGGGCCCGGGTCGAGGACGACGGCGTGGATCCGCTTCATCCTGCTCAGCTCTCGTGCCATCGCCAGCGCGTCCTCCACTCCCTCGCTGCCGACGTGGTCGGGCAGCTTGCCCGTCGCGCTCGCGCGCAACGGTATGTTTCCGCGCCCGTCGGTGACGATGACGAGCAGCACGTCGTCGGCCGGCACCCTCCCCAGGTGGAGCCGGTGGCGCAGCGTCTCGACGGCGAGGTCGAGTCCGTGCGCGAGCGGGGTGCAGCGGCCCACCGGCCGTTCGAGGGCTCGTACGACCCGGGGATCGAGCAGGTTGGACGCGCTGAACCGCTGGGCGCGGAGCTCGTTGGCGACGTCCGCCGCGCCGACCTCGATCACGGAGACGGCGGCCCTGCTGGTGTAGGCCCACTGCAGGTAGGGGGCGAGGGCGTCGAGCCAGTCCCAGCCGATCCTGCACGTGTGGTCCAGGACGAGGACCAGGAGTTTGGCCGGGGCGGCGCTGCGGCGGTGAACCCTCAGGTCCGGCGGGATCAGGTGCAGGGAGTGCGGCGGGAGGGAGTGGTGGTCCTCGCACCGCCGTGCCTGCAGGGGAGCGGCGCCGAGGATGGTGGCGACGATGGCGAGGTCGCCGAAGGTGCCCGGCCGCGACCCGATGGACCTGCCGTGGCTCGGCCGCGACGAGGAGTGCCGCGTGGTCGGTGAGCGAAGCGACCCCGGATCTCGTTCGGGCTCGACGTCGTCCTCGGGGTAGGGGCCGCCGGGGTCGGCGGGGGAGACGGGGCCCGGAGCGAGCGGCTGGGCGGGAGCCGGGGCCGCGATGGTGAACCCGTCCGGCCGGGGCGGGAGGGGTGATTCCTCTCCGCCGCGCCTCCCGGCTCCCCGGTCCCCTCGGGGGGTGTGCCGTCCGCGGGCGTCGTCGCCGTCGGAGCCGGAGTCCTGACCCCGGTCGCGCGGGGCGGGGAGGCGCAGGAGCGACGCCGCCCGCTCGACGTCGGCGTTCGTGACCCGCGTACGCTCGTCGAGGGTCGCCAGCGCCCGGCTGATCCTGGCGAGGGCGAGATCGCGGCGCGCACCGGCCGTGCCCGCGGGGACACGGCCGAGGACCTCTCCGACCACCTCGTCGGGTACGGTCGCGAGCCGGCCCCCGGCCAGCGCGCGGCGCCACTTCTCGGACGGGGGTTCCAGCTCCGAGTGCAGCCCGGAGGCGTTGACGCGCAGGGGGAAGCGGTCGAGCAGATGGGGTGGGATACGGCCGACGTCGGCGCGGGCGCAGGTGGCCACCCACCGGGTTCGCGGCACCCAGGCCACGCTGAGCCCCTCGCGCTCCAGGTGGGCCACGTCGGCGTCCAGAAGGGTGATCGCGGCCCGCTGCCCGGTGAGCGAGAGCTTCGCGAGATCGGAGACGAGGACGGTGAGGGGAGGGGCGCCGCTCCTGTCGACCAGAGCTCCCGGGGAGACGCCGAACGTGGGCTTGGCGGTCAGGCCGATCCACGCGGTGTCCGCGACGGCCGACACTCCCAGCACGTACGGGTGGGGGTTTCCGAGAAGCGAGCCGAGCCAGTACCCGATGTCGAGGAGCAGGGCGGGCTCCAGGTCGAACAGGAGCACCCCGCGGAGCCGAGGGTCGAGCGCGGCGCACGCCAGGGCGTACCTCACCCGCGATGCGGTCGGCATGGCCATGGTCACCCCAGGATGATTCTGTCCAGCTGGTCTCGTTCCTTGGTGGTCCACGTGATGGACTCGCCGTACACCGCCTCGGGCAGGCGGTGCGCCAGCGCGAACTCGGCCACCGCGCGGACGTCGTCGGGGGTGACGACCTTGTGCCCGTCCAGTGCCGCCCGCGCTCTGGCGGCCAGTGCCATCATCTTCTCGCCGCGGTGCCCGGCCACCTCGAACCTCGCCGAGATCCGGGAGCAGAGGCCGAGGATCTCGTCCGGCATCCTCACCTGGCCCATTCTCGCCCTGGCACGGTCGAGACGCGTCCGGATCTCCCGGTCCCGCGCGGCTCCCTGCTCCAGCCACGGGGAGCCCGGCTTGGCGACCTCCTCCTCGAAGCGCAGGACCGTGCGGAGGATCTCGTGCCGCTGCTCGACCGCGGTCTCGGCGCTGACCGGCACCAGCAGGCCGAACCGGTCGAGAAGCTGCGGGCGCAGCCACCCCTCCTCGGGGTTCATGGTGCCGACCAGCGTGAACTTGACGGTGACCGTCGGCCTGTCGAGCCCTTCCCGGTGGACCACCAGCACATTGGTCGAGGTGACGTCCAGGATGATGTTGACCAGGTGGTCGTCGAGGAGGTTGACCTCGTCGATGTAGAGGAGGCCCTGCCTGCCGGCGGCTTCGAGCAGGCCCGGCTGCCACTCGGTCTTGCCCGTCATCAGCGCGTCGATGCTCCAGCCGCCCAGCACGCGGTCCTCGGTGGCGTTGATGGGCAGCGTGACCGGAAGCTCGCCGTAGGCCATGAGGCTGAAGGACCGCACCGTGGTCGACTTGGCCGTGCCGCGCTCGCCGCTGACCAGCACGCCGTCGATGCCCGGCGCGACGAAGGCCAGCTCCAGGCATCGGCGCAGATCCGTCTGTCCGACGACGTGGCTGTAGGGCAGAATGCGTACCTCGGTCATGGAGTCGGCTTCCTCCAGCGCAGCGTCACCAGGAGCTGCGCCCCCGAGCTCAACTCCACGATCTTCGCGCCGACCTTGCCGTCGACCTTCACGGCGAGTTGCATCTCGAACTCGTCGGGACGCGCCTTCTCCGCCATGGCCGCGATCTGGTCCCGTGCCTCGTAGGCGCAGCTCGCCACCATCTGGATCGCCTCGCTGAACAGGTGACGGCTGATCACCAGTGGCTTTTCCAGTGGTCCCCGGGTTTCGCCGCCGTAGATCGAGGAGAGGTCATTCGTCGGTAATTCGTCGATCTCGATTTGGATGTCCCCGTGACCGGACGCACTGGGAACCGCCACCACAACCATGAAACCTCACCGGAGATTGACGTTGTTTCCCGTACCGCATGGCAGGCCCCCGATTCTGCCGTAGATACCGGTGCGCGTCACCATATCCGGTGATGTGCTTTCTTTGGAACGCGGCTCGGTTGATTATCCCGCCGCCGGGTCTTCGGATGAAACGACTCGCATTCATCGGGTCCTGCGCGGGTCTCCGGTGTTCTCGCAGTTCACGCGAGGTCTCCGTCCGTTCGGGAGCCTTTCGCGATCTTTTCCGCCGGGACGGGCGCCGGTGGCCAGGTCCGTGCGGGGCCGCCGGTACGAGCGGGCTCGGCGTCGGCGTGAGGTCACCAAGATCTATATGTATCTTTAGCAGGAAATAGTATGAAATATCATCTCAATTTTGGTTGGGCGTTCGAGGGTGATGTGGAACGGCCGCTTCCCCGCCATCCATCGATCGCCCCGGGCCTCCACCGGCACCCGAACGGAAAGCCGCTACGGCTCCGCCGGTGTGCGGTCCGAAAGCCCGTCCCTGCCGTGGCGGCCTTTCTTTGGAATTCCGCTCCTCCGTGTCAGGATCTGTCATCGGTTTCCTGACCCGTGGAACGGGCGAGCTCCACGGAAGGCCGCGCGAATTCCCCGTGTCCATGAGGATCCCGGCGCCCACGGCCCGCTCAGAACCAGTCGTGAGCGGGCCGTTCAACGGGACTTCGATGCCACCGCACTGCCAATGCGGTTTGGATTTACCGCCATCCGGGGTTCGAATCCCCGGGCCTCCGCGTCAGCGGAGGACGAGGGGCCGGTACGCGCTGAAACCGGTCCCCGGTGACAGGCCGTGCTTGACGACGCGGTGGTCGGTGCCGTAGCCGGAGCGCTGCTGGTAGGCCCAGTACGAGGTGCGCCTGGCGTCGGCCCACCGGTCGAAGATGACCACCGCGCGGGCGGTGTTGCCACCGACCGGGTCGATGACGAGATCACCCTGGAGCAGGTCGGTCATCTTGATGGGGCGGGTGTGGGTGCCGGTGGCCAGGATTGTGGTGATGGGTCCGGGCTTGGCGAGGCCGAGTGTCATGGCGACGTAGCCGGAGCCGTCGGCCCGGTAGCCGCCCTGCTGCTTGGTCTGGCTGTAGGGCACCCGCTGCGCGGTCGCGGGCTTCCAGGTCCTGGCACGGGCGACGACCTGTTCCCGGGTCACACCGGGGACGGGCCACAGCGCCGAGACGATCGTCTGTCCGTCCGCCGCCTGCGGCTGGTACCGCTCCGGATACTTCGACACCTGCACGCGCTGGCAGACATCGCCCACCACCGCCGTCCGCCAGGACCCGTCGGGGTACTTGCGGAGCATCTTGTCGAGGAACGCGCCGGTCGCCCAGTTCACGTCCAGCCGCTGGGCGGCGCTGCCCCAGGTGGCCCGCTGCTGGAACACGCCCAGGCTGTCGTGGTCCACCTCCCGGTTGATGTTCCGCACGCCCGTTTCGACGATGGCGGTGGTGATCGCGACCACCGCGGCCTCCCGGGGGAGCCCCCGGGCACGGACCGCCCCGACCACCGTCCGGGCGCAGGAGACGCGGTAGCCGTCCATGTAACCGCGCATCTTCATCGTCAACCGGCCGTTGAGAGCGGTGGCCAGCTCCGTGTCGCCCGCCGTCACCCCTCCGCCGCCGCAGGGAGCGGTCGGCAGGGGAGCGGTCGCGGCCTCGGCCGGGGGTGTGCCCAGGACACTCACTCCCATGGACACCGCGAGGAGGAGCGCTCCCGCGATCCCGCCCAGTCCGCTCAGCCCGCCCGGACCGGTCAGAGTGTCCGGGCCGCTCGGTCCACCCGGGCTGCTCAGTCCGCTCAGTCCGTCCAAGCTGTCCGGGCCGTTCAGGCTGTCCGGGCTCGACGGTCCGAAGCCGGGCCGTGAGCGGTGCACTAGCGGATCCTCACCGGACGGTAGGCCCGGAACTGGGTGCCGGAGGTCAGGCCGTGCTTGACGACGCGGTGGTCGGTGCCGTAGCCGGAGCGCTGCTGGTAGGCCCAGTACGAGGTGCGCTTGGCGTCGGCCCAGCGGTCGAAGATGACGACCTGTCGTGCGGTGTTGCCGCCGACCGGGTCGATGACGAGGTCGCCCTGGAGCAGGTCGGTCATCTTGATGAGGCGGGTGTGGGTGTTGGTGGCCAGGGCGGTGGTGATGGGTCCGGGCTTGGCGAGGCCGAGGGTCATGGCGACGTAGCCGGAGCCGTCGGCCCGGTAGCCGCCCTGCGTCTTGGTCTGGCTGTAGGGGATGCGCTGCGCGGTCGCGGGTTTCCAGGTCTTGGCGCGGGCGATCACCTGGGCGCGGGTGACCGTGGTGGGCGGCGGCGGCGCGTCCTCGCGGATGTTCAGCGCCCGGTACGCCTTGTACTCGCTCTTCGCCGCCAGTCCGTAGTTGCGCGTACGGTAGTCCGTTCCGTAGCTGCCGCGCTGCTCGTAGGCCCAGTACGAGGTGCGCCCCGAGTTGGCCCACCGGTCGAAGATGACGACGTGCCGGGTGGTGTTGCTGCCGATGGCGTCGATCACCAGATCGCCCTTGAGCAGCTGGGACATCTTGATGGGACGGCTGAAGGCGCTCTTGGCCAGCCCGACGGTGATCTGTCCGGGCTTGCCGAGGCCGAGTGCCATCGAGGCGTAGCCGGAGCAGTCGGTCCGGTAGCCGCCGTGCGTCTTGGTCTGGCTGTAGGGGATGCGCTGCGCGGTGCCGGGCTTCCAGGTCTTGGCCCGCGCGATCATCTGCGAGCGGGTGATCGGGGCCGCGGCGGCCAGCGTCTGCGCCGCTTCCTCATCCGGTTCCGGGGACGTCTCGGTCTCGTCCTCCGGCGCCGGTGTCGCCGTGGGAACGGGGGTGGGAGTGGGAGTGGGGGTCGGGGTGGGCGCCGGCGTCGCGGTCGCCCCCGCCAGCGGATCGGCGAGGGTGCTCACCGCCTGTGCGGACGCCGCCGGTGCCAGGCCACCACCACAGGCGATCACCGTGATGAGCGCCAGGTTTCCCGCCGTGATCCAGGAGCTTCGGTTCGAGGGCATGTGCTCTCCTTGTCCCTGCCGTTGATCGTTCGGTTGGCGGGACACACGCTGACAGGAAATTTTCGAAACACGTCGTGAAATTGGTGAAGTTGGGACAATAGTTCCCAGTGTGACGAGATGACCTGCGATGACTCAGGCCGCTGGGACAAGGTTGGGACGAATCACCGTGGTGAATGGAATCGAGAACACGAGCAGGAACCGACGACAGCGCCCGCTGCCCGACGACCTGCCCGAGCCGACCCGCGTTCTCCTTCGGGAGTTGAGGGCTCTCAGGGAGCGGGCCGGGCTCGATCTGCGAGCGCTGGAGCAGGCGACCCACGCGAGCCGATCGTCCTGGGGGCGCTGGCTCGCCGGGGACACCTGGATCCCCCTTGACGCCGTGGAAGGACTCGCCCGGTTGTGCCGGGAGGACGAGAAGCGGTTCCGTGAGCTGTGGGAGGCGGCCGAACAGGCTCGGCGGATGGCGGGCGTCCCGGAGGTGACCACGGAGGCCCCCGGAGGAGCGGCGGTCTCCGAAGAAGGGCCGGTTGCGAAAACCATCGAGGGGAAGGAGCCCGGGAACGGGGAGGAGCCCGGCGCGTCCGCGCCGCGCCGGTTGATGAGCCGCTCGCGACGGCGGTTCCTGATCGGGACCGCGCTGGGCCTGTCCATCGGTGTGGCCACCGGTGCCGTACTCGGCGGATCGGCCCTCAAAAGCCGGGCGGGCGATGACACCGGGGCGGCGAAGTCGACCCTCGCCAGTCCGGCGGCCGGTGCCACCGCGTCGGCGAAACCGGTCGTCGACCGGGCCGGGATGATCGGCCGCGCCAGGAGCTGGAATCCGGCCACCGCGCGGCGCGTGCCCTACAGCCAGTTCAAGGCGTACGGCGGCTACCGGACCGATGGCTCCGGCTACGTCTCCATGACGCTCGGGCTCCCGAAACCGGGCCCCAACACGATCAGCCTGGCCTCGTCGAACTTCAGCCGCCGCATCAAGATGACCGAGTTGCTCCAGGGTGACCTCGTCATCGACCCGGTCGGCGGCAACACCGCCCGCGCGGTGGTCATCTTCGACCGGTGGGCCGACGCCAAGCGCACCTCGTACTGGGCCTACCAGCAGCGCTCCGGCTACGGCACCGACCACCGCGTCGTCAAGCACGGCCTGTCACCGGGCGACCAGTTCCGGGCCCACCGGCCGGTCAATCTCCGGAACGACGTCCCCACCCCGGCCACCCCCGTGCCGGACTGACCGGTCGGCGTGTCGTCCCCGCCTCGGTCGCTTCCGTATCGGGTTGACCGGTCGGCGCGTGATTCTCGCCCCGGTCAACCCCGTACCAGGCTGATCGGTCGGCGCGTCGTTCTCGCCCGGTCACCCCGTACCGGATCGATCGGTCGGCGCGTCGCCCCCAACTCGGAGTCCCCTAGCTCGGAGTCCCCCAGCTCGGAGTCCCCCAGCCCGGAGTCCCTGCTCGGAGTCCCCCAGCCCGGAGTCCCTCGGCCCGGAGTCCCTCGACCAGGAATGCCCCAACCAGGAGTGCCCCTCCCGGGGCGCATCCACTCTGAGTGCTCCCGCCCGGCCGGATCTCCTCCTTGTCGGGGCCCGGGTCGGCGTCCCGACCGTTGTCAAGTTTTCGATCATGAAGAGAGCGCTCCCTGCCAAAGGATGATTGCGTTCGCTTTTCCTGTCAATGAAGGGGCGTCGCGGGGCCGTTGGACAGCCGGGGAGGAGGGGAAGGGCGCCTCCTCGGAGGGCTCCGGGTTCGGGCAGCTCAGAGGTGATTGTCACGGTGCAATATGGCCGCAGGGGAGCGTTCCCCCAAGCGCACCGGTGTTCGCCCAGAGTGTGCGGGCTGTTTCCGTCAGGTTAAACAGCCTCTTGACAAGGATTGTCGAGCAAGAGCAATCTCGGGTTGGGAGAGCGCTCCCTCGGCTTTTTCCTCGGGTCCCCCTCTGGAGACACCGAAGAGCCGCCGAACCCCCCGTCCCGAGACCTTGACCACCGGTCCACCCCCCACAGAGACCTGGAGTTCCACCCATGGCCTCGCTCCGCCGATGGTTACCACCCCTGACCGCTCTCCTCACCGTGACCGCCCTCCTGTCCCCGCTCCCGGCCACAGCGACCACCACCGCGACCGCGACCACGACCACGACCGCCGCCGCCCCGCCCGTCGACCCCACCAAGTTCCAGCAGGTCACGCTGGCCAAGGGAGTCGCCGAGGTGGGAGAGCCCATGACGCTGGCGGTGCTGCCCGACCGCTCCGTCCTGCACACCGCCCGCGACGGCACGGTCCGGATCACCGACGCCGCCGGAAACACCAAGGTGTCGGGCAAGCTCTCCGTCTACTTCAACGACGAGGAGGGCATGCAGGGCATCGGTGTCGACCCCGGCTTCACCACCAACCGGTTCATCTACCTCTACTACGCGCCGCCGCTGTCCACACCGCCGAACGGTTCCCCGCCCGACGGGACCCCGGCGGAGTTCGCGCGTTTCGACGGCGTCAACCGGCTCACGCGCCTCAGGCTGAACACCGACGGCACCCTCGACCTCGCGAGCGAGAAGACCGTGCTGGAGGTCAGGGCCAGCCGTGGCGCCTGCTGTCACGTCGGCGGTGACATCGACTTCGACGCCGCGGGCAACCTCTACCTGACCACCGGCGACGACACCGAGCCCGGCTTCAACGACGGCTACGCCCCGCTGGACGACAGGCCGAACCGCAACCCCGCGCTCGACGCGCAGCGCGGCGCCGCCAACACCAACGACCTGCGCGGCAAGGTGCTCCGCATCAAGGTCAACGCCGACGGGTCGTACTCGATCCCGGCCGGGAACATGTTCGCCCCCGGCACCGCGAACACCCGCCCGGAGATCTACGCGATGGGTTTCCGCAACCCGTTCCGTATGAGCGTCGACAAGGCCACCGGCGTCGTCTACCTCGGCGACTACGGCCCCGACGCGGGCACCACCGGTCCGCGCGGGCCCGGCGGGCAGGTCGAGTTCAACCGGATCACCGGCCCCGGCTTCTTCGGCTGGCCGTACTGCACCGGCAACAACACCCCGGCCGAGACCTACGCCCGCTACAACTACGACACCTCGACGATCGGCGCGAAGTACGACTGCGCGGGCGGCCCGGAGAACACCTCGCGCAAGAACACCGGCCTGGTCAAGCTGCCCGCGGCCAAGGCCGCCTGGATCACCTACGACGGCTGCACCCTCCTGCCGGAGTTCGGTTGCGGCGCCGAGTCGCCGATGGGCGGCGTCGTCTACCGCTACTCCGCCGCGCTGAACTCGCCGGTCAAGTTCCCGCAGTCACTCGACGGGCACTTCCTCGCCGGTGAGCTCCAGCGTCAGTGGATCAAGGACATCGAGGTCAACGCCAACGGCACCCGGGGCACCATCCAGCCCTTCCCCTGGGCGGGCAAGCTGGTGATGGACATGGCGTTCGGCCCCGACGGCGCCCTCTACGTGCTCGACTACGGCACCGGCTGGTTCAACGGCAACCAGGACTCGGCGCTGTACCGCATCGAGCACATCGGGGTCGGCGGGCGGGCACCCATCGCCAAGGCCACCTCCGACAAGGTCTCCGGGAAGGCGCCGCTGACCGTGGCGTTCTCCTCGGCGGGCAGCTCCGACCCGGACGGCGACGCGCTCACCTACTCCTGGGCGTTCGGCGACGGCGCCACCTCCACGGCGGCCAACCCCACCCACACCTACACCACCGACGGCAGGCGGATCGTCACGCTGACCGTCAGGGACAGCACGGGCAACACCGCGACGGCCAACATCGAGATCAACGTCGGCAACACCGCGCCGGTCGTGAGAATCGACCTGCCGCTCAACGGGCAGGTGTTCGGCTTCAGCGACGCCGTGCCGTACCGCGTCACCGTCACCGACGCGGAGGACACGACGATCGACTGCACGAAGGTGAAGATGACCTACATCCTCGGTCACGACACCCACGGCCACCCGATGGCCACCGCCAACGGCTGCTCGGGCACCATCCAGACGCCCGGCAACGGTGAGCACGACGGGGCCGCCAACCTGTTCGGGGTCTGGGACGCCGAGTACACCGACGCGGGCGGCCTCACCACCCACACCCAGCACGTCACCCAGCCGAGGAACCGGCAGGCCGAGCACTACACCACCTCCCAGGGGGTCGTGCAGTACGACAAACCGGCCGCGCACGGGGCCAAGACCGTCGGCAGCATCGAGAACGGCGACTGGATCTCCTTCGACCCCTACGTCCTGAGCGGCGCCACCAGGCTCACCGCCCGGGTCTCCTCCGGCGGGATCGGCGGGACGATCCAGGTCAGGGCGGGGTCGGCGACCGGCACCCTGCTGGGCACCGCCACCGTGGCACCGACCGGCGGGTGGGAGACGTTCGTCGACGTCTCCACCCCCCTGACGAACGCCCCGGCCGGGACCACCAAGCTCTTCCTGGTCTTCGCCGGGGGGACGGGCCCGCTGTTCGACGTGGACGACTTCACCCTCACCACCGGGACGGGCCCGCCGCCCACCGGCACGCTGCTGTCGGCGGGGCGGCCGGTCACCGCCTCCTCGACGGAGAACGCCGCCTCCGCGGGATCCAACGCGGTGGACGGCAACCTCGGTACGCGCTGGTCGTCGGCGTTCGCCGACCCGCAGTGGATCTCGGTGGACCTGGGTTCTGCCAGGCAGGTCAACCGGGTGAAACTGCAGTGGGAGGCGGCCTACGGCACGGCGTACCGGATCGAGACCTCGACGAACGGCACGACCTGGACGCAGGTTCACGCCACGGCCGCCGGTGACGGCGGCGTGGACGACGTGAGCTTCACCGCGACCAGTGCCCGCTACGTGCGGGTGTACGGAACTCAGCGCGCGACCGCGTACGGCTACTCCCTGTGGGAAATGGAGGTTTACGGTGCGTAATATCATCGCGGTGGTCACCGCGTTATTCGTCGTAATGATTGGTCTGGGTGCTCCGGCTATGGCCGCTGATCCGGCATACAAGGTTCTGGTCTTCTCCAAGACGGCCGGGTTCCGGCACGACGCCATCCCCGCGGGCATCACCGCGCTGCGCGGGCTGGCGACCGAGAACGGCTTCACCGTCGACGCCACCGAGGACGCCGGCGCCTTCACCACCGCCAACCTCGCCCAGTACCGCGCGGTCGTCTTCCTGCTGACCACCGGCGACGTGCTCAACGCCACGCAGCAGACGGCGTTCGAGTCGTACATCGGGGGCGGCGGCGGATACGTCGGCGTCCACGCCGCGGCCGACACCGAGTACGACTGGCCCTTCTACGGCAACCTCGTCGGCGCCTACTTCGCCTCCCACCCGGCCATCCAGCAGGTGACCGTACGGGTGGAGGACCGCACGCACCCCTCGACGGCCCACCTCCCGGCGGCCTGGGTGCGCACCGACGAGCTGTACAACTACCGCACCAACCCCCGCTCCACCGCCCGCGTGCTCGCCACGCTGGACGAGTCGACCTACTCCGGCGGGTCGATGGGAGCCGACCACCCGATCTCCTGGTGCAAGGCGTACTCGGGCGGCCGCTCCTGGTACACCGGCCTCGGTCACACCATCGCGTCCTACACCGAGCCGAACTTCCGCGCGCACCTGTACGGCGGGCTCCGCTACGCGGCCGGGGTCGTCTCGGGCAACTGCGGGACCGGCACGAACCCGACGCCCACCCCGACCCCCACGCCGGGCCCGGGTGTCGTGCTGCTGTCGTCCGGACGTCCGGTGACGACCTCCTCCACGGAGAACGGCGGCTTCGCCGGGAGCAACGCGGTGGACGGCAACGGCGGCACGCGCTGGTCGTCGGCGTTCTCCGACCCGCAGTGGATCTCGGTGGACCTGGGTTCGGCCAAGCTGGTCAGCCGGGTGAAGCTGAACTGGGAGGCGGCCTACGGCCGGGCGTACCGGATCGAGACCTCGACGAACGGCACGACCTGGACGCAGGCTCACGCCACGACCACCGGTGACGGCGGCGTGGACGACGTGACCTTCACCGAGACGAGCGCCCGCTACGTGCGGGTGTACGGCACCCAGCGGGCGACCCCGTACGGCTACTCCCTGTGGGAGCTGGAGGTCTACGGCAGGTAGACCTTCGGGATCCCGAGTGTTTCGCGGTTCCCCGTGACGAGAGTCCCGGGCCGGTTCATCGGCCCGGGACTCTCCGTGTTTCCGGGGCGCGGACCCGGGGATTCCGGTGCGCCGAGGGGACGGTCAGGACGCGGGTGTCCCCGGGGGCGGCGTTCGAGACGGTGTGCCCGTGCCCGTGACCGGCGGATGCGGGTGCGGCGTTCGAGACGGTACGGCCGTGTCCGTGACCGGCGGCTGCGCCGTGCGGGTGGTGGTCAGCAGGGCCAGGCCGTAGGCGCTGAGGATCGGCCCGATCGGCTGGAAGTAGCTGGTACCCCCCAGGCTGCAGTCGCCGAAGCCACCGGAGGTGACGCCCTGGGCCTGGTCGACGGAGATGAAGGAGCCGCCCGAGTCTCCGGGCTCCGCGCAGACGCTGGTGCGGACCAGCTGCGAGACGGTGCCCTGCGGATAGGTGACGCTGGCGTCGCGCTGCTGGATGAGACCGCAGTGCCAGTCGGAGGTGGACCCGGACCGGCAGACCGAGGTGCCCTCGATGGCGACCCGGGCACCGGCGACGGGCACGATGCCCTCGATCCCGGTGCCGCCGTTGGTCACCGTCGCGGTGAGCGTCCAGTTGGGGTTCACCGCGATCCAGGCGTAGTCGTGCCCAGGGAAGGTCGATCCCTGGAAGACGCCCTGGGCGGTCCGGTTGACGCCGGTGGTGGCGGCACCCGCCTTGCCGCAGTGACCGGCGGTGACGAAACCCCGCTGGGTTCCGCGGGTCACCGAGAACCCGATCGAGCAGCGGCTCGCGGGGCCGATGTAGTAGGGGTCGCCGCCCCGCACGCTGTCGAGGAGCCGGGGTGTCTCGAAGGAGGGCACCACGCTCACCACGTTCTTGTCCACCCCGACGGTCTCGACGATCTCCTCGGCCCTGTCGGGGATCGCCGACAGGATCACGAC
Organism: Streptosporangium sp. H13245; assembly: GCF_055690525.1. Taxonomy (NCBI): domain Bacteria; kingdom Bacillati; phylum Actinomycetota; class Actinomycetes; order Streptosporangiales; family Streptosporangiaceae; genus Streptosporangium; species Streptosporangium sp. H13245. Next base: position 423,633 of record NZ_JBSZKT010000002.1, on the reverse strand, counting down.
CCTGTTGTTCCGTACGTCGATGTAGCGCACGCCTCCCACCCGCCGGTGAGCGGGCAGATTCTCGTCGAGCTTCTGCTTGATCGGGATCAGCTCCGCCAGCGACCGGGCGACGACCTCGGGGCGGGCGCCCGCGGCGAGGATCTGGGGGATGTCCTTGTCGCTGGTGGTGGCCACCACGAGGGTCTGCGCGGTGGTTCCCGACAACCAGGAGCCGCCGAAGCGATCACCGATCTTGACGCGCAGCCTGGCCTCGATCGGTGCCAGCCGGGCCTCGTTGCGCAGGCGGGTCTCAGCCTGTTCCCTGCTGATCCCGAGGTCGCGCTGGAGTGCCTGGAGCAGGCCCGGCGGAGCCGCCGGAGCTTCCGCCGGCCGCCGACCGGCGACAGCCTGGTGGGCGGTCAGGCCGAGTACGGTGACCACCAGGACGCATCCCGTGGTGACGACACGTCGGTGAAACATGGGCCTCCCCTGACTTTTCGCAGTTGGGGGAAGTGCCTGGCACCGCGCGTCGGGCGTGCGACGCGGACACCGTTACTTTAATGCAGCCGCTGCTGGCCAAGGTCGCAAAAGCCGCACGCCACGCGGACGGGAGTTCCGGCGGGCGCGACGACCGGCGGGTCGTCCAAAGGCGGCCCGCGGGTCGTCCGAGGATGATCCGCGGATGGCCCGTGGAGGCCCGTGGGTGGCTCGCGGGTGGCCCGTCCTCGCGCCCCGCACGTTCCCCGGGTGGCCCGCTCCCGTGCCCTGCACGTTCCCCGTGATTCCGGAAGACCCGGCGCCCTCCCCGACCACATGAGGTCAGTGCGAAAAGCTGGCGAGGATTGACGTTGACTCAGCTCCGGATATACCCCAGATTTCGGGCATTCCTGTTTTTCGGGGGATGTACGGAGGTAGCAATGAAACGTGCGAGATTAGCTATTCTCGCAATCGCGGTCCTGCTCCTGGGCTTGATCGTGAGCACACCCGCGGCAGCGGTCCCCGATCCACCCGCCACCGGCGAAGACGGGGTACGCGTCTACGTCGGTGATCTCACCCCGCAGCAGCTGGACACGCTGCTGAAGTCGGGCGTCGACCGCGAGGAGCTGCGGATCACCAAGTCCGCGGACGGCAAGAAGGTCAGCGTCGAGGCGATCCTCGGCGCGACCCAGGCGGAGCAGCTCCGCAAGGTGGGCCTCGGCCTGCAGGTCCAGCGGTCCGCGGCGGCCAGCAGGCAGGCGGCCAAGGGGGACGGCGTCTTCAAGCCGTACAGCGGCGCGGGGGGCATCCGCGAGCAGATCGTCGCCGCGGCGAACGCCAAGCCGAACATCGCCAAGGTCGTCGACCTCGGCACCACGGGCAAGGGGCAGCCGCTCACCGCGATCAAGGTGACGAAGAACGCGCGGCAGCTCAGGGACGGGTCGCGCAAGGCCGTGCTCTACATGTCCGCCCAGCACGCCCGTGAGTGGATCACCCCGGAGATGAACCGGAGGCTCCTGCTCCACTACCTGAACGGCTACGGCACCAACCCCGAGATCACCCAGCTAATCGACAACGTCGAGCTGTGGTTCATCCCCGTCTCCAACCCCGACGGGTACGACTACACCTTCACCGGCGACAACCGTCTCTGGCGCAAGAACCTCCGCGACAACAACGGCGACGGCCAGATCACCAGCGCCGACGGCGTCGACCTGAACCGTAACTTCGACTACAAGTGGGGCTACGACAACGAGGGCTCCTCCGACAACCCGGCCAGCCAGACCTACCGGGGCCCGAAGGCGCAGTCCGAGCCGGAGACCATGGCCGTCGACACCCTCGCCAAGAAGGTCGACTTCACCTACATCCTCAACTACCACTCGGCCGCCCAGCTGCTGCTGTACGGCGTCGGCTGGCAGCAGGCCACCCCTTCTCCCGACGACCTCATCTTCGAGGCGCTGCTCGGCGACGACGCGACGCCCGCCGTACCCGGCTACGACCCCGACATCGGCGCCGAGCTCTACACGACCAACGGCGAGACCGACGGTCACATGACCAACAAGCGCGACGCACTCACGATCACGCCGGAGATGACCACCTGCGAGGTCGCGGTCGAGAGCGTGCCGGACGACGAGTGGACGCTCGCCGACTGCGTGGGCGGCTCCGGCTTCACCTTCCCCGACAGCGAGGCCCTGATCCAGGCGGAGTTCGCCAAGAACGTCCCGCTCGCGGTCGACCTCGCCAAGTCCGTGAAGAACCCCGACAACCCGGTCTCCCCGGTGAACCGCGCGGTCCCCGACTTCCGGCCCGACAGCTTCACCGTCTCGTACGGCGACCCGCAGCCGGTGGCCGTGACCATGCGGCGTTCCCTGTCGGCCAAGCAGCTGCGCTTCCGGATCAACGGCGGCCCCGTGCGCGTGCGCGACCTCAAGGAGTGGGACGGCGGCGAGCGGTACGGCGACGAGAACGACCTGTACTTCGCCGAGTACCGCGCCAAGGTGGAGGGCGCCAAACCGGGAGACAGCGTCGAGGTCTGGTTCACCGGCCACAAATCCGGCACCGGGACCGTGGAGAGCCAGCGCTTCACGTACAAGCTGGAGAAGAAGTCCAACGCCAAGGTGCTCGTCGTGGCGAACGAGGACTACACCGGCTTCAATCCGGACTACCCGGCGTCGGTGACCGCGCCGAAGTACGCGGCGCAGTACAGGCAGGCGCTGCAGAGCGCCGGATACTCCTCGGAGACGTGGGACGTCGACGCCCAGGGCGTGCCGCACCACCTCGGCGTGCTCAGCCACTTCAAGGCGGTGGCCTGGTACCTCGGTGACGACCGGCTCGCGATGGACGCCCAGGACGTGGAGACCGACACCCCGTTCGGCCCGCTCCCCGACATGGACGTCAAGCGGCAGCAGCAGGACCTGACCATCTCCGTCCGCGACTACCTCAACGAGGGAGGCAAACTGCTCTACACCGGGGAGACCGCCGGATACTTCGGCTTCTTCGGCACCAGCCTCGGTGGCATCTACTACGGCCTGGACGGCGCCCCGGACTCCGACTGCGTCATCACCAGCCAGGACGGCTTCTTCGAGGAGTGCCTCATCCTCGCCGACGACTTCGCCCAGTACTACCTCGGCGTCTACGGCCGCAACCCGCGCGTCGGGCCGACCGGGTTCACCGGCAGCGATGCCGCGATGAACGGCACGAGCGGCACCTTCGGCGGCCAGGCGCTCGCCGACAACCCGCTGGACGAGGCGGGCACCCTGCAGGTGACCAGCGACACGCTGCCGCCCGCGAAGTTCCCGCAGTTCAGGAGCGAGGCCTCGGCCGCCTACATCGGGGCGACCGGTCCGTTCGACCCGGCCGAGGGCGACTGGTACGTGGCGGGCCCGCACACCGACGACGCGTACAAGAGGCTGACGCGCACCGTCGACCTGGCGGCCGTCCCCGCCGCGCAGCAGCCCAAGCTGCAGTTCCAGCTCTCGTACAACACCGAGGAGGGCTACGACAACGTCATCGTCGAGGCGCACACGGTCGGCCAGGACAACTGGACGACCCTGCCCGACCTCAACGGCGGCACCTCCACCGACGTCCCGGCCGAGTGCGAGGCGGGCTTCCTGCTGGACGAGCACCCGTGGCTGCTGCGCTACCTGACGCCGGGCAACCCCTGCGCGCCGACCGGGACCAGCGGTTCCTGGAACGCCTTCACCGGTGACTCCGACGGCTGGCAGCAGGTGGCCTTCGACCTGTCCGCGTACGCGGGCCAGCAGGTCGAGGTGTCGATCAGCTACGTGACCGACCCCGGCACCGGCGGCGTCGGCGCGTTCGTGGACGACACCAGGATCACCACCACCGGCGGCCAGCTCGCCGCCGAGGGCTTCGAGTCCGGCCTCGGCGCCTGGGCGATCCCCGGACCGCCCCCGGGCAGCCCGACGGGCGCCGGAGACTTCGCCAGGGCCCAGGCCGACAAGACGGCGGCCGTCTCGACGAAGGACACCGTGTTCCTCGGCTTCGGCCTGGAGCAGGTGGCCGCCCCCGCCGAACGCGCCGCCACCATCAAGAAGATCATGCAATACCTGATCGGCTAACCGGTTCGTAAGGCCGGGCGCCACCCCCGTGGCGCCCGGCCTTCGCGTTTGTGTCATCGGACATGGTGGTCACAGATATTGGACAGGAACCCGCCGAGCCTGACATTTACAACTGCTGAAGGACGCCCCGCCCCGCTGACATCGTTCACACGGCGTCCCAGTAGTCCTTGAACATCTCGCCGGGCCCGCACTTATCCAGGTCCCCGAAGAAGACCTGTCGCTGACGCCGCCCGCGTAAGAGACCCTCGGCGGGGGCTCGTCTCCAACCCGCCCGTGAGCCAGGATCGAGGGCATGCGAATCCTCATCCTCGGCGGCACGAAGTTTCTCGGGCGCATCGTGGCGGAAGAGGCGCTGCGCCGCGACCACAACGTGGTGACGTTCAACCGTGGCACGTCCGGTGGTGACGTGCGTGGAGTCGCGCCGATTCGCGGAGATCGCACCATTAGCCGGGACCTGGCGGCGCTCGTCGCGCGAGGCGACTGGGACACCGTGATCGACACCAGTGGCATGACGACCTCCATGGTGGAAGGCTCCACCCGCGCGCTGGTCAACGCCGTCGACCGCTACGTCTTCGTCTCCACGGTGAACGTCTACAAGGGCTGGCCCGTCGACCCGCTCGACGACGACTCGCCCGTCCGTGACTACACCCCGGCCGGTCCGGCCGGTGAGAGCGACGCCGACGAGTACGGCCGCCTCAAGGCCGGATGCGAACGGGCCGTCACGACCACCTTCGGGGAGCGGGCCACGCTGCTGCGGCCCAGCGTCATCCTCGGCCCGCACGAGTACGTCGGCCGCATCCCCTGGTGGCTGTCGCGGATCCAGGCCGGTGGCCGGGTCCTGGCGCCCGGCCACCCGGAGCGGCCCATCCAGCCGATCGACGTCCGCGACGTCGCGGCCTTCGCGCTGGACGTCGCCGAACGGAACCTCACGGGGTCCTACAACCTGGCCGCGCCGATCGGGCACTCCACGTTCGGCGCGTTCCTGGGCGCGTGCCGTGAGGTGACCGGCGCCGATGCCGAACTCGTCTGGGCCGACGACGCGTTCCTGCGCGATCACGGTGTTCCCGAGTGGGTCGGGCTGCCCCTGTGGCGCGACTACCAGGGAACATGGCACGTGGACGCCGCCCGTGCTCGCGCCGAGGGCCTGAGGTGTCGTCCGCTGGAGGAGACCGTCGCCGACACCTACGCGTGGCTAAGCGACGGCGCGGTGGTCTCCTCCGAACGGTCCGCCGAACTGGGCATCAGCCGCGAGCGCGAGGCGGAGATCCTCGCCGCGTGGGACGCCCGCGACGAGGCCGCAGGCTAAGGCGAACCGGGAGGAAGCGCCCGAACGGTCGATCCGGCGGCGAACTCAACGAGGTCCTCGGCGAGGTCACGAACCGCCCGCGTCGCCTGGACCTCGGTGAGCGGATCAGCGCCGTTGGCGACGCAAGTCGACCTGGCACGCCTAAGGGCCCTGTTCCATCCTTCAGTCACTCCCTCTACGGGTCAACACAAACCGATACCGGAAACCGGGAATGGCCAAAGACCGATTCGCCACAGCAGGGAGGGGTGTTCACCTACTTCCTGGACAGGTCCAGAAGCAGGGCGTCGGCGGTCTTCGCGTCGGGCGCCGAGCGCACGGTACCCACTATCTGCCATCCCCAGCGCTGGTACATGGCGTGCGCCGGAGCCTCCGGATTGGCCAGCAGCGTCGCGTACGGCGCGTCCTGACCGGCCAGCAGTTCGTCAAGAAGACGCTTGCCGATGCCATGGCCCCGGAAGTCCTGACGGACATTCAGCTCGATGACCGCGAATTTAGGCAGGTCGGCTGCTTCGGCGGGAGGAGGGGTGGCTTCTCCACCCCACCATCGGCCCGCTTCGAATGCGAGGCCGAAGGCGAATCCCGCGAGTTCCGATCCGGACCTCGCCGAGACCAAGGTGAAGCTGTCGCGCTCCAGTTGTCGGCCCGTGCGCTCGGTGAATCGTTCTCGGCTGTAAAGCGGCCCTGAAAGGTAGGGCGGCTCGGCGTGGATCCGCAGGTATAAATCGACGTGCTCTTCATCGAGTATCGCGCGCGCCGCCGGGCCGGTCAGGCGTTGAAGACTAATGCTCATTTATCCTCTTTCGGCGCCATGAGTGCGAGATGTGCACGGTAGTCGCTGACAGCTCGCTGCGCCTTCTGCCCTGTTGGCGCGGCGTCAGCCACAACATGAGCGATATGCATCACGAACTGCGTCATACGGGAAGGCTCGATACTTTCCACGATCGTGACGGCATGTTGTAGCCCATCGGTGACATCTCCCTCCCGTACCGCCGACGCTGCCTGATGCAGGCGGACCTGGGCTGCTTGCCGCTCGCGTCCCGCGGGGTAGGAGGCGAGCGCCTCCCGTTGCGCGGCAGACGCGGACGGGGCGCCGCCCAGGGTCAGGACGAGGGATCGAGTGTGCAGCAGCCGAGATTCCGACCAGCCTTCGGCGGACATGGTGTTACCGGTAACGCTGCCGGGGAGCATCGCGAAAGCCTTGGCCTGTTCGGCCAGGCTGGCGTGCGCGCCGACGTGATTCCCCATGAGGGCCAACGCGTGGGCACGGGCGCCCAGGGCACTCACCGCCGCACGACCTGGCTGGTCAGCGGTAAGGTCCAGAGCCGTTTTCACACGTGACAGCACCGCGGTCAGGGGGCGGCGCTCGTACAGAGCCTGAACCGCCTCGATCGCGTACGCGGTGGCGATGAACTCAGGATCACCGGTCTGAGCCGCTGCCCGGCGCGCGGATCCCCACCAGTGTCGCGACCCGCGATGGTCTCCGGCCGACCCCAGCGCCTGCGCGAGGAGGAACGTCAGTCGGGCGTTCACGCGGGCCCAGCCCACCGCTTCGCGATCGGGGAGGGGCGGCAGAGTCTGCTGGAGGGTCAGGAGATCCACGGACAGGTCACGGATCACTTCGACCAAGGGGCGCGAGACGATTCCATGGGCGTGCTCCCATGCGATTTCTTCCCACGCGTCGAGGTCAGGCTTACCGACTCGCTGGTCCACGATGGTGCGCAGCTGCTCCAGCCCTGGCAGCAGGGCGGATACGCCTGCTGTCGCGACACCGAGTAGGAGTCGCCTCCGTACTTCGTCCATAACGACAGGATCCGACAGAGTCGGCGATCCCGCCAGCGGCGCCACTGCGGCTTTGGTCGCCTGGACGAGCGCGTGCAGTGAGGTCAGGGCGCCGTCGGCGCGGTAAAGCCTGTCGAGGCTTTCGACGACCTCGATCGGCGCGAGGCGCTCGCCGCGCTCCCAGCGGCCAAGAACCGACCAATCGGTGTTGATCTGCGCCGCGACGCCTTTCAGGGAGCCTTCGCGGAACTCTCTCCAATGCCTTAGGTACGCACCGAAAAGGGCAGTCGGTGACTTCGAGGGATCAACTGTGTCCGGCCGACGGGGCATGACGACCTCCCGCTGTATTGGCTAATTTGGCTGCTCCTGTTAGCCAAAACAGATCTCTGGATGAGCGTTGAGCTTCCCCTCACTATGACACGTAAGGCAATGCCGAACGCATCTCTTGCACCTGAGCGGTGCCGCGTTTACCTTTTTGTCTTTTCTGTACTAAAGACAGCGACGACGAACTGCTGGAGGCCCACAATGGCTGGTGAAATCGCGGGCGCCCGTCTGTCCGGCGCACATGCGTCGAGAACAGTGGCCGAGGAGTGCGGTGACACAACGGCGGAGAGGCACGACAGGGCGCTGGCCGTCGTGCAGCGGTTGCTGAAGGTCCATGGGGTTCGCTCGTACGCCGTTCACATCGTCGGCCTGAAGTTGTCCGGTGACGACGGCCGACCGATCCCGCTGGCGGAGTCCAAGCGGTACGCCCCCGAGCTGGTCGTTCACGGCAACGCCGGACGGGTGGCCACGGTGACCGTGGGGACGCGCTCCGGCTGCTACCTGGTGTCCCTGCGAGGGGACCCCGAACCGCGGACGGTACGGGAGCCACAGCAGGTCGCGAATCTGATCCTCACCGCTCGGCGAGGCGGTAGGTGATGACGGGCACTGTGTCGACACAGCTTCGCAAGCCCTACGTCACGCCGTACGAAGAGGAGAGCCTGGATCTGCCGCTGGCCTTCGAGTGGGCGGATGGATCACCCCGGCTGACCTACCGTGACGCGCTTCCGCAGGAGTGGATGTTCGGGGCGCTGTGGGCTCGCTGCGGCACCGCGCGGGAGGGGAAGATCCTGTGGCCCATGGTTCATACGCTGCGGCAACGCCGGTGCATGCTGAAAGGTCTGTGCCGGGTGTGCGGCCTACCGGCCACCGACCCCGGCACCGGGCGCGTCAGCTGGATCCTGCCCTCCGCACTGGTCGGCGACTTCCGTTCGCCCTGGCCCACCGCTCACCCGCCCACCTGCAAGGCGCACGTCGTCGAGGCACTGACCGCCTGCCCGTACCTGCGAAGAGAGGCACCGGTCGTCTGCACGGTCGGCGACTACTCCCCGGTCGGGGTGCTGGCCAACCTGTACGGCGAGGACGACAACGGCCGGGTGGTGGAGACCGGCCACCAGACCCCCGTCGGCCTGGACGAACCCCACCTGCTGAACCGGGCACTGGCCACCCAGCTCATCGTCCAGGTCACCGACCTCCAGCCCGCGGCCCAGGACTGAGAGCCACGGTCACCGGAGAAGACGGGCGAACCGCTTCAGCTCAGCAATCCAGTTCGGTGAGACCCCGGTGCCTGGCCGACCTCGTCCGCGGCCCCGAGGAGCAGGCCCCCTGCGAGGGGTCGCAACCGCAGATCCCAAGCCAGCCGTACGAGATGGATGTACTTGGTCCTCATCGCCCCTGCGAGGGGTCGCAAGCAAGCAACTGGTATTCGCACTCGGCTGGGCGGATGTGTCCGTCAAGCCGGATCAAGCTCACCGGCTCTTCTCTCGCCGCGGATGGTCAGTGCCGCCCTCCACCCGTGAGGTGCCATCGCGTGTGTGCCGTCCTCCGGTGACGGCCGAGCCCGGTTCGAGGTGCGCCCGCGTCGGCCGTGACGAGACCGGGCCACCGCCACCGCTGCCGGTGCTGGTTGACGGAGCCGGGCGAGCCGGGTCGGTGTCCTGTTTCCGCTGCTCAGCGGCCCTGTTCTTGATTCGCCCGAAAAGGTTTGAACTTCTCAGAAGGGTTATGTCGGAAGGATCCGTACTTTCGTTGACGAAGTGACGCTCTGGAGTTAACAATTGCTGGCAGTGCAGGATATACGGCGGTGGCCCGTCAAAAGCCCCCATCGTCGGCTGTCGGCACCGGTGGCACGCTGAAGCCTCCCGGGTAGTTCATTTTTCGTTTGTGACGTCGCTCAGCGCACGCGTCCTTCCCCCCGAACGGATAAGTGTGAATACTTTCCATGCCCACGATGACGACCAGGTCGAAGGCGGTGCCCTCGGGCGCAAGCTCGGACTGACCCGTCGGCAGTTGTTCGCGGCGACCACGGGTATGGCCGCGGCGGCGGCCATCACCGCGCTACCCGGCAGGGCTTCGGCCGCCGTTCTGGGCGCCCCCCTGATCCGTGACAGCAAGCGCGGCATCATCCTCTACACCGTCCGCGACGCCATCTCCCGCGACCCCAACACCACGACCCTGCCGTCGGGGTTCAAGGAGGTGTTCAAGGCGCTCAGTGACATCGGCTACGAGCGCATCGAGTTCGCCGGTTTCACGCAGCACGCCAACGCCGAGGGCGGGGCGAACCTGGAGAGCGTCGCCGGGGCGACGCTGCTGCGCTCGTGGCTGGACGAGAACGGGCTGCGGGCCGAAGGTAACCACGGGTTCATCCCGGGATCCTGGCCGCTGACCCAGGCCGATCTCGACCGGTTCAGGGCCAGCCTGGAGATCGCCAACATCCTCGGCATGGACCACATGGGCACCGGTAACGACCCCACCGGCAGCAACTACAAGGCCGACTGGGACATCGCCGCCGAGAAGTGGAACGTTCTCGGGGAGATCGCCCGGAACTCCGGCTACGTCAAGCTGTACACCCACAACCACGACGCCGCGTACAACTTCCTTCTCGACAGCGGACCGCTGGACGTCCAGGGCCGTCCGACGCGTTCCTCGGGGATCCGGAAGCTGGAGTACTTCCTGGGCATCACCGATCCCAAGTTCGTGAACCTGGAGATGGACATCTACTGGGCGCACGTCGCGCAGTACAGGCACCGGACCTACACCGCCCCCGACGGCTCCGTCCAGACCAGCGTCTTCGACCCTCTCGCTCTCGTCCAGGCGCAGGAGGGCCGGTACCCGCTGTTCCATGCCAAGGACGGAAAGATCAACACCGCGACCACCAACGGCTACGACATGGTGCCCTTCGGTACGGGCGACATCGACTACACGACGTTCTTCCGGGGGCTGGTCAGCCAGCACCACTACCCGATGTACGAGCAGGACACCGCTCCGGGTGGTACGGCGAACCCGGGCCAGTCACTGCAGTTCGCCCAGCTCAGCTACGACAACCTGGCGGCCCTCACCACGGAGTGACCCGCCGGCAGGCTCGGTGGCCGGGCTCGCTTTCCGGCGAGCCCGGAATCCGCCCGGCCATCACGTGGACCGCCATGACGCCGACGTACGGAGAGCGGCATCATGGCGGCCCCGGCGACCGCCAGGACGTGGAGAGCCGCCCCGGTGCCGGTTTCCGGCTTCACGCGGTCGCCGCCCCGACCAGACCCTGAACGCGTGAAGCTTGACCTCAATCGTGGTTGAGGCCGCAGGCTGGGTGGCGGCGTACGCGAGCGAAGGCGTACACGAACGAGGGGGAATCCTGTGAAGGCTGCTGCGTTTTTCGAGTTCGGCGGGCCCGAGGTGTTGCGGGTGACGGAGCTTCCGACGCCGGAGGCGGGGGAGGGGCAGGTGCGGGTGCGGATCAGGGCGGCGGGCGTGCAGCCGTTCGACCTGGCCGTCCGGCAGGGGTGGAGCCCGCCGGGGGTGAGCGGTGGGCTGCCCCGGGTGCCGGGCAACGAGTTCGCCGGGGTGGTCGACCAGGTGGGCGCGGGGGTGGACGGGATCCTCGTCGGCGCCGAGGTGCTGGGCTTCAACCTGCTGAACTCCTACGCCGAACACATCGTCGTGCCCGCGGAGAACGTCACGCCCAAGCCCGCGAACATGCCCTGGGACGTGGCGGGCGGTTTCACCGCCGGGCCCCAGACCGCCCACATCGCGCTGCGGCAGCTCGGGGTGGGGGAGGGCGACACGGTCCTGGTCCACGCCGCCGCGGGCGCGGTCGGCACGGCGGCGGTCCAGCTCGCCCGGCTCTGGGGGGCGGCCACGGTGATCGGCACCGCCCGCGAGGAGAACCACGACTACCTGCGCGAGCTCGGCGCGATCCCCGTCACGTACGGCGACGGCCTGCTGGAGCGGGTGCGCGCCCTCGCCCCCGGCGGGGTGGACATGGTCCTGGACGGCGCGGGCGGCGAGGCGCTGGAGGTCTCCCTGAAACTGGTCGAGGGCGAGCGCGTCGTCACGCTCGTCGAGCACGGCAGGGCCGCCGAGCTCGGGGTGCAGCTCACCAGGGGAGTGCGGCTGGCCTCCCGCCTGGCCGAGCTGGCCGCCCTGTACGCCGAGGGCAAACTCCTCTTCCCCGTACGCCGGACCTACCCCCTGGAGCGGGCCGGGGACGCCCACCGCGAGGTCGCCACCGGGCACGGGCGGGGCAAGGTTGTGCTGGTCATGGACTGATATGGCCGTACGACTGGTCATATGACCGGAATTCTTAGTAAGGTTTCTTGTTAATAACGTGCTATCCGTCGGCTCGTTGGACAGTCCTGCCTCCCATTTATCGCTCCAGGAGGAGTCCACGTGCATCTGCGACACAAGCTGGCCACCGGTACCGCCGCCGCGATCAGCGTAGGGTCTTTGTTCGCCCTGCTGCCGTCCACCGCGGCGGTGGCCCACGGGTCCATGTCGAACCCGCCCAGCCGTGCGTACGTCTGCAAGAACGAAGGCCCGGAGACCCCCAAGTCGGAGGCCTGCAAGGCGGCCGTCGCCGCGGGGGGCACCCAGGCGTTCTACGACTGGCACGAGGTGTCCCGGCTTGAGGCCGGAGGCAACCACCGCCAGATCATTCCCGACGGCCAGCTGTGCGGCGCCGGGCGTGACAAGTACCGCGGCCTCAACCTCACCAGGAACGACTGGCCCGCCACCTCGGTCTCCCCGGGACCGCTCACGGTCACGTACCACGCGACCGCTCCGCACGCGAACAGCAACTTCGAGTTCTACATCACCAAGCAGAGCTGGAACCCCACCCAGCCGCTGCGCTGGTCGGACCTGGAGCACATCAGGACCTTCAACAACCAGAACCCCACCCAGTTCACCAACTGGACGATCAACCTCCCGCAGCGGAGTGGCCGCCAGCTCATCTTCTCGATCTGGCAGCGCATCGTGGGCAGCACCGAGGCCTTCTACACCTGTTCCGACGTGAACTTCGGCGGCGGCAACCCCAACCCCCAGCCGACCCCGACGGTGACCCCCACGGTGACCCCGACCCCCACGCCGACCCCGACCCCGACTCCGACGAGTCAGCCGGGCGGCACCTGGCGGGCGGGCACCGCCTACGCGACGGGCGCCACGGTGACCTACAACGGCGTGACCTACCGGTGCCTGCAGGCGCACACCGCGCTGGCCGGTTGGGAGCCGCCGAACGTCGCGGCCCTGTGGCAGCGCGTCTGATCCGGTGAGATCCGGCCGGGGTGGCCGCCGCCACCCCGGCCGGGCCCGTGGTCTCCCGAGAATCTCCCGAGAGTCGAGGAGTTCGTCATGAAGCGTGCGGTTCCGGTGGTCCCGGCGGTCGTCGTGGGGGTTCTCCTGCTCTCCGGCCTTTCCGGCTGCGGTGCCGACAGCATCCAGGAACTCCGCGGAGGCCCGGCCGGTCACGGGGCGCACGGCGCCCCCGTCCAGGTGACGTCGCCATCCGCCTCCAGTCAGGGGTCCGGCCACGGCGGTGACCATGCCGCCGAGGACCACTCGGCGCACGGTGCCGGAGCGGGCCTGCCCACCCCCTCGCCCGCCCCGCCGATGGGAACGGCCGCCGGAGTCGCCTTCAACCCCCCCGACGTGATGTTCCTGCAGATGATGGTGCCCCACAACACCCAGGGGGTACGGCTGGTGCGGCTGGTGCGCGAGCGGCAGGTCCGTCCCGAGGTCAAGGAGCTCGCCGAGGCGATCGGCGCGACCCAGGAGCTCGAATCCGCCTCGATGTCCGGCCTGCTGAAGACCTGGGGCCAGCCCGCGACCGCGAAGGACGACGAGCACACCGCCCACGGCGGGATGCCCGGGGTGAGTGACGAGGAGATGGCGGCGCTGGTCGCCGCGCCCGCGGCCGAGTTCGAGCGGAGGTTCCTCGACATGCTGATCGCCCATCAGGACGACGCCACCCAGATGGCCAAGGTGGAGGTCGCGACCGGCCTGCACTCCGAGGTCACGAAGCTGGCGAAGCGCGTCGACGTCTCGCGTACGGCACAGATCGCCCAGATGCTGGCCCTGAGGGGTCAGTAAGGATTTGTCCTCACCTCCCCTTCTATGAGATATATTTCCTACTTGATATAAGGGGAATTAAGGGGAGAGTCATGCGCAAGATCTTTGGGGTTGTGGCCGGACTGATCCTGGCCGGGACCCTGACCGCGTGCGGGGGGACGTCCACCGACACGGCCCAGCCCGCGGGCGGCACGCCGAAGGCCGACGCCCCGCTCAGGGTCGGGGTGAACCCCGTGCCCCACGGCGAGGTGCTCAAGTACGTCAAGGACAACCTCGCCGCCAAGGCCGGGCTGAACCTGGAGATCGTCGAGTTCACCGACTACGTCCAGCCCAACACCCAGCTCGACGAGGGCAACCTGGACGCGAACTACTTCCAGCACATCCCGTACCTGGAGGAGTTCTCCAAGGGCAAGGACATCAAGCTCAGCTGGGTCGCCCCGGTGCACATCGAGCCGCTCGGCCTGTACTCCAAGAAGATCAAGAACGTCTCCGAGCTGGCCCAGGGCGCCCAGGTGGCACTGCCCAACGACGCGAGCAACCTCGGCCGCTCGCTCAAGCTCCTCGCCGACAACGGCGTGATCACCCTCAAGGAGGGCGTCGGCGTCAAGGCCACCGAGCGCGACGTCGCGGACAACCCCAAGAAGCTGGAGTTCAAGCCCCTTGAGGCGGCCCAGCTGCCCCGCTCCCTGGAGGACGTGGACGCCGCGATCGTCAACGGCAACTACGCCCTGGAGGCCGGGCTGCAGCCCGCGACCGACTCCCTGATCCTGGAGAAGGGCGAGGGCAACCCGTACGCCAACGGCCTGGTCACCGTCCCGGCCAAGGTGGAGGACCCCCGGGTGAAGAAGCTCGCCGAGCTGCTCCGTGGCCCCGAGGTCAAGAAGTTCATCGAGGACACCTACAAGGGCGCGGTCCTGCCCGCCGAGTAGATCCCCGTCCCGCTCCGCCGGCCGCGCCCGCCCGTCTCACGGGGGCGCGGCCGGTTGTTTTTCCGGGGCCGTCAAGGCTGTGACGACGAACGGGAGGCCGCCGCCCGGGTCTGTCTCCGCCGGGTGACGTTTGAGATCCGCACGGGGGATAGATGGTGGTGCGTTGGCTCGAAGGAGGAGATCCCATGACCATCGCAGGCGGCATCGTTCTCATTATGCTCGGCGCCATTCTCACGTGGGCGGTCGAATTCGACATCGCCGGATTCGACATCAACGTCGTCGGTGTCATCCTGATGATCGGCGGTCTCGCGTGGCTCCTGTTCGCCGTGTACCGGCTCAGCCTCGCCCGCAGGGCGGTGCCCGACGCCACGGCCACCACGGTGATCGAGGACCCGGTCACCCACCGCCGCACCTACGAGGAGCGTCACTACAACGACCCTCCGGCGGTGTGACCCGCGGATCTCTCCCCTGGAGAGCCGCGATCGAGGAGCGGAGGACCCCAAGCGGGTGTCGCTCGCCGCTCCGGGCCCGTTAGGGACCGGTTCCCACGGGTAGACGTGTCTTTTCGGCGAACCCTTCGCGGTGAGCCTGTTTCGGTGAACCCTTTCAGCGAACGCGAACGGAGGGCAGGACGTGAGCAGAGTCGTATCCCGCGGTGCGAGTGCCGTGACCGGAATGATCGGCGGCGCGATCGCCGGAGCCGTGTTCAAGCAGGTCTGGAAGTTCGCGTCCGGTGAGGACGAGGCTCCCCAGGCGACATCGGATGACTACGGCTGGCGCGAGGTCCTTGTCGCGGCGGCCATCCAGGGGGCGATCTTCGGCGTGGTCAAGGCCGCGATCGATCGTTCCGCGTCCCGGAGCATCCACAGAGCCACCGGCAAGTGACCCGGTAGGGCCGCCACCGGCGGCCGATCTCGTACCGAAGGCCCCCGATCCCCTCCAAGGGACCGGGGGCCTTCGCGCGTCTCACGTCCGGAGCCCGTCCCCGGCCGTCAGGCGGCTCCGGGGCACGATCGGGCGCCGTCCGCCCGCGCGGGAACACCTGCCGGAACAGCCGGGACACGTTCCAGGAGACGTGCCGGGGCGCGGGAGGAGAGCACCTCCGCGTACACGGCGGTGGTCTGGGCGGCGATCCGGTGCCAGTCGTAGCGGGAGCGTGCCCGCGCGACGGCCGCGGCGCCGTAGGCCGCCAGCACGGACGGCGCGGCGAGCAACCGGCGCAGCGCGCCGCCCAGCGTGTGCGGCTCGCGCGGCGGGACCAGCAGGCCGGTCACCCCGGGGACGACGGTGTCCAGGTGCCCGCCCACCGCGGACGCGACCACCGGCACGCCGCAGGCCATGGCCTCCAGCGGCACGATGCCGAACGGCTCGTACCAGGGCATGGTGACCACGACGTCCGCCGAGCGCATCAGGGTGGGGACGTCGTCCCTCTCCACCCTGCCGAGGAACCTGACGCGGTCCGCGACGCCGCACCGGGCGGCCACCCGCGAGAGCCGCTCCGCCTCCGGGTCGCCCGGGTCGCCACCGGCGACGACCAGGGTGGCGCCGGGGATGCGGGCGAGGGCCTGGATCGTGGTGTCCACGCCCTTGCGGCGGACGGGACGGCCGAGGGCGAGCAGGACGGGGCCGGGCCCGAAGTCCCTCCTCGGCCCGGAAGGGGTGAAGGAGCGCACGTCGACGCCGCAGGGCACGACCCTCGTCCGGCTCCGGGGAATCCGCATCCGGCGCAGCTCCGCCACCTCGTCGGCGCAGGTCGCGACGACCGCGTCCACCTGGGAGGCGACCATCGCCTCGATCTTGAGGCGCTCGCGCGGGCTGGAGTCGGCCGGGCCCTGGTGGCGGCGCTTGACCGTACCGAGGGCGTGGAAGGTATGCACGATGGGGACGGCGGCGTCCCTCGCGGCGGCCAGGGCGGCCAGGCCGCTCATCCAGAAGTGGCTGTGGACCATGTCCGGCGGCGCGGCGCTCCACCGCCTGGCGAGCCACCGGCCGAAGTCCGGGATCCAGGGGAGCAGGTCGTCCTTGCACAGGGTCATGGCGGGTCCTGCCGGTACGTGGACCACGGTGACCCCGGGGGCGAGGGAGGTCTCCTCGGGCTGAGAGGGACACTCCCTGCGGGTGTAGACGGTCACCTCGTGCCCGCGCGCGGCGAGCGCGAGGGACAGGGCGGCGACGTGGACGTTCTGGCCCCCCGCGTCGGCTCCGCCGACGGTCGCGAGGGGGCTCGCATGCTCTGACACCATCGCGATCTTCATGGACACGACTCCACCGGGTGTACGGGGCAGGCGTGCCTGCGTCCTGGGCATAACCATCTCCCCTGCCCCGAGCTGGAACTTTAAACGTGTTTGACCTTGGCCTTCACGGGAAGGCGAGCAGTTTTGGACGGAAAGGAGTTCGACGATGGAGGCTCCTCAGTACGTCGCGGCGCGCGTGCAGCGCGCGCTCGCCGAGGACGAGAGAACCACGGAACTCGGCATCCGGGTGGACATCCGGGGCGACCAGCTCTACCTGCGCGGCCAGGTCATCGGCCCCGAGCGCCGCGAGCTGATCGCGGAGGTGGCCGGTGAGGCGGCTCCCGGGCTGGACGTCCACAACGAGATCGACATCGTGGACGTGCGGGACCCGGTGGGGGAGGAGAGACTGTGAGAGACGTGCGGATCGCGGCGGTCGGGGACGTACACCTGGACGAGAGCCGCAGGGGGAGCTACCGCGAGCGGCTCCACGACATCGGGGAGAAGGCCGACGTCCTGCTCCTCGCCGGGGACCTGACACGGCACGGCACCATGGAGGAGGCGCGGGTGGTGGCGGACGAGTTCCGCGACCTGCCGATCCCGGTGGTGGCCGTGCTCGGCAACCACGACCACCACTCCGACAAGCCCGCCGAGATCGCCGCCCTGCTGCGCGACACCGGGATCGAGGTCCTGCACGACGACGCCACGGTGCTCGACATCCACGGGGTACGGCTCGGCGTCGTCGGCGGCAAGGGCTTCGGCGGGGGGTACGCGGGCAAGTGCGCCAGCGACTTCGGCGAGCCGGAGATCAAGGCGTTCGTCGGGCACACCAAGCGGATCGCCGACCGCTGGCGGGTGGCGCTGAAGGAGCTGCAGGCCGACCGCAGGGTCGTGCTGTCCCACTACTCGCCGGTCAAGGACACCCTCGCCGGGGAGCCGCTGGAGATCTATCCCTTCCTGGGCAGCTACCTGCTGGCCGAGGCGGTCGACGCCGAGGGCGCCGACCTGATCATCCACGGACACGCCCACTCCGGTACGGAGAAGGGCGTGACGCCGGGAGGCATCAGGGTGCGTAACGCGGCGCTTCCGGTGCTGGGCCGGGCGTACGGCGTGTATCTCCTCTGAGCGCGGCGTTGTCCAGAGGGCGAGGAGCCCGGTGGCGGAGACCCTGGTGACGGGGTCCCGCCGCCGGGCTCTTCGACGTCGGGCTCTTTGACGTCGGGGGCGACGTCAGAGGTCAACGTCGTAGGAGAGACCGCTGACGGGTCCCGGGCAAGAAGAAGCGGGCCGGGGTTACCCGGCCCGCGAGGCTTCTGTGGGAGTTCGGGGCGCTTACGTTTTTAGGTACGTTCTCGCGGGCGTGACACCCACGTCGGGAAGTGTGCCGGCCTTAAGCCCGCACCCCCTTGGACGGCGTACGGACATCGGGCCGTACGGAACGGTGCGCGGGTCGTGTGGCCCGCACCTGGGCGGTGTGCGAGCACTGGGCTCGCACCGGTCTGTGCTACCGCGAGCGCGAGGCTCGCGTCACACATTGAAGATGCTCACGCCCCCGGGGCCGACGAGGAAGCCGAGGACGATCAGGACGATCCCCCAGAGCAGGTCGCGACGGGCCAGGATGACGTAGATCCCGGAGATGACGAGGACGACTGCGATGATCCAAAGCAAGGTAGCCATAACCGGCCTCTGCCCTCACAATTCACGACTTAACATCTTCCTCATCCTTGGTTCTGTACAGATCAACGATGGGCTGGATGAACCACAACCAGGCGCTCAGCAGTGCCACGACCCCGGCGAACACCGCCGCGGGCCAGGCGTTGAGGACCGTCTCCGCGACCAGCGCGACCGAACTCGTCATCGCGACCGCGAGCCCGGCGAGCCCCGCGATGCCGAGCGCGTTGGAGCGGTGCAGCATCCTCTCCTTCAACCCGGTCCTGAACAGCAGGCGGTGCTGGGCGGCGGGGGTGATGAAGCAGACGGACGCGACGGCCGCGCTCAGCAGGGCGATGAAGAACAGCCAGCGCCCCAGGGTGTCCACTTTGTTGAAGCCCGCCGCGAACGGCAGGCTGAACAGGAAGGCGAACAACACCTGCACACCGGTGACGGCGACGCGCAGACCCTGTAACAGCTCGCCGAGTTCGCGATCCACCCGCTCTTTGTGCGTCTCTCCAGGCTCAGGGTGGTCTTTTTGTACATGTTCGGGCTGAATCATGCGCTCCGTTTACCCAAGTAAAGGTTTGACATACCTGTGACATGCCTACCTGGGAAGCTATGGGGTACGCGTGGGCTATGGGAAGCCACAGTCACGAGGTCACCGACGCGATCCTGGAAACGCTGAAGCGGGCGAGCAGCGGACTGAAGGACGCGGATGTCAGGTTCGCACTCGCCGGGGGCTGTGCGGCCTACGCGCGCGGAGCCGCCCCCTCGCTCCACGACGTCGACTTCGTCCTCCCCCAGGAGGACGTGCCGCTCGCGCTTGAGGCACTGGGCAAGCTGGGGTTCGAGACATCCAGGCAGCCGCCGGAGGACTGGCTGGTCAAGGCCTTCGACGAGGGCAGGCTGGTGGACCTGATCTTCTCGATCTGCGACCACCCGGTCACCCCCGAGCTGCTGAAGCGCGCGGAGCCGATGAAGGCCTCGGCGGTGATCCTGCCCGTCCTGGAGGCCACCGACCTGGTCATCTCGTGGCTGCTGCCGCTCTCCGAGCACAGCTGCGACTACGGATCCCTGCTGCCCCAGGTCAGGGCCCTGCGCGAGCAGGTCGACTGGGACCGCGTCGCCGCCGTCGTGCGGGACTCCCCGTACGCCTCCACCTTTCTCATCCTCCTCCAGCGCCTCGACGTCATCTCCGGCCCCGTCGACTCCTCGGGCGACCCGACCTGGCCCTGAGACGCGACCGTTCCCGGCACGCGAAGGGCCCCGCCGGATGGCGGGGCCCCTTTTCGTCGTCTCGGCCGGTGCGCCGGGGGGATGGAAGGTGCTCAGAAGTTGCCGGGCCCGCCACCGAAGGGGAAGCGGCCGTAGTACTCGCCGACCCGGTCGCGGTACGCGGGCTCCCTGAAGTTCGACTCGTCGAACTCGGGAGCGCTCTTGATCTCCTGCTTGGTACGCGCGATGTAGACCTTCTTCTCCTGCGGGTCGATCTGCGTCACCGTACTCGCAGGGAGGAGGACCTTCTTACCGAAGATCCACGGGCCCGTGTCGACGACGAGGTAGCTCTCGCCGACCTCGTACGTCGCCTCGTCGACGGAGCCGATCTTCCCGTCGGTGGCCTCGACGTGGTACCCGGCGATGTCGAGCGTCCTGTCCTGGCCGTACACGTCGGCCCGATAGTTCCAGAGCTCAGGCTGCATGGTTGAACATCTCCCTTGACTTGATACTCCGGGCTCCGGTCATCTACCCGAGCGAGGAGCCCTAAACGGCATTTTCCCAAGTCAGCCGGTACGGAACACTGTTCGTCCACCTTCGTTTCCCCAGGTCGTCACGGGATTCCGCCCCGCTTCCCCCGCCCCTCCGGCGCCTTGTGGCGGCACGTATCGCTCATACCTGACCCACTAGATCGGCATATGTCAGCTCATGTACGGACCACAGCGCCAGGTCCGGTAAGCTTGTCGAGATCAAGCGCCGCTAGCTCAGTTGGTTAGAGCAGCTGACTCTTAATCAGCGGGTCCGGGGTTCGAGTCCCTGGCGGCGCACTTCGAAAAGGCTGTCGCCCTGTGTAATTACACAGGGCGACAGCCTTTCGGCGTTTCTCCGGTGATCGCACACCGGGCCTCTCGCGCCCGTCCCGCCTCGAATTCGAAGGAGGCCGTGACGGGCACGGGCGCGCTGATACCGGGCCGTGAGGCTCGGGGTCAGGCTCGGGGGCTCAGGAACGCTCGGGTGCCGCGGCGGCGGATCAGGAGGCCGGTGACGGCGCCGAAGGTGACCAAGGAGCCGGTGAGTACGAGGGCGCGGCCGTCGGGGCCGCTCTCGCCGCCGCCTCCGGTGTCGGCTCCTCCGGCCGGTGTCTCGTCGATCTCGCCGTTCGTGTCCTGCGGCGTCTCGCCCGTCTCGGTCTCCTCGTCCGGCGTGGTCTCGCCGACGGGCTGCGTGGCGGTGTCCGTCGGGGTGTCGGTTGGGGTGTCGGTCGTCCCGCCCGAGGTGACGGTGAGGGGGTAGGTCGTCAGGGCGTCCTTGTTCTGGGACTCGCACTCGATCAACGGCTGGGTGGGCGAGGTGCCGAAATTGATGGCGGCGGGCTTTACCACCGCGCTGCCAGGGTTGGGTGAGGTGGTCGCGAGCGCGATCTGGGCCGTCGGCAGCGTGATGGGCTCACCCGCGCTGATCGCGTCGAGGGTGCCCACCCCGGTGGCGGAGGTCAGCCCGGGAAGGCTGCTGATGGAGGCGTACGCGTACAGCTTGGTGCCTTCGGGCAGTCCTTCGGCGGGTGCCGTCAGCCCGGTGCCGGTGTAGGTGCCGCGCCAGCCGATCGTGAACTGCTGTCCCGCGACGGCAGTGGCCGGAACCGTCATCTCGACGTTGATCTGAATGGTCTGCTTCTCGGTCACGCCGTCGGTGGTGCACTCGTACTCCACGACCTCTGCCGCGTCGGCCGAGCCCTGCCTCGCTGAAGCGACGTCGGCCGTGCCGGTCGAGCTCTGCTTCACGGAGGCGACGTCGGCCGCGATAGTCGCACCCTGCCCCGCGAAAGAGGGAAGGGGCTGCCAGAGGAGGAGCATGCCGCCGGTCAGGGTGGCGACTGAGAGAACCGAGCGGACGCGCACGTCGCCTCCTGCGTACGACAGATGGGGCATAAGGGGAGACGGGGGAAGAGGGGGTTTGGTTGACACCACTGACGCCACAGGCCCGATCTGTACGGCGATTCACTTTCACACGTGCTCGTTCGCCGAGATGAAAAAGGGGGCGTTCTCCAGAGTTCGTATGTCTCATGAGACACAAGAGATCCTCGCGCTTCCCCAGAGCTTAGCGGCCAGATGCCCCCTGCAAGATCGGAAGCCTCCTGTGTGCGATACATGCACCAGCTACTCACAATCCCCACGCCAACCTCGACGGAATCTGGCGCCAGCGATGCTGTTGCGCGGGCAGGACGGCGCGTGTGATGAACAGCGAGAGCACGGTCTCAGTTCAGGACGATAGCCGAAATGTAGACGGTCATCACCAGCAGTACGTATGTCATCTTTACGGCTGACCTTCTACACCCACTCAGCCAGGACTGACCGCCGGGCGCGCAGCCGTGTTCTCGGCATGCTCGGGATCAGTGATGAGCATCGTTACCAGCTGAGCGGTAACGGTGCCGCCGATGCCAGCACTGTCGCAGAGGGCGGTCACGCTCTAGAGGGCTACCGACTGTTCTCCTCGCGGGTACGACGTGTCCCTCCCCGTCGTTTAGCCCCGGGGTGTCGTACAGTCGGAAGTTCACCCGCCGCACCTGTGGCCTCGGTGAATTCCTCTGGCCGTTGACGCCGGTAGGCGCGCACAACCTCTCTGAGTTGCTTGCCATCCATGGGGGCACTTGCCACCAGTGCTGCCAGTAGCTGAGCTCGCGAGACCTGCTCGCCATCGGCTGTAGCCAGTGCTATGAGGACTTCCAGTCGGGTGTCTACGGCATCCGGCCACTGCACCGACGTGGTGCGCTTCGTTGAATCTTTGAGGAGATCCATCCCCCTCCTCTCCCTAGATTTGAGTATTCAATATATATTAGTTATATGATCACAGGATGACGGTGACCTCGATCAAGCACAGGCAACGGGCTGATCGTCCTCCTGCGTTGCCGGTGACCATCGCGGGTCGCCGGCTACGTCCGACGGCGGTGTTTGATACCTACTGGTATTTCGCCGCTGAACGTCAGCGCGTCTATGACTTACGGCTGGCTGGTGCGGTCGGGCCCTGGACCAGTGATCCCATCTTGAACCAGCATCGCTTCACCAACTGCTACCGGGCTGCTGACCGGGTCAGCCAGTACGTGATTGCCCAGGTCTCCTACCGCGGGCCACAAGAGTGGTCTGAGGTGTTTTTTCGGACTCTGCTGTTCAAGGTATTCAACCGGATCTCGACCTGGCGGCTCCTGACCGGCGCAATCGGCCAGGTCAGTTGGCGGGCATACTCTTTTGAAATCTTCAACGCCGTCCTGAGTGAGACCTTCGCGCGGGGGGATCGGTTATATTCGCCCGCTTATGTGATTCCACAACCCCAGTTCGGGGAGAGTCGCAAGCACAGCAACCACCTCAGGTTGCTAGAGATGATGATGACCAGCAACGCTCCGGGACGTTTGGCGAATGCGGCATCAATGGCTGAGGCATTCGAGATTCTCAAGGCTTATCCGGGCATAGGGGACTTTCTGGCTTACCAGTTCTTGATCGACCTGAACTACAGCGGCCATCTGAACTTCAACGAAATGGAGTTCGTCGTGGCCGGGCCTGGTGCACGAGACGGCATTCGCAAGTGTTTCGGGCCCGCCGCCAGCGGCATTGAACCCCAGGTTATCGGTTACATGGCTGATAGCCAGGACTACCACTTTCGGCGGTTGGGTCTGGACTTTTCCGGCCTATCGGGCAGGCCTCTCCAGCTCATCGACTGCCAGAACCTGTTTTGCGAGGTCGATAAGTACTCTCGGGTCGCCCATCCCGACATCGTCGGGATCAGTGGCCGTAGCAGGATCAAACAGACCTACCGCTACGATCCCTCGCCGATGACTGCATGGTTTCCCCCGAAATGGAAGATCAATACAACAAAGCTCCCGCCAGCCGACTCACTACCGAGATGATGCATCCCGGGTGTGAAGCCATCGAGTGGGATGGGGCGTGGATGGAGGATAACGAGATGATCGATCAATCAGGCACGGCAGTAACCAGTGGTCAGGCAGCTGAGGCGCTCTGGCTGGTGGTGCGTACTATGGAGCGGCTCGAAGCCCGTATTCATCGTGATCTGCATGTTGAGGCTAACGACACCGCCCCGCCATCAGACCCCGTGTGGGCGGCGACACTAAGTGACTTCAGTGCCTTCGCCGATGACTGCATGACTACCTTGTCGGACGAACGGGTCCGTACCGTTCTTTCAGCGACTCCCCCTCCCTCGGGCCTGCTCTAGGCCAGCATGCCGGGAAGGGTCTCAGGCTGAGACAGCACCAGGCCGACTTGGCGGCGTGCCATTTCTATCTGCGCCTGCCCGGCAACGACTGTGAGCTGGCCGGTTTCAAACCCGGCCTGACTGGCCACGTACTGCAGAAGCCGCCCAAGTCCCAGGTAGTTCCCGTACGCCTTCTTCACCATCGATTGGCTTCGGTAGTACGTCAATGCGTGCAGTCGGCCATCGGCGTCCAACTGAAAGGAGCAGTAACTCATGCAGGGGAAGCTGCCTGGCGTATTGTCCCTGCCGGGTACGTAGATCGGTGAGAAGGATTCCGCGATCGTGGAGTTTGAGTCGATAATCTGAACCGCCGTTGTCTCCGTTGTTTTTGTTTCTGTAAAAGCGTCGTATGCCACGGGCTGGTCGACAAGCGCCTCGTACCGAGTGAAACGCGCACGGCCTCCCTTCTGCAGCCGGGCGATGATGGCACCCAGTTGGTCGACTTGCCCGTTGGCGCTCGGGTAGTCGATCAGTCGGGCAAAGTAGGTGCCGAGTTGGTTGCCCTTAAACCGGCGTAGTCGCGGGAAATAGGCTAGGTAGCGCTGTACAAGTTCCCTATGGCTAGCGCTGGTTGCCGCGATCGCGGAAGGGAAGATCGTGTTGGCAATGGTGCTGATTGATTGCTGATCGAGATCATTCAGCAATCGATCGACCGCTGTCCGGATCGGCTGGTCCTCGGCCGTTGGATCGTCAATGGATACCACCATGTGCAGCGCACGAGGGTCTCGGCCCCGTAGATCCAACGCGCGTACTGCCTGTAACCACGCCTGCGACACGTTCGGTGCTTGGATGCATAGAGCTGACATTGAAGGGTCCGTTTCTCGCGGTTAACGGATCATCGTGTTCGGGGCGGGCTGGACCGACGCCTCGTCAGAGCGTCTGCCGAGTTCCAGCTCTTGCGGACGTCTTTGGTCCAGATCGGGTGAGCGCCGGGAGCGGAGCTCGAGTTCAGGAACGCCGAGTGATCATCGCCTGGCCGTCGAGCATGGCCTTCCTGCTCGTTCGATTACTCGGCTCGACTCATTCTGACTCATTGAGGCCGACTTGAAGGGTGGGAATTGGCCTCAGTGTGATCTCCCACTCCAACCCGTCGGACGCTTTCAAACGCAATGGACCACCAGCGGTGAAATCGCTGGTGATATCGAGTTCAACGGGACCATAACGATCAAATTCCAACGCCAGCGCACCTTCGGCTGCGGACGCCGGAGCTGCACGGCGAACTCCCCGAGGCCAGGCGGCAGGGAGGACCGTGGAGTCAACGGCTGAAGGCGATTTAGCCACTAGCCGATCGCCTGGAAGGACGTGCAGGGTAGCGCCGTGAGCGGCAGAGCTTAAAGCCCAAACTGAGTTGGCTAGCGGGGCCGCTAGGCCGCCCCCTGCTCGATTCCGTAGTGTTGCTAGAGATATGCGAGACCACATGTTGGTTTTGTCCGGTGAAATCAGCTTAAGATTGACGAGATGACGCAGCATTCCTCGATAGGAGCTGCCGAGATGCAGCGCTACTTGGTAGACCTCGTCTGGACGTGTGATGTCCTGAATCCCAAGCAAGGTAATCGCATTTCGAGTTGCGGTCAAGGGCATCAAAAACCACGCGGCAAACGCCTCGGCCTCCTTTTCCCGCACCGACCAAGTGCCTAGATCCGGATCTTTGAACACCTGGGTACCGTCAGATGCGCACTCCCTATGACCAAAGACGTGATGGCCAAGCTCGTGGGCCGCGCTGTGCCGCTGGTCGATGAGACTGCGATGGGTGTTCAAGAGCACGCCCGCTTTTCTTCCACCCGGCCCGGAGATGGCGGGGAGATAAGCACCAAACAGGTCGGCCATCGGCGTGCCGAACACCAATAGGCCCGCCCTCCCGAGCGCCTTGTACACGTCTATGTAAGCGCCCTGGTCCAACCCTAGATCCCGATGAGTTTGAGCAGCTCTGATCATCGCTCGGCCGTGCGCCAACCCCCACGTCACCGTTTGCCCTCCCCAGGCTGGTTTTGCTGCTCCTGCTCTGCGGCGTAGGCGGACTGAAGGAACTGTGCGTACTTAACCACCTGCTCTCGGTCCCCTTCATTGAGTGGAGTCAGTGCCCGTGCCAGCATGGCAGCCACATGGTCGGAGACAGCGGCATCAGGGTCCTTATCCAGGAAGTAACCGATCGGGCGGCGGTAGAGGCGGGCCAGCTTCCTCAGCTCCAGAATGTCTACCTTCCGTGCGCCGCGCTCCACATCACTGATGGCCGTCCGAGGGATACCCGTGCGGTCAGCGACAAGCTGCTGGGAAAAGTTTAAATATTCCCTAGCCGTGCGCAGTCGCTCTCCGACCAGGTCCCATCCCGGGTTCCATTCAGGATCGTGGGCCGAAGGCTTATCTTGTAGTGTCATGACCTCTCCTCACTGATGGCGGCTATGGCCGCAGCGACGATGGTGTCTGCAAAGGTCATCACCGAGCGCAGGGATCGGGCGGCCTCACTATCTGCCGGAATCCGTACTCCGTAGTGATCTTCTACCCTGGCCAGAATTTCGGCGATCAACTGAGAGTCAATCGGAAGATCGGCTCCCTTACCTTCCAGCTCCGCCAACAGCTCCGCGGGGTCACGGTTCTGTTGGGCGGCCAGCAGATCGATGGTGATCTTCGCGACCTTCGTGCGAGTCACGTTCGCGACCGTCATCCCACCCCTTCTTGTCGTGTTTTCCTGAATCTCTTGTCTGAGAATGCCACACTCCTGGTTATCCTACAACGGCTGCCGGCAAACCCGACATGAGGAGTTCCATGGACCTGAACCAGTACCAAGCTGCGGCCCGTAAGACCCTTCAGCACGGAGAGGAGAGTGCCGACGCCGTAGCCATCCCCTTGCTAGGACTGATCGGGGAAGCCGGAGCCATTGCCACCGCCTACATGAAGCAACTGCGCGATGGCCGCGCCAACCCAACCTTCAAGGCGCAACTTCGCGAGGAGCTCGGTGATGCCCTGTGGTACCTGGCGATGCTGGCTGATCGGGCTGAGCTGGACTTGGCTGATGTTGCGATCGCTAATCTGCACAAGGTCGCGGACCGCTGGCGCCCCACCACCGCTGACCAGATTCCCTTCGACGACGCGTACCCGCTACACGAGCGGTTGCCTCGCACAGCCCAGTTCATCCTTCGCCTTGTCGAGGTCAACGGTGCCACCAAGTCGGTCCTCACCTGGGGTGAGCAGGCCGTCGGAGACCCACTCACCAATGCCTCGCACATCGACGACGACTACCGCATGCATGACGTCTTCCACCTGTCGTACTTGACCGTACTCGGCTGGTCGCCGGTGATGCGCTCCCTGCTGCGCTGTAAGCGCCGCTCCAATCCTCTTATTGATGAGGCCGAGGACGGCGGTCGAGCCATTGCCATCGAAGAAGGAATCTCCGCACTGGTGTTCTCCTATGCCGGCCGACACAACTTCCTAGACGGTAAGACTCATATTGACAACGACCTCCTCGACGTCATCTCCTCTATGGTCGGCCACCTCGAGGTAGCAGCCCACCGTGCTGCTGACTGGGAGAAGGCCATCCTCACAGGCTATGCAGCCTGGAGGGAGCTTCGACAGTACGGCGGCGGCACGATCGACCTGGACATGTCCACTCAATCCCTTCGTGTTTCCCCGCTCTAGGGAAGGTCTGACCATGAAGATCCACCGCGCGTGTAAGCAGAAACAAAACTGTTGACGATAAATGATCATCGCGAAGCGGCGAAAGTTCAGGTGATGCTTGGCCATGCGTTGGAATTGGCCGCCCAGAACCGGCTGAGATCAGGTGCGGGTGGGGTGCCTAGCGGTTTCCGGACTGTCCAGAAGTCGCTAGGCACCAAGAGACGAAGAGGGGCGTCGGTAAGGATCAGCAGGGTGAACCGCGCCGAGTTTTGTGGAGACATTGGTGTACCCCGAGTTCGGTGGAGTCGACCAGGTCGAACTGCAGCTGCAGGTCTTCGTAGTGGCCCGGCCAGGGCTCGGCGCCGTTACCTGCTACAACACCCGAAGGAGACACTCCCCCTGGACTACCTCAGCCCCATTGAGTACGAGCAGCGTTCCCTCGATAAGGTTCTGCTCGCTGCATGACCACCGGTGTCCACACTTCGGGGTGAAGCCCCCATCGTCTCTGATTGCTTTTGTCATACGCTAGCGCGCCAAGCCACCCGCACGCCGGATCCATCGGCTGCATCCGCTTATCCAGCAAGATCGACAAGCCATCCGGCAGCGTTCGATACTTCAGCAGATCGCCGATGTCTGGCCCGTCTGGTATCGGCCAGCAAATGACCGCCTTCCGGTCTACACAAAAGATCTCCACCCACTCGCCTTCTACGGCAGCCTGAACTGTATGAGATAATCGTGATCATCCATCTGAATGATCAAAGCGAGGATTTACCAAGATTCAGGGTGAGACAGTTACGGACTATGAAGAGAACACCGGATGGGACGCGTTTGTCCCATCCGGTGCCCGGATTCGTTAAGAGGCTACGAGGCGTAGACCTCGAACTCGGAGAGCTGTCCGGCGGGCCAGCCGCTGTTGGCGGTGAAGGTCAGGCGCAGGTGGCGCCTGCTGGTGGCCGGGAAGGTGATGGTGGCCGTGTTACCGGTGGCGGGGTTGAAGGTGTACGTCGCCGAGCCGACGACGTTGGTGAAGGTCGTCCCGTCGGTGCTGCCCAGGACGGCGATCGCCTGGGTGCGGGTGGCCCAGTCGGCGGCCGGGGGCAGCTTGAGGACGACCCGGCCGACGCTCTGGGAGGAGCCGAGGTCGACCGTGACCGACTGCGGGAAGGCGTTGTTGTTCGACTCCCAGTAGGTGCCGGCGTTGCCGTCCACGGTGTTGCCCGAGCCGTACACCTGGGCGTGGCTGGTCTCCGTGGTCGGCCTGCCCTGCGCCAGGTTGGTGACGGGCGCCGAGCCGCCGGTGCCGGTCAGCCCCACGGTCAGCGGCCCGTTCGGGTCGTTGCTGGCGATGCTCAGGGTGCCCGTACGGGTGCCCGTCGCGGTCGGGGTGAAGGTGACGTTGACGGTGCAGGACGCGCCTGCGGCGAGGGTGGTGCCGCAGGTCTTGGTCTGCGCGTAGTCGCCGGTGGTGGCGACCGTGCCGAGCGTCGCCGACCCGGTACCGGTGTTGGTCACCGTCACGGCCTGCGCCGGGCTGGTGCTGCCGACCGTCCTGGCGGCGAACGTCAGGCTGACCGGGGAGGCCGCCAGCGACACGGTCGGCGGGGGGTTGCCGCCACCCGGGAAGATCTGGAACTCCGCGACCTGGGCCGCGGGCCAGCCGGTGTTGGCGGTGAAGTTGACCCGGACGTAGCGCACGTTCGAGCTGGTCAGCGGGATCGCGACGCTGTTGCCCGTGCCCGGGTTGAAGGTGTATCCGGCCGAGGGCTTGAGGGTGGTCCAGGTGGTGCCGTTGGTGCTGCCCTGGACGGACAGGGTCTGCGTCCTGGTCGCCCACGCGGCCGGCGGCGGCAGCTTCAGGGTGACGGAGCCGACGCTCTGCGGGGTGCCGAGGTCGGCCTGCAGCCACTGCGGGAAGGCGTTGGCGATCGACTCCCAGTAGGTGGCCGTGTTGTCGTCGTTGGTGTTGCCCGGCGGGAAGCCGCCGTTGGAGCTGCTCGCCGTCATCGTCGCGCCGAGCGCGAGGTTGGTGGTCGAGCCGATGCCGCTGCCGCTCAGGCCGACCGTCAGCGGGCTGTTCGGGTCGTTGCTGGCGACGGTCAGGGTGCCCGTACGGGTGCCCGAGGCGGTGGGGGTGAAGGTGACGTTGACGGTGCAGGAGGCACCGGCGGCGAGGGTGGTGCCGCAGGTCCTGGTCTGCGCGTAGTCGCCGGTGGTGGCGACCGTGCCGAGCGTGGCGGTGGCGGTGCCGGTGTTGGTGACCGTCACGGCCTGCGCCGGGCCGGTGGCGCCGACCTGGCGCGCCCCGAAGGACAGGCTGCCCGGGGAGGCGGTCAGGGCGACGCCGTTGGTGCCGCTGCCGGAGAGGCCCACGGTCACCGGGCCGCCCTGGGCGCTGCTGGCGACGGTGAGCGTACCGGTGCGGGTGCCCGTCGCGGTCGGTGTGAAGGTGACGTTGACCGTGCAGGTCGCGCCCGCGGCGAGGGAGCTGCCGCAGTTGTTGGTCTGGGCGTAGTCGCCGGTAACGCTCACCGAGCCGATCGGGGCCGCGGTGGCGGCTCCGTTCGTGATGGTGACGGCCTGCGCCGGGCTGGTGCTGTTGACCTGGCGCGCGGCGAAGGACAGGCTGCCCGGGGAGCCGGACAGGCCGCCGGTGTTGCCGCCGCCACCGGGGTAGATGTAGTTCGGCGTGGGCCAGGTGCCGGTGCAGGTCGTGCTGCTGGGGCTCCAGCCGGTGTTGCCGGTGCCCATGACGGGTGTGAAGGCCGCGCCGACGCAGTTGTGGATGGCGACGCCCGCGCCGATGTGCGCGGCCCTGACGTTGTTGAACGTCATGTTCGCGCCCGACTGCGCCTGGATCATGTACGTGCCGGTGCCGTCGATGTTGACGTTGTTGAAGTTCACCGTGCTCGTGGTGCCCTCGATCATGTGGATCGCGGCGTACGAGCTGTCCAGGATGTCGGTGTCGGTGACGTTGATGGTGGCGTTGACCGGCTCGTTGAGCCCGCTGAACCAGATGGCCCCGACGCCGAAGTGCCAGTTGAAGTCGTTGTTGCCCGCCCGCAGGAGGGTGTTGCGGGCGACGGTGTGGGTTCCGGCGACGGCGGTGCCCTGGCCGGAGTTGACGCCCGGGTAGCGGTTGGCGATGTGGATGCCGCCGCCGTTGCTGACCGTGTCGGCCACCACGTTGTCGGTGATCTGGATGTCCCTGCCGCCGTACGTGACGATGTTGTTGGCCAGCAGGGTGACGCCCACGGTGTTGAACGTGAACTTGTTGCCGACGTTCGGCAGCCGTTCCGGCCACATGGCGAGGGCGTCGTCACCGGTGTTGCGCAGGAACGTGTTCGTCACCGTCGAGTTGGTGACGCCGGTGTGGAAGTTCACGCCGTCGGCGGTCTGGTCGAGGATGCGGCTGTTCTTGATGGTGAAGTTGTTCATCGGGCCGTCCATCCAGGCACCGACCTTGGTGTGCTGCATCCACACGTTGTCCACGACCGAGTCGGTCATCGCGCCACCCATGGCGTTGACCTGGTCGTTGTCCTCGCGCTCCATGACCTCGCCGATGATGGCGAAGTCCTTGAGCGTGACGTTGCGGCTCGGGCCGCCCGCCTCGTGGGCCCGGATCTCACCGCCGTAGCCGCCGCCCTGGACGTACTTGCCGTAGACGCCGACGGCCCGGTTGCGCTGCGTGGGGTGACGCCCGCCGAGCACGCTGTACCAGGGGCCCGCTCCGCGCAGGGTCACCCCGTCGACGACCACGTGGTCGTAGAGGTTGTAGGTCCCCTCGGGGATGTAGACCTCCTTGGCCTGGGCCTTTCCGGCGTTGACCGCGGCCTGGAAGGCGGCCGTGTTGTCGACGCCGGTGTTGTTCTTGACGGCACCGAAGTCGTCGACCGACAGTGATCCGGCCGGGCGCGCGATCGGGGCGCCGACGACCTCGAAGTCGGCCAGGTCCACGGTGACCGGGATGCCGCCGG
Source organism: Streptosporangium sp. H13245 (assembly GCF_055690525.1). Classification (NCBI taxonomy): domain Bacteria; kingdom Bacillati; phylum Actinomycetota; class Actinomycetes; order Streptosporangiales; family Streptosporangiaceae; genus Streptosporangium; species Streptosporangium sp. H13245. Next base: position 392,262 of record NZ_JBSZKT010000002.1, on the reverse strand, counting down.
TGGACTGGATACGGACCTTGGCCCCCACGGCGAGGGTGGACCCGAACATGGTCCGCGTCTCGTCGTAGAAGTGGTGGGGGTTGGTGTCGCCCGGGTTGTTGTTGAACGGGTAGCCGCCGTAGTACCAGCCGTACTTGGAGGTGAGGGTCAGGTCCTTCAGGTGTGTGCCGTTGATCCGCAGGCTGGCGGTGGTGTTCTGCCCGGTTCCCGAGGCGTTGTCCGGCACGCTGTAGCGCAGTGACATCGCGTTGGCCGGGCGGGTGAGCGTGAACTCCACGTACTCACCCGAGGAGTCGAGCGTCACCGCCCTGCGGCCGGAGGCCTCCGAGGGGAGGCGGCCGTAGATCCGGTCGGGGCCGATCACCTGGCCCGAGTGGGCGGTGTCCTCGGCCTCTATCTCGAAGAAGGGCACGGTGGCGCCGCGCCCCGGGAAGTCGAACGGGGAGTCGGCTCGTACGGCCGCCGTGGCGGGGGAGGCCGGTAAGGAGGCCAGCCCTCCCGCCGTCAGCGCCGCGATCGTGGCGATGGTCCAGGCCTTTAGCCTGCCGGACTTCTTCATCGGCTGACCCTTCACTGTACGAAGAGCCGGACGCTTCGCGGCCGGAGTCGCCGGGGACACCGGCCGGTGGTGCCCGGGGGGTATCCACACCTTAAAATGACGAACAGATTGCTGCAAGATTTCAGCGAATACATGCAACGTAACGACTGTGTTGCGCTGGTTACTGTACGGAAAGTTTCACGTAAGTGCTTGCGCGACCCTGGAAGCCGCTTGCGCGGCGGTGCGGTCGCCCATGATCATCAAGAGGGCATCCGAAATGCGGAAAACGAGGAGGTTTGCCGGTTTTTCATCAGGGGCCGAGGCGCTGCCATACGATGCTTCATCGTGGTGAGCAGGCACGGTACGGCACGCGTGAGAGAGCGGCGGCGGTTCCACGGGACTGTCCGAGAACGAGGGAAAGACGGCGCTGTCGGATGAGTGATCCCGGTCTGCGGTTCTCGATACTGGGGCCGGTGCGCGTCTGGCGGGACGGCGACGAGGTGGAGATCGGCTCCCCCCAGCAGCGGCTGGTCCTGGCCGTCCTCCTCCTGGCCGAGGGCAGGACCGTCGGCAACGACCATCTGCTCGACGCCATCTGGGGCGAGGAGCGCCCCCGCACCGCCATGGGCACGCTGCGCACGTACATCTCGCGCCTGCGCTCCGCCCTCGGCGCCGAGGTGATCACCTCGATCGGCAGCGGGTACGCCCTCGTCGGCGGGATCCGCGACCTGGTCACGATGGAGGGACTGTCCCGCGAGGGGAGATACGACGAGGCCCTGGCCCTCTGGCGGGGAGAGCCGCTCTCCGGGCTGGAGGGAGGCTACGCCGAGGGCCAGCGGACGCGGCTCGGGGAACGGCGGCTCGCCGTGCTGGAGCGCAGGCTCGCCCGGGAGGTCGAGGAGGGCAGGCACGCCGAGGTCGTCGCCGAGCTGACCGCGCTCTGCGGGGAGCACCCGGCCAGGGAACGGCTCTCCGGCCTGCTGATGCTGGCGCTGTACCGGTCGGGCAGGCAGGCCGAGGCGATCGGCGTGTTCACCGACACCAGGAAACTGCTCGCCGAGGGGCTCGGCATCGACCCCTCGCCCGAGCTGGCGGAGCTCTACCAGCGGATCATCACGGCCGACCCCGCCCTCGGCAGGAAGGAGGCGGCGAGCCCGGCCGTCAGGCGGGTGCCCCGGCAGCTCCCCGCCGACACCGCCGACTTCACCGGCAGGGAGCCCGAGGTCGACGAGATGGTGGACGCCCTGAGGTCGGGGAACCCCCCGGCGATGGTGATCTCGGCCGTGTCGGGCGCGGGAGGCATGGGCAAGACCACCCTCGCCGTCCACGTGGCGCACCGGCTCGCGCCGGACTACCCCGACGGCCAGCTCTTCGTGAACCTCAGGGGTTCGGGGGCGCAGCCGCTCGCACCGGAGACCGTGCTCGCCCGGTTCCTGCGCTCCCTCGGGGCGGAGGTCCCCGCCGACGCCGAGGAGCCGGGCGAGCGGGCCGCGACGTACCGCTCCACGCTGGCCGACCGGCGGATGCTCGTCGTGCTGGACAACGCCGCGAACGCCGCCCAGGTACGGCCACTGCTGCCGGGCGCCGCCGGATGCGCGGTGCTGGTGACGAGCCGCGCGAAGATGATCGGCCTGTCCGGCGTACGCCAGGTCGATTTGGGCGTGCTGCCCCACGACGAGGCGATGGAGCTGCTGGCCAAGGTGGTGGGGGAGGCGCGGGTGGCCGCCGAGCGCGAGGCGGCGGCGGACCTGATCGGGGCGTGCGGGTACCTGCCCCTGGCGATCAGGATCGTGGCCTCGCGGCTCGCGGCGCGGCCCGCCTGGAGCGTGGCCAGGATGCGCGACCGGATGGCCGACGAGCGCAGGCGCCTGGCGGAACTGCGGGTGGACGACCTGGCCGTCGAGGCGACGTTCGCCCTCGGCTACGACCAGCTCGACGCCGCGCACGCCTCGGCGTTCCGGCTGCTGGCCGTTCCCGACGCGTCCGACTTCTCGCTGGGCTCGGCGGCGGCCGTACTCGGGCTGGACGAGCCGGACGCGGAGGAGGTGTGCGAGGCGCTGGTGGACGTGAGCATGCTGGAGTCGCCCTCTCCCGGCCACTACCGCTACCACGACCTCCTCAAGATCTTCGCCCGGTCGCGGCCGGACGACGAGGACGTACGGCGAGCCGCGCTGGCCAGGCTGCTCGGCTACTACCTCGCCGGTATGGCGGCGGCCTACCACCTGACCTATCCGGGCGTCCCGGTGTCCGGCTCGGACCGGCCGGCCGCGTTCTTCGCGGACGAGGAGGCCGGGGTGGTCTGGGCGGAGGACGAGGAGCAGGGGGTGGTCAGCTGCGTGCACCAGATCGCCCGGACACCGGGAAGCGTCCTCTCCGACGCGATCCGGCTGCTGGACATGGCCTCCGACGTACTGGAGACCGACGTGACCCCCGAGCGCTACGAGCGGGCGGCCGGAGCCCTGGTCGAGGCGGCGGCGGCCCGGGGGGAACGTCGCGCCGAGGCGCACGCCCGGTGCGTGCGCGGCGGGTTCTGGGCGAGCCGCTGGTTCCTCGACGCGGCGATCGAGGACGGCGTCGCCGCGCGGGACCTCAGCCTCGCGGAGGGTGACCTGGCACGGTACGCGGAGAGCCTCAACCTGCTGGCCATGGTCGTCGCCAGCCGCGGGTCGCAGACCGAGGCGATCGCGCTGTACGCCGAGGCGGTCGAGGTCTGGCGCGGGCTCGGCGACCGGAGCAGCGAGACCGTCGGCCTGGGCAACATGGCACTCGCGCTCGCGTCGGCCGACAGGACCGCCGAGGCGGTGGAGGCCGTGGAGCTGGCCGACCGCACCATCCGTGAGCTGGGCGGCGGGGCGGATCCCGACATCATGTACCGGTCGGCCGTCGTGCTGCGCGACGCCGGGCGCCCCGAGGAGGCGCTCTCCCGGCTCCTGGAGACGCGGAAGGCGTACCGGAGGCTCAAGCAGCGCGTCCGGGAGGGGGCGACCCTGCTGCGGATGGCCGAGACCCACCTCGCCCTGGGACAGCCGGACCGCGCCGTCGACTGCGCCGAGGACTCGCTGGGCCTCATGGCGGAGGCGGGCGACGAGTGGATCCAGGGCAAGGCGCTCGTCGCGCTCGGCCAGGCCTTCTCCCGGCTCGGCCAGCCGGGCCGGGCCGAGGCCTGCCTGACCGAGGCGCTTGAGATCTTCGTCCGCCGGGACATGCCCGAGGCCGGAGAGGTACGGGCCCTGCTGGAGCGGGACGAGACCTCGCGGTGGGACACCGGGCCGAAGGAGACCGCGCTGACCCGCTGAGCGGACGCCTTCCGCATCCGCCCGGCTGAGCGGACGTGTTCCGCGTCCGGCCCGGCTCGCGTGGTGAACCCGGGCATGCCTCCCCGCGTGCGCCCGGCGTGTTCCGTCGGGCGGGGGACACCGTGCTCGGGCCCGGAACTGTCGGTGGTGGCTGGCATTATCGGGGGTGTGGATCCGCACCGCTACGCGCGCGTCACCGGGCCGGCCGTCATGACGACCGGCGGGCGACGCGTGGTGTCCTCCCCGAGGGGAAGCGAGGGGGACGGTGGCGGTGGCGCGGTCCGGCACGCGCCGCCAACCCGGGGTGGCCTACCGGCGGAGGAGGCACTCTTTCCCTGAAGTCCTGTGGGTGGGGATGTCGAGAACGCATCCGTGGCTCCGATTCTCTGTGATCGGTGAAGCGAGACGGACGACGATTTTCGAGGAGGAACGACCATGCGGCCCATGAAGACGAACACCCTGAAGGTGCCCGGCGCGACCCTGCACCACGAGATTCGCGGCTCGGGGCCGATCCTGTTGCTGATCTGCGGCGGGATCTACGACGCCGCGGGATACGCGGGCCTGGCCGAGCGGCTCGCCGACCGATACACGGTGGTGACCTACGACCGGCGCGGCAACTCGCGCAGCCCGCTGGACGGGCCGCCGGAGACCCAGAGCGTCCAGACGCACGCCGACGACGCGCACCGCCTGCTGGTGGAGGTGGGCGTCACCGCCGACGACCCCGCGTACGTCTTCGGCAACAGCTCCGGCGCGATCATCGGCCTGGAGCTGGCCGCCCGCCATCCCGAGCAGGTGCGCGTCCTGGTCTCCCACGAGCCGCCCCTGTTCGAGCTGCTGCCCGACCGCGACCGCTGGCGGGCCGTCATCCGGGACGTGGAGGAGGCGTTCGCCAAGGAGGGCACCGAAGCCGCCATGCGGGCCTTCGCCACCGGGTTCGACCGGACCGGCAGCGAGCACGAGGAGGCGGCCACCGGCGGGGAGCGGGGAGAGCCCTCCCCCGAGACGGCGGAGACGATGGCGCGCATGCGGAAGAACACGGAGTTCTTCATCGGCTACGAGGTCCCGCCGTTCGTCGGCTACGTCCCCGACGCCGACGCGCTGCGGGCCTCCTCGGCGCGCGTCGTGATGGTGGCGGGCGAAGCCTCGGAGGGGCAGCCGCCCTACCGGGCCTCCTTCGTCGTCGCCGAGCGGATCGAGGGACGGCACGTGATGTTCCCCGGTGACCACGGGGCCTTCGGCACCCGGCATGAGGCGTTCGCCGCCAAGCTCGACGAGGTGCTTTCGAGCCCCTGAGGGCCTCCAAGAGCCCTTGAGGGCCGGATACGGCTGTCTCCCGACGACCCGGTCCGGGAGGCGGCCGTGCCCGCGCCGGAACCGGTCAGTGTCGCGGGATGCCCAGGGTGACCAGCAGGTCTTCGTGAAACTGGAACCACACGGTGTGGTACGACTCAAGGCTGTCCGACACGTAGTCCAGCTCGCCCGCCTCGGCGCGGGTGAGCGCTTCGGTGAGCCGGACCTGATACCGCCGGAACCGGAGCATCGCCGCGTACAGATCCGCGCAGGAGGCGTCGGCACGCCGGTTGAGGTCCGCGAACCGGTCCAGGACCCGGGAGTCGTAGGCGGGGTCGGTGTGGTCGTTCGGTATCGCGACACCGTCGGCGAAGCGCATCTGCCACGCCGTGCAGAGATCGAGCAGCTCCGGGTTGAGCACGAGGAAGTCGTCGTAGGTCCCAAGCACCGTGGCCCGGGTGCCCGCCGCGTCCAGCTCGGCGGAGACCCGCTTGGCGTCCTCGGCGCGACCGGCCTCGGTGAGGCTCCACCCGCCGAAGTCACCCGGAGCGTACGTGGCGAGCCCGGCCACCGCGAGATCGATCAGCTCGGACTCGACGTCGGACTCGGGGAGCCCCGTCGCCTCGGCCACACGGGCGAGACCGGCGAACCCGACGCAGCGAAGCGTGTGGAGCGTCAGCAGGTCGGGGCTGGTCTCGTGGGGTGGGTTCGGCACGCCGATATGCTACATCGATGGCCTGGATTCACCCGCTTTCCGGGGATGTCGAGGAGACCGCGAGCGTCCTGGGCGGTAAGGGGTACGGCCTTGTCGTGCTGCGGCGGCTCGGGGTGCCCGTGCCCCCCGGGTTCGTCATCGGCACCGGGGCGTGCCGCGCCTTTCTCCGTGACGGGCGGTTTCCCGAGGGGCTCGACGCCGAGCTGGCGGCCGCCGTCTCCGGCCTCGAAGCCGCCACGCGACGGCGCCTCGGCGACCCCGGGCGGCCCCTGACGGTGTCGGTGCGCTCGGGCGGCACCGTGTCGATGCCCGGCATGATGAACACGATCCTCAACCTCGGCCTCACCGCCGAGACCACGGCGGGGCTGGCGGCCGAGACGGGCGACCCGAGATTCGCGCTCGACTCACGGCTGCGGTTCCTGTCCGGCTACGCCTCGGCGGTCTTCGGCGTGGAGCCGGACGGCCTGGAGGCCGTCGCGCGTGAGGTGACCGAACGCGGCGACGGCGGCGAGGAGAGCGGTGACAGGGAGACGCGCCTCGCGGAGGCGATCCGGGGTGTGGAGGCCCTCATCGGCGGGCGGCCCGGCGGATCGGTGCCGGACGACGCGAAGGGGCAGCTGGAGCCCGCCGTCAGGGCCGTGTTCTCGTCCTGGGATACGCCGCGCGCCAGGACCTACCGCGAACTGCACGACATCCCGCACGACCTCGGCACGGCCGTCGTCGTGCAGGCCATGGTGTTCGGGAACCGAGACGAGCGCAGTGGCACCGGTGTCGCGTTCAGCCGCGATCCCAACACCGGTGAGAGGGTCCCGTTCGGTGAGGTGCTTTTCGGCCGCCAGGGCGAGGACGTCGTCTCCGGGAGGTCGGCGACCCGGCCGCTGGCCGAGCTGGCCGGACGCGAGCCGGAGGTGTGGACCGGCCTCCTGGAGGCCCTGAACCGGATCGAGGAGCACTACCGCGACACGTGCTACGTGGAGTTCACCTTCGAGGCGGGCGAGCTGTGGATCCTGCAGGTGCGGCCGGGCAACCTCGTCGGGCGCGCCGCCGTCCGGGTCGCGGTCGACCTGGCCGACGAGGGCGTTGTCGGCCGCCGCGAGGCACTGCTCCGAGTCTCCCCGCACCATCTCCGCCACGCGCGTACGCCCCGGATAGAGACGGCCGACCCGGGTGACCTCCTCACCCGGGGGCTGGGTGCCTGCCCGGGGGTCGCGGTCGGCAGGGTGGCGACCACCGCCGACAGGGCGGCGCGGATGGCCGCCGACGGCCCGGTCATCCTGATGCGCCCGCACACCTCCCCGCTCGACATGCACGGTCTGGCCGCCGCCGCGGGAGTCGTCACCGCCCGGGGCGGACCGGCCAGCCACGCCGCCGTCGTCGCGCGGGCGATGGGCAAACCCGCCGTCGTGGGAGCCGCGGACCTCACGGTCGACGTCGCCGCCGCCTGCGTACGGGCCGGTGGGCGCACCCTCCCGGAAGGCGCGATCATCACCATCGACGGGACCGGCGGGGAGGTCCTCGTCGGCGGCCACCGCACCGCCACGGCCACGACCGACTCCCACCTGCGCCGCCTGCTCGAATGGGCCGACGAGGTCTCGGGCGACGCCTCGGACCGCGACGAGGCGGAACGCCTCACGGCGGCCCGCGAGGTCCTCCTGAACACCTAGATCCCCGGATTCCGCACCTCGATCACCCGTGGCCACTGCGCGGCCGACGGCCCGGCGCGGGTTGTTCGCGGGGCGATCCCGGATGCACAGGGGCTTCCCGCCCGGGTCCCGCTTGTCGGCGCGATGGCCCGGCGCGATGGTTCGATGTGCTGCCCCGGCGTGACGGTTCGGTGTGCTGGCGCGTTCCGGAGTTCGCGCGGTGGTGCGCCCCCGGGGGATCGCGTGCCCCGGCAGCGGCCCGGGTCCCGCTCCTCGCGCGGCGGCTCCGGTTCGCGGTCCCTCACGATGGCGTGCCGAAGGTGGGGGCGGGCACTGCCAAGGGGCCGACCGGCGGTGAACGTCGATCAGCTAAGAGAGCGCTCTCAGATCAGGATAGATCCATTTCTTGATCGTCGGCCAGGGAGTCGATGCGGGACACGTGCGCACTGGGGGGCATCGCCGAACGGTGGAACGCCCTATTTTCTGTGCTTACGCCCTCTCGCCTGCACCTCTGTACTTTACCTATTCGTTACCAACGCGAAACATTGACTGCCGTGACGCAGCCCGTTACTTTTCGGTGAGAGAGCGCTCTCTCATATCGGTCAGCTTCAGAGCCCGATTCCTCTCCCCGGAGGCACCCCCCAATGGATCCCTCGATCCGGACCACGGGTCCGGACAGCGCGCACCCCCGTGAAGGACGACTCGCCCGCCACATCAGGAACCGCCGCAGGAGCGTCGCCGCCGGTGTGGTCGTCGCGATGGTGGCCGGGCTGCTCGGTCTCGGCGCGGCCCGCTCCGCCGAGGCCGCCACGGTCGGCGCCGGCAGCTACGCCGACACCCTCCCGGCCGGACGCTCGCTGCCGGCCGGCTGCGGCTCCGTCTCCACCAACCCCCGCCAGTGGGTGACGGCCAACGCCCCGGCCGGGGCCGTGCCCACCAACGACTGGTGGTCGTCGCTCCTCTACAAGAAGACCGACTGCGCCTACAGCGAGCCGCTCCACGCGCACCCGATCTCGTACGACACCTTCGGCAACGGTCTCGGCTTCTCCTACAACACCACCCCTGCCATCAGCGGGACGGCGACCGGAGTCGGCGAGTACCACTACCCGTACGTCGAGAACATCCGCGTCGGCGTCGCGGGCCTGAGCTCGCCGGACGTCAAGGTCGACGGCTGGAGCGACTGGACCGTCACCCCGTACTGGAGTGGCGCGGGCAGGACCATGAAGGCCACCATCGGCCACGGCCTGCCGTTCGCGTACTTCCAGGTCACCGGCGGCGACGCGCAGATCACCGCCGCGGGCACCCCCACGGTGTGGTCCAACAGCGGCGGCACCATCGGCTTCACCGCCGGAGGCCGTGACTACGTCGCCTACGCGCCGACCGGCGCGACCTGGTCGGTGAGCGGCTCGACGATCAGCTCCGCCCTGGCGGGCAGGGGCTTCTTCTCCGTGGCGGCGCTCCCCGCGGGCGGCGACCGCGCGGCCCTGGCCGCCACCTACGGCCAGTACGCCCACGCGCACGTCACCGGCACCCGCGTCTCGTACGCCTACAACCAGGGCGCGAGCTCGCTCACCACGACGTACGCCTTCACCACCACGGCCAGGCAGGGCAGCCAGACCGGCACGGTCATCGCGCTCTACCCGCACCAGTGGAACTACCTGACCGGCTCGACGCCGCTGGCGCAGACGTACGTCTCGGCGCGCGGCCAGATGAAGATCGTCACCGGTACGCAGTTCCAGACGTCGATGAAGTACACCGGCGTGCTGCCCGAGATCCCCGCGGTGGGCGACAGCTCCGGCGCTGACCTCACCACGGTCACCAACCAGCTCAACGCCGAGCTCGGCAACCCGATGGACATCCGCGGCGACGACACCTACTGGACCGGCAAGGGCCTGGGCCGGGCCGCCCGCATCGCGGAGATCGCCGACCAGCTCAACCTGACGTCGGTGCGCACCGCCGCGCTGAACGCCATCCGGACCCGCCTCAACGACTGGTTCACCGCCTCACCGGGCAAGACCAGCCGGGTCTTCTACTACAACCCGAGCTGGGGAACCCTGCTCGGCTACCCGGCCTCCTACGGCTCCGACCTGGAGCTGAACGACCACCACTTCCACTACGGCTACTACATCGCCGCGGCCGCGACCCTGGCCAAGTTCGACCCCAACTGGGCGAGGACGAGCCAGTACGGCGGCATGGTGGACCTGCTGATCCGCGACGCCAACAACTACGACCGCAACGACACCCGCTTCCCGTACCTGCGTGACTTCGACATCTACGCGGGCCACGACTGGGCGGCCGGGCACGGCTCGTTCGGCTCCGGCAACAACCAGGAGTCGTCGTCGGAGGGCATGAACTTCGCCAACGCCCTCATCCAGTGGGGACAGGCGACCGGCAACACCACCGTCCGTGACGCGGGCATCTTCATCTACACCACCCAGAACGCGGCGATCCAGGAGTACTGGTTCGACGTGCGCAACCAGAACTTCCCCGCCGCCTTCGGCCACAGCACGGTCGGCATGGTCTGGGGCAGCGGCGGCGCGTACGCCACCTGGTTCAGCGGCGAGCCGGAGATGATCCAGGGCATCAACATGCTCCCGATCACCGGCGGGCACTTCTACCTGGGCGACAACCCCGCCTACGTGAACGCCAACTACGCCGAGCTGGTACGCAACAACGGCGGGCCACCCACGGTGTGGCGGGACATCCTCTGGCAGTTCCAGGCGCTGGGCAACGGCGACGCGGCCCTGGCGAACCTGCGCGGCGCCGGTGCGTACACCCCCGAGGAGGGGGAGAGCAGGGCGCACACCTTCCACTGGATCCGCAACCTGGCCGCCCTCGGCACGGTGGACACCACCGTCACCGCCAACCACCCGCTGGCCAAGGTGTTCGTCAAGAACGGCGCGCGCACCTACGTCGCGTCCAACATCACCGGCAGCCCGCTCACGGTGACCTTCTCCAACGGGACCGTGCTCAACCTCCCCGCGGGCAAGACGGTCACCTCCGGCGCCTTCACCTGGAGCGGCGGCAACGCGGGCGGCGGCACCACGAACCCCGACCCGACGCCCACCCCGACCCCGACGCCCACCCCGGATCCGGGTGGCTTCGCCGCGACGCGCTACCTGCAGAGCGGCGGCGGCCTGCCGGGCACGGCGGGCGCGGCGGGCAGCGTCGCGGTGGCCGCCGCGAACGGCAACCACGACGGCGTGCCGACCAACGCCCGGGTCTTCACGGCGACCGGTCTCACCGCCGCCCACAACGGCGGCACCACCGCGTTCGACCTGTTCGTGGACGCGGGCACCGGGGTCGCCAACGGCACCCAGGTCAGGGTCTCCTACGACCTGACCGGCAACGGGAGCTGGGACAGGGTGGAGACCTACGGGTACTTCGCCACCGACCCGGTGACGGGCTGGGAGCACTACACGCAGGGAACCGGCCCGCAGTCCTCCTCGGGAGCGCTCGGCAACCTGTCGAACGGCCAGGTGAGGGTCGAGGTCTGGAACGCCATCGGCAACGGCGCCGTCAACCTCGGCATCGGTAACCAGTCCCTCGTACGGCTGCCGTTCGGCTGATCCCCCTCAGTCGACCGGTGACGGGGCGGCCGGGAGCGTGAGCCCCCGGCCGCCCTCGCTTTCCATGGGCGGCCACGACAGGCCGATCGGGTTCGAGGGCGGCATGACGCCCGACTCCAGGACGGCCATGGTCAGCGGGTGCAGCAGCAGGGCGAGCGCGGAGGTGCGCTCGTCTCCCAGGGCCCGCCAGGGAGCGGCCGCGGCCTCGTCGGTCAGCCGCTCGATCCGCCCGCGCTCCCGCGTCCCCTCGGCCGTCAGGGCGCCGGAACCGTCGACCCACCCGCGCTCGCGCAGGGCGGCGGCACCGGCCTCCCACTCCTCGTCGTCCCAGCGCCGTGCCAGGCGCAGCTGGTCCAGGTCCGTCTCGCCCGCCGCGACCTTGAGCAGGTGGGACTGGACGGGGGAGACGCCGTGGGCGACGAGGGCGGCCACGTGCCCGTCGCCCCGGTGCTCGCGCAGCGTGGTCGCGGCCTGCCAGAGCAGCAGGTGCGGCTCGTCGGGCGCGGGCAGCGCCTGGTTGGCCGCGCCGAGCACCCGTCCCGCGGTGTCGGCGAGCCCGGCGGCCTCCCAGGCGAGCTCCGCCGCCGCGCGCAGGTCGTCGGAGCAGGTCACCTTCTCGGTGAGCAGGTCGCGCAGCGCCGCTCCCGCGCCGTCGAGCCGGGCGCGCAGCACGTCGCCGGGGGTCGCGAACGTCCACGCGTCGGGGAGCGCCCTGGAGACCCTGGCCGGGGGGAAACCGTGGAAGGCCGCCGTGACGACGCCGGGGCCGACCGGACCGAGCGGTGCCGCCCTGGAGGCGAAGTAGCCCATCCAGAAACCGCGCATGCCGACCGCGTCGGCCGCCGCCCGGGCCTCGGGGGCGAAGTAGGTGACGGCGTGCAGAGGTTCCAGCAACTGCCACATGACACGCGGAACGTTCGGTTCTTCGGGCTCCGGCACGGTCTCACACCCCGTCTCGTGGATCCTGGCGGATCGGCTGCGCATGTTCATACGGTACTCGGCGGAACGACCGGAAGATCTCTCGATGAGAGAGCTGTCATCTGGTCCGACCCCTGACCTGATCTGGGAAGACGAGGTCATCTCACCTGTCAGGTTGGGTCTTCTCAAGGGGGAACGGGCGGGTTATCAAGGGCTCAGGACGAACTGTGATTCCAGACATTCCCACTCCCTGGTGCCGCGGTCGCGTCCGATCAGCCCCACCCCCCGAACCAATGGAGTACGGCATGCGGCAGTTACGAAGAGTGATGTTCAGGGTCCTGTGTGTCATCGCGATGCTCACCGCGAGCGTCGTCGCGGTGGCCACGGGCGCGCAGGCGGCCGTTCCCAACCGGTGGGGCTTCGCGGTGGTCAACGTGACCTCCGGCATTCCCGACCTCAACCACCAGGCGGGCAGCTGGGCGCCCGGGTTCAACGTCAGCGTCACTCCCGGCGGGGCCGGGCAGACCTTCGTGCGGTTCCCGCAGATCGCGATCACCGGCGGCGTGGTCCACGTCACGGCGATCTCCGAAACCGCCTACTGGTGCCAGGCGCAGAACTGGGGGCCCTCGGGCACCGACCTGGTCGTGGCGGTGCAGTGCTACCGGTACGGAGGGGCTCCGGTCTTCACCCCGTACAGCATCGTCTTCGAGCAGAGCACCGGCGTGCTGCCCGCACCGCAGGCGTTCGGCTACGTGCACTACAACGGCGCCGCCATCGCCACCCAGTTCAACTCGGCCGGGGGCGTGAACACCGTCGCCGGGGGCGCGGGCGTCTGGACGGTCACCCTGCCCGGCCTGGGCTCGTCGGGCTTCGCCGGAAACCTCCAGGTCACCGCGGTCAACCCGAGCCAGCCCGCCCGCTGCAAGGTTGGCGCCTGGGCTCCCGGCGTGGGCGCGCAGGCGGTCCAGGTGCGCTGCCACAACGCGACGAACGTGCCGCTCACCACCGGATGGACCCTCACCTACCAGCGTGAGCGCGCCATCACCGGCGCGGCGATCCCGCCGAAGAACTTCGCCTACACCTTCGACAACACCCCGGCCAACCCCGGCCCGTACGCGCCGGTGCCCCCGGCCGTGAACTACAACTCCCAGGCGGGCGTGAACACGGTCCAGAGCTCGGGGCTCGGCCAGCGCCTGGTGACCTTCCCGAGGGTCGGGGTCCTGCAGGACCAGGTCCAGGCCACCGCGTACGGTCCCGGTCCCGAGTTCTGCAACCTGCAGACCATCTGGAACACCAGCGGCAGCGTCGCGATCGTCCGCAACGTCGTCTGCTACAGCGCCACCACCCGCGTCGCCCAGCCCTCGCTGGTCACCTACACCTCGGCCTTCTGAGGTTCGGGCGCGGTACCGCCCGTGACGCGGGCGGTACCGCGTCCTCGCCCGTACGGCCCGAATGGACGCCCTTCTCCCGGGTAGCCGGAGACGATGGCGACTTATGGCTTCCATTCCTCACACGAGCAGATCCATCCGGCAGAGCTACTGAAAGCGGTCACGCGGGCCGAGCAGGCGGGGTTCGGGGCGGCGATGTCGTCGGACCACTTCTCCCCGTGGAGCGAGCGGCAGGGACAGTCGGGGTTCGCCTGGTCCTGGCTGGGCGCGGCGCTCCAGGCCACGAACCTGCCGTTCGGCGTGGTCAACGCCCCCGGCCAGCGCTACCATCCCGCGATCATCGCCCAGGCGATCGGCACCCTCGGGGCGATGTTCCCCGGGCGCTTCTGGGCCGCCCTCGGTACGGGCGAGGCGAGCAACGAGCACATCACCGGCGACCACTGGCCGCGCAAGGAGCTTCGCAAGCAGCGGCTGCGGGAGTGCGTCGACGTCATCCGGGCGATGCTGGCGGGGGAGGAGGTCAGCCACGACGGCCTGGTGACCGTCGACCGCGCCCGGCTGTGGACCCGCCCGGACGTCCCCCCGAAGCTGGTCGGCGCGGCGGTGAGCGCCGACACGGCCCGCTGGTGCGCGGAGTGGGCCGACGGCCTGATCACCGTGGGAGGGCCGGTCGACCGGCTGCGCGAGGTCATCGGGGCCTACCGGGACGCCGGGGGCGAGGGCAAGGTGGCGCTCCAGGTTCACCTCAGCTGGGCCGAGAGCGACGACGAGGCCATGGCCATCGCCCACGACCAGTGGCGGAGCAACGTCTTCTCCCCGCCGGTCAGCTGGGATCTTGAGACCGCCGAGCTCTTCGACGTGGTCTCCGCGGACGTCTCGCCCGAGAAGGTCGCCGAGGCCGTCAACGTCTCCTCCGACCTGGGCTGGCACGCCGCCAGGATCAACGAGTACGCGGAGCTGGGGTTCGAGGAGATCTACCTGCACCACGTGGGCCAGGAGCAGTCCGCCTACATCGACGCCTTCGGCGCGAAGGTCCTTCCCCAGCTGAGCTGACGTCCTCGCGCGACGCGGGCGGGTTCGCGGACGGAGGGGGACCCGCCCCGGCTGTCGTGAGACGAAGTGACTCCCCCTCATTTTTTCGACATGTGATGGAAACAAGGAGGGGGAAATCAATTCACAGATGTAGGTGAATGTTCTACATTTGTCATGGGAGCGCTCCCATCAGAAGGAGGCGCAGTGTCTCTCCAGCAGAACTCATCCGCGGCGTCCCTCGACGTCGCCCACGAGTACGTAGGCGAGTGCCTGCTGTCCGCCGCCCCCGCGAGCGTGCGCGAGGCCCGCTCGCTGGTCCGCCGGGAGCTCTCCCTGTGGGGCGCGGACGATCTCATAGACGACTGCGTGCTGATCGTCAGCGAACTGGTCACCAACGCCGTCAGGTACGGCGGCGCCGCGTGCGCGCTGCGGATCCGCGGCGGCGGGAACCTCGTCCGCGGCGAGCTCTTCGACCCCGGAACGGGGTCTCCCCGGGTGTGCGCCCACGACATGGACGCCACCGGCGGCCGGGGCCTCCAGATCGTCGACTCCCTCGCCGACGAATGGGGTGTCACCCACCCCTCCTCCGGCGGAAAGATCGTCTGGTTCGTCCTCGGCCCTCCCGCTGACCTTTTCGCTCCCGCCCGGCTCCGCTCCGCCGACGCCCCGGTCCTGCGGCTCAGGTAGGCACCGGGAGCTCCCGGTGCCCCGGTGACCTGGTGGTCCTTCACTCCGGAGGCGGGGGCGGGTGTGCCTCCGTGTCGTCCCGCCCCGTAGTGTGCGGGACGGCCAGCCCCTCAGTGAGAGAACCGCATCACCCATGACGACGTACGATCACACCCGCCGTGCCTGTTACACCGGATATGTCACCCAGGCCATCGTCAACAACCTGGCCCCTTTGCTGTTCATCGTGTTCCAGACCCGCTACCAGCTGCCGCTGGAGATGCTCGGGCGCCTGGTGCTGCTCAACTTCGCCACCCAGCTGGTCACCGACATCGTGGCCGTGAAGTTCGTGGACCGGACCGGTTACCGCGTACCGCTGGTGCTGGCCCACATCCTGGCGGCGCTGGGACTGGTGCTGCTGGCGGTGGCCCCGGCCGTGTCGCCCTCCCCGTACCTGGGACTGTGCGTCGCGATCATCGTCTACGCCGTCGGCGGCGGCCTGCTGGAGGTGCTCGTCAGCCCCGTCGTGGACGCGCTGCCCAGCCCGCAGGAGGGCAAGGCCGCGGCGATGAGCCTGCTGCACTCCTTCTACTGCTGGGGACAGGTCGCGGTGGTGGCGGGCAGCACGCTGCTGCTGGCCTGGATCGGCCAGGACGCGTGGCAGGTCCTGCCCGTCGCCTGGGCGATCGTCCCGCTGGCCAACATGGTGGCGTTCCTGAGGGTGCCGCTGCCCGCGACCGTGCCCGACGAGCACCGTACCTCCCTGCGGGCGCTCTTCGGGGCCCCCGCCTTCGTCGCGGCCGTCGTGCTGATGCTCTGCGCGGGCGCGGCCGAGCTGACCATGTCGCAGTGGTCCTCCCTCTTCGCGGAGGAGGGACTGGGCGTCTCCAAGGTGTGGGGTGACCTGGCGGGCCCGTGCCTGTTCGCGGTCCTGATGGGGATCGGCCGCATCGTCTACGGCCTGTGGGGCGAGCGGATCCCGCTGGTGCCCGCGATGGCCTCGTGCGGCGCGCTGGCGACCGTCTGCTACCTCGTCGTCTGCCTGTCCTCCAACCCGGTGGTCAGTCTCGTCGGCTGCGCGGTGTGCGGCCTGGCCGTCAGCCTCCTGTGGCCGGGGACCTTCAGCCTCGCCTCGGCCCGCTTCCCCCTCGGCGGCGCGGCCATGTTCGGGGTACTGGCCGTCTTCGGCGACGCCGGTGGCGCGGTCGGCCCCTGGATCGCCGGGGCCGCCGCGGACGCCTCCGCCGCCGCCGGGGGGTTCCTGACCACCCTGTCGGACGCGCTCCCCGACGACGGCGGCTCCGGTCTGCGCACCGGCCTCCTCGTCGCCACCGCCTTCCCGGTCACCGTCGTCGCCCTCACCCTCGCGTACGCCGTCCGGGCGAAGGGCGCGGGAACGACGGGCGCCGGTACGACGACGGGCGGGACGTCCGGCGAGGTGGAGCGCCCGATCGGCGGCTGAGCCGGATGGGACATCGGGGCATGACATCCCCCTTTCATGGGCACCTCGTATCCCAGCGGCGCAGATTCGAGGAGTGTTCCACCATGATCCCGGCACCCATGGACTCCCCGGCGAGGGCCGGGTCCCTGGAGCGCGCGACCGGGGCGGGGGAAGCCGGGGCTTCGGAACGTGCCGGGTTAAGAGAGTCCGGGGCTTCGGGGCGTGCTGGGCTGAGAGGGGCCGGGGCTTCGGAACGTGCTGGGTTAAAAGAGTCCGGGGCTTCGGAGCGTGTCACCGAGCCGGGGGAGGCCGGGTCCCTGGAGCGGGCGATCGCGGCGATACCGCTGGTCGACCACCATGTCCACGGCGCCCTGGACGGCGACCCGTCGCGGAGGCGGTTCGAGGAGCTGATCACCGAGTCCGACCGGCCGGTGCCCGGCTGGATGACCCAGTTCGACTCGCAGCTCGGCTTCGCCGTCCTGCGGCACTGCGCGCCCGTCCTCGGTCTCGACCCGCGTCCTGACCCGGAGACCTACCTCGCCCGCCGCGCCGAGCTCGGGTCCCGGGAGGTGAACCGGCGCCTGCTGGCCGCCGCCGGAGTCGGCCACTTCCTCCTGGAGACCGGCTACGGGGGCGAGGAGATCCTCGGCCCGGCGCCGATGGCGGACCTCACGGGGCGGCCCGTCGAGGAGGTCGTCCGGCTGGAGTCGGTCGCCGAGGGGGTCGTCGCCGCGGGAACGGACGCCGCCGGGTTCGCCGCCCGCTTCGAGGCGGCCCTGTGGGAGCGCACCCGTACGGCGCGCGGCCTGAAGAGCGTCGTCGCCTACCGGTACGGGCTCGACGTCGACCCCGCCCCGCCCACCCCGGCCGAGGTGACGGCGGCGGCCGGACGCTGGCTGCGGGAGTCAGGGCGGACCGGGACGATCCGCGTCGACGACCCGGTGCTGCTGCGTCACCTCGTCTGGACGGGCCTCGGGCGCGGGCTGCCGCTCCAGTTCCACACCGGGTACGGCGACCCCGACCTCGACCTGCGCCGCTCCGACCCCCTGCTGCTGCGCGGCCTCATCGAGCTGGCCGAGCCCAGGGGCGTCCCCCTGCTCCTGCTGCACTGCTATCCGTACCACCGCAACGCCGGTTACCTCGCCCAGGTCTACCCGCACGTCTACTTCGACGTCGGGCTGGGCGTGAACCACACCGGGGCGCGCGGCGTGGCCGTCGTGGCCGAGAGCCTGGAGCTCGCGCCGTTCGCCAAGATCCTTTTCTCCTCGGACGCCTGGGGGCCCGCGGAGCTGCACCACCTGGGCGCCCTGCTCTGGCGCCGCGCGATGACCCGCGTCCTCGGGGGGTTCGTCGCGGACGGCGAGTGGAGCGAGCCGCAGGCGGTCCGGGTCGCCACCATGATCGGCGCGCGGAACGCCCGCCGCGTCTACGGCCTCGGAGAGACCGGGTAACCCGGTGACCGGCCCCGGGGCCGTCGACGAGAACGACCATCACACACCTATGTACCGAGAGAACGGCACCACGCACAGCAGAGGGAGACCCATGATCGGCACTCACGTCCGCGCACTCGCCGAGGAGGACGCGTGAGGGTCAGCCACGACGCCCACCGGCCCGGAGAGAGTCGATGAACGAGATCCACGAGCGGCTCCGCGCCGCCCTCCACGCCGAGCTGCCCGCCGCCTTCCAGCTGCGGCGGGAACTGCACGCCGAGCCGTGCGTGTCGGGAAAGGAGGAGCCGACGCTCAAGCGCGTGCTGGACGCGCTGCCCGAGGGCAGCGCGATGGAGCGGGTGGCCGGGACCGGCGCGCTCCTCCGCGTCGGCGGCGAGGGCCTGGCCGTCGGGGTACGCGGGGAGCTGGACGCCCTGCCGATCCCGGAGGAGACGAACGTGCCCTGGGCCTCGCGCAACGGCGCCATGCACGCCTGCGGCCACGACGTGCACCTCGCGGCCCTGGTCGCGCTGACCCGGGCGGTCGACCGCGTACGGGCACCGGCGCCGATGGTCGCGGTGCTGCAGCCGCGCGAGGAGACCCACCCCTCCGGCGCCCGCGACATCGTCGACTCGGGCGCGCTGCGCAGGAACCAGGTCGGCGCGATGATCGCGGCACACGTCCAGCCGGTGCTCGGCGCCGGTGAGACGGCCTGCACGCCCGGCGCGGTCAACGCCTCCTCCGACGAGTTCACCGTCGTCGTCCGGGGGCAGGGCGGGCACGCGGCCTATCCCCACCTGTCGCGCGACTCGGTCCTGGCGCTCGCCCAGATCATCGTGGCCGCGCAGCAGCTCGTCAGCCGTGACGCCGACCCGATGACGCCGACGGTCGTCACCTTTGGGGCCGTGTCGGCGGGCACCGCCCCCAACGCGATCCCCGGGCAGGCCACCGCCCGTGGCACCCTCCGTACGATGTCGGAGCCCTGGCGCCACCAGTTGCACCACCGCTTCCGCGAGGTCGCCGAGGGCGTCGCCCGCGTCCACGGCTGTGAGGCGGAGGTGCGGATCACCCACGGGGAGCCGGTGCTCGTCAACGACGCCCGCCTCGCCGAGGAGACGGGCTGCATCCTCGTCGACGTCGCCCACCACATGCCCGCCACGTTGCGCTCCTGCGGCGCCGACGACTTCGCCCACTTCGCGTCGGTCGTGCCGTCGCTGATGCTGTTCGTGGGCACCGACACGGCGTCGGGACTGCACAGCCCGTACTTCCTGCCCGGAGACGAGACCGTGACGGCGGTCGCCGAGAGCCTGCTCGCCGCCTACCTCGCCGCCGCGCGGGTGATCGGCGCGGGCGTCTGACCTATTTAGGGTGACTTACAAAGGTTGCGAAGAAAGGTGTGGAACGCCGGGCGCGTGACGGTCGTTGGCGTGGACAAGGCCGGGACTCGCGTGAGGGGATGGGGGATACGGACGATCACGGCCCCCGCCCCCTCTCCTGGTCGTCGGTCAGTCTTCTCATGGTGTCTGTCGGGAGAAAAGTTGCTGCTTCCTTCCGTGTTACGGCTCGACGGCATTCCCGCCGAGGAGCGGTTCGACTTCTGGTGGGAGGCCGTCGCGCGGTCGGTGGTCTCGGTGGACGTCTCCAGCGACCAGGCCGAGGACTTCTGGGCTGAGATGCGCATGTTCGACCTCGGGGTGGCACAGCTGTCCCGGGTGCGGTGCGTCTCGTTCGACGCGCGCCGCAGCCCGAGCCGGATCCGCCACTCCGACCCCGGCCACTACCAGCTCTCCCTGACCCTTCGCGGCCGGTCGGGCATCCAGCAGGAGGGCCGGGAGGCCGGTCTGGCGCCGACCGACATCACGCTGTACGACACCTCCCGCCCGTTCCACGCCTGGACCGTGGCGGACGGCCCGGGACCCGGCGCGGCGCGCGGATCCCGCCCGAACGTGGCCGACGGGCTGATCCTGCAGTTCCCCCGCGACCTCCTGCCCCTCCCCGCCTCGTCGGTCGAACGGCTGCTGGCCGTACGCCTGCCGGGCGGGAAGGGCATCGGCGCGCTGCTCAGCGGGTTCCTCCACCAGCTGATCGCGCAGCCTGGCCGGGGCTCGCCCTCGGAGGTCCTGCGGCTGTCGGCGATCGCCCTCGACCTGGTCGCCGCGACGCTGGCCCACGAACTCGACACGGACGCGTCCGACTCCCTGTCCAACCCCCAGGGGGTCCTCCTCATGCGTATCCAGGCGTTCATCGAGCGGGAGCTGGGAGAGGCGGACCTGTCGCCCGCGACCATCGCCGCGGCCCACCACATCTCCCTGCGTCACCTGCACAAGCTCTTCGAACCCGAGGACGTCACCATCGGAGGCTGGATCCGCCTGCGACGGCTCGAACGCTGCCGCCGCGACCTGGCCGACCCCCTGATGGACGACCTGCCCGTCCGCACCGTCGCCTCCCGCTGGGGGTTCACCAGCGACTCCCACTTCAACCGCGCCTTCCGCGCGGCCTACGGCACCTCGCCCGCGGCCTACCGGCGCCGGCTCCGGGAACTGAGGGGCACGGCGGACGCCCACCGGCGAACACCGGCCGGTGGTTGACGGTCACCACGCGGACCCGCGGAACCCGTACTCCCGGGAGGGGCGGTCAGTATCCCGCGGAGGGGTCGATCACTCCCTCCAGCGGGCGGCCCGCGCGCAGGTTGCCCACGTTGCGCTCGACCCGCTCGCAGAACATCCGCGCCACGTACTCGGCGGAGTCGGCGCAGTGCGAGGTGATGAGCACCCGGGGATCGGCCCACAGGGGGTGCCCGTCGGGGAGCGGTTCGGGATCCGTCACGTCCAGACCGGCGGCGGAGATCGTTCCCGCGTCGAGGGCCTCGACGAGCGCGCCGGTGTCGATGTGCGCGCCTCGGGCGACGTTGACGACGACGGCGTGCGGCGGCAGCAGCGCCAGTTCGGCGGCGCCGACGACGTGCCTCGTCTCCGGCGTCAGGGCGAGGGCGAGCACCAGGAGGTCGGTCTCGGGAAGCACCGAGGGCAGGGCGGAGGGCGGCAGCGTCTCGTCGCTGCCCTCGACCTTCTCGGGGCGGCGGCGGATCACCCGGATCCGGCACTCGAACGGCCGCAGGAGGCGGACGAGCTCGGTGGCTATGCCGCCGCCGCCGAGGATCGTGACCCTCCGGCCGTGCAGCGACTGGGGATCCACCGGACACCAGGCGGGCGTCCTGGCCTGGCGGGAGAGGCTGCGCAGGCAGGCCAGCATCAGCATCAGCGCGTGCTCGGCGACCTGCCCGGCGAACGACCCCTTGGCGCAGCTGAAGACCACGGGACGCTCGAACACGCCGGACGTCGTGAACCTCTCCACCCCGGCCCAGGGGAACTGCACCCACCCGATCCCGGGGTGCGCCTCCAGCGCCGACCCGAGCGTCTCCGGCTCACCCGGGATCAGCCACACCAGGCCGTTGGCCTCGGCGAGCGGGACGGTGGAACCGCCGCCTCGGGACACGGCCTTCTCGATCCGGCGCCGCAGGCGGTCGAGGTCGGCATCGGAGGAGCCGGGACGGCCGTGGGGCGTCCTCGCCTCCCTGGACGGGGCTATCGCGATGCGGGCTTCCATGAACGACATTCTGTCGTAGCCCACCCGTGGCGTATCACCGGCCCGGGGGCGATGCCACCCCGCCGTTCACTTCCCGGAGGCCCGTGACTAACACAGGAATTGACCGGTATCACCGGGGCATGTGAAAAGCCGAGTTGCGAACGCGTGGCGCATTCGACGCCCTCGTCCGTCGCGATCCGATCCATCCGCGAGGCGGTGAACTGGCGAAACTTCCCAACAAAGCGACAGGACTCCGGGAGCGCTACATTTTCCTGGGGAAGACGGGGCATTTCTGGAAGGCGGATCGTTTTGGACAGAGGAACGATCATCGGTGGCCGTTACGAGTTGGATCCCACGTCACGCCGTTCCGGCGGAATGGGAGAGGTCTGGTTCGGCTACGACAAACGCCTGGATCGGCAGATCGCCATCAAATTCATCAAAGCCGACAGGTTTCCCGACGGCCGCCGGGACGAGGAACTGGCCAGGCGTTTCGTCCGCGAATCGCGGATCACCGCCCGGCTGGAACACCCGGGGGTGCCGACCATCTACGACTGCGGACCGCACGGTGACGACCTCTACATGGTCATGCAACTCGTCAGGGGGTGTTCCGTCTCGGCGCTCCTCGACGAGACGGAGGTGCCGGTGGCCTGGGCCGTGGCGATCGCCGCCCAGGTGTGTTCGGTGCTGGCCGTGGCCCACGCCAACTCGCTGGTCCACCGCGATCTCAAGCCGGGCAACCTGATGCTCTGCCCCGACGGCACGGTCAAGGTCCTCGACTTCGGCATCGCCGGCGCGCTCGTCCCCACGGACACGACGAACCTCACGAGGACGGGCGAGGTGCTCGGCACACCGGCGTACATGGCGCCTGAGCAGGCGATGACCGGGAGCGCGGGGCCGCGCAGCGACCTGTACTCCCTCGGCGTGATCCTGGACGAGATGCTCGCCGGGAACAACCAGTTCGCCGCGCCCACGCCGCTGGCCACGATGCGCAACCACACCGACGTCGCGCCCCGGCCGCTGCGCGCGAGAAGACGGGACGTGCCCGAGGGGCTGGAACGGCTCGTCCTGTCGCTGCTCGCCAAGACGCCGGAGAAGCGGCCCGAGAGCGCGGACGCCGTCTACGAGCGGCTGCTCGACTTCTGCCGCGAGCTGCCGCCCTTTCCCGGCTACGTCAACCTGGACACACCCCACCCGGTACGCATGTACGCCACCGTCGTCGGGCGCATCCCCTCCTCGCTGGCCGACAACCGGCAGCCCGCCCACCCGGTACGGCCGGCGCGGATCAGGCGCGCGGCGGGACTGGCGCAGATCGAGCGCGCCGACATCGAGCGTGCCCGCAGGGACGCCGACCTCCTCAAGGCGGAAGCCCGTTTCGGCCAGGCGGCGGACCTCCTGGCGGAGGTGGTCGGGCCCGCCGCGGGCTCCTTCGGCTCGACGAGCTCCGCCGTGGTCGACCTGCGGATCGAGCTCGCCGAGGCCCTCTTCCTCGGCGGCGACTACCGCCGGGCCGCGCCCGAGTTCCATCGGCTGGCGGCCGACGTCGCCAGGGTGGAGGGGCCGGACAACAACCTCGCCCTGCGGTGCCGGTTGATGGAGGCGGGGTGTCACGCGGCGATCGGGGAGACGAACCTCGCCCTGGCCCAGCTCCGGCGGCTCCTGGCCGACGAGAGACGGTTCGGCGCGGACGAGGAGCGGATCCTCGAACTCCGGAGCCAGATCGGGATGGTGGAACTCGACGCGGGCAACAGGGGACGGGCCAAGCGGGTGCTGGGCGAGCTGCTGCCGGACCTCGAACGCAGGTACGGCCCGTACCACCACAACGCCGGGAAGGTCCGCGCGATCCTCCAGGGCCTCGCCGATCACTGAACGGCTAGTTCGTACGGGTGTTGGGGAGGTGCTCGCCCAGATAGCCGACCCAGATCTTGCCGGTGGCACCGCCGGAGTCGTCGTGGAAGTACATCCGGGGCGCGGGGTAGCCCACGGGCCGGAGCTTGACGTGGGACTCCATCAGGACCTGCCCGCCCGGGTTCACCTCGGGGGGTACGGCGAAGGTCCGCCGATCGCTGAACTTGGCGCGGGTGACCACGCTCTTCGACTCGCGCATGGACAGCATCCCGGTGGGGATGGTGAGGCGCCCGGGAGAGCCGTGGGAACACCACTCGTAGAAGCCGCCCGCGAACTCCCCGCCGGACCGCGCCCTCGCGAAGTCCTCCAGGGCGCGCAGGGCGTCCCACGCCTTCGCCGCCCACGTACGCGACTGGGCGGGGTGGTCCAGGTCCAGCCGGGCGGCGGCGCCGTCGGTGTCGCCGACGACGATGTGGCGCAGGCTCTCGCGGGCCTCGATCAGGACCTCGACCAGGCTGGCGGGTTCGAAGACGGGCGCCTCCCCGTTCACGCCGTACACCGGCTGGCCCGCCTCCGCCAGCCTGCCCTCCAGCCAGCGGACCCGTTCGGTGAGCTTCCTGGCGTTCGTGACGGCCTCGGCGTACTCCTCGGTGAGCAGCCGGTGCTCCTCGCGGAGGCTCCTCATCCCGGCGGGCCGGTCCGTCTCCTCCTCCGGGAGGTCGCCTCTTCTTTCCATGAGGTCGCCTCGCCGTTCCGCGGTGTTGGCTCGTCGTTCCGGGACGACGTTTCGCGGTTCCGTGGCGTCGTTTCGCGATTCTGTGGCGTCTCCATGCTGCTCCGCGACGATGTCGCGTTGTTCCGCGACGACGTCGCGCAGGCCGGAGAGGTGCGTGCCGAGCGTGCGGATCTCGCGGAGCATCCTGGCGGAGGAGTCGCCGCCGACGGTCTGCGACGACGTGGCGAGTCCCAGCGCCGTCTCCAGCTCCCCGCGCAGCTCCTTGACCACCAGGTCCGCCACCACCTGGGCGATCTCCTCCGCACCGGACGCTTCGGAGACGGTTTTCCCTGTCTCCTCGGTCTCCTGGGTTTCTGTCTCCTGGGGCTCCGTCTCCTTGGCCTCCGAGGTGGGCTCCTCCGGGGCGGGGACCTCGGTGGCCGTGTTGGCGGGCGTGGCGGGCGCCGGGCGCCGGGTCATGGCCATCATCCGCCGCCGTAGCTCCTCGCGGGCGGAGTCGGTCTTCGCGGGCCGGAGCGCGGCGGCCTCGGCGATCTCACTCAGGTCGGCCCGCCCGGCGAGCACGCGGTAGACGACGTGGAGCGTCCGCTGGACGTCCTCGGGAAACTCGCGATGGACGACCTCGCCGACCGCTCCTCCGGCGATCCGGTCGAGGGCGGCGTCCCCCTGGTCCCGGATCATGGCGGCGCCCATGGGCGGGTGCCTGCGGGGGTCGCGTTCCCCGGCGGGGTCGAGGGGGGCGAGGTAGGTGCGGATCCCGCCGCCGAACACACTCAACTCCTTGCCCATCACCTTGTTGAACCGGTTCTGGGCGCGCAGGTCGGCGAGCCGTACCACCAGGCCCGCGCCGGTGACCGCGCCGGCCAGATAGTCGGCGTGGGCCCGCGCCGCCTCCGGGTTGTGGGGATCCACGGAGAGGACGAGGATCGGCACCCTCCGGAGGGGCTCGGTCATCACGGGGACGAACCTGTCCATGTCATCCTCCTGGAGGACCGTCGGGCCGCCCTCCACCTGGACGCCGCCGTCGCTGATCCGCGCGGTGCGCAGGTACGCGGGAAGGAAACCGGGCACGCTCACCACCCTCTCCCCGCGTTCCCGGTCACGCCTTCCGTTCCGGTACGGTTCCCGCCGTTGTCGTTCCGCCTCCCGCCCCCCGTGCCGGTCCACGGTGACGATGACCCACCCGGTCATGCCCGGCACCGACTCGGCGTAGGTCACCCGGGTCCGCAGGTGCCCTTCCCCGTACGGCTCGTCCAGCGTGTAGCGGCCGCAGTCGCCGCGCCGTTCCATCGTGAGCCGGGCCCGGCCCGCCTCGGCCTCGACCATCGCCCGCGCGGCGCCCGGGGGCGGGAACCCCTTTCCCACGACCCACTCCGAGAAGGTACGGCGTAGCCGGATCGAGATCGGTGCGGCCGGGTCGCGCAGCACCGCCTGATATAACCGCGTCACGTTCGACGCCATAGTCACGACACCTCATATGTCATCAACCTGGGGGATGTACGGCTCACTTCCGATAAATGGACGCCAGTCGTACGGGGTTGGATGTCAGCCGGGCTCCGCAGGTTCCAGCGGGCGCAAATTGCACCATAAATGCTGTTTTATTGCGGAATTGGGCCGTATATGACGTAAATCGGGTTCAACGGCTCCGAGGGCTGCCGCAATCAGCCGACTTTGTCACACCTCAGTGTGACGACACGCTGACATGGTGTCGCGGTTTTCCCAGAGGTCGCAGCTCAGCGGCCATCCGGGACGGCCACCCGCGCGGGGCTTTTCCCCGCCGGGGAGAATCCGCCACGGACCTCGCCGCCGAGGGTGTACCGATGCACGGCCCGGCCGGGCGGAGCCGTCCGGCCGAGGGACTCCGAATCCCGATGAGCGGCCTCCAGTGAGGATTATCGACGGTGTTTCGCGAGCTATGTTCGATATTTTCCGCTATTTCGTCAGATGAGATCCTGGTGGGCAGGTGTGCCGTTGTTCATCCCGCGACACGCACGAGGAGCCCCTGCCCTTTTCCCGTACGGCGAGTTTCGGGTTTCCCCGCCGATGCGTACGGGACACCCGGCCGGGGCCACCGACCACCACGGTCGACGACCTTTCCCGCCCGCCGCAGGACGACCCGGGGAAGGCGGGCCGGGCCATGCACGGTCACCCGGAAGCCGCGCGGGGTCGTATGCCGCCCATGTCCGGTCGCGCGGTGTCGCGACGGACAGATGGTCGCTCACCCCTCGGCGGGCCCTTCCACGAAGATCACGCCCGGTTGCCCGGAAGCCTCCCGGTGGCGAGGCCGTCGGTCAGCCCGTCGACCAGCTCCCCGCCGATCGTCCCCGCCTCCCGCAGTGACCGTTCGAAGGCGGTGAGCCGCTGGAAGGCCTCGCCGTGGCGGCGTTGCTCTCCGAGGGGAAGCCTCGGCACCTGCAGCCTGCGGACGTCGATACGGGAGGAGGTCGAGGCGTGGGTTCCGGCCTGCCTCGCGTTGGCCGGGGCCCGCAGGCAACCGGCCAGGAACCACGGGTCGAGCAGTGCCGGATCCACCCGGAGGGCGGACAGCTGCGAGCCCAGCACCGTGGGGGCGCCGGTGTCGACCCAGGCGCCGAACGCCCGGTAGGCCCCGACGACCACCACCTCCTCCGGGACGGTCACGGTGAGGGTGCCCGCCGCCTCCCCCGCCGAGGCCGCACGCGCGGGCAGCCAGCCGGACGGCCTGCCTCCGGCCAGTACGTCGGCGACGGTCAGCAGGGGTACGGCGTCCTCGGGGGCGTCACCGGTGCGCACCGCGCCGTCCGCCGGTTGCTGCCCGGCCCGCATCGTCAACGCGCCCGCCCGGAGCAGGTCGCCCACGGTCACCGTGCCCTGGCCTGTCGGCTCCTCGCCGCTCAGTTCGAGCGCGGACAGGGTCGCGGTCAGGTCCCGCAGCTCGTGGAGCAGGGTGCCGAACTGGTTCCACGAGCGCCGCAGGCCAAGGTTCGCGGAGGCCGCCCTCCTCGGGACGTGCCGTGCGGGGGTGAGGTCCACCTCATCGTCCAGGAGGTCGATCACCGGAACCACGGCATGATCGGCGGGCCGCCCCCTGCTCCCGCCTCCCGCCCGGCTGGCCGACACCTCGTTCCCCGTCCGGACGGCTGGCACCTCGTCTCGTGCCAGGACGGTCAGCGCCTCGTTTCCTGCCTGACTGGCCGGTACCTCGCCTCTTGCCCAGTTGGTCGACAGCTCGTCTCCCGCCCGGACGGCCGGTACCTCGTTTCCCGCCCGGCTGGCCGACAGCGCGCTTCCCGCCCGGACGGCCGACACCACGCGCCGGTGCAGGAGGGGCCAGTCGATCGCCGCCCTGCCCGTCCTCTGCGTTCCCCCTGACGGCTCGGGCTGGATCTCGGCCGCGTCGACCAGGAGCACCCCGGCCCCCGCGTCCGTTCCGCCTCCGGCCGGTGCCCGCAGGACCCACAGGTGCAGCGCGACGCTGTGCGGGGGCGCGGACCCCGGCGGCAGGGCGACCACCGCGCGCAGCACGCCGCTACGGAGCAGCCCGGCGCGGATCCGGCGACCCGCTCTACGGGAGGCGACACCGGGCGGCATCAGCAGCACGGCCGTCCCGCCGGGTGCCAGGCGGCTCAGCGCGTGCTGCGTCCAGGCGAGCTCCGGTTCGGTGCGGGGAGGCAGGCCGTACGTCCAGCGGGCGTCGGTGGCGAGCTCCTCGTATCCCCAGTCGCGCTCGTTGAACGGTGGGTTGCACAGCACCACGTCGGCGCGGACATCGGGATGGGGATCGGCACGCAGCGTGTTCCCGGCCCGTACGTCCACCTCCCACGCGGTCTCACGCCCCGCCGAGTCACCGGCGAGACGCGGCGTGTTCCCGGTTCGTACGTCCCACGTGGCCCTGTGCCCCGGAGAGTGTCCGGCGAGCAGGAGCCGTACGGCGGCCAGCGCCGCCTGGGTCGGGTCGACGTCCTGGCCGAGCAGTTTCAGCGGGACACCCGAGCGGTGCTCGTCCACCTTGTCGGCCCACTGCCGGGCGGCGGCGAGCAGGAGACCGCCCGTGCCGCACGCCGGGTCGAACACGGTGCCGACGCCACCGGCCTCGCCGTCGCGGGACAGTTCGGCGACCTCGGCCATCAGGGCCGCGAGCGGGGGCGGCGTGACGCTGATCTGCCGGACGTGGGTGTCGAGCCAGCGGCCGAGCAGGAAGTCGAAGGTGTCCCGGGGCCCGTGTTTCCCGGCCAGGCCGACCGCGCGTTCCACCAGCGACCGCTGGGCGTCGGAGAGAACGGTATCGTCCGGAAGCCCCCCGGCCGCGCCGGTCCCCGGCGGCCCCACCACGTGTTCCGCGTCCGCCGTGCCTGTCGCGCCCGCCGTCGCGGTGCCCGTGATGCCTGTCGTATTCGCCGTGGCCGCCGTACTCGCCTTACCTACGGTGCCCGCCGTGTTCGTCGCGTTCGTCGTGTGTCCCGCGTTTTCCCGGGCGAGCCGGGCACCGGCCGAGGCGATCGCCGTCCCCATCGCGTCGCGGTCCCCGAGCGCCTCGAACTCCGGCCACAGCCGTTCCCGGCTGCCGACCTCGTCCAGTTTCCCCTGCCGCCTCAGCCACTCCTCCACCTGCGACAGCGCGAACTGCGGGCTGGTGTCCGTACCGCCGACCGGCGTGGGGAAGCTGTCGTGGCGGCGGCGCCAGTTGCTGACGGCCGCGCGCCCGACACCGGCGATCCTGGCTATCTCCGCCAGGGTGACGGAGACGGACGGATCGGCAGAAGGAGGCATCGTGTCTCCGGGCAGCGGACGGACGGTGGCGACCCCACCGCCGGAAGGCACGATGACGGCATATGCCCAGGTGGGCAGGTGTCGCGGCTTCCTGGGAAGGGTCCCCGGCAGCTTATCCGTTGACTCAGTTCACTCTGGGTCGACCCGGCCGCAGAAGCCCGACCAAGGGCGACGGCCGGACTCTCGCCATCCCACCCGGCGCGGGAGCCGTCGAAGCTGTTTCAGGAGGCGGGGGTGGGGTCGTCGTTCTGGAACGTTGACGTCGGCCGCATGGCAGTACGCGCAGGAAGCGGGGTCCACGCCGAGCTCCACCGGTTCTGGTCGTCGGCGGCTGAAAGTCGATGGCGCCCCCGTCGCGGCTCAGATGGTGATGACGACTTTTCCTCGGGTGTGTCCCTTTTCGAGGTAGCGGATGGCTTCGGGGGTGTCGGCCAGGGGGTATGTCCGGTCGATGACCGGGGTTACCTTGCCCGTCTCGATGAGTTCTTTCAGCAGTCGCAGGTCCTCCTGGCAGCCCTCCGACATCAGGCCGCGCAGCCTCTGGCTCACGAAGGGCGACAGCATGAGCGCCCGGAGCTGGCGGTCGGTACCGCCGAGCAACGGTCCGCCCCCCTCCGCTCCGACGATCACGAGGGTGCCTCGGGGGACGAGGGCGCGCCGGAGGTGTGTCAGCGAGCGGCCTCCCGCGGTGTCGAGGATGAGGTCGTAGCGCGGTCCCGCCTTCGCGAAGTCCTCGCGGGTGTAGTCGACGACGTGGTCCGCGCCGATCGACCGGACCAGGTCCACCTTGGTGGTGCTGCACACGCCGGTGACGACCGCCCCGAACGCCTTGGCCAGCTGCACCGCGAACGTCCCGACGCCTCCCGACGCGCCGATGACCAGGACCTTCTGCCCCGCCTGGACCTCTCCCGCGTCACGCAGGCCCCGCAGGGCGGCGAAGGCCGAGATGGGGACGGCCGCGGCCTGCTCGAAGGTGAGGTTCGCCGGTTTGGGAGCGAGCCTGTCCTGTCCGGTGCGCGCGTACTCGGCGAGGGAGCCGTCGCAGGTGCCGAAGACCTCGTCGCCCGGCCGGAACCGCGTCACGTCCCTGCCGACCGCCTCGACGCGGCCCGCGACGTCCATACCCCGTACGCGGGTCCGGGGCGCGCGGAGCCCGAAACCCATGGCGCGCATCATGTACGGCCTGCCCGTCATGAAATGCCAGTCACCCATGTGGACGGCGGCGGCGTGGACGTTCACGAGCACGTCGCCGTCGCCGATCACCGGTCTGTCGATGTCTTCGAGGCGGAGGACGTCGGGTGAGCCGTACGTGTTCTGGACGATCGCCTTCATGGTGTCTCCTTGGGGGATCCGGTGGTCATGCGGGGGTGTCCTCCGGGTACTGGAAGACGTTTTCGAGCGGCACGCCGAACACTCGTGCGATCTGGAACGCCATCTCCAGGGAGGGCGAGTAGCGGCCCTGCTCGATGGCGATGACGGTCTGGCGGGTGACGCCGATGCGGTCCGCCAGGTCCGCCTGGGTCATCTCCCCGTGCGCGAACCTGAGCGATCGGATGGCGTTGGTGACTTTGGTCGGCTTCCCCACGGCTAGAAACCCCGCCGGTAGGCGACGATCTTCACGACCGACGTGATGAGGGCCGCCAGGACGAACGCGAGGAAGATCACGTTGGCGATCCAGAAGTAGTCGAACCTCGCCATCGCCAGGCCGAGCGCGACCACCGCGCCGACGGCGAGGATGTAGTACCCGAAGTACTCGCCGTACCGGTGGATGCCGGTGTCACGCTCGTCCGTCACGCCCGCCTCCTTGGGTGAGGTGACCGCGATCACGATCTGGACGACGATCGACACGACGATCGACACGACGGTGATCGTGAGCAGCGGTCGCTGGTAGGCGATCTCGGCGACGGACGAGCCTCGCGCCCGCCCCAGGACGACCGTGAGGTAAACCGCGTACATGCAGATCGCGCCGATGGCCTGAACCCACGCGCTCTTCTCTTTGAATGACATCCCCGCTCCGATGTTAAAAATCTTTAACATGCTCGAATGTATGGCAGGGCGGACATGATGTCAAGAATCTTTTACAGCGCGGACAGGGGCCCCGCACCCGGAGAAAGACGGCTGACGGGGAGGTGACCGCCCCGTCAGCGGCCGGTACGCGGGCCGTCAGCCCCCCCGGCGAAGGTCGGTGACGTCAACCTCACCAAAGGACGTTCATCATGAATCCGTACCTGGAAGGTCCCTTCGCGCCGGTGAAGGAAGAGGTCACCGTGTACGACCTGCCCGTGTCCGGGCGCATCCCGGCGGAGCTCAACGGGAGGCTGCTGCGGAACGGGCCCAACCCGTTGAACATCGAGGACCCGGTGGCCCACCACTGGATGCTCGGCGAGGGCATGGTCCACGGTCTCCGGCTCCGCGACGGCCGCGCCGAGTGGTACCGCAACCGGTGGGTGCGCTCGGCCGACGTGACCGCCCGGCTCGGGGAGCCGCGCCGGACGTACCCGGACGGCTTCGACCCGGCCGCGGACTTCGCCCCGAACACGCACGTGATCCGGCACGCCGGTCGTACGCTCGCGCTGATCGAGGCGGGGCCGTCGCCGTACGAGCTGGACGACGAGCTCGGCACCGTCGGGCCGTACGACTTCGGCGGGGCCCTCGACGGCGCGTTCACCGCGCACACCAAGCTCGACCCGGTCAGCGGCGAGCTGCACGCCGTCACGTACTTCCCGCTGTGGGACCACGTCCGGCACCTGGTCGTCGACCGGACCGGCACGGCGATCCGCACCACCCGGATCCCGGTCCCCGACGCGCCGATCATGCACGACTTCGCGCTCACCGAACGGTACGTCGTGCTGATCGACCAGCCGGTGACGTTCAGCATGGAGCTGGCGCAGGCCGGGGAGAAGGTGCCCTACCTCTGGAACGAGGCGCACCAGACGCGGGTCGGGCTCATGCCGCGCGAGGGCGGGGGCGGGGTCCGGTGGATCGACATCGAGCCGTGCTACGTCGCCCACACCCTCAACGCCTACGACGAGGGCTCCTCCGTGGTCCTCGACCTCGTCAGGTATCCGCGGATGGACGTCCGCACCAACACCGCCGAACCGGCCGCGCTGGAACGCTGGACGATCGACCCGGGGGCGGGGACGATGCGCCGGCGGACGATCGACGACCGGCCGCAGGAGTTCCCCCGCGTCAACGAGAGCGTCCTGTCGCGCCGCCACCGGTACGGCTACACCGCCGTCACCGGGGAGATGAACGAGGTCGCGATGCCTCCGGTGGACGGGCCGCTGCCCGACGAGGCGTTCGACAACGCGCTGGTCAAGCACGACTACGACCGGGACGTCACGGAGGTGCACCGCTTCGGGCGCGATGCCACCGTGGGTGAGGGCGTCTTCGCCGCCGCGGGGGCCGGCGAAGACGACGGTTACGTCCTGGCGTACGTCCACGACCGGGACCGTGGCGCGGCGGACCTGGTGATCCTGTCCGCGCGGGACTTCACCGGCGAGCCCGTCGCGCGGATCCACCTTCCGGTGCGGGTGCCGCTCGGTTTCCACGGGAGCTGGCTGCCCGACCTGTGACGGCCGAGGGACCGGCCGGCATCCCGGCGTGCCTTCCGGCGGAGATCCGGTCCGAGCGGTCCGGGCGGGGAAGCCCGGCCGGTCCTGGGTGCACCACACTGTTGAAGGTTTCGGCCTACAAAACAAGCACGAACGAGCAAAAGTTTACACAGGAGGTTCAACGATACGGTTGAAGGAGTTTCCGGTACCCCCGAAGAGACAGGAGTGGCCATGGCCGCCGATTCACCGGTCCGAGACGGCACGTGGGCGTTCGCCGGCGAGAGCGCCGCCGATCTCGGCGCCGCGATGACGAGACTCCTCCGGTCGCTCCCCGCCAGGCCCCGCCTGCTCGGTCTGGGGGAGGCCATGCACGGTGAGGAGGCGCTCCCGAGGCTGCGGAACGAGGTCCTGCGGCACCTCGTCGAGCACGAGGGCTACCGGTCGGTCGCGCTGGAGAGCGACTGCCTCGCGGGCCTGGTCGTCGACGAGTACGTCACGGAGGGCGCGGGGACGTTCGACGACGTCATGCGCCGGGGCTTCAGCCACGGACTGGGCGAGCTGGAGACGACCCGCGAGCTCGTGCGG
This sequence comes from Streptosporangium sp. H13245, assembly GCF_055690525.1. Lineage (NCBI taxonomy): Bacteria > Bacillati > Actinomycetota > Actinomycetes > Streptosporangiales > Streptosporangiaceae > Streptosporangium > Streptosporangium sp. H13245. Next base: position 359,285 of record NZ_JBSZKT010000002.1, on the reverse strand, counting down.
TGGATGAGGGAGCACAACCGGGAGCGTCCCGCGTGGGACAGGGTCCGGTTCTTCGGGTTCGACGGCCCGTTCGAGATGACCGGCGCGGACAGCCCCGGGCGTGCCCTCACCGCGCTGCACGGCTACCTCGCGGCCCACCTGGAGATCGACCTCCTCCCGTACACCGCAGGCACCATCGACCACCTGGTCGGCTCCGACGACCGGTGGACCGACCCCGCGGTGACCATGAACCCCTCCCTGTCCGTGGGACTGTCCGCCGACGCCGGGGAACTGCGCCTCATCGCGGACGACCTGCTGGCGTTGCTCACCGCGGAGTCGCCGCGCCTGATCCGCGCGACGTCGCGTGACGAGTGGTGGCGGGCGTGCCTGCGCGGGCGTACCGCGGCCGGGCTGCTCCGCTACCACGCCGTGATGGCCGACACGTCCGAGGCGCGCATGGTACGGCTGATGGGCCTGCGCGACGCGATGATGGCCGACAACCTGTGGGCCATCGAGGAGCGGGAACGCCGGGCGCGACGCGGGCCGACCCTGGTCTACGCCCACAACCGCCATCTCCAGAGGGACGAGAGCCACTGGCTCCTCCCGCCGGGCTGGGGGGCGCTGGAAGGCCGGACGCTGAGGTGGTGGAGCGCGGGCGCGGTCGTCGGCGCGCGGCTGGGCGACGAGTACGCCTTCGTGGCGTCGGCCCTGGGAGCCGTGCCGCACCAGGGGCTCGACGCTCCGGGCCCGGACACCCTTGAGGGGATCCTGTCCACCCTCCCGGGGAACCGCTACGTCGTCGACTCGGCGAGCCTGGCCGAGGCTCTCGGCGCCATGGGGAGCGAACCGGCCCCGCGTACCGACATGTCGGCTAATTACGGTTATTTCCCGCTGGACCCCGGCCACCTGCGCGATACCGACGGGCTCCTCTTCGTCAAGCGCGTCGCCGACGAAGCGGACGCGTGACCTGACCGTGCCTCGGTGGTTCCGGCCAGATCACGCGCGTCGCTCGCGAGCCGGACGCGTGATCCGGCCGTGCCTCGGTGGTCTCCGGGCGCCGGGGTGGGGGAAAACCGGTTTTCCGCCCGTGCCGGTCTCAGTACACTCGCCACTGATCACACGCCGCCGCGACATCGCGGCGCGTGCCTTGACCAGTGCTTGACCAGTGAGGGGAGCATGCCGTGCGCTGTCGCACCGCCGTGGTCATTCCCCCGTCACGCTACGACGTGATCCTGGTGTCTTCGTTGGTGTCCGACGTCGGCCGCGCGGCCCGCGTCGCCCGCCCGTGACGAACGTCTGACCCCTGCCCGCCGGGGGCTCTCCACGACCTGACCCCGGGTCGTCTCGTCTCGTCCGGGAATCGCGCCGTCCTGTCCGGATCATTCCGAAGGGCCACGGGCCGTGCGTACCAACTCACACCATCACATCACCGACTCGCTGACCGGCGTCCGCAACCTGGGCATCCTCGCCCACGTCGACGCGGGCAAGACCACCGTCACCGAACGGATCCTGTACGTCACCGGCGCCACCTACAAACGTGGCGAGGTGCACGAAGGGACGACCGTCACCGACTTCGACTCCCAGGAGCGCGACCGTGGAATAACCATCTTCGCCGCGGCGGTGAGCTGCGCCTGGGACGGCCACCGCGTCCATCTGATCGACACCCCGGGCCACGTCGACTTCTCCGACGAGGTGGAGCGCTCGCTGCGGGTGCTCGACGGCGCGATCGCGGTGTTCGACGCCGTCGCGGGCGTCGAACCGCAGAGCGAGTCGGTGTGGCGGCAGGCCGACCGGCACGGGGTGCCGCGAATCGCCTTCGTCAACAAGCTCGACCGCGCCGGGGCCGACCTCGACGCGGCCGTCGCGTCGATCCGCGAGCGGTTGCGCGTGGTCCCGCTGGTCGTCCAGCTGCCGATCGGACGGGAGGACGGGTTCACCGGCGTGGTGGACCTGCTGCGCATGCGGTCGCTGGTCTGGGCCGGAGGGCGCGACACGCTCGAGGAGGGGCCGGTGCCTGACGCCCTGCTGGAGGAGGCGCACCGGCGCCGGAGGCTGCTGGAGGAGACGGTGGCCGGACTGCACCCGGCCGCGCTGGAGGAGTTCTGCGCGGAGCCGGAGATCTCCGCGCCGACCCTCGCCGCCGCGCTGCGCGACCTGACCCGTACGGGTGAGGGCGTGGTGGTGCTGTGCGGATCGGCCTACCGCGACCGGGGGATCGAGCCGCTGCTGGACGCCGTCGTCGCCTACCTGCCCTCACCGCTGGACGTGCCGCCGGTACGCGGGACCCGCGACGGGTCCCCGGACGGCGCGGTGCGGGAGCGGGCCGCCGACCCGGCGGCGCCGTTCGCCGGGCTGGTGTTCAAGGTGAGCTCGACCGCGACCGGGCGGCTGGCCTACCTGCGCGTGTACTCGGGGACGATCAGGAAGGGAGACACCGTGCTGGACGCGGGCGCGCGGCGTACCGAGCGGATCGGCCGGATCCTGCGGGTCCAGGCCGACCGGAACACCGAGGTGGACCTGGCGGTGGCCGGGGACATCGTCGCGGTGGTCGGGCTGAGGGCGGCCCGCACCGGGGCCACCCTGTGCGCGCCCGCGGAGCCGCTGGTCCTCGAACCGCCGGTCGTGGCCGATCCGGTGGTCTCCGTCGCGGTCGAGGCCCGCAGGAGCGTCGACGCGGGCAGGCTGGCATCGGCGCTGGCGCGGCTGGCCGAGGAGGATCCCTCGCTGGTGGTCCGGACCGACCCCGAGACCGGTCAGACGGTGCTGTCGGGGCTGGGCGAGCTGCACCTGGAGGTCGCGGTGGAGAAGATCCGCCGTACCCACGGGCTGGAGGTCGGGGTCGGCCGCCCGCAGGTGGCCTACCGGGAGACGGTCGTGCGCGGGGTGTCCGGGCTGCTGTACCGGCACGTCAAGCAGGATGGCGGCGCCGGCCAGTTCGCCCACGTCGTCCTCGACGTGGAGCCGCTGGAGAGCGCTCCGGACGGCACCGGCGGGCCGGGCTTCGTGTTCGGCTCGGCCGTCGTCGGCGGGCGGGTGCCGAAGGAGTACGTACGGGCGGTGGAGGCGGGGTGCCGGGACGCGCTGGCCGAGGGTCCCCTCGGCGGTCACCCGGTGACCGGCCTGCGGGTCACGCTGACCGACGGGGCCACCCATCCCAAGGACTCCTCGGAGATGGCGTTCCGCACGGCCGGACGGTTCGCGCTGCGGGAGGCGCTGCGGGCCGGTGCGATGGCGTTGCTGGAACCGGTGGTCGAGGTCACGGCCACCGTGCCCGACGACGCCGCGGGCGGGGTGCTGGGCGATCTGGCGGCCCGGCGCGGCCGGGTCACGGGCTCGACCGCGCGGGCGGGGACGGTGGTGATCACCGCGACCGTGCCGCTGGCCGAGCTGTTCGGGTACGCGACCCGGTTGCGCAGCCGGACCCAGGGCCGGGGAACCTTCACCACCCGGGCCACCGGCTACGCCCCGGTGCCGGGCGCGGTGCGTGACGGGACACCGTCCCGGTAGAAGCGGGTGACGGTCCTGCCTTGTGCGGTGCCTGACGGGACACCACACCGGTGATGGTCCTGCTCTGTGCGGTGCCCGATGGGACGCCGCACAGAGCAGGAACCCGGCGATGGCCCCGCCCGCGGGCGGGGCCATCGCTCGGTGTGCGAAGGCCGGGAACACCGATATATCGGGCTGCCGTCGTTCTCCGGCCGGGCTATGCTGCCTCATCCCGCCGATGATCGACCGGCCGGGAATCGGGGACACGCGTGCCCCAGGTCAACGAGCGATGTCAGAAAGGCCTGTTCATGAGCAGCGAAGCTGTGGATGAATTCGTCGAAACCAAGGTTCAGCCGGAACACCGGGAAATCGTGGAGACACTGCGCGAGCTCATGAGGGAGTGCGCTCCCGACGCGGCCGAGGTGATCAGCCGTGGGTCGCCCGCCTGGCAGGGCCGTAAGCTCCTGGCGATCATCAGCGTCAGTAAGACGCACCTCACCTTCGCCTTCGCACGGGGCGCGGAGTTCGAGGACTCCTTCGGCCTGCTGGAGGGCGTCGGCAAGACGACGAGGCACGTCAAGCTCAAGAAGCCGGAGAACGTGAACCGGGAGGCCCTGCGCGACTACGCGCGGCAGGCCGTGCGGCTGGACCAGGAGTAGCCGGGGGACGGGGCGGTGAAATGTCGCAGGCGGTCCCTACCATCTGATCGACCGATCAGAAGGGCGGGCGGGAGACCGATATGGGCGCGTGGGACATGGGACCGTTCGACAACGACGGGGCTCTCGACTATCTGGGTGCCCTCGACGGCGCCAAGGACGCGACGAAGATGTTCGCCCTGGTGATGCGGGAGATCCTCGACGAGGACGAGTACGTGGAGGGGCCGGAGATGAGCGGGGCCGTGGCGCTGGCCTGCCTGGTCGGTGCCCGCGTGCTCGGCACCGAGCGGGACGCCGTCGCCGCCCGGTGGCTGAGGGACAATCCCTTCGAGGTGTCCGCCGGGCTTCGCGACCTCGCCCGGGCCACCATCGACCGGGCGACCAGCCCCGACGACAACGAGCTGTACGAACTGTGGAAGGACTCCGGCTCCCTGGACAAATGGCTCGCGACCCTCGTCCCCTACCGTCAGGCCCTGGCCTGACCCTCCAAGGAGGGGCACGAGGGTCCCGGGTCAGGAGAGCTGGCGGGTGGCCAGGCGGGCGAAGAGGCCGTCCCGGTCGGCCAGGAGGTCGTCGTAGGTGCCCTGCTGGACGATCCGCCCCTCGTCCATGACCACGATGCGGTCGGCGGCGACCACCGTGGAGAGCCGGTGGGCGATCACCACCCGGGTGGCGTTCAGACGGCGGGTGCTCTCGGCGACCCGGCTCTGGGAGGGGTTGTCCAGCGCGCTGGTCGCCTCGTCGAAGAACACGATGCGGGGCCGGGCGACCAGCGCGCGGGCGATCATGAGGCGTTGCCGCTGGCCGCCGGAGAGCGTGCTGGTGCCCTCGGAGAGCACCGTGTGCATGCCCATCGGCATCGCCCTGATGTCGTCGGCGAGCCCGGCCATCTCGGCCGCCGTCCAGGCGTCGTCCACGGTGTGGATGCCGCTGCCGACGATGTTGGCCTGGATGCTTCCCGCCTGCAGCGCGCCGTTCTGGAGCACCACCCCGCACTGGCGGCGTACGGCGGAGACGTCGAGTTCGGCGAGGTCCTGGCCGTCGTAGAGGACGGTGCCCGACAGCGGGGTCTCGAAGCCGAGCAGCAGCCGCAGCACCGTGGACTTGCCGCTGCCCGAGGGGCCGACCAGGGCCACGAACTCGCCGGGCTCGATCGACAGGGCGACCCCGTCGAGGGTGAGCGGGCCGTCCTGGCCGTAGCGGAACGACACCGTGCTGAGCCCGAGCCGTCCCGACAGGTCGCCGGGGTCGGCCTTGGTGCCGTCGGTCTCCGGCCTGGCCTCCAGGATCGGCCTGATGTTCTCCAGCATCGGCACGACGCCCATCGCGGTGACGGCGGCGGCGGTGAACTGGAGGCTGGAGGCGAGCAGCAGGCTGAGCGCGGTGAAGAACGGCAGGAACGTGGCGACCGGGATCTGGCCCGCCATCGGCCCGGCCACCACCGCGAACACGACCCCGGTGCAGACCAGCGGGAATCCGGCGTTGAACGTGGTCACCGCGTTCTGGATGCGGCGGGCCGAGGCGGTCAGCGAGCGGCCCCTGGTGACCTCACGGGTCCACTCGGCGAACGCGCGTTCCTCGGCGGCGGCGGCCCGCAGCTTCGGCATCGCGGTGAGCATCTGGAAGACCCGGGCCGACATGGTCCGCTCGTGCTCGTAGGACTGCCGTTGCCAGCGAAGCTGCATCCGCCCCGCGACGGTGGCGAAGCCGAGCCCGAACAGCATGAGCGCCGTGGCGACCAGGGCCAGGCGCACGTCGTAGAAGTAGACCAGGACGAGGTTGGCCGATCCGGTGAGCAGTCCCAGCGTGGCCGTGGTCAGCATCCCGGAGAGCATCTCCTGCGCCGAGCTGATGCCCAATACGGTGGTGCCCAGCTCGCCGGTCGAGTAGCGGGCGAAGAACCCGGCGGGCAGGGAGAGCAGCCGGGTCCACAGGCCCGACTGCAGGGCCGAGGTGGTGCGGCTCTCGACCCGCAGCACCGCGATGTTCTGCACCACCGACAGGACCGCGACCACGAACCCGGAGCCGATCACCAGCAGGGAGCCCTGCACGATGAGGTCGAGTTCGGCCCGGACGGTGAACACGCCGAGCACCTTGCCCGTCATGATCGGGACGAGTAGCCCGAGCAGGGCGACGAGCACCCCCATGGCGGCGAACCGCAGCAGGTCACGGTAGTTGCCGCTGTCGAAGAGCCCCAGGCGCAGCAGCGCGCCGACGGTCTTGACCGCGGCGGGCAGCGGCCGGTACAGCACGTGCGCGCGCTTCTCCAGGCCGCGGGCGACGGCCGCGGTGACCGGGGTGAGCACGCCGTCGTCCACCATGACGTAGCCGTGGCCCATGGTCAGCAGCGCCACGGGACGGCCCGCGGAGGTGCTGCCCACCATGGGCCCCAGGTCCTGCTTCCACCACGGGCCGTCCAGCCGCACCATCCGGGTCCGTACGCCGGAGGCGAGCGCTATCGCCTGCAGGTCGCCCATCGGACGGTCCTGGCCGCCGTGCCGTACCGGTGGCCGGACCTCGAAGCCCAGGTGCGCCGCCACCAGCCGGGCCGCGGCCAGGGCGGGCGGGTCGTTGGCCACGTCGGCGAGCTTGACCTGGACCTCGGTGTCGCGCAGTACGGCGTCGAAGCTCCGTACGGCCTGTGTCAGCACGGTGCTCTCGCGGTCGCGCAGGCCGGTCAGCGCGGCGCGCTCCTCCTCGCGCTGCCGGTCGAGGCGTTCGTCGACGGTGGCGAGCAGCCGGACGGCGTGGGTGGCGAGGAACTCGCAGAGCAGGCCCTCGTCGAAGACCGAGTGCAGCGAGCGGGTCCGCAGCCGGATCCTGGTGCGGGCGATGAGCCAGTCCCGCTCGGTCAGGCAGATGTCGCCGCCCGCGCCGAGCACCAGGTCGCTGTTGCCGACCCCCACCTCGCCCTCCTCGACGCGCACGCAGCGCACGCCGTCGACCGACCGCAGGGTACGGCCCGCGTCCAGTTCGGCGGTCCCGTTGGCGGGCAGCGGGACGAACTGGCGGGGCGGCAGGGTGGCGGGCAGCGCCTCGGCGAGCAGCTCGATGCCCCGGCCGAGCCCCTTGACCAGCCAGGCGGCGGCCTCGGGGGGCAGGTCGTGCAGCACCGCGACCGGGACGTCGGCCAGTACGGCGCCGGGCACCGGGCGGGCCACGATCACGTGGCGCGGCCCCGGCGGCACTCCGCAGGCCAGCACCGTGCCCGCCTCGGCCCGGCCCAGGAAGTTCCAGCGCCCGTCCAGCTCGCCGTCGGCGGTCCGTACCGCGAACAGGTCCACCAGGCCCGACTCGACCAGCAGCATCCGCCCGGGGTTGTCGAGGGCCGTGAACCGGTCGGTGCCGAGGTCCAGCGGGATGGCGACCCCGGCGAGCGCTGTGGGCGCTGTGGGGCTCACAGTCCTCCTCCGGTGTTGAACAGCCGGGTGTAGATGCCGTCGGCGGCGAGCAGGTCCTCGTGGCTGCCGCGCTCGGCGACCCGGCCTCGGTCCAGGACGATGATCTCGTCGGCGTCGCGGATGGTGGACAGCCGGTGGGCCATCAGCAGGCAGGCGCACCCTCTGCGGCGCAGGTTGTCCATGATGACGCGCTCCGTTTCCGGATCCAGGGCGCTGGTGGCCTCGTCGAGGATGAGCAGGGTCGGTTCCGCGGCCAGGGCGCGGGCCAGTTCGAGCCGCTGCCGCTGGCCGCCGCTGAAGTTGCGGCCGTCCTCGCGGACGAACGAGTTGATCCCGCCGGGGCGGGCCAGCACGGCGTCGTAGACGGCGGCGTCACGCAGCGCGGCGAGTACCACCTCGTCGGGGACGGCCTCGTCCCACAGGGTCAGGTTGTCGCGGACGGTCCCGGCGAACAGCACGATGTCCTGGTCGACGTAGGCCATCGAGCTGGCGAGCACGGTGCGCGGGATCTCGTCCACCGGGTGGCCGTCGAGCAGGATCTGCCCGGAGCGCGGTTCGTACAGGCCGGTCAGCAGGCGGCCCAGGGTGGACTTCCCGCTGCCGGAGCCGCCCACGATCGCGACCCGGCTGCCCGGTGTCATGCTCAGCGAGAGGTCCTTGATGATGGGGTCGCTCAGCGGGCCGTACCCGAAGGTGACCTCCCGCAGTTCGAGGCGGCCCTCCAGCCGGGTCGCGATCTCCGTCTCGCCGCCGGTGCGCTCGAAGCAGCGGGCGATCGGGTGCCGCTCCACGTCGTGGATGCGCTTGGCGTCGGCGCTGAGGTCCTGCAGGCGGCCACCGAGGTTGGTGAGCTGGGTGACCGGCCTGCTCAGCGCGGCCAGCAGGGTCTGGAAGGAGATCAGGATGCCGACGCTGAGCACGCCCTCCACCACCCGCAGCCCGCCGATCAGCAGCATCAGGCCGGTGTTCACCGTGGCCAGCAGCGGCGGGACCACGACCAGCACCGCGGTGGGCACGCCGAGCCGCTGCTGCGCGGAGACGACCTTGGCCAGGAAGCCCGCCCAGCGGGTGAAGGCGTCGGGCTCCGCGCCGGTGGCCTTGACCGTCTCGATCATGCTGAGCGTGGCGAAGGTGGTGCCGGTGAGGTTGCCCCGGTCGGTACGGAGCGCGGTGACCGCGTCCTTGCGCGCCCGCGCGACCCAGCGCAGCACCAGGATGTTCAGCGCGGCCATGCCGACGCCGATGACGCCGAGCAGTACGTCGTAGCGGACCAGCAGGGCGGCGTAGAACGCCACCAGCACCATGTTGATCACTGTCAGCGCGAGGTCGCGGGAGAGGATCTCGGCCACGGTGTCGTTGGTGGAGATCCGCTTGGCGACCTCGGCCGGGCGGCGTTGCAGGAAGAACTCGATGGGCAGCCGGAGCAGGTGCCGGAAGAAGCGGGCGGAGCCGACCAGGCCGACCCTGATCTCCAGCCGCAGCAGGTAGTACTGCTGCACCGAGGTCAGCACGAAGATGGCCGCCGCGGTGAACGCCATCACGACCAGCAGCGGCGGCAGCACGCCGGGGGAGCTGCCGTTCAGCACCCGGTCGATGAACACCCGGTAGTAGGCGGGCCCCGCGATGCCGGGCAGGAGCAGCAGCGCGCTGGCCAGCAGCACCAGCGGCAGGGCGCGTCCGGAGGGCAGCCGCCACTGGAGCAGCGCCCTGCTGAGCCTGGCGCGTTCGCCACCCGGCGTGAAGTCGGGCCCCGGCTCGAAGGTCAGCATGATCCCGGTGAAGCCGGAGTCGAACTCCGACCACTCCATCAGCCGCGGACCCGACGACGGGTCGTTGACCGCGACCATGGTGCGGCCGAACCGGGTCACCAGCCCCTCGACCACGATGAAGTGCTGGAACGCCCAGAAGATGATCACCGGCCCGGTCTGGTCGCGGAGCAGCTCGGCCTCGACCTGGAAGCCCTTGGCGATCATTCCGTAGGAGCGGGCCGCGGCGAGCATCGAGGACGCCTTGGACCCGTCCCTGGACACCCCGCACCGGCCGCGCAGGTCCTCGAGCGGGACGTGCTTGCCGTAGTGGCCCAGGACCATCGCCAGCGCGGCGGCGCCGCACTCGACCGCCTCCATCTGGATCACGGTCGGGACCCGGTGACGGTTCTTCCTGCGGGGGCGCGGGGCCTGGGGCTGTTTCTTGGGCGCGGGCTTGGCGGGCTTGGCGGGTTTCAGGGTGGTGTTCGTCATGGTGTTCTCCTCCGCTCAGCGCCCGAGCACCAGGTCGAACGGCGTCTGCTCGCCCAGGTGGATGGAGGCCGACACGGTCACCTGCGAGTCGAGCCGTACGGGCGGGCCCTGCGCGGTCGACCAGGTGTATCCCGAGTGCGCGCCCGGGTCGGGGATCAGGTCCACGATGATCATCAGGGGGGCCTGGACGGTGGCGTACCTCCTGGCGGCCAGCTCGCCGCCGACCAGCCCGGCCAGTGCCTCGCCGGTCAGGGGGTAGCGGCTGACCGAGGTGACCTGGCCGCGCAGCAGCCCGAAGGCCGCGGCGGGCGCGGTGGACACCTCCAGGTCGACCGGCCGTCCGGGGGTGATCCACGCCGCCCGGTCGGCCGGTACGAACACCATGGCGACCAGGCGGTCGTCGGGCAGGTCGGTCCGCTCGACCGTGGCGACCGTGGTGCCGACGGCCACGACCTGGCCGTCGTTGATCGTGGTGCCGACGACCTGGCCGGTGAACGGGCTGGCCACCTCCTGGGTCTTGCCGTCGGTGTCCTGCAGCTCCGCGACGGACTGGCCGACGATCACCCGGTCGCCCGGCCGGACCAGCACGCGGCGGGCCAGGCCGGAGTAGTGGCTCTGGATGCGGGCCGTGCCGCCCGGGTGGGTGAGGACACCCGGGGCGGCGACCGAGATGCGCAGCTCGGCGGCGAACGCCCAGACCAGCCCGCCCGCCATCACGATCATCACGACGAAGACCGCGATCCACCCCCGGGGGGTGGCCAGCAGGGTGGGGGAGTCCAGCTCGTCGGGCTCGCGCATCCGTTGCAGCGCCTGGTAGCGGAATCTCATCGCGGTCTACCCCTCCGTCCGGGGCCGGGAGCCGGGAACGAGTTCTCCGGCGGTCATCTGGTGGTGGAGTCGCGTCGCGGTCGACAGGGCGTCCGATGGTGGAGCCATCGCGGTCGGCGGGGCGTCCGGCGGTGGAGTCATCGCGCTCTACCCCTCCGTCCGGGGCCGGGAGCCGAGGACGAGTTCCCCGACGGTGCCCTCAAGGAGCGGGTCGTGTCCCGAGGCGGTGGCGAAGGCCGCGGCGTCCCCGCCGCCCAGGCCGCACACGGCCAGGTCCATCGCGGTGGCCACCAGGTAGAGGGTCTGGTAGAGGACCCCCACGTGCTTGAGGACCAGCGGGTAGGCGACGGTCTCGTACTTCCACATCACCCGGCCGAACCTGGCCGCCACCAGGAGCACCACCTGCGGGTCCGTCTCCATCATGGCGGCGTTCCGCGCCTCCCTGACCAGCGCCTCGGTGGCCTTGCCCGGCTCGGCGACGAGCTCCAGCTCGTGCCGGTCGGTCGCGTAGTGCCACAGCCCGGACGGCAGTCCCTCGCACGCGGAGACCAGCGGGTAGACCTCCAGCTCGTGCACGGCCCCGCCGCTCGGGTACGGGCGGCTGGCCAGCCGCTGGCCGTCGCTGCCCGTCATGGTGCCCCGCCTGCGCAGGCTCCGGTAGAGCAGCTCGCCGAGCTGGCCGAGGGTGATCGGCGTCTCCTGGTCGTGGGCGCGGATCGAGGTGCGCCGTTCGAGGACCTCGGTGAACGACGGCTCCCTGGCCGCGATCTCGTCCAGGTCGGGCACCGGCAGCGCGACCGTACGGATGCCCGAGGGCGGCGGGGAGACCGGTTCCGGGGGGAAGCGGTCGCCGAGGGGATAGGTGCCGCCGTACCCACCGGCCGAGGCGGGGAAGCGGGTACGGGAGTGGAAGGCCAGGTCGGCGGGGTGCCACTGCGCGTAGGGGCGCTCGACCACCTCGGTGTCGTCGTCCGGGCCGCCGGGGGCGAGCAGCCCGGCCGTGGCCAGCAGCCGCAGCAGCGGGACGGGTGTCCCGGTGTTCCAGGTCGCCAGCTCGCCGAGCAGCCCGGCGGCCGGCGGCGCCAGTTCGACGGCCAGGTGACGGCCGGGGGCGCGGAGGGTCGGCGCGCCGTCCACCACCCGTGTCTCGGCGAAGCGCGACAGCCGTACGGGGCCCGCCGGGGCCGCCGCGAGCAGCGTCGAGCCCCGGCCGACCGGATAGAGCCTGGCCGTGACGGCGCCGTCCACCCGCACGGCGTGCTCGACCAGCCCGGAGGTGTTCAGCCCGCGGAACAGCATGTGCCAGCGGAGCAGTCCCGCCTCGCCGTCCGCCGTGGTCACCGCGGCGGCCAGGGCGGTGTCGTCGTGGTCGCCCTCGGCGAGCATCTTCAGTGCCGTGCCCTGCCCGTGGGACAGGTTCCTCAGGTCGAGGAACGTGGTGGCGAGCTGGATGCGCTCACCGGAGAACGTCGCGTCCCTGCGGAGCCGGGAGACGATGATGGGGTTCATGGGGGACCGTCCGTCTCAGAAGAACACGTTCCAGGAGTTGATCTCGTCCTGGGGGGTGGGGCGGTCGAGCCAGCCGAGCCGTACCGGCGCGTCGTAGAGGCGGCCGGGGGCGAGGCGGCGCCAGAAGTGCCGCAGGCCGGGCGCCATCACCTTGACGACGTTCAGCTCCAGGTCGGGGCGGGTCTGGTCGAGGACGATCACCTCGGAGCCGGCCGCCTCGATCGCGTCCACGCACCGGCGTACGCACTCGGCCAGGTCGGTGGGGGCGGGCGGGCCGACGGTGACGGGCGGCCGGTCCGGGTCGGGCAGCAGCCAGGGCTCCCGGTCGAGCCTGGCCTCCTTGCACCAGGCCAGCATCTCCGGGTCGTCCACGCGGTAGAGCGTGTTGCCCTCCTCGTCGCGCCGTTCCACGGTGGGCAGGAACTGGTTGAGCTCGGTGAGCGCGCGGAACGCCGCGACGCGCGGGTCGGGGTGGCTGCCGAAGCCGACCATGATGTCCTCGACCTCGTGGCGGCGCCGGGAGACCGCGGCGTACACCGGGATGCCCACGTCGGTGGTGAGGTCGAGCATCCACAGGTCGCGGTCCATGCCGTCGTAGAAGTTCCGCAGCTCGCCGACGTAGGGGTCGTTCAGCGAGTCGAGGTCGAAGGCGGGGCGGCGCAGCCGGTTGTACCACCACAGCGCCACGGAGTCGCGTTCGACCAGCTCGCAGATGCCCTGGAGGATGGCCTCCTCCAGGGTGTTGCCCGCGGCGCTGCCGTTGGAGTCTGCGATGCAGAAGAAGTGGCCGTAGAGGTCGGGGTGGCCGTACCAGGCGTAGGCGGCCGGGACGAGCCGCTCCTCGTCGCGGGTGAGCGACCAGGCCCGCGACCAGTCGAACGGCACGGTCTCCGGGAACGGGTCGGGCACCTGCTGCAGCCGGTGCGCCGGGTCGGCGTTCCACTCCGCGCGCCCGGCCCGCTGCTCGTCGGAGAAGAGCAGCATCCGGTCGGGGTGCACGGCCGCCGCCGGGTCCAGGTCGGCGTACGCGGCCCGGATGACCGGCTCGTCCCCCCGCCAGACCCCCGAGTACCGTTCGATCGCCTCGCAGACCGCGCTGACCTTCGCCTGGATCTCCGAGCGGCCCTTGCCTCCGCTCTGGCCGCGCAGGTTGCGGCGCAGCAGGTCCATGCTGTCGTTGACCATGGCGAAGTTGTGCCCGGCGGCGTAGCTGAAGGTCAGGCCGGTGGGGTCGGCGCCGATGGAGTTCAGCTTGCTGATCGCGCCGAGGTGCGGGCTGATGTGCCGCTCCAGCCGGTCGAACGTCTCCTGCGGCTGGTTGACCCGGTAGCCGCCGTCGGTGACGTGGCTGGCCTGCCGCGGGGTGAGCACGATCTTGGGGTCGTCGTCGGGCGGCGTGCCGCACGAGGGGCACTGCGGCTGGCGGACCAGGACGTGCCTGCTGGTCTCCAGGGTCCCCAGGTCGAGGGCGACCATCTGGCCGCAGAGCGCGCCCGGCTCACCGGTCGCCACGATCCTGGCGACCTCGGCGGCCAGCATCCCGGCCAGCGCCAGCGGCCCCGCCGCGATCTGCGCGCGCACCGGGTGGAACGGGGTCCGCTCGCCCCGCTTCCCGGCGAGGTAGCGCTCCAGCTGGCGGTTGCCGCTGAGCCGCTGCGCCAGGCACGACCAGCAGCCCGTGTGGTCGGGGTCGAGGTAGGGGCCGAGCCACGGGCTGACGCCACCCGGCTTGGCCAGCAGCCAGGGCAGCCCGGACGCCAGCTGCAGCGCGTTGCGGCGTTCCAGGGCCGGGTCGAGGTAGTCGTCGACGAGCACGACCGACACCCCCTCCGCGGGCACCTCGCCGATCGCGGCGGCGCGCACCCTCAACCCCAGCCCGGCCAGGGCGTCCACGACCGGGGTGGCGTCCACCCCCTCGGTGGCCGAGACGGTGACCGGCGTGCCCTTCGTGACGGCCGCCGGGTCGACGCCCAGCGCGTCCCAGTACGCCAGCACCTTCTCCGGCAGGTCGGGACGGCCCTCGGCGAGGTGCCCCGCCGCCTCGTAGCGGCGCAACGTGGTCAGCACCGTGGTGAACGGGACGCTTCCGGACAACCGCTGGACGATCTCGCTCACGGTCGTGCGGCCGTCAAGGTGGGGCAGCACGGCCACGGCGGCCTTCCCCGGCACGAGGAAGTCCTTTCCCTCCGCGAACAGGAAGACCCTGGATCCGTCCACAACCTCGACATGGAAATGAGCTTTTAGCCGTGGACTCTCCATCGCCATCCGCCTTTTTATATCAAGCTCTCGACACCTTCTTCATTGCGGATTTAAACACGGGGGAGGCCGGATGGTGAATGCGCAAAAAATTGTACGCATCGCCCGGCCGATACTTAGGGCGCGGGCGCCGCCGCCTCAGTATCGTCGCGTCCGGCGGCAATCGGGCTCACAACCGGATCGCCGCGAAAGACGGGCACGGAACCCGTTGAGATCCGTATCGGAAGAATGGGACGATGGGGCATGGCTCCACTTCTTCACCGGGACAGAGAACTGACTGTATTCCGGGAGGCACTTGACGATCTCAGGTCAGGAAGACCGACCGTCGCGTCAATTCTTGGGGAAAACGGGATGGGCAAGAGCTCCTTGCTCGGCGCCATTACCGAGATGCTGCCCCCGCGCAGCCGGGTGTTGCGGGCACGCTGCCACCCGAGTGAGAGCCATTTCGCCTACGGCATGGTCCGCCAGCTCTTCGACCCGGTCCTCTCCTCCGGTGAGCGGACCCGCAGGCAGTTCGACCGCGCCGCCGGTGGCGACGGCCCGGCCACCCACGACCTGCTGCTCAGCCTGTTCCACATCACCCGCGACCTCGTCGCGGAGCACCCGGTGGTCATCGCGATCGACGACCTGTCCTTCGCCGACACGCCGTCGCTGCGCTGGTTCTCCTACATCGCGCGCCGCCTGGACGACCTGCCGGTGATGATGATCGCCACGCTGCCCGGCAGCGCCCCGGCCGGGCTCGGCGCGGACCTGGGCAAGCTGCCGTACGCGCGGCTGGTCCAGCTCAGGCCGTTCTGCGCCACCTGCACGGCCGACTTCGTCGCGGAGGCGCTGGGCGCGCCGCCCGACGTGGAGCTGGCCGCGCTCTGCCACACGCTGTCGCAGGGAAACCCGCTGGTGCTGCGCGAGCTGACCAGCCGGATGCGGCAGGCCAGGGTGAGCCCGGGGGAGCCAGACGCCGACCAGGTGCTGGAGATCGGCACGGCGGCGCTGTCCGACACCGTGCTCGAATGGCTGCACAACCACGACCCGGTGGCCTCCGAGCTGCTCACCCAGCTCGCCGTCATGGGACCCGACACCGACATCACCGTGGCGGCGATCCTGCTGAGCCAGGGCGAGCCGCAGGTCAGGCAGGCCCGCCGGGCCCTCGTCCAGGCGGGCCTCATCACGGAGGGGCCGCCCGTACGGTTCCGCGACCCCCTGATCCGTACGGCCGTGCTGTCGCGCGTCGACAACCAGACCCGGCTCGGCCTGCACGAACGCGGGGCCGCGCTGCTGGCGCGGCTGGGCGCTCCGGCCGCGCAGACCGCCGAGCACCTGATGCTCACCGACTCCGACTGGGGGGTCCCGGTGCTGCGCAGGGCGGCCACCGAGGCGGTCGCGGCCCGCGAGTACGACGACGCGACCCGCTACCTGCGCCGCGCGCTGGCGTGCTCCGACGACGCCGCCACCATTCACGAGCTGACGTTGCAGCTCGGCATGGTCGAGCTCCGCCACGACCTGGACGCCTGCGTCCGGCACGCCGAGGCGCTGGCCACCACCACCCCGGACCCCGCCAGGCGCGCCAGGTCGCTGCTGAACCTGGCGAGTCCCGCGCTCGCCGCCAGCACGGTGGGGGTGCGGCCGTTCGTCACCGCGGCCCACGAGCTGGCGGCCGTGGCGGACCCGCCGAGGGGGCCGCTGCTTCGGCTGACCGCGCAGGGGGTGCTGTCGGGATACCGCACCGGTTTGCGCAGGTCGCTGCGGATGGCCGTGTCCGGCGTACCGGACGCGGCGGCGAAGGAGTTCTCCGGCGCGCTGGCGGCGATGGTCGCGGCGGGCGGACGATATCCCGACACCGCCAGGCGGCTGGCGACGCGGGCCACCCGGGAACGTTCCCGCAGGGACCGCCCGGTCGGGACCGGTCTGGTGGGTGCCGCGCTGGCGTTCGGCTGGACGGGACAGCCGGAGGAGGCGCTGGCCGTGTGCGCCAGGATCCTGCAAGATGCCCGCACCTGGGACCAGCCGGACCTGCACGCGCTCGGGCTGCTCCTGCGCTCCGACGTCGGCCACCGGCGGGGCGACTCGGCCGACAGCCTGCGGGACGCGCTCGACGCGCGGGACGGGGCCGAGCTGATCGGCGCGCGGGTGCTGGCCACGGCGGCCCGCGCCTGCGGCGCACGCGCCCTGATCAGGATGGGCCGTACGGAGGACGCCAAGGCGCTGCTCCGCGAGATGGAGGTCCCCGCGGACGCCCACCCCCTGGTCAAGAGCATGGTCCTGGAGGTCCAGGGGCTGATCGCGGCGGAGGCGGACGACCACGCCACCGCCCTGGGCCTGTTCCTCGACTGCGGGCACCGCCTCTCCGCCCGGGGCATCACCAACCCCGCCTGCCTGCCCTGGCGCGCCCACGCCGCCAAGGCGTACACCGCGCTGGGCGAGCACTCCGCGGCCCGTACGATCGCCGCCGAGCCGCCGGTGAGCCGGGACCACGCGCCGAACGCGCAGCCGCCGCACGCCCGGATCGTGCTCACCCCCGCCGAGCAGCGGGTCGTCGAGCTCGTACGGCAGGGCATGAGCAGCATGGAGGTTGCCGAGCGGCTCTGCCTGAGCAAGCGCACCATCGACACTCACCTGGGCCGCATCTACCGCAAGCTGGGCATCCGAGGGCGGCACCAGCTGTCCACCGCCCTCGGACTCTGACCAACGCGAGGCCGGGCCGGTCTGGTCTGTCCGATGCCCGGCCCTCCGACCGGTGTGGTGACGCCGGTTCGTTCTGTGATCAGCGCGGTGACGTCGGCTTGTCCGGCGGTTCTGTGATCAGTGTGGTGACACCTGCTTGTCCGGTCGTCCTTCGATCAGCGGGGTGACACCGGTTCGACGGCTTTTCCGATGCCCAGCCTCGGTTCGGTGACCAGGTACAGGCCGGTCGCGTCGCCGGGGCCGCCGAGGTCGGTGCCCGCGGCCTGACCGGCTCTCCCGGTGACCATTTCTCCGGCGAGCACCATCGCGTCCAGCGGGGCCGCGCCGCCGACGCGGGTCGCGTCGTCCAGGTCGGTCAGGCCCGAGGTGATCGAGGCGAAGGCGCCGTCGGAGGGGGCCGGGGCATCACCGCCGCGCTTCCTCATCAGCTCCGGGTACTGGCCCCTGGCCAGGCGCTGCGCCAGCCAGAAGTAGCTGTTCTTCCCCCGGTACTGCTCGTAGAACCCGGCGACCATGGAGAACATCCGGCCGTAGGCGTTGCGGTAGTGGGACTCGTGGAATCCCAGCGCCTCGCGCTCGGTGACCTCCCCGGCGTGCGTGGACAGGATGCTCGCGGCCGCCAGCATGCCGCTGTACATCGCCAGGTGCACGCCGGTGGAGAGCAGCGGGTCGAGGAAGCAGGCGGAGTCGCCCGCCAGGAAGTAGCCGGGGCCGCAGAAGCTGTCCGCCGAGTAGGAGAAGTCCCGTTCGACGCGGGCCTCGCCCTCGAAGCGGCCGCTCGCCACCAGCTCCGTCACCGTCTCCGACTCCGCGACCAGGGCGAGGAACATCGCGTTCACCGAGGGGAACTCGGGCCTGCGGGCCAGGAAGTGGTCCCGGTGGGTGACGAAGCCCACGCTGTAGACGTCGCCGCTGAGCGGGATGACCCAGTACCAGCCGTTGGGGGAGGAGATCACGTTGATGCCGCCCCGGGGAGTACGGGGAAGCAGGGCGCCACCCCGGTAGTAGCCCCAGATGGCGACGTTGCGGAAGACGTCGTGCGGCTGCCGGTTGCGGAAGTGCTGGGAGGAGAGCACACCGGCGCGGCCTGAGGCGTCCACCACGAAGTCGGCCGGAGCCTCGTGGAGGCGTCCGTCGTGCGTCCACTCCACGCCCACGGCACGGTCGCCGTCGAAACGGACCTTCTTCACCTGGGCGCCCTGGACCACCTCGACGCCCTGGTCGGCGGCGTGCCGGAGCAGGACGTCGTCGAAGTCGGCGCGGTCCACCTGCCAGGACCGCACCTGGTCGCCGAAGAGGTCCGGCCAGTTGATCGTCCAGTCGCGCTCGGCGCCCCAGCGGAGCAGCAGGCCCTCCTTGACCTGGTAGCCGCGGGCCTCGATCTTCTCCCGCGCGCCGACGAGGTCGATGATGGCCCGGCAGGAAGAGGAGATCGACTCGCCGATGTGGTACCGAGGGAAGAAATCCCGTTCCAGCAGGCGGACCCGGGCACCGGCCCGCGCGAGCAGCGCCGAGGAGATCGCTCCCGCCGGGCCTCCGCCTATCACCACCACATCAGGCGCCATGAAATACCCCTCTCCCACACGAGAATGGCCAGCCCGAGAATCATCGCAAGGGTGAGAGGATATTGTTAATACGTATTTATGCTCATCTTGGTACGCATTTTCGGATTAATTCAGGACGGTGAGGCCGAAGATCGCGCCCAGGGGGTCGGCGAACAGGCCGGATTCCAGCGGACGGGCCCCGGCGGCGAGGGCCGCCTTTCCCGCGTTCTCCACGCTCTCGACTTCGGTGCCTTCGACGCCGAAGAACGGCACCCAGCCGGTCCCGGACGAGGGGTGGATCACCAGGGGAGTGTCGCCGTACAGGCTCCGGTAGAACTCCGCCGCCAGGTGCGGGCGGGCGCTGTGCAGCTCGCAGGCGCACAGGGCGCCGGGCTCGTCCACCAGGACCACGCCCTCGTCCCTGCCTCCCTCCCAGAAGCCGACCGCCGCGCCCGCCGGGTCGACGGCCAGGCAGAGACGGCCGTCCTCGCCCGCGGGCACCGGGCCCATCACGATGTGGCCGCCCAGGCGCCCGACCTCCGCCCGGGTGTGGTCGAGGTCCTTGGACGCCAGGTAGACGTTCCACGACGAACCGGGCGCCCGGCCCATCGGGCTGGGCCCGAGGCCGCCGATGATCTCCCCACGCAACGTGATCAGGTGGTAGCCGCGATCGTTGTCCCTGGTGAACTCCCATCCGAACAGGTCGCCGTAGAACTGTTTCGCACCGGTCAGATCGACGGTGATGTGATCAACCCAGCAAGGTGTTCCCGGTCCGTACGCGGTCCGCCGGGGCATGGTGTCTCCTGGATCATGTCGTCGATGAGTGCCGCGGCCTCCTCCGCACCGCCGAACTCCGGCATGAGCAGCCGGTAACGGGGAGCGTCGGCCAGGTCCGAGGTGGCCGGGGGCCAGACGTGCGGCTGGAAGGCCCAGGGCTCCAGCCCGCAGCGGTCGTCCTCTCCCTGGCAGAGCCTGACCAGTGTGGGCGGGGCGAGCCTGGCGGTGATGGGGACGGGCGGGCCCAGCACTTCCGGGCGGACCAGGACGGACTCCCCGGCCAGCGTCGGCCGCGCCTGCCGCCAGGCGCCGGAGTCCGCCTCCTGGCCGATCAGGCCGCCGGTCCTGGCCGACTCCAGGGCGCTGCCGCGCAGGTCCAGCGGCACCTGGAAGGGAAGCGTGTGGCCGGTGCTCCGGTCGACCACGAGGAGCTGCCCCGACACCGGCCGCCAGGAGCGTCCGGCCAGCGCGGCCGCCACGCCGGCGCCGGGTGAGCAGGAACTGCCGATCAGGGCGACCGTCGCGTCACCCTTGGCCATGACGATGGCGCGCATCACCACGAAGAGATGGTCGAGTACGGCGAACGGGGGAAGCGGAGGTGGCATGGTGCTCCATCCTCGGAACACGCGACGCTGCAACAGCATCCCGTCGGGACGGTGGACCAGCAGTTCCCCGCCCGACGGCCTGCCGGTGAGAAGCTTCACGACCAGCTGTGCCTCGCCGGTCTCCACCAGGTGGGGACCGAACATGAATGCCAGGTCGGCGGGGTTGAGTTCGGTGAGAACCATGAAGGTCATGCCGAAGAAATTCAACAACAGGGGCACTAACCCCCCTTACGGGTGTCCAACTGCAAGCTCTCGTACAATAGCCTCAAACGCGATCTACTCTCTCAGATAACGTCAGTCCCGCAAATACCGCCTTTGCTGACATTTCCGGTTGTTCCAACAGGGGAAGGTGCCCCGAGTTTGGGATTGTCCGAATATGGCAGTGCGGGACCGTCTGTCGTAGCGTCTCGGCATTGGCCACGAAGGTGGGCATGTCCGAGTCGCCGACGATCACCATGGTCGCGGCCCCGATCCCGGCCAGGGCCTCCGGCGGGTGCCGGTGCGCGCTGAGGGCGGCCATCGCCCCCGTGTCCAGCTCGGCCCAGGAGTGCCCGCCGATCACCGCGCGCAGCCGGGCCCGCAGCTCGGGATGTGCCTCGGTGCCGCGGAAGATGTCCGGCGGGGAGCTCATCCACAGCTCGGCCATCTGCTCCCGCCCGCCGCCCGCCCTGCGGACCATCATGAGCTCCATGTAGCGCCGCCGGGCCGCGAGGTCGTGCGGCGCTCCGCCGAGTGTCGGCGCCGCGAGCACCAGGTGCCGTACGGCCTCGGGCGCCTCCAGGGCCATCTGCAGCGCGACACTGGAGCCGAAGGAGAGTCCCACGACCCGGTCTGCCCGCTCGGCCACGGCGATTTCGGCCAGCCGTAACGCAAGCGTCGGCAGAGTCGTGCCGGGGCGCAGCGGTTCGGAGCCACCGTGACCGGGAAGATCCACGCCGATGTGCCGCCAGCCCGGCAGCAGCTCCCACAGCGGCCTCCACAGCGTGAGGTCCATGGTGTAGCCGTGCACCCACAGCACCGCCGGACCCGTCCCCGACGCGACGACCCGAAGCCCGTTCACGCGGGCTCCCTGAGTTCACCGGGTGTCCCGGGTACGGGCTCCCCGACGGCCGGTTTTCCGAGAGCCGGTTCCCCGGGGGCGGGTTCCCTGACGGCTGGTTTTCCGGAGGCGGGTTCCCCGAGAGCCGGTTCCCCGGAGGCCGGTGTCCCGAAGGTCGTGCAGAACTTCCGGTAGGCCACCACCGCCGCGTCCCTGCTGTCGAAGCGGGGGACCGCCCGAGGGTTCAGCCGCTCCCAGATCACCGCGTCCTCGTCCAGCGCGCGCTCGCTGCCGTGGACGAGCAGCGGCAGCTCTCCCCGCTGCTCCGGGCGGACCCCGATCGCCACCCGCGCCACACAGCCGCCCCGCTCGTACGGCACGGCGGCGGTGACGATGACCTGCTCCCACCCCGGCGGCCCGAACCGGGTGACGACCACGCCGGGACTGTACGCGCGGGCCAGGAACCGTGCCCGGACGACCTGCTGCCCGGAGGTGCTCCCCGGCTTGGCGCCCATGACGAACTCGCCTTCGATGACCAGCTCGCCCTCGTCCCCGTCCCGATGCGCCATCCCGCGCAGCCGGGGCACCTTGTGCACCTCGGTGAAGTGGTCGATGTCGAAGGCGTTCTCCACGATCAGCGCCGGGTCGGCGGCCACCGGCCTGACCACGGCCGCCGTGAGCGGGTGGGTCGCCTCCAGTTCCTTGAGCGCCCTGGTGAGCCCCCGGTCGTCGTCCGCGCCCCCGACGCCGTCCGAGAACCGGACGAACACCGCCTCACCGGAGACGATCACATGGTGCTCGCGTACCGACAGCCGCCCGGTGGCCTCGCCCAGCGCGATCCTGCGGCCGTGGAACGGGCAGACCAGGCAGCCGCCGGAGAGCCGTCCCCCGTAGCCGAGGTGCGCGCCCCGGTGCGGGCAGTCGGCGTCGAAGACCCGGATCCCCGTCTCGTCCCGTACGGCCACCAGCCGCCGGGTCCCGATCTCCAGGGGGGTCACCTCGGCCGCCAGCTCGGAAGTGAAGGCCGGTAGGTACCAGCCGGAATGAGGTGTTGTCGAGTGTTTCACGTCTGACGTCATCAGCCCATCGCCTCCAGGAGCCGGTCGGCGGCGATCGCCCCGCTGGCGATCGCCCCCTGAACCCACGGCGGTCGCGTCCCCGAGACCGTGGCCTCGCCCGCGAAGAAAAGCGTGTCCGCGACCGGCTCGGCCCAGACCTCGGGAGCCCGCTCCGCGCCGAGCAGCGGTGCGGTGAACGCGCCCCGGCTCCACGGGTCGGCCCCCCAGTCGGCGATCTCCGTGTCCACCACCCGGGCCCGCGCGGACCAGGGCAGGGCCACCGCGAGCAGGGCCGACAGGGCGGGACCGGTGGCGGCGCGCACGCAGGCCGCCGCCGCGTCCCTGGCCACGACCAGCACCTCGGGACGCCCCTCGCGGCAGCTCACGAAGCCACCTGCCCCGTCCGCGTCGAACACCGACGCCGTCTCCGGCGCGGGGACGGACAGGGTCGCGACGACGCAGCAGCCGTCTCCCGGCGCCAGGGCCCGCGCGGCCTCGGCCTTGTGGTCGGGCAGGTCCTTGATGGTGAGCGTGCCGTGGGTCACGACGGAGGGCGGCACGGTCACCACCACCCGCCCCGCCTCCACGGTCCCGCCCGGAGTCTGCGCGCCGACCCGTCCCGGAGACCAGCCGAGCACCTGGACGGGGCAGCCGGTGCGTACGTCGAGTCCCTCGGCCAGCCGCCGGGGCAGCAGGTCGAACCCGCCGGACACCACGAACTCCCCCCGCCCGGCGGTGTCCCCCCGCTGGGCCGAGGCCACGCCCCCGGCGCTGAGCCGGTCCGGATCCGCGGCCCAGATCTGGCGGAACCACTCGCTCGCCACCGGGTACGGCCCGCCCCGGTCCCCGAGCCAGTCGTTCACCGACTCACCGGCCCCGGCGCCCTCGGCGTTCAGCCTGGCCTCCAGCGCCCACGGCGGATTCGGTGTGCGGGCCAGCGCCCCCATGGGGCGGCCCACCCGCCCGCTGATCACCCGGGCCGAGGTCGGCCGGGGCGCCGTCTCGGTCTCCACGAGTTCGTGGACGGGGTTCCGGTCGCCGTGGACGACCTGCGCGCCCAGCTCCAGCGAGGGCCCGCCGTCCGCGGGACGGAAGGTCCGTATCCGCCCGCCCACCCGCGACCTGGCCTCGACCACCACGGTGGACACCCCGGCCTCGGCCAGGCGGGCGGCGCAGGTCAGCCCGCTGACACCCGCGCCGATCACCAGGACCTCAGTACGCATCCCCGCCTCCCCGTTCCAGCGGGAAGCCGTCCGGGTCCGCCGGGAAGCCGTCCGGGTCCGCCGGGAGGCCGCCTGAGTCCGCCGGGAGGTCGCTCGGGGCCACCGGCAGGTCGTCCGGGTTCATCGAAAGGCCGCCCAGGTTCACCGGCAGGGAGCGCAGCCGCCGGGGGATCAGGGAGGAGGCCCACGCCGGTCGCGCGTCGGCCAGCGACGCGGCCGGGAACCGCCCGGCCAGCCGGGACAGCAGCACCGCCCCGGTCTGCCGTACGAGCTGCGCGGCCAGGCAGAAGTGCGGTCCCCCGCCGAAGGCGAGGTGCGGGTTGGGCGTCCGGTCGAGCAGCATCTCCCCTGGCCGGTCGAAAACGGCCGGATCCCGGTTGGCGGCGGCCACGACCGCCAGCACCCGGGCTCCCCGGGGCACCTCCCCGCCGGGCAGTGTCACGTTCCCGACCGCGACCCTCGCCGTGAACGGGATCGGCGCCTCCAGCCGCAGCAGCTCGTCCATCGCCGTACGCGCCAGCTCCTCCCCGCCCTCGCGCAGCGCGGCCAGCGCCTCCGGGCGAGGCAGCAGCCAGTACAGGGCGTTGCCGATCGCCTCGGCCAGCGGCTGCCACCCGCCCACCACGGCGAGCCCGAGCACCCCGAGCATCTCCGGCCGGGTCAGCCGGTCGTCGGCGGCGAGCCGGGCCAGCGGGCTGGGCGCGGCGACCACGCTGTGCCCGTCCAGGAACCGGTTCAGCTCTCCCATGGCCGACCTGCCCAGTGCCGCGACCTGCGGCCCGGCCAACGGATCCAG
Source organism: Streptosporangium sp. H13245 (assembly GCF_055690525.1). Lineage (NCBI taxonomy): Bacteria > Bacillati > Actinomycetota > Actinomycetes > Streptosporangiales > Streptosporangiaceae > Streptosporangium > Streptosporangium sp. H13245. Next base: position 335,206 of record NZ_JBSZKT010000002.1, on the reverse strand, counting down.
GTTGATCGAGGCCGCCTGGGCGAGCTGCGCGAAGACCTTCCTGTCGCTCTCCGCCAGCCCGAACAGCCGCAGGAAGACCGAGGTGGCCAGCGGGCTCCCGATCTCCCTGACCGCGTCGACCACGGTCTCGCCCGCCAGCCGTTCGAGAAGGTCGTCCACGTCGGCGGCGATCCCCCCGGCCACCGACGCGATCGCCGCGGGGCCCAGCAGCAGCAGTCCCGGCGCGCGCAGCCGCGCGTGGTCGGGCGGGTCCGTGGTGAGCATCGACGGCGGCAGCTCCTCGCCGCGCGCCCGCTCCTGCTGCCCGGCCGCCGCCGAGAAACCCCGGTCACGCAGTACGGCGGCGCAGTCGGCGTGCCCGGTCACCAGCCACAGCCGCGACATCTGGTCGTAGTGGACGGGAGCGTGGGAACGCAGCCAGTCGTAGGCCGGATAGGGGTCGGTCCGTCCCGAGGGGGAGAAGGGGTGGGACAGGTGGGCGGGGAGCCGGATCTGAGTGCCTGCCGTCACGCGTCAGTTTCCCTTGCTGTCACTTGCCTGAGCGACTTTCCCGATCTGCTGTCACTTGCCTGATAAGCGAATTTCCCGGTCAACCGCCTGCCCTGCTCAGGAGCCCGTACGGTCAGATGCCTGTCCTGTTCAAGAGCCCGTACGACCAACCGCCTGCCCGGCCGGACGCCCGTACGCCCGTATGACCTGTCCGGTCACCGCACGCGCGCGTTGCGCCAGCCGAACGTCAGCGCGGTCAGCAGCAGCCCGCCGACGGCCCACAGCCCGAGGACCAGCGCGACGCGGCCGAGCTCCCAGCCGCCCGCCGGTTCCACGACGGTGAAGGCGTCCGGCAGGAACACCGCGCGGAACCCCTGCGCCATCCACTTCACCGGGAACAGCGCGGCCGTGTTCTGCATCCACGCGGGAAGCTGGTGGAAGGGGTAGAAGACACCGGAGATGAACTGCAGCACCATGAACACCGGCGTCACGATCGCCGCGGCGGAACGGCTGTTCGGGATCGCCGCGCTGTAGGCGATACCGGCCAGCGCGCACGTGACGGTGCCCAGCGTCAGCACCCACGCGAGGGTGAACCAGCGCTGCGCTGTGCCGGGCAGGGGCAACCCGAACGCGGTCACCGCGATGCTCACCAGCAGCACCGTCTCCACCACGGTGGTCACCACGACCTTGACCAGCTTGCCGATGAAGTAGGCGGACTTGGGCATCGGCGTCATCGCCAGCCTGCTGATGAGGCCGGTGTCCCGCTCGATCGCGATGTTGATGGCCAGCCCGGAGAAGGCGGTGCTCATCACACCGGCGGCCACGATGCCCGCCATGAAGACCTGTTTGAAATCGGTCTGGGTGCCCTGCACCTTGCCGGTGAAGATCGCGCCGAACACCACCAGCAGGATCACCGGGAAGAACAGGGTGAAGACCAGCGACTGCCTGTTGCGGAAGAACGACTTCAGCTCGACCGACGACCGGGCGGTACTGGACCGCCACAGGTCGGGCAGCAGTCCGCGGCCGGGTGCGCGGACGGAATCGATGACGCTCACGTGTTCTCCTCCGGCTGTTCTCGGTGCCGGTCGATGAGGTTGAGGTAGATCTCTTCCAGGGTGAGCCGGTGCACGGTCAGCTCGGGCAGCTCGGTCCCGGCCCAGGACCCCAGCAGGCTCACCAGCCCGGTGGGCTCCGAGGTCAGTACGGTGACCAGGTCGCCCGCGCCCGTCGGCCCCGGTTCGAGGACCGCCCCGCGGGGCAGGTCGGGAAGCGCCCGGCCGGCCAGCGACTCGGAGCGCCGGAACGACACGGTGGCCGGGGTCGTCTCCCGCCCGCCCAGCTCGCGCGGCGGCCCGCAGGCCACCAGCCGCCCGCCCGCGATCACCCCCACGCGCGTGGCCAGCGTCTCGGCCTCGTCCAGGTAGTGGGTCGTCAGCACCGTGGTGCGGCCACGTTCGGAGAAGAACCGCACCAGCTCCCACGCCTCGCGACGGGCGACCGGGTCGAGCCCGGTGGTCGGCTCGTCAAGGAAGATCAGTTCGGGGTCGCCGACCACGCCGACCGCCACGTCCAGGCGGCGCTGCTGGCCGCCGGAGAGTTCCGTGGTCTTCTTCTTCTCGTACGTTCCCAGGCCGACCATGTCGAGCACCTGCGTGGGCGGCAGCGGCCTGGGGTACATGGCGGCGAACTGTCTCACCACCTCACCCACGGTGAGATCGGGGTAGGCGCCGGTGGACTGGCCGACCACCCCGATACGCGCCCGCCATTCCCGCGGGTCCCTGGCCGGATCCTGGCCGAGGACCTGCACGTCTCCACCGCTCCGCCGCCGTACTCCCGTCAGTATTTCGACGGTCGTTGTCTTTCCCGCGCCGTTCGGCCCGAGCAAGGCGAACACCTCGCCGCGGTGTACCCGCAGGCTCAGATCGGTGAGCACCGTGTGCTCCCCGTAACGCTTGTTCAGGCCGGTGACGGCGACCGGATCGTTTTCCGCGGCGGCGGAAACCATCGACTTACTCCTCCGATGAAGACGGGAACGGGACGGCGATGTCGTAATTGATTATGGAAATGGCGCCGGAAATGGAGATCAGGTGCAGCAGCAGCAGGGGCAGCAGCAGTAGTAGCAGGCGGCCATGTCGGCGCCGGCCGCGATGTCGGACAGGTCGCCCTCGCTGAGCTCGGTGGCGTCGACCACCGGGGTCTCGGGGATGTGGAACTCGTACTGACCCGTCGCCTGGCCGACCTCCCAGAGACCGACCTGGACGTCCAGGTTGCCCTCCTCGTGACCCTCGGGGATGTGCCGCACGATGACGATCTCGGCGTCCTCCGGGACCACCAGGCCGGACTCGGCCAGCGCGGCCCGCGGGTTCGCGGTCAGCCGGGCCGCGTACTCCTCGTCCGACCAGGCGGTGATGAGCGTACGGGTGTAGGCGTTGATGAATTCCGCGCGCTCCTGCGGCTCAAGTGCCATGCGATTCTCCCTGTCGGTTGTTTACCGCTGCTTTCTGCGTCGGCAACTGAAAAGGACTCTCGCATGCCGCGCGGCTCATACCAAGACTTAAGTTATTCGCCATTCGCGTAAGTATTGATACCTTCTTCCGCGCGGTGTTACATTCGTAGCATCCCACAGTACGGATCGAATCATCAACAATACTCAATACGTATATCCGATACTCGTGAATACGTAATGGAAATACTTAGGCACGGTGAACGGAGGTGTCGGTGACGACTACCGGCACGCGGTTTCCACCGGGTCCCTCGGGCCCGGTGGACATGGGGCGTATGCGCAGCGATCCGCTGGGGTTCGTGACCGGCCTGGCACGTCGCTACGGAGACGTCACCGGCCATCACGCGAACGGCGAGACCGTCTTCATGGCGCACCGCCCGGATCTCGCCCGGCACATCCTCAAGGACAACGTCGGCAACTACACGAAGAAGAACACGCCGGACGACCACATGCTGCGCCCGCTACTCGGAAACGGCCTGCTCACCAGCACCGGCGCGGAGTGGACGCGGCAGCGGCGGCTGTGCGCCCCGGCCTTCCGCCGTGGCGCGGTCGCCTCCTTCGACGAGACCATCACCGACGAGACCTCGGCCCTGCTGGCACGCTGGCGCGGCGCCGCGGAGACCGGCGTCCCCCAGCCGATCGACCACCACTTCACCTCGCTGACCCTGTCGATCCTGACCCGCGCGGTGCTCGACGTGGACCTCGGCGGGGCGGGTGACGGGTTCGGCCGCGCGGTGGACGACGTCAACCGCTTCATCGGCCACTACGTACCCGACCCCGACCCCGGCCCGGCCGACACGAGCCGCCGGAGACAGGGCTACGTACGCGCCCGCGCCCTCCTCGACATGATCACGCGTACGGTCATCGCCTCCCGCCGCGCCTCTCCCCACACCACCGGGACCCTGCTCGACACCATGCTCGGCTCCCTCACGGACACCGACCTCCGCGACCAGGTCCTGACCCTGATCATGGCCGGTCACGAAACCACCGCCAAAGCCCTGACCTGGACCTTCTACCTCCTGGACCGTCACCCGGAGGAAGCGGAACGGGTCCGCGCCGAGGTGGACCGGGTCCTGGGCACCCGCCTGCCCACGGCCGGGGACCTGCCCGACCTGCCCCTGTGCCGCCGGGCCGTACAGGAGGCGATGCGCCTGTATCCCCCGGTCTGGCTGATCTCCCGCCGCGCGACCGGCCCCGACGAGCTCGACGGCCACCCGGTACGGCCCGGCACGCTCGTCTGCGTCAGCCAGTGGGTCCTGCACCGCGACCCCCGCTACTGGGACCGCCCCGATGCGTACGTACCGGACCGCTTCGACGGTGCCGACCTCCCGAGTCATCTGTACCTGCCGTTCGGCGGCGGCGAACGCATCTGCGTCGGCCAGCACCTGGCACTGATCGAGGCGACGCTCGTCCTGGCGATGCTGTCCCAGTCGGTACGGCTGACGCTGGAACCCGGCTTCCCGGTGGAACCGGAGGCCCTGGTGACCCTCCGCCCGAAACACGGCATGCGCATGGTCGTGAGCCCCCGATGACCACCGTTCCCAGCCTGTCACGTACGCGATCGTGAGCCTCCGATGACGACCATCCCCATCCCCCCGCACCCCACGGCGACCGTCACCGACCACGACGACATCAACCACGACATCACCGATCACGACGACACAGGCTATGACGTCACAGGCCGCGACATTATCGACCGCGACGACACAGACCGCGACATCACCGACCGCGACGACACAGGCCACGACGTCACGGGCCGTGACACCGCACGGCCGGTTCCCGCCCCGCGAGGTCCCGGTACCCCGGCGCCGAACGCCGGTTCGTACAACCCCGCCGCCACCACGGCGGGTGGGATGGCGGGCGAGCTGGCCCGGCTGGAGGCCCAGGCGGCGCTCTCGTTCGACGAGGAACTGGGCCTGCTGCGCGAGCTGGGCCTGACCGCGTCGGACGGCCCGCTGGTCGAGGTCGGTGCGGGGTCGGGCGCGATCACCAGGCGACTGCGCCGGGCCCTGCCCGACCTGTCGCTCGTCGCCGTGGACATCGACCCGGACCTGCTCGCCCACGCCGAGGGCGCGGGTGCCGAACTGGTCGTCGCCGACGCCGCCGACCTGCCGCTGGAAACGGCGAGCGCGGGATACGTACTCCTCAGATACGTCCTTCAGCATCTTCCCGACCCCGCACCGGCCCTCGCCGAGGCCCGCAGGATCCTCCGCCCCGGTGGCCGGATCCTGGTCACCGAGGTGGACGCCTCCTGCTGGGGTCTGGCCGACCCGGCCTACCCGGAACTGGCCGGGATCCACGCCAAGATGGCGGCGACCCAGCAAGCCGCCGGAGGTGACCGCGCGATCGGCCGCCGCCTCACCCGCCTGTTGCGTGACACCGGCTTCACGGAGGTCGCCCTTCGCCCGTTCGCCACGACCAACGACACCCGACCAACAGATGATTTTGCCCCCCACCTCGGCCCGGGACGGCTGCAGCCGCTCCTGACCGCCGGAGTGCTGTCGCTTCGCGAGTTCGCCCTCGCCGCCGACCGCTGGAACCGGTTCCGCGCAGACCCCAACGCCTGGGTGATGCTCCTCGGGTTCACCGCAGCCGGTACCGCCCCTGACGCGCCTCCCGACGGCCGTCGCACCACCGAAGGAACCCAGTGAGCACCAACGTCAAGATCTTCATCACGATCTTCTGTTACATCAGCGGCGTGATGGGCCTCGTCACCGCCGTCCTCCAGGCCAGCGGCACCCCCGCCAACACCCCGGGCGCCATCGGCTCCGGGGTGATCGGCGGCATCTTCCTGGTAGCCGGTGTGGCCCTGAGCCGCAAACCCCGCTACTAGGAACCGGCAGGAAAGAAACCCGGCCGGTTCCGTTCCTCCTCCACAGACCCCCCGGGCTCTCTGCCACAGGGTCCCGGGCCTTCGCCAGGGAATGCCGGGCTTCCGCCAGGGAGTTTCAGGCCTTTCACCACGGATGGGGAAGGGGCACTCGCCGCGAGGCGGGTGCCCCTTTCTCCGGGTTCTCCGGGCCACGGCTTCCGTCTCCCGGCACGACCTTCCTCTTCACCTTCACCGGGTTCGCCGGGTGCCTCCCGGGTTCGTGGACCCCGTGGAAGCGGGAGAGCACCCGTGGGTCACGAAGTAGATCTCCATGGAGACCGACCCGTTCGGGGCGGCGAGGTCGTGGAAGTTCCGGGTCACGGCCGTTCCGAAGACACGCGGGTACGCCTCACGGATGGCGGCGTTCACCCGCGTGGCCAGGCGGACGCCCTCCCCGGCGCCGTCACCGGTGCCGAAGGTCAGAACCATCCCGGCACGCCGCCCGGCCAGGCGGTCCCCGTACTTACGCAGTTCCTGACGTACGTGCGCGGCCAGTACGCCGTCACCGGTGCCGGGGGCGATCCGGAACGAGATCGTGGTCGGTTCCGCCCGTACGCCTCCGACGAGATCGGCGCAGGGGGAGGAACGGGGCCGGGAGCGCGCGGGACCTTCCTCCCCCGAGTCCCGCTCCCGCCTCTTCGACGGGGATGTCTCCTTCAGGGACTCCTCGCTCTTCTCCCACTCCTTCGATGGAGTCTCCTCCGTCGGAGGCTTCTCCTCCGGGAGCTTCTCCGCCCGGAGTTCTTCCGCCTCGGGTTCTTCCTCCGACGGCCGACTGGTCTCCGGTAGGGACCGGACGCTGTCCGGCCGGACCGGGGCGGTGTCCGCCAAGGCTTCGGCGGCTCCAGCGGTTTCGGTGGTTTCGAGGGCTTCGGGGGCTGTAGCACGTGGGAGCGAAGGCGCCTGCGTTCCCAGCATGACGATCGTGAGCCCGAGCAGCAGGTCGGCGAAGAGCCAACCGGCCAGCAGGGTCGAGGTGGAGGTCCGTCGCCGGGCCGTCACCGCGAGGTCCGGATTCGCTGGGAGGCGTCCGGGACCTTGAACACGGTCGAGGTCCGCGCCACGGCCGCGGCGAGGTCGTCACAGGTGCTGTTGATGGCCGCCAGGTGCCCGCCCAGGTGTTCGACGGCGTCGCGTACGTCGATCGCGCTGCCGGTCAGCGCGTCCGTGGTCTTCCGGGTGGCCTCCAGAGTCAGGGTGAGCGCCTCGACCAGCTCGGTGTGCACCTTGCGCGCCGTGGTTCCGACGAAGCCGATGTCGGCCGCCGCCTTGCTGAGCTCGGCCCCGAACCGCTCCGGCGAGGAGAGCCGGACCTGGCCGAGTACGAGGCTCGCCTCGGTCAGCGCCCCGCGAAGCCGGACGCGGAGGGCGCGGAGTGCCCGCTCAGAGGCGTCCTCCCTGGTGTTCCGCGTGATGTTCTCGTACACGGTCCAGCAGATGAGGCAGAAGATGGCCGCGAGGGTGCAGAGCGCGATGTTGTCGAACTCGAAGAACCCGGGCAACCTGCCGTCGAAGCCCTGCTGCCACATCTCCAGGAAGGGCCGCTGAGCCGCGTCCGGCCCGCCGTCGTCGAGAACGTCACCGTAGGCGCCCGTGGCCATCATCAGCCCGAGCCAGGTGATGAGGATCGGCACGAAGACGAGCGCGGGACCGATGGCGCCGCCGAGCCCTCGCCGCCATCCCGGTCTCCCAGGTCTCCCAGATCTTCCCGGTCTTCCCGGTGAGGACGTGCTTCCCGCCGGTTCCTCGTCCACGAGGATGGTGTCGTCGGGGGAGAAGGCCGCGAACAGATCGATCTCACACCAGTGCCCGGCCGCCTCGGGATCGGTGACCGCGTTCGCGAGATCACGCAGCTGGTCCTGGCGGGCCGCGAGGTGGGGATGATCGGCGAGTTCGCGAAGCTCGCCCGCGAGCTCCGAGTCCGTCACGGACAACCGACATCCTCTCCTGATGGCGCCGAGCGCCTTTTCGGCAAGCCGGACAGACCGATTCATGCCGCTGGGTGGAGTGATCATTTTGGCATATGGCGCACACACCGGCGGAGGGAACGGCCCGAGGCGGCGAAGAGCGCGCCGGACCGACGGCGGCCGGAGCGGACGCCGAGGCACCCCGCGACGAACGGCACAGTCGGATGCGTCGAAACGGAAGTGTGGAGAACTCGATTCGCGGCATCGGGTGAAAAGGGGGGACCGGACCGAGGAAACGGAGTTCGCGCTTGAGTGCGGAGACAGATCTGGACGACGCGGAGGTGATCAAGCGTGCCCGGCGTGATTCCGCCGCTTTCTCGGTGCTGTTCGACCGACATGCCCCCGCCCTGCACCGTTACGTGACGCGGCGTCTGGGGGACTCGATGGCCGACGACATCGTGGCCGAGACGTTCCTCACCGCCTTCCGGCGGCTCGGGCGCTACGACACCGACTACCGCAGTGCTCGCCCCTGGCTGTACGGCATCGCCGCCAACCTCATCGGCAAGCACCGTCGTGCCGAGGTCAGGGCGTACCTCTCGCTGGCCAGGACCGGGGTGGACGAGGTGGCCGAGAGCTACGCCGACCGGGTGGAGGCCCGGGTGACGGCCTCGGCGGCGCAGCGCGATCTGGTGAGGGCGCTCGCCGTGCTGTCGGCGAAGGATCGCGAGGTGCTGTTGATGATCGCATGGGCGGATCTCAGCTACGAGGAGACGGCGAGAGCACTCGGCGTCCCCATCGGCACGGTGCGCTCGCGCCTGCACCGTGCCAGGAGGAAGACCCGTGAGGCCCTGGGCGGGGTCGATCCGTCCGCTATCTCGGAGGAGGCCGGCCGTGGATGACCTGAAGTCGCTGAGAGAGCTGCGGGCGGACGCGCCCGAGCCCGACGCCGACCGCCTGCGCGCGCTGCGGGCGCGTTCCCTGCGCCGCCGCCACCGGTTCCGGCCCGTGTCCGCGCTGCCGATGGCCATGGCGGCGGCCGTCGCGGTGATCGCGGCGGTGCTCGTGGTGGTGAACGACGACGAGCGGCCGGTCGTACGGCCGCCCGTCACCGTGGAGGCGACGCCGGTGAGCGCGGAGGTCATGCTGAGGCAGGCGGCGCTGACGGCCGAGAGGCGCAGGCCCGAGGGCACCCCGCCCCGTCCCGACCAGTGGCTGTACCGCAAGAGCGTCGGCATACAGCCCGCCGACGGCTCGGTCGACGTCCAGGAGCACTGGACGCGCTACGACGGCACCAGGCAGGCGACCCGGTGGAACTCGGGCCCGATGGAGACGCGCACCATCAAGCCGGACCCGGGTGACGACGACCTGTCCCCCCGGCAGTACGCGGCCAGGCTGGCCAAGCTGCCCACCGACCCGGACAGGCTGCTCGCCCACGTCAAGGGCGACTCGCACTGGAGGGACAAGCCGGACGAGGAGCGCGGTCTCAACGAGCCCCCGGACGCGCGGGCGTTCCGAGTGCTGTCGCTCTACCTCGGCCAAGAGGTCTACACGCCGCCCAAACTGGAAGCCGCGATCTTCCGCGCTCTCGCCAGGATTCCCGGCGTCCGGGTGGACCTCGGCGTACGCGACGCGGCGGGCAGGCCAGGCATGGGCATCGCCTACGAGGCCGGTGCCCCGGGCTTCGGCACGCAACGCGACAAGAACGGCCAGGTCACCCAGTGCTCCTACGTCATCCTCGACAGCACGACCTACCGCTACCTCGGCTCACGGACGGAATACCTGCAGGACTACCTCATCAACAACGAGGTGGCCTTCCCAAAGGGAAGCGTCTTCGCAACCGCCGAGGTAGCGATGGGAGTCGTCGACAACCCCGGACAGATCCCCTAGAAAACCGCGACGGCGCGCCCAGAGCGACGTTCCGCACGGCATGGGCCGGCGCGAAGGACATGCCGCCGAACGCGGTGGACGCCCGGCTGTCAGAGGCCGGGCATCGGCCGCCTGCTGGGGAGGACCAGACGGGGGTCGATGGGGAGACAGCCGATCCGGATCTTACCGGTGGTGCCGACACGGTACGGGGAGGTGGGGACCGGCTCAACGCAGGTGATATCGCCGATCTCAAAGTGCGGTCGGTGGCGGACGCCTCCGACCTCTCGACAGGAACGAGGCCGCTCGTGTTCGCCGTCGTCTGGTTCGAGTTGATCAAGTGTCGAGGGGGATCACACAGGCGGTACGAGAAACACGAGCGAATGGGGAAACGGCCCCGTCAGTTGTTCTGGGGCACGAGGCTGGAGAGGAACTCCTGGGTTTCCGGATCCGTGGAGTAGACGAACGTGCCGATCATGCCTCGGGTCAGGAGCACCTTGTAGGTGTTGCGGATCAACTGATCTGCCTGCTCGTCGGTGGTTCCCCGAGTGAGAGAGGGGTCCTTGCTGAACGCTCTCCTGGTGTGGAACCTCCCGTCCCGGAAGACGAGATCGGGACCGATGATCACGCCGTTCCAGTCGTACTCGAAGCCCTGGGCGGTGTAGACGCAGCCGACCTGCTCGAAGCCGCCGTCCTGGGTCGCCCACAGCGCGCTCGCGGGCGCGTCGCCCACGGCCCGGTCGCCCTTGACGTTCCACGGGCGGGACCAGCCGCCGATCCGTACATCATGGACGAGCGTGTCGTCGCTGTGCGGGTTGCTCCACGGCCAGCAGAAGCCGGCGGTCATCCGGGCCGAGTAGTCCTTGTCCAGCTTCGAGCGCAGCAGGGTTTCGAGCTCCTGTGGCGACCCGGCCGCCGAGACCGAGAAGTGGTCGTCTCCGAGCCATGGCACGGGGCCGCCAGCTCGCAGGCCGAGGAGGCGCAGCACCCACTCCTCGTACGCGCGGCTGCCGCCACAGCGGAACTGCTCGTCGAGGGAGACCTCATGAACCCGGAACCCGCGAGCCTCCGCGTGGCTCCTGATCTCGGCCACGGTGCCCATCTCGCCGGGCCGTACGACCTGGTGCTCGTCCAGCAGGAAGACGGGCACGCGGGCGGCGTCGATCAGTTCGTCGACCTGACGGCGGTCGCTGCGCAGGCGGGCCGGGGTGTAGCGGTTCTGTGAGGTCTCCCGGATCCGGTGCGCCTCGTCGCAGATGAGGACGTCGAGACCGTTGCGCTCGGCCTTCGTGAAGCTGTTGAAGTACTTGAAGAGGTTCTTCACCTTCGAGGAGCCCTTGCCCGGCACCCGGCGCAGCGTCTCGGTGAACGAGCGGGACCCCGTGGCGTGCATAACGTCACGGTTCTGGCGGGACAGCTCGCCCAGCAGGGACAGCGCGATGACGCTCTTGCCGCTTCCCGGGCCGCCGCTGACGATGACGACCTCTTTCGAGTCCGCCCTGCGCGCCCTGTCGACGGAGTTCAGCACGATCTCGTACGCCAGTCGCTGCTCGTCGAGCAGCACGAACTGCTCGCGGTCCCTGATCTCCGCGGCGGCGAGTTTGAGGAGCTGCTTGGAAGGACGGACGGCGCTGGTGAGCAACCGGTCGGCCGCGCCCGCGCCTGACTCGGAGGCGAACCGCTCGCGGAGATAGTCAAGGAAGGCTCCGCGACGGCTCTTGGTGAACATGCGGCTCTGCTCGCTCAGCACCTCCCCGTAAAGGTCCTCGACGTCGAGGTCGGCCGCGTTGTGCAGGTAGGCCACGCCCCTGACCGCCTCGCTCCGGCCCTCCACGGCACCGACGAAGTCGGTGATGTAGTCGCAGTAGTTCTGGACCTGGAGGATCGGGTGCAAACGGGGACCGGCCACGCCTCCGACGAGCACCAGGTTGGGGTCGTCCTCGAACAGCTCGGCCCGGCTCCACTGCTTCAGTTCCACCACCACGTACGCGTCACCGCCCGTGCGGCGGTCGACCCCGGAGAGGACCACGTCGGCACGCTTGCTGGTCAGCGGGAGCTGGTACTCGACCAGCATCTCGACCGCCCCCAGCCCGGCGTCGACCAGATCGCGAGCCAGGACGGGAAGGCTCCGATCCCAGGACCTGCGCTCGGCGTCGGAGGGGTTGATGCGCGCGGTCCTTCGGAGGTGCTCGGCGATGACCTCGCTGAGCCGTCGTTCGGGAACCGAACCATCGGTCGCCAGCTTGGCCAGACTTTCGGCGGAATGCCGAAATGCCGTCACGGACCTACCCCCAGGCAGCACGAGAGACTCGTGCGGTATGGGGGCGTATCCGTGCTCAGATGATGAGCGGAAGCCCGTCGGGCCGCATCACTACGCCCGGCACATTACCGCGATCATCCGACAAAATCAGGCGAGCGGTGGGGCCTTCCTGGCCGACCCCCGGTAGGTCTCCACGTCGTAGCGTCTGTCGCTCTGGTCGAGCTTGGCGTGGGCGGCTTCGACGAGGTCGACATCGAGAATGTCGGCGAGCCGGGTCAGATAGATCATGACGTCGGCGAGTTCGGAGCGCAGGCGCCCGGCGGCGTCGGGGTCCTCCATGGCCCGCGCGGACTCCTCGGGAGTGAGCCACTGCAGCTCCGCGAGGAGCTCCCCGACCTCCCCCGCCAGGGCCATCGCCAGGTTCTTCGGGGTGTGGAACTGCTCCCACTCCCTGTCGTGCGCGAACCGCCGCAACCTGCCGGCCAGTTCCTGAAGCTCCGTCATGGAAGCACGCTACAAGCCGCGGAAACCACAGAGGTGGCGGTATCGCCAGTACCTGCCTGCTGTCGCTCAGCCGTCAATCGGCATGTCGACACCGCGCGGAGACGCGGAGAAAGGCGAAACTTCTGCTGCGCCTGCGTGCACATCCAGTGGGTGATGGAGAGTCCCTTCCCCTTGAGACCGCAGAAAATAAAGCAGAAGAAGGCGATATGTCGGTGCTAGCCTTCCGGGGCCGGTCGCGGGACTCCGGTGCGACTTCCGGGACCCGCCTTTGAAGCGATGATTCGCAGCTCGTGCCCCCATTCCCCGGCCGGCCTCGTACACCACCCCGGAGGCGGCGATCGAAGCTCACATCGAGAGCGGTGCGGATCTGATCGCCGCCGACGACGTCCTGCTGTTCGTGAACGCGGCGATCACCTCCACCGGCCAGCGCGAGTTCCATTCCGGCGCGGACGAGCAGAGCCTCTCGCTGGACTTCCTGCATCGCTACCTGCTGGGCAACTATCGCGACCTGTACGCGGCCACCCTCGCCCTGGACGTCAACGACCACAACGCTGTACTGATCGCCAGAAACCTGCTGGCCACCACGGGGGAGGCGGACCCGGGGCAGCGCCGGGCCGAGGGACGCCTGATCGCCCGGAGGCTGGCCCTGCTGCCGCCGCCCCGGGTGTACGGGTTGTTCCGCGAGCTGCGGCGGGCCAAGGTCAACAACCGGCGTACCAGGGCGATCATGCGAGACTGGCTGGCCGCCCGTCCCGACCTCGCGTTCGACGCCGTGAAGTATCGTGGCGCCGTCAAGGACGCCGTCCGCCATGCCCACCTGAGGCCGGGCGGGGAGCTGGGGCCGTTCCTGTTCACCCCGCACCGGCCGGTCGCCTACACCACGCCGATCCTGGAGACCTGGCGGCGGGCCCACTACGAGCAGGCCGCGCTCTACAAGTTGCCCTACACGGTCGCGGAGGGGTTCGCGGCGAAACACCGCATCGCACGTGCCGCCTTTCTGGAGCGCATCGCGCCCCGGCTCACCCGGCTGGAGCGGCTGCGCCTGCAGGAGTCGGCGCGCGGCCTGGGGGCCGACGCGGTGCGGGCCGACCTCACCACGATGCCGCTGACCCGGCTGGCGTCATACGTGCTCGCCCTCTCACTGGACGATCGCGTACGCCGCCGTGCCGAGCTGACGAAGGCGCTGCGCGCGGCCGCCCGCCGGACCGCGGGCGATCAGGCCGGGCGCTGGGGCGCGGTGGCCGCAGTCCTCGACGACAGCTTCTCCGCGTACGGTTCGGGGCACAAGCGCCGCCGTCCGCTCGCCGTCGCGCTCGCCTGTCATTTCCTCCTGGAGGCGCTGGCCTCCGAGTACACGCCGCTGTGGCTGTCGGGCCGTACGGACGCGCTGCTCGTCCATCCGTACGGGGCGACACCGCTCGGTGAGCGCATCCTCGACGGCCTCGAACGCGGACCCGGGCGCCTCGTCATCGTCTCCGACGGATGGGACAACTCACCGCCGGGGCTCGCCGGAGAGGTGCTGCGGATCTGGCGCACCCGGCTCGACCCGGACCACACCTGTGGCGTCGTGCACCTCAATCCGGTGTACGACGCCGCCGACTTCGACGTACGGCGGCTGGCGCCCACCGTCCCGACCGCCGGGATTCGCGACGCCGAGAACCTGGTCGCCCTGGTGGAGCTGGCCCAGTTCGCGGAGGGGCGCACCGGGATCTTCGAGCTGCGTGCCCACCTGGCGCGTCGCGTCGAGGTGTTCCTGCGGGAGGACGCATGACGGATCTCGCCCTCACCGGGCTCTCCACCCGCCCCGCGCAGGCATGGGGTGGTGTACGGCTCGTCCCGCTGGTCCGCGAGGAGCCGATCGAGGACCTGCGGCTCGACGCCCGGCTCTACGACGCGGACTTCGGCGTCGTGGAGGTCGACTCGCGGACCGCGTACCTCTCCTACATCCCGCACGGGTTCGTGGCGAGCTGGACGCGCGACGGCACCCCCGCCGCGGCGTACGGAACCCAGCTCCGGGGGCCGGAGGAGCGTGATCGCCCGCCCAGCCGGATGCCGCTGAGGTTCCACCGTCGGATGGCTCGACGAACCGACAGGAACCGGCTGCGCTTCCTGCCTCTGCACCTGGCGCTCGAAGGTTATCTGGCGCTGCACTTCGGCGGGCCGGAGATCGCGTGGGAGGAATGGTCACACCGTGCGATCAGCCGCGGGCTTTCGCCTCGCGTCGAGGAGGCGTACGTGGGTGCCGAGGTCAGAGGTCTGGGGGACGCCCTTCGCGTCTTCGAGATCCACCACGGCCAGTGCGGTGTTCTCGTCTACGTCGCGGACGCGCTCGCGGCCGTGTTCGTGGTGCCGCACCCCGACGACTACCGTGCCCTGCACAGCACCCTCGTACACGATCTGTACGGCGAGCTGATCTATCACTACGCGATGCTCAGCGGGCCGGTGCCCGATTTCCGCGCCCGCATCGCGGACGCGACGGTGCGGTCGCTCGCCGACCTGCGCGCGCAGGCCCGTCGGCAGCGGGACGAGTGGGCGGCCTTCCACGACCAGGTCATGGCGGGCGGGCTGCTGGGCGCGGACCACACCTGTCAGCGGGTCTACGAGATGGGCGGGTATCGCCTGTCCCGCTTCCTGCCGCCCTTCGAACGGCAGCGTGAGAACCACATCGGCGAGCTCATCACCGACGGTACCGGTCGGCTCGCGTACCTCAAGACGTTCCGTCTGTCGGAGAACCAGGTCCGGCGCGGTCATCTGCTGACCAGTCTCGCCGCCACCGGCTGGAACGTGGCCGACACCGCCGTCACGCTCGGCGTGACCGAGCCCGAGCTCGGTCTGCGCATCGAAGCCGCGGGCTTCGGTCATCTCCTTCGCCAGGACGTCCTTGACCACTACCGCGCTCAGGCTCGCCGCGGACGTCGGTGACCACATCGGACGAACCGCTTGAGTTCCGTCAGGCTCGGGTGAGACGGCGATGTGTTTTGAGGGACGTGGTTCTAGCGTTGATGGATTCGACGGCTTGGGCGGTGTGACCTGCGGCCTGGATGCGCTTTCCCGGTTCCCTGGAAAAGCGCGCGCTTCCTTTGTCCTGGCCGTTGATGTCGTTTCCGGGGCCTGTCGTGGCCTGGAGTCCGTCGTCCGCGCGGTGGGTGAATTCAGCCCGGGTGGGTCAGGGCGGTGGCCGTGCCGTTGATCAGGGCTTGGAGGCCGTGTTCGAAGGTGTCCTCGCCGAAGGAGGCGCCGCTTTTCCGGAGGGCCGTGATCAGGGTGGCTTCCATGCCTCCGTCGAGTAGTCCGGCCAGTGTGGCGAGCCGGTCCGGTGGCGTGCCCGTGTGTTCCCGGCGTTCGGTCTGTTCCTGGAGGACGCACCCGTTGACGTAGCGGGTGAGGGCGGTGATCGTGCGCAGCGCCAGGACCGGGGTGAAGCCGTGGCCGACCATGGCGGTCAGCTCCTCGTCGAACATCCTGACCGTCGCCGGGCCGAGGCTCGCCGCGTTGGCGACGAGGCGGGCGCCGTCGCGGTGGGCGAGCAGGGAGCCGCGGTACGAGCGGGCCCGGCGGGCGAGCCAGTCCTGCCAAGGCTCGCCGTCGCGGGGCGGTCCCATCCCGGCGGCCAGGACGATCGCGTCGGCCATCGCGTCGAGCAGCTCCTGCTTGTTGCGCAGGTGCCAGTACAGGGCGGGCGACTGGACGCCCAGCTCCGAGGCGAGCCGTCGCACCGTCAGCCCGTCCAGGCCGACCTCGTCGAGCAGCCGCAGCGCCGTATCGATCACCGTCTGCCGGGTCAGGCCGGCTCCCCGTCTGTTCTCACCCATCGGTTGACACCTTAGCAGTGCTAAGGAAGCATGACGGCGACGCGCACTTAGCGCTGCTAAGGAACATTCGTGCGCCGGACATCCGGGATGCCGGTCACAGAGGGGAGAGCCATGTCCACCCTGCGGGAGCAACGGCTGACCAGGGCACTGTTGACCTGCGGTGCCGTAGCCGGACCGCTGTTCGTCCTCGTGGTCGTGATCCAGGACTACACGCGTACGGACTTCGATCCCCGGCGGCAGCCGCTCAGCCTGCTGAGCCTGGGCGACCTGGGGTGGATCCAGGTCGTCAACTTCGTGGTCACCGGCCTGCTGAACATCGCGTTCGCGGCCGGGCTGTGGCGGGCGCTGCGTCCGGGCCTCGGCGGGACCTGGGGGCCGTTACTGATCGGCGCGTACGGGACCGGCCTGGTCGGCACCGGAGTCTTCCGCTTCGAACCGGCGTGGGGCTACCCGCCCGGCGCGCCGCCGGGACTTCCCGGCGACCCCGGCCTGAGCTACGTCCTGCACGGCGCCGCCTTCGGCCTGGTGTTCGTCTCGCTGGTCGCGGCGTGCTTCGTCCTCACCCGCCATTTCGCGGTACGGGGAGAGCGCGGATGGGCGATCTACTGCGCGGCCACGGGTGTGGCGCTTCCCGTCCTCTACCTGCTGGCGGGGCTGCTGTCGGACGGCGGCGAGGACTCCCGGCCCCTGAGCCTGCTCCTCCGGGCCATGGCACTCCTGGGCTGGGGGTGGGCCTCGGTGCTCGCGATGAGGGTACGCGGGTCTCACGCGTCGGCCGGGTCCGGAACCGGCTGAGGGGAGAGGCCCAGCCGGTTCCGGCACGAAGGACTTTCGGAGGCCCGTGTCTCTGGAACAGGCCGCTCGGCCGCGCCGGGGATGGGGGAGGGCGAGAGGCGCCGCTCGGCCATTCCCGGCGCGGGACCCGCCCAGCCGTTTTTGGCGCGGGACTGCTCAGCCGTTCCCGGCGGGGCGCCGCTCGGTCGTTTTCGGCGCGGGACCCGCCCAGTCGTTTTTGGTGCGGGACTGCTCAGCCGTTCCCGGCGGGGCGCCGCTCGGTCGTTCCCTGCGCGGGACCCACCCAGCCGCCCCCGGTACGAGGGAGAGGCTCAGCCAGCCGAGGCGCGGAGGACCTTCATGAACTCGCGCATCCACGCCGGGTGGTCCGGCCAGGCCCGCCCCGTCACGAGGTTCTGGTCGACGTGCGCCTCGCTGTCGACCCAGGTCCCGCCCGCCTGCTCGACGTCCGGGGCGCAGGCCGGGTAGGCGCTGCTTTCCCGCCCCTTCAGCACCCCCGCCGCGGCCAGCACGATCGGCCCGTGGCACAGCGCCGCGATCGGCTTGCCGCTCTCGGCGAAGTGCCTGACGATCTCCAGGCACCTGCGGTCGTTGCGGATGTACTCCGGTGCCCGGCCTCCCGGCAGCACCAGCGCCGCGTACCGCTCCGGATCGACGTCGGAGAACGCGATGTCCGATGCCCAGGTGTGCCCCGGCTTCTCGGTGTAGGTGTCGAACCCCTCGACGAAGTCGTGGACCACGAACTGGAGCTTCTTCACGCTCGGAGCGGCGAGGTCCACCTCGTACCCCTCCTCCAGCAGCCGCTGGTACGGATACATCACCTCCAGGTCCTCCGCCGCGTCACCTGTGACGATCAGCACCTTCGCCATCGCGCAACACCTCCGTGGTCCGTGTCCTTCGATCCTTACCGCGCGTACGAACGGGGTCAACGGCCGAGATTCCCCGAACAGGTAAAACAGGGGCCTACCCCCGGGGCAGCCAGCGCTGGACGGACTCCCGGGATACGGCCGTCGCGTCCACGTGCCACAGTTTCGTGCTCGGGTCCCAGCGGGCTCGTACCAGCCGCTTGGCCTCGTCCTTCTCCCCGATCGGGACCCTGAGGTAGAGGCGGCCGTCGACGACGTCGCCCGGTGAGACGCCGCCGCCGTTGCCGTTGTCACCGGCGGCGGGGCGCCACTGCTGAGGTTTGCGCGCGGGACGTTCCATCCGGGCGCGGTCCATGATGTGCCGTACCCGGGTGCAGGCCTCGGGGTCGGTGATGCGCATCATCAGGTCGGTGGGGCCTCGGCGCGCGAGCAGGTTCAGCGAACCGTGCCAGAGCACGGTCTCGTCGATGACGAGCACCTTCTCGTGCATGCGCTCACGTGTCGACACCCCGCATCCGGCGGCCTGGAGTTCGTCGACCAGCCCGGCGGCGGACGACCCCGGTTCGTGGTCGCGGGTGTGGACGGTCACCTGGATCCCGTCCGCGATCCGCCGGGCGAACCGGCGCAGCCAGCGGCGGACCGGATCCGGGTCGAGGAAGGGGCAGTAGACGTCGACGCTCTTGACCGCCTGGGAGATGTCCCACTCGATCGCCCGGGGAACCTCGTCGGCGGGGAAGAAGGCGGGACGGGCGAGTTCCTCGGCGTCGAGCCCGGCGAGATCGGCCGCGCTGCGGAAGGGGACCAGATCGTCCACGGAGAGCCGCTGCGCGTGGCGTTCCAGATGGTTGAGGAGCCGGGCGGCCTCGCTGTCCGGCCGGAGTTTCTCGTGCAGGAACTTCACGTCCGCGACGACCACCAGATGGTCCTGGGCCCGGCTGAGCGCCACGTTCAGCAGACGGCAGGTGGTGGACGACAGCCCGAGGCCCTCGTAGAAGAATCCGAGTTTGTCGCCGGTGCCCGCGACGGTGTCGATGACGACCAGGGGACGCTGGCTTCCCTGGAAGCGGTGGACGGTGTCCACCACCCCGTCGTACTCCGCGCCGAACCGGTACTTCAGGCTCGCCTTGAGGGCTTTGACCTGGTCGCGGTAGGGGGCGATGACGGCAAGCAGGTCGGTGAGGCGTCTTCCGCCGGGGAGGCTCGCGTGCTTGCGGGCCGGGAGCACGGTGTCGTACTGCAGCCCGCGGATGAGTTCGTGGATCACCGCCTCGTGCACGGGGTTGGACTTGTGGCTGGATGCCCGGCGGTTGGGATCGGGGAGGCGGCGGGAGGAGGTGTCGACGAGGACCAGGGAGCTCTCGATCAACGGCGACCCGGACAGCCCGCTCACGTCGTCGCGGCCGGTGAGCAGCGGCGCGTCGGGGTAGGCGACCTCGTTGACCGCGGAACAGATCCCCGGGCGCATGCGGTACTGCGTGTTGAGGGAGACCAGCCGCGTGTCCTGGCGCGCCCTGCCCCCCGCCTCCACCAGCCCGGCCGCGTGGAACACGTCCCGGTCCATCCACATCTGGGAGTGCTCCCGCGCCTCCGGGGTGGCGTTCCGGTCTCCGGAGGCGTTGGTCACCGCGGGCAGCTGGCGGAAGTCTCCGGCCGCGATGACGCGTTTCCCGGCCAGTCCGGCCGCGCACCAGGCCGAGGGCAGGTCGACCATCCCGGCCTCGTCGATCACCACGACGTCCACGGAGTCCATGAGCCTGCGGGACTGCAGGGCCTTGGAGACGGTGGCTCCCATGAGGCGGCAGCGGCTTCGCACGCTGTCGGCGACCCGCCGCCGCTTCTCCTCCAGCTCGCCGAGGGACTTCTGGAGCGCGTCCGCCTCGGGCTGGAGACGGTCGAGGGAGGCGACACCGGCCAGCCGGGGCCGAAGGGCCGTCAGCTGGAGTTCGGCCGCGTGGACCCGCTGGTCGAGCCCCTGCCGATCCGCGTCGGCGCGAGCCTGGTAGTCCCTCGCGGCCGAGGCGTTGCCCTTCTGCTCCCACAGTTCGCGCTTGGCCTCGTCGAGTTTGGCGGCCTTCCGGCTCGCGAACATGCCCGAGGGGTTTCCGATGGCGCTGATGCGCGCCACGCTCCGGGCGACCTGCTCCTCCGCGGTACGCGCCGCCCGTTCCGCGGACGCCACCGCGCGGTCGGCCTGCTCCCGGCGGTCGCGCAGGGTGTCCAGCTCTCCGGCGAGATGCTGGATCTTCTGGTGCAGGGCGATCCCGTCCCGTACGGCACGCAGCCGGTTCGCCGTCTCCGTGATCTCGGCGTCCAGCTCGACGGTCAGGCGGGCGGCGAGGCGCTCCGGGTCGAGCTGGTCCCCGTACCTGTCCGCCAGGGAGGCGACCGCGATGTCCCCGGCCCGTTGCACGAGGCCGGAGGGGAAGCCGGGCTCTCCCGCCAGCAGCTCGCACATGCGCTCAAGCGCCTGGTCGACGGCGACGTGGGTGGGAGCGAGGAAGAGCACCCTCAGCCCCTGCCGGTAACAGCCCTCCACCACCCGTCCGACGACCTCGGTCTTGCCCGTGCCCGGCGGCCCCCAGATGAAGGTGATCTCGCTGGCCAGCGCCCGCTCGATGGCCAGGCGCTGGCGGTCGTTGAGTTTGAGGCCGCGGTAGCCGCGAACGTAGCGGTCGGGGTCGGCGCAGCGCCCGGCGACCGGCCGTCCGTGGCCGAGGACCCACCCGGCGGCGGTACGGTTCAGCGAACCGCCCTCGGCGTTGGCGGACTCCAGCCGCTCCGCCAGCGCCACCCAGTTGGCGGAGTCGTCCTCACGCAACTGCGCGTTCTGCGGATTCGGCCCGAGGTCCGCCTCGGTGACCACCCGTACCCTCCCGTCGGGGATCCGGTGGACCTCCGCGGGCACCCACGCCCTACGGGTGTGCGACAACCGGACGAGCAGCTTCTTTCCCGCGAAGGAGTCCTTCCACGACTTGCACGAGAAGAGATATTCGACGGCCTCACCGGCGCCGCCGACCCTGCGGCCACTGTGCAGCGAGACCTTTTCGGCCCCCTCCGCGCCGCTGTTGAGAACAGCTTTTATTTCCGTACGCACCGCTTGGAGTAAGTTGTCCACCGGGGACGATCCTGGGCGCGCAGAGGACATTCGCGTTTTCCTTCCCCCCGCGCGTACAGCGCACAGCTCCGCAAGGCATCTCAAATAGGTTAATGCCGGTGCTTTCTCGGCAGGGGGAACCGCCGAGCAGCGACACCCCGTTGGCCACAAGTGGCCACACGAGTTCCGCCGCGCTCACTGGCCGGACGGTCGCGGGCCGTCGTCGTCGGCGAGGAGGTCGGTGTACGACGCTAGATTCCGGCGTGGATGTGGGAGGCCCACAGGGTCGGGCTGGCCGGGTAGTCGTCGCGGAGCCGCCGGATGGCGCGGTGCAGGGCGTGGGCCGCCCGCTCGCTGCGCGGTTCGGTCGTGCCGCCGTCGGTGAGGTGCGTGTAGACCTCGTCGGCGACGGTGACGGCGATCCTGTCGTTGACACCCCACAGGGTGCCGATGACGTGCCTGTAGCCGACCAGTTGGAAGGCCGCGGTGATGTGGACCGCCTGGTCGGCCAGGCGCCTGCTGGTCTCCGTGGTTCCGCACGCCGACAGGTACGCCAGGTCGGCGTGGGCGAGGTGGAGCCGGGCCAGGGCCGTGACGGTGAGCGGCCTGGTCTCGTGGTCGTGCAGCAGCAGCCTTCCGGCGGCGGGGTTGTTCGTGTCGCTGAGCCCGTGGCAGGCCAGATGGGCGACGCGGTGGCGGGGCAACGCGGCCAGCACGCTGTCGTGGTTGGCGTCCGGCCCGGTGAGGACCCGGGACCCGGGAAGCAGTTCGGTGAGCCGCCGTGCCTCGGCGCGGGCACCCGGCAGGGCGGGGACGAGGGCGCCGGGTGTTTCCGGCATCGCGACGACCAGCGCGCCGCTCCGCGGTCCGGCGCCCGGCTCCGGGGACTCACGGTGGGCCTGCCGGGCGTAGCGCAGCGCGCGGAGGGTGGTCGTGTAGGAGGAGACGACCCGGTCCATCACCGTCGGCGGCGCGTCGCGGAGGTCGTCCTCGCCGACGCCCTCCGGGGCCGTACCGTGATGTCCCGCGGCGTGCAGCGGCAGGAACGCCATCTCTCCGACGGGGCACCACCACAGGCGCGGCCACTCGCCGTCCGCCCCGGCCGGGCCGGTCAGGCCGAGCTCGGAGAGCACCGGGCCGGTGATCTCGTCCCACAGCCAGGCGAGCACGGCTCGTACCTGCCGCTGGCCGCGCAGCCGTTCGCCCGGTGAGCCGGTCGCGAGGGCGAGCGCGGCCTGGAAGCGGTTGATCTGCCCGAGCAGGTCGTCGAAGGTGAGGTGGGGCAGTTCCAGCAGCTTGACGGGAGTGTCCGCGGTGAGGATCAGCACGTCACACCGGAAGGTGCTCGCGTTCACGATCACCACCGGCCCGTCGGCCGCCTGCCCGCGCAGGTCACCGGCCCTTGGCGGGAGCAGGAACGCGGCCAGGCCGGGAACCTCGCGAATCCGGGCGAGCAGCTCCTCCCACTCGCGCGCCAGCTGTCGGCGCCGGTCGGCGAGGTGCTGGACCGCCCACGGCAGCTGCTCTCCACGCGCCTCACCGACTGTCTCACTGACCGCCTCACCGGCCGTCTCCCCGCGCGCTTCACCGGCCGTCTCGCCGCCGGGTGAGGTCACGGGAGGGGGGAGCGGGCCGCCGGTGGCGGGGTCGAAGCCGGAACGGTCCGTGGCATCCAGCTCGTCGCGGAGCCGTACGAACTCCGCGGCCAGCTCAGGCGCGTGAGCGCGGAGTTCGGAGAGATCTCCCCGCGCCCCCATGGTCTCGGCCAGCAACACCCCGCGAGCCTGCTCAAGCAGTTCCACCGCCCGGTCGGGGCGTCCCGTCCCGATCGCCGCGGACGCCGCCTCAGCGGCGATCCAGGCCGCTTTTCCCAGGCCGTGCTCGCGGTCCGCCCGCGACAGCCGGCGCGGCGAGAACCGGGGCAGCAACGCGACGGCGTCCTCCAGTGTGGCCAGCGCCGTCGTGACGTCCCCCGCCGCCATCGCCAGCGCCCCCGCGCCTCTCATCGCGTTGAACCTCGTGCTCACCGACGAGGCCGTCGAGGCGGCGGCCCGGGTGAACAGGGCGGCGGCCTCCCGCCCGGCGTCCGGATCCCCGGTCCGCTCGAAGGACATCCACAGGGCCCGTCCCAGGGCGAGGGAGCACTCGCCGTGACCGGCGTGCTCGGCCGGGGTGGCGGCGAGCGCGTCCCGGCACGCCCGCACCGCCTCACCGAGGGTGTCCATGTCCCCGGTCCGCTCGAACCTGCCGCTGAGGGCCGCGCCGAGGCTGACCGAGTACGCCGCGTAGGTGGAGTGTTCGACCGGGGTCGCGGCCAGGGCCCGGCGGAACAGCTCCACCGCCTCGGCCTCCGCCTCCGGCTCGTCGGCCCGCTTGGCCAGGTCGAACAGCGTCATGCCGAGGACGTTCAGGTACGCGGCGTGGTGGATGTGCTCCGGAGGGGTGACGGCGACCGCGTCCCGGCACGCCCGTACCGCCCCACGCAGGTGTTCCAGGTCGCCGGTCCGCTCGGACATCAGCCGCAGCGCGTTCCCGAGCATCATGGAGCACGGGGCGTAACGGAGGCTGTCGCGGGGGACGGCGGCGGTCGCGGCCCGGCACACCTCCACCGCCTCGACCAGCGTGTCGGTGTCCCCGGTCTGGCCGAGCAGGACCATCAGGGCGCCCGCGAGGGCACGCAGGGAGTTGGCGTACTCGGGGCTGCTGGGCGGGGTGGCGGTGAGCGCGTCCCGGTTCACCTCCACCGCCTCGGCCAGGGCGTCGGCGTCTCCGGTCCGGGTGAACACGAGCATGAGGGTGACCCCGAGTTCGCGCAGGCTCCTGGCCCGGTGAGGGGTGTCCCGCGGGGTCGCGGCGACCGCGTCCCGGTTCGCCTCCACCGCCTCGGTCACCGCGTCCTGGTCCCCCGTCACCTGGGACAACGACCGCAGGGCGGCCCCGAGCTCGTTCAGGTGCCCGGCGCGGTCGGGATGCCCGGACGGGGTCGCGGCGACCGAGGCCCGGCCCGCCTCCACCGCCCCGGCCAGGGTGTCCGCGTCCCCGGTCCGCTCGAACAGCGCGTACAGGGCGGCCCCGAGATCTTTCAGGCGCCTGGCGTGGTCGGGATGCCCGGACGGGGTGGCGGCGACCGCGGCCCGGCTCGTCTCCACCGCCTCGGTCAGCGCGCCCACGTCGCCGACCAGCCAGAACAGGCTCCGCAGGCAGAGCGCGAGACCCGCCAGGACGTGGCCGTGGTCCGGATGGCCGGGCGGGGTGGCGGCCAGGGCCCGGCGGAACAGCAGGATCGCCTCGCGGGTGGGTTCGGGATCCCCGGTCCCCCCGGACAGTGTCCGCAGGGCGAAACCGAGGTTGGCGCAGCTGGTGACGTGGTTCGGGTGGCCGGGCGGGGCGGCGGCGAGGGCGCGCCGCAGCAGGCTCACGGCCTCGGCCGCGAGGGCCGGATCCCAGCTCCGCAGGACGCGGCCGGACAGCCGCCGAGCCTGCTCGGTCCACTGCGCGGGCCCGTCCTGGCCGAACGGCGGAAACCCGGCCACCACGCTCGGGTTCTGCCGGAAGTAGGTCCGCAACGGCTCGGGGACCAGGTCGGGGGCGACCGGGTGGACCAGCGCCAGCAGGCTCACCGCGGTCCGCATGTCGTCGTTGTCCTCGCCTTTGGACAGCGACTGCCAGCGGAACAAGTACAGCATGCCGACGGTGTGCGCGACCTCTACGTCACCGGCTGGGTCGCCGACGAGCTCCAGCAGCCGTCTCGCGTCGGCCAGGAGGTCGGCACCCAGCTGCCCGCCGGGGTCGCGGGCGGTCTCGGGCGCCAGCATCCTCGTGCGGATCGAGGCCAGGAGAAGCTCTCGCATCAGCGTCCTCCAGCCACGGGTGCCGGGTGATGACCGTATTTGTCCCGCCGCGACCCGATGCTAGTCACATCTGGACCGCGTGCCCAGGTCCCCGTCTACACTCGCCATGGCGCATACCGGAGGCGGGGTTCATGGACGAGCTGGCGGAGCGAATCGGGAACCTGTGCACCCTGCTGGGTGGGGACGACGACCTGTCCGTGTACGTCGAGGAGGCGGGCGCCGGTGAGACGCTGGCGGCCGTCGTGGCCGCTCTCGGCGGTGGTGATTATGGCGTGGCGCTGCTGAGGGAGCTGGACGCGCTGGACGAGGCGATGGCCAGGTTCGGGCTCGGAGCCGTGACGGCGCCCGAGCGCGTCTATCGCCCGGCGCCCGGCACCGGCGGCGGGCATCCCGTCGTGCAGGCGTGGGCCTGCCCCCTGGCGAGGCGGTGCAGCCGCGTCGAGGCCGTGACGCGGGAGTCCTCACCGCCCGGATGCGCGGCCGTCGGCACCGCGATGGCGCTGGTACGGGTGCCGACGTGACCGTCCTCCCCGCCACGCGGATGCGACGTCCCCCACCGGAGGCACTGACCCACGCCGGTCCGGGACACCGGAAGCGCCACCCCGGCGACCTCGGGCGTCGGTGGGACGGGGTGTTCGGATCGCGCTCGGCCTGCCGATGGTCTGGCAAGTCTCCTATCGGTGATCTCAGGTGCCCGCGGGATGGGGTGTTCAAATGGCCTTCGGCGTACCGGTGGTCCGGTACGTCTTCGGCCGGTGATCTCAGGTGCCCGCGGGATGGGGTGTTCGGGTGGCTCTCGGCGTGCCGGTGGGATGGCGCGTCTCCGACCGGTGATCTCAGGTGTCCGGGAGACGGGGCGCCCGGGTCGGTACGGATGCCGGGATGACGGTCTTCCTGGCCGAACTCGGTAAGAAGATCGCCGAGAGATGGCTGACCCTCCTCGTCCTGCCCGGCCTGGTCTACCTGACCTGCGTCGTGGTGGCCACCACGTTGCGGCACGACCACGCCCTGGACGTGGCGACTCTCCGCGACACCGCCAACCGGATCGCCGCGCAACCGGCCTCCGCCAGCCCCGGCGTCGTCCTGCTGGCAGCGGCCGGGATCCTGGCCGCCGCTGCCGCCGCCGCGCTCACCGCCTCGGCGCTCGGACAGGCGGTCGAGCGTGCCTGGACCGCCCCCGGGCGCGGTCCGCTGGCCCGGTGGCTCACCGAACGCCGCAGGAGGCGCTGGGACGAGGCCGACGCGCGGGTCCGAAGGGAGATCACCGCCGCCGTCCGGGCCCGGACGGGCCCCGCCTTCCGGCTGTCCGGCGAACCGGCCCACGAGGTCGGTGACGCGATCGGCGCGCGGAACGCCATCGGCCTGACGCGACCACGGCGGCCCACCTGGATCGGCGACCGCCTGTACGCGGCGGACCAGCGCGTCCACGCGGCCTACGACCTCGACCTGGACTCCGCCTGGCCCCGTCTCTGGCTCACCATGCCCGAACAGGCTCGGGCCGAGCTCACCGCCGCCCGCGACAACCACATCGCCGCCGCGCGTCTCGTGGGCTGGGCCTTCCTCTACCTGCCCCTCGGCTGGTGGTGGTGGCCCGCGATCCCGGTCACCGCGGCCGTCGCCGTCACCGCCTGGGTCAGGGCACGCCAGACCACCGCGGTCCTCGCCGACCTCGTCGAGGCCACCGTCGACCTGTACGGCCGGGATCTGGCCACCCAGCTCGGGATCTCCCATGACGGCCCCCTCACCCGCCAGACGGGTCTGGCCATCACCGGCACCCTTCGCAAGGACCCGGAGTCCCGGCCGGCCGTTCCCGAGACGTCCGTGGAACAGCCGGTGGACCCCGGCGTCAGGCGCCCGGATACTTCCTGAGCCAGGCGTCGGTGATCTCGTGGTTCCCGGCGGACCTGGCGGCGAAGTCGTCGGCCAGCTCGGTGATGACGTCGCGCCCCTCAAGGCGGGCGAGCCACTCCGCGGGGAGCGCGGCCTCACCGTGGAGGGCTCCCAGCAGGTTGCCGCAGACGGCGCCGGTGGAGTCGCTGTCACCGGAGTGGTTGACCGCGAGCAGCAGCGCCCGCCCGACGTCGCCGGGCGCGGGGTACGTCAGGGCGCAGTAGACCGCGATGGCGAGCGCCTCCTCGGCGACCCACGCGCCGCCCAGTGACTCGACCCTCTCCGGGCTCGGAGCGCCCGCCGCCGCGAGGGACACGGCGCCGCGCAGTGCCAGGCTGGTCTCCTCGTGCGAGGGGTACGTCGCCAGCAGGCCCGTCGCCTTCCGTACGGCCCGCGCGAGCGTCTCGCCCGGCCTCACGGGGCAGCCTGTCTCGACGGGCCCGCTCTCCGCCGGGAACTCGCTCTCCGTCAGGAGGCGGACGATGGCGGCGAAGGCCCCGGCGGCCAGGTAGCCGGTGGGGTGGCCGTGGGTGATCTGGGCGCACTCGGCGGCCAGGTCGAAGGCGTGGCGGGGGGTCCGCGCGCCCAGGCCGAAGGGAGCCGAGCGCATGACCGTACCGCAGCCCTTGGAGTCGGGGTTGACCGGCCCCGGCTCGCCGAGCGGGGCGACGGCGACGGCCCGGGAGCCGCGCAGGCCCGACAGGCAGGCGTTCCCCGGGGCGCGCCGGGAGTAGAGCCACTCCTGCTCGCGGAGCAGGCCGGTACGGACCAGGTCGTTCCCGGACGAGGCCGGAGCGGGATCGTACGCCGGACGGTCGTTCGAGCCGGGGTAGGCCGGGAAAGCGGTGGGGCGGTCGCTCGCGGGGGGCGGGGAGCGGTGTTGCTGGGTGTCCAGCCAGCGCAGGTAGGCGCGCCGGACCGCGGCGACGTCGCCGCCGCGGATCAGCCCCTCCACGGTGAACAGCGTCATCTGCGTGTCGTCGGTGATCAGGCCGACCTTGCCGCGCCAGTCGGGAACCAGCCCGGTCAGGCCCTCGGAGCCGTGCTGCCTGCGGATCCTGCCGATCGACTCGAACTCCACGGGAGCCCCCAGCGCGTCGCCGAGGGCGCCGCCCAGCAGGCAGCCTCTCACGCGGCCGCGATGGTCCGGCAGGTCATGGACGGGAGGGCGCATGTGCATGATCCTTCTGTTGTCGCTTGACATCAACATAACTTGAGGTCTGAGACTGTGCGCGGAGACACCGAGGGAGAGTGATCGATATGCGCATTGTCCAGGTAACCGCGTTCGGGGGGCCAGAGGTACTGGTGGTGGACCGGGTGCCGGAGCCGGTCGCCGGAGCCGGGCAGGTTGTGATCGGGGTGTCCGCCGTGGACGTCCTGTCACTTGAGACGCAGCTCCGCACCGGCTGGGGCGCCGAGTTCTTCGGCCAGAGCCCGCCGTACGTGCCCGGGGGAGGGGTGGGCGGGCGGGTGGTCTCCACGGGGGAGGGGGTCGACCCCGGCTGGGTCGGCCGCGACGTCATCGCCATGACCGGCGACGGAGGTTACGCCGAGCGGGCCGTGGTCCCGGCGGACGCCCTGGTTCCCGTACCGGACGGGCTGGGCGTACGGGAGGCGACGGCGCTTCTCCAGATCGGCCCGGCCGCGCTGAGCCTGGCGGGCGCGGCTGAGATCAGGCCGGGGGAGCGGGTGCTGGTCACCGCGGCGGCCGGAGGGCTCGGCAGCCTGCTGGTGCAGCTCGCCCACGCGGTCGGCGCCCACGTGATCGCGGCCGCCCGGGGCGGGCGCAAGCTCGACCTGGCCCGGGAGCTGGGAGCCGACACCGTGGTCGACTACTCAGAGCCGGACTGGCCCGAGCGGGTACGGGAGGCGGTTCGCGACGGGGGACCGCTCGGGACGGCCGGGGGTGACGGGGTGGACGTGGTCTTCGACGGCGCAGGCGGGCGGATCGGCCAGGACGCGTTCGGGATCACGGCGCGCGGCGGCAGGTTCTTCACGTACGGCGTGCCCGGCGGGAGCTTCGCGCAGATCGACCCCGGGGAGGCGGAACGGCGGGGGGTGCGCGTGCGCGGGATGGAGCAGGTGCAGTTCGCCCCGGAGGAGGGCAG
Organism: Streptosporangium sp. H13245; assembly: GCF_055690525.1. Taxonomy (NCBI): domain Bacteria; kingdom Bacillati; phylum Actinomycetota; class Actinomycetes; order Streptosporangiales; family Streptosporangiaceae; genus Streptosporangium; species Streptosporangium sp. H13245. The sequence continues at coordinate 306,392 of NZ_JBSZKT010000002.1, read as the reverse complement.
GCGGCTGGCCGGGCTGGCGCTGTCCGAGGCGGCGGCGGGCCGGATCAGGCCGGTCGTCGGGCAGACCTTCCCGCTTGAGCGGGCCGCCGACGCGCACACCGCGATCGAGGCCCGCGACACCGTGGGCAAGACCCTGCTGCTGACCTGAGGGCCCCGCCTCACCGCTGGAGCCCGGGCTCCATCCCGACAACCAGGTACGCACACGCTCGTCAGAGTTCACCCGTGGTCCCCGATGCCTGTGGCCCCCGGTACCCGTGGCAGGGGGATCGGGCGGCGTCAACCAGGTACGCACGCGCTCGTCAGAGTTCACCAGGTCAGAGCCACCAGAGCCGTCAGGGCCACCAGAGCCGTCAGGGCCGTCGAAGTCACCAGAGTCACCAGAGTCATCAGCGTCGTCAGAGTTGTCAGAGCCGTCAGAGGGAGAAAACCATGTCCCAGGCAGTCCGCTATGTCCGCTACGGCGGTCCCGAGGTGCTCACCCTCGACGATGTCCCCCTTCCCGATCCCGGACTGGGGCAGGTTCGGGTCGCGGTACGGGCCGCCGGGGTCAACGGCATCGACTGGAAACTCCGCTACGGGTTCATGGACCGTGGCCAGCTGTCGGCTGGGCCCGCGGGCGTCGGCATCGAGTTCGCCGGAACGATCGACGCCATCGGTGCCGGTGTGGGCGCGGGTTCGGGTGTGGGCGCCGGTGCCGCCTCGGGGGCGGGCACCGGTGCCGGGAGCGCTGCCGGAACCGGAACCGGAATCGGTGCCGGAGGGGAGGGCTGGAGCGTGGGGCGGGCCGTCTTCGGCAAGGTTCCCTCCGGTGCCGCGGCCACCCACGTGGTGGTCGACGCCGAAGACCTGCTGGCCATGCCCGCGTGGTTGTCCTTCGAGCGGGCCGCCGCCCTGCCGGTGGCCGTCGAGACCGCCTGGCGCACCCTGCGGGAGCTCGGTGTGAAGGAGGGGAACACGTTGCTGGTCCACGCGGTCGCCGGTGGTGTCGGCCTGGTCGCCGCGCAGCTCGCCCGGATCGGGGGTGTGCGGGTGGTCGGCACGGCGAGCCCGGCCCGCCATGACTTCCTGCGCGAGCTGGGCGTGCGGCCGGTCGAGTACGGCGACGGCGGCGAAGGTCTGGCCGAGCGGGTGCGCGCCGAGGCGCCGGAAGGTGTCGACGCGGTCCTGGACGCCTCCGGCCGCGACGTGCTCGCCATGTCGGTCGAACTGGCCGGTGGGCCGGACAGGGTGGTCACCATCGCCGACGGGCGGGCCGCCGAGTACGGTGTGCGCTTCTTCACCGGCACCGGTGGGACCTCCTCCGCGGAGGTCTTCGCGGAGGTCCTCCCCCTGCTGGAGCGCGGCGAACTGCGCATGCCGATCGAGCGGACCTTCCCGCTGGAGAGGACGGCCGACGCCCACCGTCTCAGCGAGGAGGGGCACCTCCTCGGCAAGATCGTGATCACCGTCCCGTGAAACCGGGGTCGCGGTGTCCGTGCCAGGCCAGGGGGGACGAGGTGAAACCGGCGTGAAACCGGCGCCGTCTATTTTGGCGTTGACCAGCATCGATGCCGTCCGCAGGCGGCATCCGCGCTGTGCTTGAGGTGAAGGTTGTCGTCCATATTTGGGGCCCAACGACACGACACCGGGGCGACATGGGTACGGGCGGTCAAGCCGTCCGTACCCATGCCCGTCGCCTCGCTTCTCGTCCATCCGGAACCGTCCGGGCCGCCGGGCGGTACACCGATCGACAACGATGTCAGGCGGGCCGGATCGGCCGCCGGAGTCATCGCCGCGGTTGCCACGGGGGCTGCCACGGCGATGACGCCGGGAGCCGGGGGTACGAGGTCACCGCGACCTCGCCGGGGAGTACGGGAAGCAGGGGGAGTACGGGGAGTGCTGGCCACTTCTCCGCGGGCCGCTCTCGCCGGACGTCCGGCACCGACGGCCAAGGGCCAGGCGGAGACCGGCCGCTCAGCGTCGAGCGGCAGGTCAGCGCGGGTTCCGGTGGCCGGACGGGCCGAACCGGCCCGTTACACGGCCACTGGCGTCCGGCGGGAGAAGGCCGACAACGGCTCGAAGGGGAGGAAGTCAACAGCGAGATCCCATATGCGGCGCCTGGCGGTCGTGGTTTGCTATCGATCACCAATGCCCACGGGGGTATGGCACCGATCTGTTGGCGATCAAGGAGAGAGATGAAGAAGATCAAGACGGGGTTGCTGGCGCTGATGGTGGCCGGCCTGCTGGGCGCGGCCGCCGCACCGGCCTCGGCGGTCGACCTGGGTGACCAGATCACCAAGCCCAACTACGACAGCCACTGGATGGACCCGGGCGAGTAGCCCACCGGCGTGAAGCGGCCGGGCGAGGGGCGCACACCCCCGTCCGGCCGCGCACCGCACCCGGCCGACATGGGCATGTGGGCGAGGGGCCGCCATCACCCGTGGAGAGCGTACGGGCGAAGGGGCGTCGCGACGCGGGACGGAGCGGTGTGGAAAGGTGCGCGCGTAAGGGATACCGCGGAAGGTGCGCGCGTAAGGGGTGCCGCGGTCGGTACGGAGCGGTGTGGAGAGCGTGCGGGCAGGGGGCAGCACGGGGTGGGAGGCGAGGAGAGCAGGTCGTCTGGACCTCACCGACCTACCGACCGCATAACGCCGGTCAGCACGGGGTGGGAGGCGAGGAGAGCATGTCGTCGAGCGCGCGCCGGGCGTCGAGTGCCCGCTCGTGCCAGACCGGCAGGCCGATGTCGGCGAACTCCCGTACCGCGCGATCCAGCATGGTCACGGCCAGCCCGTGTTCGCCGCGTTCGGCGGCGAGCCGCCCGCAGGCCAGGCGGGCACGGGCCGCGACGAAGGGCTCCCCGAGCCCCTCGGCCAGCAGCAGTGCCTCGTCGAGCCGGTTGGCCGCGCCGTCGAGCTCGCCCGCCAGCAGCTCGGCCTCGCCCATCCCGAGCAGGCCGTACGCCTCGCCGATGCGGTCTCCGGTCGACCTGGTGGCCGCCAGTACCTGCCCGAACGCGTCCTTCGCCCGTTCCGGGTCGCCCTGGCGCAGGTGCAGCAGTCCCAGCCTGTTGAGGATCTGCGCGACCCCTCGCTCGTTGCCCAGGTCGCGGTAGACGGTCAGCGCGGTCTTCAGGAGCGGGGCCGCCGCCTGGGGGCGGTCGTGCTCGATGTGGATCTGGGCCATGCTGCCGAGCACGTGGGCCTCGGCGTGCCGGTCGCCGACCTCGCGGAGCATCCGCAGTGCCCGCCGGTAGCTGTCGAGCGCGGTCTCCACCCGTCCCTCCACCCGTTCGATCAGCGCCGCGTTGCGCAGGGTGAGGGCGTGGCCGTGCCGGTCCTCCACCGCCTCGAAGAGCGGGAGCGCGGCCTCCAGGTACGGCCGCGCGTCGGTGTAGCGCTGCCGGAACAGGGCGAGAGTGCCCAGCGAGTAGCGCATCGCCGCCTCGCCGCGCCGGTCGCCCGCGCGCAGGGCGGCGGCCAGCGCGGTCTCCGAGGTGTGCCGCCAGTCGTCGAAGTGGCCCTGCGCCTCGAACAGGGTGATCGCCGTCATCGCCAGGTCCCAGCACATCTCGCTCAGGCCGAGCCGGGCGGCCTGCTCCACCGCCGCGACCAGGCCGAGCCGCTCGCCGCGCAGCCAGCCGGACGGGTCGGCGAGCAGGCGCTCCGAGGTGGCCTCCCCGCCGTCCCAGCGCGGGCCTTCGCCGTGCAGGACGGTGTAGTCGCCGCCGTACTGCCGACGGTGCGCCCGTTCGGCGAGCGCGAGGTACCCTCCCGCCAGCCGGGTCAGCGCGGCGTCGGTGGCGGCGGGGGGATCGTCGGCCGCGCCGCGCTCCCTGGCGTGCAGCCGCACCAGGTCGTGGACGCGGTAGCGGGGCTCGCCGACGCCGTCCCGGCCCGCGTACTCGACGAACTGCGCCTCCATCAGCCCTTCCAGGATCTCCTCGGCGTCGTACGCTCCGGCTTCCCGCGTTTCAAAACCACGCGCTTCAAAACCACGCGCTTCGACGCCATGCGCTTCAACGTCACGCGGTCCGGTGTCGAGCAACGCCGCGGCGACCCAGCCCGCGAAGTCGGGTGTCTCCACCAGGCCGAGGCGGCGGAGCAGGACACGGCCGGGCTCGTCGAGACCGGAGTAACCGAGGGCGAGGCTGGCCCGTACGGAAAGGGTGCCGTGGGTGAGCTCGTCGAGCCGGTCGTGTTCGGCGGCGAGCCGGGAGACCAGCCGTTCGACGCTCCAGTGCGGCCGGGCGGCCAGCCGCGCCCCGGCGATCCTGAGCGCCAGGGGGAGGTGCCCGCACAGCTCGGCCAGCCGCCCGGCGGTGGCGGTGTCGGCGGCGAGCTCGACCCGGCCGGTGATCGTACCCAGCAGCCGGACGGCGGCGGCGTTCCCGAGGACTCCCAGGGCGAGCCGCTGCGCGCCGGGCAGGGCGGTCAGCGCGCCGCGGCTCGTGACCACCACCGCGCAGCCGTTCCCCGCGGGGATGAGCGGCTCGATCTGCGCCTCGTCCGCGGCGTCGTCCAGCAGTACCAGCACGCGCCGGTCGGACAGGCGGGCGCGGAACACCTCGGCGCGCTCGTCGAGGTTGTCGGGAACGGCGGTCCCCGGCGTCCCGAGGGCGCGCAGGAACCGGCTGAGCGCGTGCGAGGGGTCGACCGGCTCGGCCCCGGCGCCCCGCAGGTTCACGTACAGCTGCCCGTCGGGGAAGGCGTCGCGCAGGTCGTGGGCGGCCCGCAGGGCGAGCGCGCTCTTGCCCACCCCCGGCATGCCGGAGATGGCGCAGACCACCGGCCCGGCGGCGGGAGGGTCGCGCAGGACCGAGACGAGCCAGCGCAGCTCGGTGTCGCGCCCGGTGAGGTCGCTCACCCCTGCAGGGAGCAGGGACGGAGCCGGGCCGGGAGGGGCGGCGGGGTCCTGGGTGTTCGCCGGTGCCGCCCCCGGCCTGGGGGTCAGGCCGACCCGGGTGTCCCCGCGCAGGATGGCCTGTTCCAGCGAGCGCAGCTGCGGTCCCGGCTCCAGCCCCAGCTCCTCGGCGAGGACGGCGCGGGTGCGCCGGTAGGCCTCCAGCGCCTCCCTGCGCAGCCCGGCCCGGTGCATCGCCACCATCAGCCGCGCGGTCATGGGCTCCATCAGCGGGTCCGCCGTGACCATCGAGATCAGCTCGGGGATGACCTCGGCGTGCCTGCCCAGTGCCAGGTCGGTGTCGATGCGCTCGGTCAGCACCCGCCTGCGGTCCTGCTCCAGGCGTTCGGCCGCCTCCGCGAGCTGGGCCACGCCGTCCAGTCCGGAGAAGGCCCGGCCGTTCCACAGCGCGAGCGCCTCTCTCTGCAGGACGGACGCCGCCTCGGGTTCTCCCCGGTCCAGGGTTCGCCTGGCGTGCTCGGCCAGGTCGGCGAAGTGCCAGGCGTCCACCTCCTCCGGCCTCGCGGACAGCGTGTAGCCCGAGCGGTCGTGCCGGATCCGCTCGGGGGCGTCGAGTGTCTTACGCAGCCGGTGCACGAGCACCTGGAGGTTCTTTCCGGCGCGCGGTCCGAGCCGTTCCCCCCACAGCGCGTCGATCAGGGTCTCCGCCGCCACGACGCGCCCCCGCGCGCAGACGAGGAGGGCCAGCAACTGCTCCTGCCTACGTGAGGACAGTGGCACGGGACGTCCGTCATCGATGATCTTCACATCGCCGAGTACCTGGAATCTCATCAAGCTCCCCGAACGGCTCACTGGATCTCAGGGGGCGAGGTGAACGGTGCCGCGCCCAGAAAGTTATGGACTGTCCGATTCTGGCGAGGATAGCTCGGATGATCTTTCAACGGTAGTTGATTTGCGTTCGTTCCCGATAGGGGGCAGGTGTCCCGGCCGGGGCTCACGGGGCCCGGCGGGACACCGTGCTCGTTTGGTAACGGTGGTGTAACAACTCTTTACCGGTGATTCCGTTCGGTGGTTGACTCGGTTCATCCACTGTAAGCGCTTCCACTTTCTGTCGGCCGTGAGTGTAAGCGCTTCCACTCGCGGGGAGACGGGACGACAGGTGTCAAACAGCGACGAAGGTCAGGGTGCGACCATCTACGAGGTCGCGCAGCGGGCGGGCGTCTCCATCGCCACCGTCTCCCGGGCGCTGCGCAACACCGGCCCCGTCGCGGCCGGGACGCGCGAGAAGGTGCTGCGGGCGGTCGAGGAGCTCAGCTTCACCCCGAGCCGCCTCGGCGTCTCCCTCGCCCAGGGCCGCCACGCGGCCAACGGGATCGTCTTCCCCGACCTGTCGGGCCCCTACTTCGCCGAGGTGCTCCTCGGGTACGAGGAGGTGGCCTCCGAGCTCGGCCGTTCCGTGCTCATCCTGTCCACGCGCGGCCGGGCCGCCGTGCAGGACCTGGTCAGGGACCTCGCCGGACGGGTGGACGGCATGGTGATCTTCGGCAGGACCGTCGAGGACGCGGTGGTGGACGAGATCGTCAGGAGCAGGACGCCGCTGGTCCTGCTCGCCCGCGACCCCGTCGAGCGGGCCGACACGGTCTCCAGTGAGAACACCGCGTCGGCCGAGGCGCTCGCCACCCACCTGCTCGGCCACGGTTACTCCACCTTCGCCCTGGCCGGGGACGACGACCGGGGCGACGTCACCCAGCGCTGGACGGGGGTGAGGCGGGTCCTGTCCGGCCACGGGATCCGGCCCCCCGAGCCGTTGCCCTGCGAGCTCACCGTGGAGGGCGGGTACGCGGCGGGACGGGCGCTGCTCGCCGGTGACGCGCGTCCCCGGGCGGTGATCTGCGCCGACGACCAGGTGGCCCTCGGCGTCATCCTGGCGGCCGAGGAACTCGGCCTCGACGTGCCGGGCGACGTGGCGGTCACCGGCTGGGACGACATCATGGCCGCCCGCCACGCCAGGCCCGCCCTCACCACGGTGCGCCAGCCCATGCGCCTGCTCGGCGCCCGCGCCGCCCGTGTGTTGGACGAGCTCATCAAGGGCACTCGTACCGTCCCGAACTCCGAGATTCTCCCCACCCGGCTGATCGTCCGATCCAGCTGCGGTCCTCACCCCCAGGAGGAAAAGTGAAGAAGTACGCCGCCGGGATCCTCGCGTTGGGACTGGTGCTCGCCGGGTGCGGCCGGAGCGAAGGAGGGGCCGCGGAGCAGGCCAGGGACGTCGACACCGGCAAGGCCACCGGCGAGGTCACGGTCTGGGCGATCGGGGCCGAGGGGGAGGCGCTGGGCGCCTTCGCCAAGGACTTCGAGACGGCCAACCCCGGCATCACGATCAAGGTGACGGCGCTCGGCTGGGACGTGGCCCACGACAAGATCACCGCGGCCATCGCGGGGAACGCCACCCCCGACGTCACCATGCTGGGCAGCACCTGGATGGGCGAGATGGCCAAGACCGGCGCCCTCGACCCCACCCCGGCCAGCCTGATCGACAAGTCGGCGTTCTTCCCCGGCGCGTGGGGCACGGTCGAGGTGGAGGGGACCGCGTACGGCGTGCCCTGGTACGTCGAGACCCGCGCCCTGTACTACCGCAAGGACATCGCGGAGAAGGCGTCGGTGAAGCCGCCCGTCACCTGGGAGGAGACCACCGCCTTCGTGAAGGCGCTCAAGGACGAGGGGGGCGCCTCGCTCGGCGTCGAGCAGAACTTCCGGCAGGGCTCCTGGCAGGAGGTGCTGCCGCTGGTGTGGCAGGCGGGGGGTGAGATCGTCTCGGACGGGAAGTGGACGCTGGACACGCCCCAGATGGTCAGGGCGCTCAAGCAGTACGGCTCGTTCTTCGAGAGCGGGCTCGCCAGCACCGACCAGCCGACCGGCGCCTTCCCGCAGACGTTCGTGAACGGGAAGGTCGGCGCCTTCTACTCGGGGCCGTGGATGATCGCGGGCCTGGAGAAGGAGGGCGGCGACGGCTTCGGGGACAAGTTCGCCGTCGCGCCCTACCCGAAGGGGAGCGCGGGAGGTCCCAGCCTCGTCGGCGGCAGCGACATGGTGGTCTTCAAGGACTCGAAGAACCGCGACGCCGCGTGGAAGTTCCTGCGCTGGCTCGTCGACCCCAAGGTCCAGGCCACCTGGTACACCAAGATCAACGCGCTGCCCAGTGTCGAAGCCGCCTGGCAGGACCCGGCGCTCACCGCCGACGAGCGCGTCACCGTCTTCGGCGAGCAGCTCAAGGACGCCAAGGCCGTCCCCGCCGTCCCGACCTGGGAGCAGGTGGCCAAGGTGATGGAGACCGAGGTCGAGAAGATGGCCCTGGGCAAGCAGACGGCCGAGGAGACGGCCAAGCGGATCCAGGGACAGGCCGAGACCATCGGGACCGGGGTCTGACCATGGTGGTCAGTGAACGGGTGGACTCGCGCGAGTCCACCGCACCGGCCCCCGTCAGGGAGCGGCGGCCCCGGGGCGGATTCCGCCGTACCGGCCTGGCCTGGGTGTTCGTGACGCCCTTCGTGGTGATGTTCGCGGTGTTCTGGGCGGGGCCGCTCCTCGTCGAGCTCGGCATGAGCTTCACCGACATGCGCAGCACCGACGTGCGCGACCCCCTGGGGGTGAACCTCGTCGGGCTCGACAACTACCTGCGGCTGTTCGACGACGAGCTCATGCGCAAGGCGGCGGTGAACACGCTGATCTTCGTGGTGACCGCGCTGCCGCTCACCATCGCCCTCGGCCTGGGCGCGGCCGTGGCGCTGAACTCGGGGATCGCCCGGCTGCCCGCCGCGTTCTTCCGGCTCGGCTACTACCTGCCGTACGTCACCAGCATCATCGGTGTCGCGGTGGCCTGGCGGTTCCTGCTCGAACCCGACGCGGGACTGGTCAACCAGGTGCTCGGGGCGGTGGGCGTGGACGGTCCCCGCTGGCTCGCCGACGAGGACCTGGCACTCCCCGTGATCATCGTCATGACCGCCTGGCGGAGCTTCGGCTTCGACATGGTCGTCCTGCTGGCCGCCCTGCAGGGCATCCCCCGGGAGCTGTACGAGGCGGCCGAGGTCGACGGCGCCGGGCGCTGGGAGCGGTTCCGCTCCGTCACGCTGCCGATGCTCCGCCCGGCGCTGCTGTTCTGCACCGTCTACAGCTCGATCGGGTTCGCCCAGTTCATGGAGGAGCCGCTGGTGATGACCCAGGGAGGCCCGGCGGGGGCGACCACCTCCGCCTCGCTCGCCATCTACAACCAGTTCGGCTCCGGCAACTACGGCTACGCCGCAGCCGCGGCGAGCGTCCTGTTCACCGTGATCGTGGCCCTCGCGGTCCTGCAGTTCCGGGTCGGGAGGTCCAGATGAAACCCGTTCGAGGCCGGGAGGCCCGGGTGAGACGGGCAACGGGCCCGAAGGCCCTGGTGAAACGCCGCTTCTCCACGTACGCGCTGCTCGGTGTGGGGCTCGTGCTCGTCGTGCTCCCGTTCGTCTGGACGCTGCTCACCTCGTTCAAGCCGGAGACCGAGATCAGGCGGGACCCGCCGGAGTTCCTGCCGACGCGGTGGACGCTCGGTAACTACGGCGAGCTGCTGGAGAAGATGAACATCACGCAGGTGTTCGCCAACAGCGCGGTGGTGGCCGTCGCCACCGTCGCGGGCAACCTGCTGTTCTGCTCGATGGTCGGCTACGCCTTCGCCAAGATGGCCTTCCGCGGCAAGAACGTGCTCTTCGCGCTGGTCCTGACGCAGATGGCGCTGCCCGCGATCGTGGTGATGATCCCGCAGTTCGTGCTCATCGCGAAGCTCGGCCTGGTCAACACCTTCCTCGGGATCATCCTGCCCGGCCTGGTCACCCCGCTGGGCATCTTCCTGATGCGCCAGTTCATCGCGGACATCCCCGACGAGCTGATCCACGCCGCGCGGGTCGACGGCGCCAGGGAGTTCCGGATCTTCTTCAGGATCGTCATGCCGCTCTGCAGGCCCGCCCTGGCCACCCTCGGCCTGATCACGTTCCTCGGCTCGTGGAACAACTTCCTCTGGCCTGCGGTGGTGGCCCAGAGCGAGGACAAGTACACGCTGCCCGTCGCGCTGGCCATCTTCAACGGCTACCAGAGCACCCAGTACGGCCTGCTCATCGCCGGGTCGGTGGTCGTCGTGCTGCCGGTCCTCGTCCTCTTCGTCTTCCTGCAGCGCTTCTTCACCCAGGGAATCGCCTCCACCGGACTCAAGTAACCAGGTCAAGTAACCCCCCACGTAAGGAGCCCCCGTGCGTCGTCGTCACGCGGCCGCCCTGACGGCCTGTCTCGCCCTGATCACCGCCGTCCCCGCCCCCGCCTCCGCGTCTCCCCTTGTCTCCCCTGATGTCCCCTTGACAACCTCGGCGACCGAGGTGGCCGAGGCGACCGCGCGGCAGCGGGAGGTGCTGCGCCGCTACGCCGCGGACACCTGGAAGTCCATGGACGCGATGGCCGACCCGGCGACCGGGCTGCCCTCCGACAAGATCGACGGCTCGCTCGACCCCGCCACCCGCGCCAAGGTGACCTCGCCGACCAACATCGCCACCTACCTGTGGAGTACGGTGGCCGCCCGCGACACCCGCCTCATCTCCAAGAGTGAGGCCCTGCGCCGCGTGACCAGGACGCTCGCCTCCACGGCGAAGCTGGAGCGTCACGCCCCGACCGGCCAGTTCTACAACTGGTACGACCCGCGCACCCTCCAGATCGTGCGCACCTGGCCGGAGAACGGCTCCGCCGTCCAGCCGTTCCTGTCCAGCGTCGACAACGGCTGGCTCGCCGCCGCGCTCATGATGCTCAGAAGCGCCGTGCCCGAGGTCTCCGGGCAGGCCGGGGCGCTGGCGAGGAGCATGGACTTCGAGTCCTACTACGACCCGCAGGCGCGGCCCGACGCGGGCACCGGACTGCTGCGCGGCGGGTTCTGGCCGGAGAAGCCCACCGGCTGCTCGGTCGAGAGCGACTACAACGGCTCGGGGACCACGGTCCACTCCACCTGCCACCACTACGGCGCGCTCACCGAGGCCAGGATCGCCAGCTACGTCGGCATCGTCCTCGGCCAGCTCCCGCCCGAGCACTACTACGGCATGTGGCGTACCTTCCCCGACACCTGCGACTGGTCGTGGGCCGAGCAGAAACCGGTCGGCACCTGGCGCACGTACATGGGCGTCAACGTCTTCGAGGGCACGTACGGCTACCGGGGCATGCGCCTGGTGCCCACCTGGGGCGGCAGCATGTTCGAGGAGCTGATGGTGACCCAGCTCGTGCCGGAGGACGTCTGGGGCGCCAGGAGCTGGGGCCGCAACCAGCCGGTCTACATCGCCGCCCAGATCGAGCACGGCATGAACGAGGCGAAGTACGGCTACTGGGGCTTCTCCCCGTCCAACGACCCCGCCGGGGGCTACCGCGAGTACGGCGTGGACGCGATCGGCATGGACACCCCCGGCTACACCTCCGACCAGGAGCGCACCTCCGTCGACTACGGCTTCGAGGGGTGCCGCGAGGGCCAGCCGGAACCGGCGTCGTACGGGGACGGCGTGGTCACCCCGCACGCGTCGTTCCTCGCGCTGCGCCACGCGCCCGGCGCGGCCCTGACCAACCTCGCCAGGATCAAGGCGAACTTCGACTCCTACGGGCCGGGCGGCTTCTACGACGCGGTCGCCGTGCGCAGCGGCAAGGTCGCCAAGCAGTACCTCGCCCTCGACCAGGGAATGATCATGATCGCGCTCGGCAACGCGCTCGCGGACGACAGCCTGCGCCGCCACTTCGCGACCCGCGACGTCACGGCCAGGCTCGCCCCCGTCCTGCGCCAGGAGGAGTGGGCCGTCGTGCCTCCCAAGTGAGCCGTACTCCGACGTACACATCCACCCACCGACCATCGGGGAGACGTATCTGATGAGCACGGCCGACGCCGCACGCCGAGACTGGCAGGCCCGCATCTACCGGGCGTCGGGGGAGGTGACCCCGGCCGGACGGGCCGAGGTCGCCGCCCCCGGCGGCCTGCGCGCCGACAGCGGGGGCGGGCACGTCACGCTGACCTGGGAACCGGTGGCCGGGGCCATCGGCTACACCGTCCACCGCGCGCCCGCCGAGGAGGGGCCGTACACCTCGACCAAGCAGCGCGACGTCGACGTACCGGCCGTGCCGGATCCGCGCTACGTGGACACGCGCGGGGAACCCGCCTGGTACCGGGTCGCCGCCGTCACCACCATGGAGCGGACCGGCCCCTTCACCGGGCCGGTGTTCGCCGCGCCGCTCGCCGAGCCGGGCGCGACGGCCCTGCGGGTCGACGCCTCCGCGCGCACGCGGCCGCTGCCCAGGCCGTGGAAGTACATGATCGGCTCCGAGCACCTGTCGTACATGCTGTCGCCCGACACCGTGGGCGGGCGTCCGATCGGTCCCGAGCTGACCGAGGCGCTGCGGACGACGCGGGAGGAACTGGGCGTGGAGACCGTGCGCGCCCACGCCATCCTCTGCGACGACCTCGGCGTCTACCGGGAGGAGGACGGCGAACCCGTACACGACTTCAGCCGGGTGGACGAGGTCTACGACACGATCACCGCGTTCGGCATGCGGCCGATCGTGGAGCTGTCGTTCATGCCGCGCGACCTGGCCGCCGACCCGTCGAAGACGGTCTTCGGCTACGAGGCGATCATCTCACCGCCCAGGGACTACGACCGGTGGGGCGACCTGGTCCGTGACCTCACCCGGCACCTCGTCGAGCGGTACGGCCTGCGCGAGGTGGTCGACAACTGGGCCTTCGAGGTGTGGAACGAGGCCAACCTGGAGGTCTTCTGGAGCGGCACGCCACAGGAGTTCCTCCGGCTGTACGACGTGTCGGCGGCGGCGGTCAAGGACGTCCACCCGGACATCCGCGTCGGCGGCCCGTCGTCGGCGGCCAACGGCTGGGTCCAGGAGCTGATCGACCACGTGGACGCCTCGGGCGCGGCGCTCGACTTCGTCTCCACCCACACCTACGGCAACGCCCCGCTCGACTGGCGGCCCGTCCTGGAACGGCACGGCCGCGAGGGCACGCCGATCTGGTGGACGGAGTGGGGACCCACCCCCACGCACTTCCACGGCATCGGCGACGGCCCGTTCGGCGCGACGTTCCTGCTGCACGGGATGAGATCGGCGGCCGGGCGGGTGGACGCGCTGGCCCACTGGGTGGCCTCTGACCACTTCGAGGAACTGGGCCGCCCACCGGCGCTCTTCCACGGCGGGTTCGGCCTGCTCACGGTCGGCAACCTGCGCAAACCCCGCTACCTCGCGCTCACCCTGGCCGACCGGCTGGGCGAGGACGAGCTCGCCTGCTCGGCCACCGGCGACGTCGCCGGGGTCGAGGCGTGGGCGGCGCGCTCGGCCACCGGCGCCGTCGGGGTGCTGGTGTGGAACGGCACCCTCGACCAGGAGCGGGCCGACGGCGCGGCGATCCTGTCGCGCGAGGTCACCCTCACCGTCGAGGGCCTGGCCGAGGGGGAGTACGCGCTCGTCCACCACCGGATCGACGAGCGGCACTCCAACATCCGGGCGGTCTGGGCGGAGATCGGCGGGGGCGCGGACTGGCCGGAGGGCGGGCAGTGGGAACGGCTCCACGCCGCGAACGGCCTGGACGAGCTGGAACCCGCCCGTACCGTCCACGCGGAGGACGGGACCGTACGGCTGGAGTTCACCCTGCCCATGCCCGCCGTCTCCTACCTGGAGCTCACCCCGGCGTGACGGGAACGCGGGCCCTTCCCGGTGAGGGCCCGCGTGTTCCCCTGAGGGCCCGCGCGTTCCGAGGAGCGCGCTCTTCGGAGCGCGCGGGCGGCCCGAGGGGCGCGTCCGGGATCGGGGCTGGCCCATCTCGCCTCCGGCGGGATCTCCGTTGTCGCTTTCGGGAACCGCGGACACGCGGGAAGGCGACAACGGGTGTCCTGACCGAGAGCCGAGAGGCCGGATATGAGCGAAACGAGCCGGACCCGGGCGGGGACGGGCGGCCCCTTCCCCGACGACGAGTCGGGGTGTCCTGGCGCGGGACCCCCTGGCCGACTACAAGGCGTGGGGGAACGTCGGGTCGATGATCACGCGGGCGTACCTGCCGTCCGCCCAGCGAGCCGCGCTGTTCCGGGCGGCCGGTACGATCCCCGGCGTCGAGACCGTCGACGGGGCCGAGGACGCCGCCGGGCGCGCGGGGGGGGCCATGGTGAACAGGTTCGGCGGGGTGCGGCACGAGTACATCTTCGACCCCGCCACCTACCTGTACCTGGGCGAGCGCGTCGTCGTGGTGGACGCGGCCAGGGCGGGAGCGCCCGAGGGCACCCTGATCACCTCGACGGCACAGCTGAAGGTCGAGGTCACCGACCGGGCACCCGAGGTGACCGACCCCACCCCCGAAAGCCAGGAACGCCCCGAAGGCCCCGGAGACTCCGGCCGCGCGTCCGGGACGCGGCACGGGTAGACCCCGGTGGCGGTGCGGGACCCCGGGTGAGCGGTACGACCCGGGGCGCCCGGGTGCCGCGGAGGGATCGGCACCCACACCCGCACCGCCGCCTCGCACGTCTCGCGTGCATGGCGCGCGGGTGACATACGAATAGCACAGACCGCCCAATAGCGACGAACAGGTCGAGTGGTATTAATCCACACTCTTCTTCACAGATCAAGGGGTGGCGAATCCACCGTTCTCTGTCACCATTGCCCCATGCACGCCTTCCGTCTTGTTCGCGCCGCGGTGTTCGCGGTCGTGTGCGTGACGGCGTCGCTGGCCATGCACGTGCTGGCCGGAGGCAGTCCGGTGGGACCGGGTGTGCTGCTCTGGGCGGTGCTGCCGACGGCGGCGGGCGCGTTCGTGCTCGCCCGTCGGCGACGTGGCTTCGGCATGCTGCTGGGCGCGAGCTTCGCCGCGCAGTACGGCATGCACCTGTGGTTCACCTCCGGCGCGGTACCCCCGTCGGCCGGGCACGAGCACGGCGCCGGTGACCTGTCCACCGGCCTGTTCATGCTGCTGGTGCACGCCGTGACGGCGCTGCTGTCGGCCCACTGGCTGGAGCGGGGGGAGTGCGGCCTGGCCACGCTCCTGTTCCTGCTCTTCGCCTCGGTCCTCACCCTGCTGCGGTGGCACGCGCCCGTCGTCCAGCGCGTCACCCTCCCCGCCGCGCCCGGCGACCGGGTGTCACCCGTCGCCCGGCTGCTCGCCGCCGCCGTCTCGCGCCGCGGGCCACCCGCGCTCTCGCACGCCGTCTGACATCGGGCCGTCGCGCCCGGACGCCGTCGCGCCCTCGCGCGCCCGCGCCTCCGGGCGCCGTACCCTCCCCGGCCGCGGGCCGTCGCGCCGTCGCGCCCTCCCCGGCCGGTGACCCCGAGCGCCGCCGTCGCGGCGCCCGACGGTGTCCAACGGTGTCCGCCAGTGTCCGACGGCGCCCGCCAGTGCCTGTCCCCACCCCGCCAACGGGCCGCGAGCCCCGCTCCCACCATGCCTTTCCGCTGGTGGGAGCCGGATCCCGCCTGCCCTTCCGCGACGCCGAACTGAACCTCACACCGCGGTGGCGCGTACCTGACGGTGCGCGCGTTCCCTGCGAACGGAGAACCTCCCATGACGTCTGACGTCGAGATCCAGCCCGAGGCCGGGCCGTCCGGCCCCTCCCCGATTCTCGTGCCCAAGGTGCCCTCCACCTGGGCGACGCTGCGCTCGCTCCTGCTCCGCCTGCACTTCTACGCCGGGATCCTCGTCGCGCCCTTCCTGCTGGTGGCCGCGACGACCGGCCTGCTGTACGCCGCCTCCTTCCAGCTCGAGAAGGTGGTCCACTCCCACGAGCTGACGGTCCCCGTACCGGCCGGGCAGCAGAAGCTGCCCCTGACGCGGCAGGTCGCCGCCGCCACCGCCGCGAACCCCGCGGGGAAGGTCGGGGCCGTCTGGACCTACGACGAGCCCGGCGCGACGACCCGGGTGCTGTTCAACGATCCCGCCCTCCCGGAGAGCGTCCGCACGGCGGTCTTCGTCGACCCGTACACCGCGCAGGTCCGAGGGACGCTGGAGAGCTACGGCAGTTCGGGCGCGCTGCCCGTGCGGACCTGGATCTCCCAGCTCCACCGCCACCTGCACCTGGGCGAGCCGGGACGCATCTACAGCGAGATGGCCGCCAGCTGGCTGTGGCTGGTCGCGCTCGGCGGCCTGGTGCTGTGGCTGACCCGCCGCCGCCGTGCCGGTCAGCGGCTGCGCCGCGTCGTCGCCCCCGAGCGCGGCGCCCAAGGTCACCGCAAGACCCTCTCCTGGCACGGCTCGGTCGGCCTGTGGGCGCTGGTCGGCCTGCTCGCCCTCTCGGCCACCGGCCTGACCTGGTCGAAGTACGCGGGAGTCAACGTCGACGTGATCCAGAGGGCGATCGGCTGGGGCACCCCGTCGATGCCCGTCTCCGGCGGTCACGGTGACCACGGAGACCACGCCGCCGGGGACGCGGGCGCGGCCCCGGCCGCCGACCCCGACCAGGTCGTCCGGGCGGCGGCGGGCAAGGGCCTGTCCGGGCCCATGGAGATCGTCTGGCCTGCCGAGTCCGGCGACCCGTACGTCGTCAAGGAGACGGACCGTCTCTGGCCGCAGCGCAACGACCAGGTCGCGGTCGACGCCGCCAGCGGCCAGGCGGTCGCCGAGCTGCGCTTCGACGACTTCCCCATCGGGGCGAAGCTGACCAGGTGGGGCATCGACGGGCACATGGGAGTGCTGTTCGGCCTGGCCAACCAGATCCTGCTCGCCGCGCTGGCCCTGGCGCTGATCTCGGTCATCGTGTGGGGCTACCGCATGTGGTGGCTGCGCCGCCCGACCCGTGGTTTCGGCACCCCCTACGAGCGCGGCGGCCTGCGGCGGCTGCCCCTGGCCGTGGCCCTGCCCCTGGCGGCCGTGGTGATCGCGGTGGGCGTGTTCCTTCCGCTGCTGGGCATCTCGCTGCTCGCCTTCCTCGTGGTCGACGTCGTCCTGGCCAGGGTCGCGGCGTCGCGCGAGAAGAAGCGGGAAACCGTCGAGCCCAGCGAGTCCGAGGCCGGGGTCTCCGGCTGAGACTCACCGAGGACCTTCCAGGACCCGGACCGGCCGAGACCGGGTGACATCGGCCGGGACCGGCCAGAGCGGCGGGGGTGTGGCGTGGGGCGCACGCCACACCCCCGCCCCCGGTCAGTCGGGGTGGTGCTGGTGCTGCAGGTAGGCGGCGGTCTCGGGGTTCGCCGGGAAGTACGCCTCGATGGCCAGCTCGGCGACGGTGATGTCCAGCGGGGTGCCGAAGGTGGCCATGGTGCTGAAGAAGGCCAGCTCCCGGTAGCCACGGCGGAGCCGGAGGGGGACCACGATGTCCCCGGGGCCCGGACGCTCTATCTCCGGCTCCGGCTGGTCACAGGGATAGTCGTCGAGCTCCTGCCAGAGCGCCGCCAGGTCGGGGTCGGCGGTGAGGCTCATCTGGCGGCGGAGCCGGTGCAGCAGGTGGGCCCGCCACTCACCCAGGTTGATGATGCGCTGCGCCATGCCCTTGGGGTGCAGGCTCAGCCGCATCACGTTGACCGGGGGGACCAGCAGCTCCGGCGCGACCCCGCGCAGCAGCACCCCGGTCGCGGCGTTGCGGTCGACGAGATTCCAGCGCTGGTCGACGACGACGGCCGGGTACGGTTCGTGCCCGCTCAGCACCTGCCCCAGCGCCTCCCGTACGGACGCCATGTGCGGTGAGCTGAGCGGCGTCTCCGCGTAGAGCGGCGCGAACCCGCCCGACAGCAGCAGGTGGTTGCGCTCGCGCAGCGGGAGATCCAGCTCCTCCGCGAGGTGGAGGATCATGTCCCTGCTCGGTTTGGACCGGCCCGTCTCCACGAAGCTCAGGTGCCGGGTGGAGATGTCGGCCTGGATCGCGAGGTCCATCTGGCTCATCCGCCGCCGTTCCCGCCACTGGCGCAGAAGCTCGCCTACCGGCCGGGACGCGCTGGTGGTGGTCACATACGCCACGATAGCCGGGGACGCTCGGCGAAACCATTACCACACACGTAACGCGTGTCATGATGTCGGCGACGCGCACCGCCCTCACATCCGGGCGACGTGAACCGGGTGCTGGAATTTATCCCCACGCATCACGGCAAACCGCCGACCTGTTGTCCAGTTCGCTGGACGCCCTTCGTCCAGTACGCTAGCTTCCGTGCGTGCTCCAGACATACCCCGAGATCCGCGATCGGATCTACGAGCTCGCACGTCGGCATGCCCTGCGTCCCGACTGGGTCGACGCGGGCAGGACCACCCGGTCCCTGTCGCTCTACGACTCCGACCAGGTGGTGGTCGCCCGGTCCCGGGCCCCCCTGCGGCATATGGACCCCGACCTGCTCGCGGCTCTCGCGCATGACTTGGAAGACGTGTTCGGAAAGGGATGGTTGGAATGACCGATGCACCCCTGCGGCTCACGATGAGGGCCGTGCGCAAGACCGACTACTGGATCGCGCTCCCGACGGACGCCCCCATCCAAGGAGGCGTCTCCGGTGACACCCTCGCGGAGCTGTACGAGGAGGTGGAGGCGGCCAAGCACTTCATCCTCGACGCCCCCGCGGAGGCCGAGATCGTCGTGACGTACCTGTACGAGGTGGCCGGTGTTCCGTCCACGGTGCTCGACACCTACAGGGAGCTTCGGGCCCGGCGCGACCAGGTGGCCGCGCAGCTCGGCGAGACCGCGAGAGAGGCCGTGGCGGCCCTCCGGGCGGCGGGCGTCTCCGTTCGCGACAGCGCGGCCCTGCTTGAGCTGTCGAAGTCGCGGGTCGACCAGCTCGGTGCCTGAAGGACGGCCCTCCGGGACGAGGGCCGTCCGGAGGGCGTCAGCGGTGGCGGACCTTGGTGGCGAGGCGGTTGAGGATGCGGTCCCACTCGGTGCCGAAGGGATTGTCCTGGACGAGGTAGGTCCAGGTGGCGGTGGGGCGCTTGAGGCCCGCGCCCTCAAGGTCGAGGCCCTCGTCGGTGACGGAGGCGGTCTCGAAGGCCTCGACCGAGCGTGACTCGATCTCGGCCAGCAGGCGCTGGTAGGCCGGGACGGCGTCCTTGTGGAACTCGTCGATCGGGTTGAGCCTGCCGAGGACCCGCAGGTGGATGCCCTCCCGCAGCTCCGCCAGGTACGCCAGGTGGTCGGCCCAGCCTCGGTCGAGGTGGAACAGGACGATCTGACGGGCGGCCTCGTGCAGGACGTCCTCGCCGACGCTCTCCTCCAGCTCGGCCCACCGCTCGGGGGCCGCCTTGGCCAGGGCCTCGCCCGCCACCCGGTCGCGCAGGACCCGGTCGCGGCGCTCCAGCAGCTGGCCGCGCTGGCGCTCCAGCAGGCGGGTGTAGCGCCAGGTGTTGCGGTGGATCTCCATGTTGACGCCCTCGGCGACCCGCTGGGCGTGGCCCACGAGCGAGTGCTCCGGCACGCCCTTGGCGTACTCGTCGGCGACGTAGTGGGTGATCAGCTCGTCCTCGCCGCTGACGAGGAAGATCGAGCCGCCGGGGTCGCCCTGGCGGCCCGCGCGCCCGCGCAGCTGGTCGTCCAGGCGGCTGCTGGTGTGCCGGCCCGAGCCGATGACGTACAGGCCGCCGAGCTCGTCGACGCCCTCGCCGAGGCGGATGTCGGTGCCGCGCCCGGCCATCTGGGTGGAGACCGTGAGCGCGCCGCGCTCCCCGGCCCGGGAGATGATGGCGGCCTCCTCGGCGTCGTTCTTGGCGTTGAGGACCACGCACTCCAGCCCGCGCCCGGCCAGGGTGAGCGCCAGCCGCTCGGACTCGGCCACGTCCAGGGTGCCGATCAGGATCGGCCGGCCGGTGGCGTGCACCTCGACGATCTCCTCGACCAGCGCGAGGTCCTTCTCCATGCGGTACTCGAAGAGGCGGTCGGGCTCGTCGGTCCGCACGTTCGGCCGGTTGGGCTGGACCACGGCGACCTTGAGGTCGTAGAACTCCCGCAGCTGGTCGCCGACCGCCACCGCGGTGCCGGTCATGCCGCACTTCTCCGGGTAGCGGGTGATCAGCGCCTGGACGGTGATCGAGTCGAGGATCTCGCCGGTCTCCGACGGCGAGAGCGCCTCCTTGGCCTCCACCGCGGACTGCAGCCCGTCGGGCCAGCGCTGCAGCAGCGCCACCCGGCCCCGCGACGGGTTGATCAGGTGCACCTTGCCGTCGCGGACGATGTAGTCGACGTCCTTGGTCAGCAGGGCGTGCGCGTGCAGCGCGAGGTTGACGTCCGTCAGGGTGGCCGGGGTGTCGTAGAGGTCGAGGCCGAGCGCCTGCTCGACGGTGTCGATGCCCTTGCTCGTCAGGTGGACGTTGCGCGCCTGGTCGTCGAGCTCGTAGTGGTAGCCCTTGACCAGCTGCCTGACCAGCGCCGCCATCTCCGGCACCGAGTCGCCGGGGTCGGCGGCACCGGCCAGCACCAGCGGCACCCGGGCCTCGTCGACCAGCACGGAGTCGGCCTCGTCGACCAGCGCCACGGCCGGCGCGGGCACGATCAGGTCCTCCACGCGGGTGCTCAGCCGGTCGCGCAGCACGTCGAAGCCGATCTCGCTGACCGAGCCGTACGTCACGTCCGCCGCGTAGGCCGCCCGGCGCTCCTCGGGCGTGGAGTTCTGCCCGATCCAGCCGCAGGAGACGCCGAGCGCCTCGTACAGCGGGCCCATCCACTCGGCGTCACGCTGGGCCAGGTAGTCGTTGACCGAGATGACGTGGACGCGCTTGCCCTGCAGGGCGTATCCGGCGGCGGCCATCGCCCCGGAGAGGGTCTTGCCCTCGCCGGTGGCCATCTCCGCGACGTTTCCCGACAGCATCGCCAGCATGCCGACCAGCTGCACGTCGTACGGCCGCAGTTCGAGCGTGCGGTGCGCGGCCTCCCGCATGATCGCGCAGAACTCCGGGAGGTCGTCGGGCGACGGCGCGGGCAGCTCGTCGAGCGCGCGGATCCGCTCCTCGCGGGTCCCGGCCTCCACGACGACCCGCTCGAACTTCGAGAGGTCGATGGTGCCGGGGCGTTCGAGGAACCGCCTGAAGAGCTGGGTAATCGAGGCCACGTTCCCTCCAACGCCCGTTTCCGGGCTCGCGTTCCGTCTCTCCGCACATTGTGATGCAAAGATCGGCTGTCCAGGATCGAGGTGCTCCCACCAGATTTTCGGGGCACCGGCGACTTGTCACGACATAGCGGGATAAGTCGGGTGTAATTTTAGCCAACAGGTCGTGGACATCCACGGTGATCGGAACAAAGGATGGGGCATGGCCTTCTCCGATTACCAGTACGAGATCTATCTCAACGGCCTGGCCGGGAACACGCCTCCGTACTCGACGTCCGTCGCCGAGCTGGAACGGGTGGCGCGCGAGCTGCTCGACCCGGGACCGTACTGGTACGTGGCCGGTTCCGCGGGAACGGGCGCGACCGAGCGCGCCAACCGCGAGGCGTTCGACCGCCGCCGGATCGTGCCCAGGATGCTCCGCGACGTCCCGGTAAGGGACCTCGGCGTCGAGCTGTTCGGCAGGAGCTACCCCGCGCCGCTGGCCCTCGCCCCGGTCGGGGTGCAGTCGATCGTGCACCCTGACGGCGAGCTGGCCACCGCCAGGGCCGCCGCCTCGCTCGGCATTCCGACGGTGCTGAGCACCGCCGCGTCGCACACGCTGGAGGAGGTGGCCGAGGCCGACGGCCCCCGGTGGTACCAGCTCTACTGGCCGCACGACGACGACGTCACGCTCAGCCTGCTCGGCCGGGCCGCCAAGAACGGCTACGACACCCTGGTCGTCACCCTCGACACCTGGACCCTGGCCTGGCGCCCGCACGACCTCGACCAGGCCTACCTGCCGTTCCTGCGCGGGACCGGCCTGGCGATCCCGCTGTCGGACCCGGTGTTCCGCTCCAAGCTGGCCCGCCCGGTCGAGGAGGACCTCGGCGCGGCGATCATGCAGTGGGTGCCGATGTTCAACGGCCGCCCCCACACCTGGGAGCAGCTGTCCCTGCTCCGCGACAACTGGGACGGGCCGATCGTCCTCAAGGGGATCCAGCACGCGGACGACGCCCTGCGCGCCGCGGACGCGGGCATGGACGGCGTGGTCGTCTCCAATCACGGGGGCCGCCAGGTCGACGGCGCCACGGCCTCGCTCGACGCGCTCCCCCCGGTCGCGGCGGCCGTGGGCGACCGGCTGACCGTGCTGTTCGACTCGGGTGTCCGCACCGGCTCCGACATTTTCAAGGCCCTCGCCCTCGGCGCGCGGGCCGTGCTCCTCGGCAGGCCGTACGTCTGGGGCCTGGCGGCGGGCGGCGAGGACGGCGTGCGCCACGTGGTGCGCTCCCTGCTCGCCGAGCTCGACCTCACCCTCGGCCTGGCGGGCTACAGTCGTCCCGCCGACCTCGACCCTTCCGCCCTGGAGGCACTGTGAGCCTGTCCGACCTGCAGCCCGTTCCCGGCGACCAGCTCGTCTTCCGGCTGCCGCAGAAGTTCGAGACCGTGGAGGAGGAGCGCCGCCACCGCAGGGAGCGCCTGGTCGCGGCGCTGCGGCTGTTCGGCAGGTTCGGCTTCGAGGAGGGAGTGGCCGGGCACATCACCGTCCGCGACCCCGAGCACACCGACCACTTCTGGGTGAACCCGTTCGGCATGTCGTTCAGGCACGTCAAGGTCGCCGACCTGATCCTCGTCAACCACGAGGGCCAGGTGGTCGACGGCCGCTACCACGTCAACCAGGCCGCGTTCGCGATCCACTCGATGGTCCACCAGGCCAGGCCGGACGTGGTCGCCGCCGCGCACAGCCACTCGGTGTACGGCAAGGCGCTGTCGTCGCTCGGCACGCTCCTGGAACCGCTCACCCAGGACGCCTGCGCCTTCTACGAGGACCACGCCCTGTTCGACGACTACACCGGTGTCGTCGTGGAGACCGAGGAGGGCCGCCGCATCGCCCAGGCCCTCGGCTCCCACAAGGCCGTCATCCTGCGCAACCACGGGCTGCTGACGGTGGGCGACAGCGTGGACGCCGCCGCCTGGTGGTTCATCACGATGGAGCGTTCGTGCCAGGCCCAGCTCCTGGCCAAGGCGGCCGGGCCCACCGTCCAGATCACCCACGAGAACGCCAAGCTCACCCACGGCCAGATCGGCAACGACACGGTCGGCTGGATCAACTTCCAGCCCCTGCACGACCAGATCGTCGCCACCGAACCCGACATGTTCGACTGACGTTCCCGTTTCGACCGACCCCGCGCGTCCGGCGTGGGTCCCGCACGGGAGTCCGTACGGGACCCACGCGCGGCTCACGCCGGGATGGTCGCCCCTCCTCTCTCCTTCAGGGCGAGCAGGGCGACCGCGCCGAGCAGCAGGACGCTCCCGCACGCCGCCGCCGGGGTGAGCCGCTCGCCGAGCAGCAGGATCCCCAGGATCGCCGCGCCCACCGGCTCCACGAGAGTGATCACGGCGGCCGTCGTGGCGCGTACCGCGGCGAGACCGGTGAAGAAGAGCCCGTAGGCCAGGGCCGTCGGGACCGTACCCAGGTAGACGACGATCGCCCAGGAGGCGAGCGGGTCACCGGAGGGCAACAGCCCCTGAACCAGCGCGACGGGCAGCAGGCAGAGCCCGCCGACGACGAAACCGCCCATCGCGGTGGCGTACGGCTCGTCGGCGGAGGCCCGGTTGAGCAGGGTCACGCCCGCGTACCCGGCCGCCGACAGCAGCGCCCACCCGACACCGGCCGCCGAGAAGGTCGCCGACCCGTCGCCGAGCGTCAACATGGCCAGGCCGGTCAGGGCGATCGCGACCGCGCCCAGCACCGTCGCACTCAGGCGCTCGCCCAGCAGCAGCCACCCGCCCGCGGCCACGAGGACGGGGGTGGCGCCTATCGTGACCACGGTCGCCACGGCCAGGCCCGACTCGGCGATCGCCGCGAAGTAGGCCGTCTGGTAGACGGCCATCGCCACGCCGGTGACCAGGATCCGCCCGAGCACCGCTCGCCGCCGGTCGGTGGCGAGCGGCGCGGTGGGACGGGTTTTTCCAAGGGCCGGGTTCCCCCCGGCGGGACGGTTCCGCCGGTCGGTGGCGGGTGGCGCGGTGGGACGGGGTCGTTTGTCGGCGGTGAGTGGTTCGGCGGGCCGGGGCCTTCCGAGGCCGAACAGGAGGCCGGCCAGCAGGAGCACGGCCGCTCCGGCGGCGAACCGCCAGAAGGAGACGGCGACGGGGCCGAGCCCGCCCGCCTGGTAGAGCAGCGCGGCGGCCGCGCCGCCGGTGCCCCAGGCGGTCGCCGCGATGGACACGTACAGCAGGCCCCGCCGCACGGAGACATGCGTCATGGAGATCTCTCCAGATGAGGTGGTTGTCGTCAGGTCGCGCGTATGCGGACGGCAAGCACCCACCGGACCGCTCGGGTCCGGTCGTCAGGAGAGAGGGCCGCCCGCTAGCGGGCGGGGGGCGGGGAAACGATCAGAAGCACGGACTCACCCTAGTCAGGCGCTCCTCACGGCGGCCACCACTTATTCCGGTCGCTCCGGCCCTCGTACTCCAGCCCGTACCGGCACCCGCTCCTGTGCCTGCTCCGGTGCCTGTTCAGGGATGTCGCGGGGATGTCGTGGCACCGCTCGGGGAATGGCCTCGGCAAACGTGACAGCAGCTGACAGGTATCGGCGAGACGATCGTGTCATGACCACGAAAGCACAGCTTCTCGCCTTGACCATTGACTGCGCCGAGCCCAAGCGGCTGGCCGAGTTCTACGCGACCGTCCTCGGCTATGAGGTCCAGTACGCGGAGGACGCCTACGCCGGTATCGGCGACGGCACGACAAGCATCTACTTCCAGCAGAACCTCGACCGCAAGCCGTCCACGTGGCCGGGCCCCGACAAGCAGTTCCACCTGGACGTTCGCGTCCCCGACCTGGAAGCGGCCATCCGGGACTACCTGGAGCTCGGAGCCACCCGGCCCGACTTCCAGCCCGGCGAGGGGAAGTGGGTCGTGCTCGCCGACCCCGAGGGGCACCTGTTCTGCGTCTGTCCGCCCAGCGGCCAGTGACCGTATGAACACCCCCGGACCGGGCAACCATCCGGGAACCCCGGGCGGGGGAATCGCTGACCGCGCGGCCCGGGGGGACACGGCGGCGCTCCAGTGAACGGTCCGCTGGACGGCTCATAGAACGACCCGGCAAGCAGCCCGGTGAACGGCTCGATGAACGGTCCGTCGAAGGGCCCGGTGAACCCGTCGGCGCCCGGACCGGCGACGGGGGCCCGGGTGCCGATCGGGCCCGGGCAGGGTGACTGCCGGGTCCAGGCCGACGACCAGGATGCCGGACATGTCCGGAGTGCCGGTTCGTGAAAGTGTTTCCCGCCCGGCAGGGCGCCGCGCTCTCGTCGGCACCGGCCGGATGGTGTTTCGCCGTATGCCGTATGACCGGGGAAGGTCCCTACCCGTTCGCCGCGCGCCCTAAGCTTGCGGGATGACCCGTGAATCGCTTCTTTCCGGATGTCCCGTCCGTTATGTGGGGTGGCGATGACCTGGGTCGGGATATCCATCGCCCTGGTCGGCGCGCTGGGCTACGCGCTGGGAGCCGCGCTCCAGCAGTTCGAGGCGGTCACCGAGGGCGCCTCGCTGAAGCTGATGAGGCGGCCCCGCTGGTGGATCGGCGGCGTCATCGGTTTCACCGGGGCGTCCCTGCACGCCGTCGCTCTCAGCTTCGCGCCGCTGATCGCGGTGCAGCCGATCAGCGTGGCGACGCTGGTGTTCGC
The DNA here is from genome assembly GCF_055690525.1 of Streptosporangium sp. H13245. Classification (NCBI taxonomy): domain Bacteria; kingdom Bacillati; phylum Actinomycetota; class Actinomycetes; order Streptosporangiales; family Streptosporangiaceae; genus Streptosporangium; species Streptosporangium sp. H13245. The sequence goes on along the minus strand of NZ_JBSZKT010000002.1, from coordinate 280,851 downwards.
GGTACCGCTGGCGGCGATGCTGCACGGCAGGCGCCCGCACAAGGCGGAGATCATCGGTTCGATCGCGGTGGCCGTCGGACTGCTCGGACTGCTGCTGCTGGTCCCCGCGCACCCCGTGAAACCCCACATGACGAACCAGGAGGCACTGGGTTTCCTCGGCTGCGTCGGGCTGGTCGTGCTGGTGACCCATCTGCTGGCACGGAAGATGACCGGCTCGGCCCACGCGCTGGTGCTGTCGGTCGCCGCCGGGGCGGTGACGGCCAGCGTCTCCACCTTCGTCCGGGTGGTGGGCGGCAACTTCGACGGTGACCTGAGCACGCTGCTCAACTGGTTCACGGTCGCCGTTCCCGTGCTGCTCATCTGCGCGGTCGTGCTGCTGCAGAAAACCTACGAGGTGGGTTACTTCGGCATCTCCTACGCCGCCGTCCAGATCGTCGACCCCATCACCTCCATCCTCGCGGGGGCCCTTCTGCTCGACGAGGCGGTCCCCAGCGGCTGGTCGAACGTGATCCCCGCCCTCTTCGCCGCCGCGCTGCTCGTCTGGGGGACGATCACCCTGGGACGGCTCTCCCCTGACCAGGGGGTTTCCGCCCCGATGCGCGAGAAGGCCAGCGTCGCGCGCTAGACGTATTCGTATCCGTACGGGTCCCGCCGATCTCCGGGACCCGGTATCTCAGGACCCGGCTGTCCCGGACCCCCGCATCGCAGGCCCCCGTATCTCGGGACCCGGCTATCCCGGAACCCCGCATCTCAGGACTCCGTATATCGGGACCTCGGTATCCCGGAAGCCACCGGAAGTCAGTTGTCCCGGGCCCCCGCATCTCGGGATCGTCTGGCGTGGACCACCTCGCCCCCGACTCCCCGTGGGAACGGTCACGCGGAGGGAGGCGTCCAGCCGAACACCTCGTCCATCGGGCCGTTCACGCGCGAGGGCGCGAGCCGCCAGCTGAGTGTCACCATCGCGTCGCGCAGCCGTACGGACAGCGGGTCGCGCAGCCTGGTGACGCGGCAGATCGTGGCGGACCTGGCCACGATCCTGGACGTACGCTCCAGCCGCGCGGCGGTGTAACCGGCCAGCCCGTCGCTCCGGCCGGTCGCCTCTCCGGTGCCGCCGGTGAACCTGTCGCCGTCGCCGACCACGTGGGCCAGCACCACCGCGTCCTCGATCGCCTGGCAGGCGCCCTGACCCATGTTGGGGGTCATGGCGTGCGCGGCGTCGCCCAGCATGGCCACCCGGCCCCGGTGCATGGCGGGCAGCGGGGTGGCGAGGTGGTGGACGTCGTTCCGCAGAACCCGCTCCGGTGAGGCCGCGGCGAGCAGCTCCGGGATCGGGGAGTGCCAGTCCCCGAACAGCCGTCGCAGCTCGGCCAGCTGGTCCCCGCCACCGCCGCCCGCCGGGACGGTGTCGGTGGCGTAGCAGTAGGACATGCCCCCGGCCAGTGGCATGACGCCGAAGACCTTGCCGCGCCCCCAGCTCTCGTACGCCTGGCCCGGGACGCCCTCGGCGGGGATGAGCACCCGCCAGCTGGTGACGCCCGCGTAGCGGGGGCCGGGGTGGCCGGGGAACAGTGCCGACCTGACGGGGGAGTGGATGCCGTCGGCCGCCACCACGAGGTCCGCCTCCACCCGCCCGCCGGGGAGGGTCACCAGGCCCTTCTCCGCGTCGACCTCCGAGACCTCGGTGTTCAGCCGGACCGTACCGGGTGCGAGGCGGGAGGAGAGGACGTCGACCAGGTCGGCGCGGCGCAGCAGCACTACGGAGTCGCCGCCGTTGCGCGCCGAGGCGGCCTCCACGCTGGTCCTCACCAGCCACCTGCCGTCGGAGCGCCGGATGCCGCCCGAACCCTGGACCGCCGACAGCTTGCGGATCTCGTCACCGGCTCCGAGCGTGTCGAGCGCCCTGAGCGCGTTGGCGGCGACGGCCAGCCCCGAGCCGACCGGCTCCAGGGACGGCGCCCGCTCGAACACCGTCACGTCCCAGCCCCGCCGCTGTAACGCCACCGCCGCCGTCAGCCCGCCGATGCCCGCTCCGATGACCACCGCACGCGCCATGACCTTCTCCTCTACTACGGGTGTAGTGGATGCTACTACGCCTGTAGTTTAACTACAAATGTAGTATCGGAGGGTGAAGTCCCAACGCGCGGAGCTCGTCGCCGATACCGCCATCGCCCTGCTGGCGGATCGGGGAATGCGCGGCCTGACCCATCGAGCCGTGGACGAGGCCGCGGGGTTGCCGCCGGGGTCGACCTCCAACCTGGCCCGTACCCGGTCCGCGCTCCTGGAGCTGACCCTCGCCCGGCTGACCGAGCTGGAGTCCGCCGCGTTCGCGCCGATTTTCGAGGGTCCGGTGCCGGACCTGGCCGAAGTCCTCGCCGAGATGACGGCCCAGGCACTCTGGACGCAGCTGACCGGCGGCCGTCGCCAGGCGGTCGCCCGCTACGAGCTGGCCCTTGAGGCCACCCGCCGCCCCGAGCTGCGCAGGATCTACGACAGGGTCGGTGAGCTCTTCCGCGATCCCGCGATCGCGATCCTCGCCGCCGCGGGGTCGTCCGACCCGGTACGGCACGGGCGCCAGCTCGTCACCTTCAGCGAGGGAGTGATCTTCGACGCCATCGTCGGCGCCGGAGCGGAACCGACCCTGGACGACCTCCGCCTGGGGGTCAGGGAACTCCTGCGCGGCATGCTCGGCCGCGACAGGTAAGAACGGGACAGGCCGGTAAGACGGTTCAGTGAGACAGGCCGGTGAGGCGGGCGCGGTGGGCGGGCCACTCGTCGTCGAGGATGCTGAAATAGGCGGTGTCGCGCCAGGTGCCGTCGGCGCGGCGGCGCTGGCGGCGCAGGGTGCCCTCGGGAACGCCGCCGACGCGCATGATCGCGTTCTGCGAGCGGACGTTCAGGTTGTCGGTCTTGAGCTGGACCCGGTTCACGCCCAGCTTGTCGAAGGCGTGGTCGATCAGCAGGATCTTGCACTCGGTGTTCACCGCGGAACGCCACACGGACCTGCCGTACCAGGTCCAGCCGATCTCGACGCTGTCGGCGTACCCCGGGGTGTCGATGTAGGTGGTCCAGCCGACCGCGCGGCCGGTCTCCCTCAGGATCACCGCGAACGGCACGTGGTCCGGCGCCTCGACCAGCCGTGCCGCGATCTTCGCCAGCTCGGCCTCGGTGCGCGGGGTCGGGGCGGGCATCCAGCGCCACACCTCGTCGTCGCCGCCACCGGCCAGGAACAGGTCGGTGATGTGGCCGCCGGTCAGTGGCTCCAGTCGTACGGTCTCGCCTTCGAGGGTGACGGGAGCGGGCATCTTCGTGGTCATGGGGGCAACCCTAGGACCCGAGGTGGACCTGTCCGAAGGTCCACTCAGGGGGTGTTCCCGGGGACCACTCGGCGCTCGAACTGCCCGAGCCTGCGTCCCGCCGCGGAATCCTCGATCAGCCGCGCGAGACGCTTCTCCCTCGTCTCCGGCCGCTTCGCGGTGGTCACCCAGTGCAGCGCGGTCCTGCGGTAACCGGGCGGCTGGCCCTGGAACCACTCCCACGCCGCCGTCTCCGCCCGGAAGCGGCGCTCCTGCTCCTCGTCCAGCGCGGCGTCCTCGGCCCGCTCGTGGGAGTAGATCATCGAGTTGTCCTCGGTCCGCTGCTCGAAGGCGAGCAGGCCCGCGGGACGCATGAGGCCGCGTTCGGTCAGTTCGGCGACCTTGGCGATGTTGACCGCGCTCCACGTGCTGCGCGCCTTGCGCGGGGTGAAACGGACACTGTAGCTCCCCGCGTCGACGGTCCTGCGGACGCCGTCGATCCAGCCGAAGCACAGGGCCTGCTCGACGGACTGGGGCCAGGTGATGCTGGGGCGGCCGGTGCCCTTCTTGTGGAACCCCACCAGCAGCTCCGTCCCGGTCTCGTGATGCGCCTCCAGCCAGGTGCGGAACTCCTCGGGGGTGGCGAAGAAGACGGGCTCCATGGGGTTCAGCATAGGGGGCGTGTCGACAGTCATACCGTCCGGTCGGTACCCTCACGGGAGACCGTGAGGAGGGCCCATGGATTTCGCGTTCGACGCCGAGACCGAGGAGCTGCGGGGACGGCTGCTCGGCTTCATGGACGAGTGTGTGTACCCGGCGGAGGAGGCCTTCGAGGCCCAGGCCGCCGAGAGCGGGTGGGCCACTCCACCGCTGATGGAGGATCTCAAGGATGAGGCGCGCAGGCGAGGTCTGTGGAACCTGTTCCTGCCGGGTGAGCACGGCGCGGGCCTGACCAACCTGCGGTACGCGCCGCTGGCCGAGATCATGGGCCGCTCGCCGAGGATCGCCCCGACCGCGACCAACTGCGCCGCCCCCGACACCGGCAACATGGAGGTCCTCTCCATGTTCGGCAGCGAGTGGCAGCGCAAGGAGTGGCTGGAGCCGCTGTTGCGCGGCGAGATCCGGTCGGCGTTCGCGATGACCGAGCCCGACACCGCCTCCTCCGACGCCACGAACATCGCCCTGTCGATCGTCAGGGACGGCTCCGAGTACGTCGTCAACGGCCGCAAGTGGTTCGCCTCCGGCGCGATGAACCCCAACTGCAGGATCTTCATCGTGATGGGCAAGACCGACCCCGAGGCGTCCTCGCACCGGCAGCAGTCGATGATCCTGATGCCGCGTGACACACCCGGCATGCACGTCAAGCGGGGGATGCACGTCTTCGGCTACTCCGACTCCGACCACGGCGGGCACGCCGAGATCGTGTTCGAGGACGCCAGGGTGCCGGTCGACAACCTGATCGGCGAGGAGGGCGGCGGCTTCGCGATCGCCCAGGCCCGCCTCGGGCCCGGCCGCATCCACCACTGCATGCGGCTGATCGGGATGGCCGAGCGGGCCGTCGAGATGATGTGCGTCCGCACCCTGTCGCGCAACGCGTTCGGCAAGCCGATCGCCCAGCAGGGCGTCGTCCAGGACTGGATCGCCGAGTCGCGGGTGAAGATCGAGCAGCTCCGCCTGCTCGTGCTGAAGACCGCCTGGCTGATGGACACCGTCGGCAACCGGGGCGCCCACGCCGAGATCCAGGCCATCAAGATCGCCACACCGCGCGACGTGGAGTGGATCCTGGACAAGGCCATCCAGGCCCACGGCGCCGGAGGCGTCAGCCAGGACTTCCCGCTGGCCGGTCTCTGGGCGGGCGCGCGCTCACTGAGGCTCGCCGACGGGCCCGACGAGGTCCACAAGCGCTCCCTTGCCTACCGGGAGATCAAGAAATATATGTGACTCGCCGTCCCGGGGCGTCCCGGAGGCGCGGGGACCGACGAGAGACGGCCGAGGGTCGATGGAGATCGACGAAAGGGAGCGTTCGTGGCGCTGGATGAGAAGGCGGTCAGGGAGCGCGCTGCCGCGTTTCTGGCCGGGTACGACCCTGCCGGGGACCGGCTGGAGTTTCTGCGGGCCAGGTTCGACGCCGGGCTGGCCTGGGTGCACTTTCCCGAGGGGCTCGGCGGGCTCGGGGCCGCGCGCGAGCTGCAGAACGTCGTGGAGCGTGAGCTGGAGGGTACGCCGCAGCTCAACCTCGGGGTGCAGACGATCGGGCTGGGGATGGCGGCGCCCACGATCCTGACGTTCGGCACCGACGAGCAGCGGAAGCGGTTCCTGCGCCCGCTGTGGACGGGCGAGGAGATCTGGTGTCAGCTCTTCAGCGAGCCCGGTGCCGGGTCCGACCTGGCCACGCTCGGCACCCGCGCGGTACGGGACGGCGACGAGTGGGTGGTGGACGGGCAGAAGGTGTGGACCTCCGGCGCCCACCACTCCCGGTGGGCGATCCTGGTCGCCAGGACCGACGCGGACGTGCCCAAGCACCGGGGGCTCACGTACTTCGTGTGCGACATGCACGCCCCCGGGGTCGAGGTCAGGCCGCTGCGGCAGATCACCGGCGAGGCCGAGTTCAACGAGGTCTTCCTCACCGGCGTACGGCTCGGTGACGACCTGCGGCTGGGAGAGGTCGGCGAAGGCTGGCGGGTCGCGCAGACCACGCTCATGAACGAGCGGGTCGCCATCGGCGGCGCGCCGGTCCGGCGGGGCGGCGGCGTGGTCGGCCTGGTCGCCGAGACCTGGCGCTCCCGGCCCGAGCTGCGCACCCACGACCTGCACGGGCGGCTGCTGCGGCTGTGGGTGGAGGCGGAGGTGACCCGCCTGGCCGGTACGCGCCTGCGCGAGCAGCTCTCCGCCGGGCAGCCGGGACCCGAGGGATCCGGCATGAAGCTCGCCTTCGCCGACCTCAACCAGGCCCTGTCGGGGCTGGACGTGGAGCTGCGCGGTGCGGAGGGCCTGGTCTACGACGACTGGACCTTCCGCCGCTCCGACACCGTCGACTTCTTCGGCCGGGGTCCCGGATACCGCTATCTCCGCGCCAAGGGCAACTCCATCGAGGGCGGTACCTCGGAGATCCTGCGCAACATCATCGCCGAGCGCGTGCTCGGCCTCCCCTCGGAACCCCGCGTCGACAAGGACGTGCCCTGGAAGGATCTCCCGCGATGACACGGAGCCAGCTCGGCACGGTGAGCGGCACGGGCCGCGTAGTGAACGAGGAGCGGTGAGTGGCCGATGACGGGGAGCGAGTCCGACGTGGTGAGTGGCACGGGCCGTGTAGTGAACGAGGAGCGGTGAGCGACCGATGACGCTGCTGTACACCGAGGTCGAGGAGGAGCTGCGCGCCTCCGTGCGCGATCTTCTCGCGGACCGCTGCGGGGCCGACGCCGTGTTGAGGCGTGCCGAGTCCGAGGCGCCGTACGACATGGACCTGTGGAAGACGCTGTCCCGGGACATCGGGGTGGCGGGGCTGCTCGTGCCGGAGGAGTACGGCGGGGCGGGGGCGTCGGCGCGTGAGGTCGCGGTGGTGCTGGAGGAGTTGGGGCGGGCGGTGGCGCCGGTGCCGTTCCTCACCAGCTCGGTGCTCGCCACGAAGGCCCTGCTGCGGGTGGGCGAGGAGGAGCTGATCCGGGAGCTCGCCTCGGGGGAGACGACGGCGGCGCTCGCGGTGTCGCTGGCGGCTTCGCCGTACCGGCCGTCGCCGGAGACCGTCACCGTCACGGACGGGGTCCTGAACGGGGAGATCAGGGCGGTGGCGGGCGCGGACGCGGCGGACGTGCTGCTGGTGCCCGTCGGGACGGCGCTCTACCGGGTGGCGGCGGCGGAGGTCCGGATCGACGTGCTGCCCTCGCTCGACCTGACGCGGCCGGTCGCCACCGTCACGTTCTCCGGTACCCCCGCCGGTGAGGCGATCGGCGGGTTCGACGCGCGGAGGGTGCTTGGCTTCGGCGCCGGACTGCTCGCCTCCGAGCAGCTCGGGGTCGCCGAGTGGTGCCTGGCGACGACGCTCGCCTACATCAAGGAGCGCCACCAGTTCGCCCGGCCGGTGGGGTCGTTCCAGGCGATTAAGCACCGGATGGCCGATCTCTGGCTGGACGTGGTGCGGGCCCGCGCCGCCGCGAGGAACGCGGCCGACCTGCTGGCCACGGGCGCGGACACGGGCGCGGGCGCGGACGCGGGTGCGTCCGGTGAGGGGGAGGCGGCCGGAGACCGCGAGCTGGCGGCGGCGGTGGCCGCGTCGTGGTGCTCGGAGGTGGCGGTGCGCGTCGCCGAGGAGAGTGTCCAGCTCCACGGCGGGATCGGGATGACCTGGGAGCACCCGCTCCACCTCTATCTCAAGCGCGCCAAGTCCACCGAGATCGCGCTCGGTACTCCCGGTGCCCACCGGGACGCCCTGGCGGCCCTCGCGGACCTGCCAGGTCCGGCCTGACCTCGGGCCGCCGCGATGCCCTCCGGCTCCGTGCCGGGGGTCATCGCGCGGTCACGCCGTACGGCGGGGTGTCGGCGACCCGGAACGGCGAGCGGGCCGGGCTCTTCAAGGGCTGGGTTCTTCAAGGGCTGGGCCATCCGTGCTCGACGGTGATCATTGTCTCGGCCCGGTTCACGTCGAAACCGCGGCTCGGGCGGAGGGTCAGGCGGGGAGTGCCGGGCGCAGCGAGGTGAGCAGCAGGTCGGCGAAGTGCGCCCCCAGCTCGGGGCCGGAGAGCGCGCCCTCCGCGCTGTACCAGGTGCCCAGGTGGTGGACGGAGCCGAAGAAGAAGTCGACGACGATGTCCGCGGGGACGTCGCCCCTGAAGGTGCCCTCGCGCTGTCCCTCGGTGACCAGGTCGCGGAAGCGCTCGTGGTAGTTGCGCCGCTCGGCGCGGACGACCTTCCGGGTGTCGGGCGCGAGCAGGTGCATCGAGCGGAAGAAGATCTTGGAGTCGTCCAGGTTGTCCACCGTGGTCGTCACGACGTCGGCGGCGGCGGCGTGCAGGCGCTCGGACACCGACCCCGGGCCGTCGGCGAAGTGGGTCAGCCGCTCCATCTGCAGGCGCAGCACGCGTCCGTAGATCTCGTGGAGCAGGTCGTCCTTGGAGTCGAAGTAGTGGTACATCGCGCCCTTGGTGACCCCGGCCGCCAAGACGACCTCCTGCACCGACGTGCTCTCGAAGCCTCGCTCGGCGAACAGGCGGGTGGCCTCGCTGAGCAGGCGTTGTCGTACCGGCTCCTGGTCCTGAGTCATGCGTCCCCCATGGTGTGGTGAGGGAAAGCATACCGACTGGTCGGTTGTGCCGCCGATGGCTGGCGAATACGTGTTACTTGCGTCACCTTCGCGGTCTGTGGATAGCTGGAGCCCCCGATTGGGTATTTCATAGTCTAAGGATCTTCAGCGTGGCAGGTCCCCCACCACTGTCCTTGTCGACCGTTCTAGCCATGGGGGTTCGCTATGCCGGGCGGATCTATCTACGTGACGCCAGTCGACCAGGTCCACGGCCTGTCGCCGCAGGTCATGTACGAGCAGTTCTGGATCAAGGAAGCCGTCCAGCGCAGGAAGATGCGCGGGGTCAAGGCGGCGGTCGGCCTGGCCGTGGGTGTCGCGCTCGCCTACCGGTTCAACCTGTCCCCGCCGATCCTCGGGCTGCTGTGCGCCCTGCTCGTCGCCGCCGGGGACGCGTTCCTGAGCTGGCGGGAGTACGACTCCACCGCCGTCTGGCGCGGCAGGCGCCGGGGCGAGACCATCACCGGCAAGCTGCTCCGCCGCAGGCTGCGCAAGGCCGGGTACCACATCCTCGAAGGCCGGGCCATGCCGGGCAAGGCCTCGGTCGACCACCTCGTCATCGGCCCCGGTGGCCTCTGGGTGGTGGACAACGAGGCGTGGGACCCCGACACCGAGATCGCCCGGTACGGCGACCGGTTGTTCCTGGGCGAGAAGTACGGCACCAAGGTGGCCAAGGCGCTCGTCGAGGTCTCCGAGTCGCTGGCCGAGGTGCTCTCCCGCGAGTCCGGCATCCCCGTCACCATCGAACCGCTGATCGCCGTGCACGGCGGGGAGATCAGGCGGTCGGTCACCGCGGAGGGGCTCACCCTTCTCAAGCCCCGCCTGGTCGCGCGCTGGATCCAGAAGGGTCCCCGGGCCGATTTCGACGAGGCCCAGGTCGAGGTCCTGGTCAGGACCGCCGCCCGGGTGCTGCGCCGCATGAGCTGACCGCGCCCGGCCCCGGCCCGTGACGCGTCGTACGAGATCCGCGGCTCGTCAGACGAGTTCCTCGATGAAGGCCGCCAGCTGCGCGACGTTCCGGCACTCGCGCATCGGCACGATCCCGCCGTACGCCGTCGCCAGCGAGTCGCCGCTGTCCCACTGGGCGGCCGGCTCCGGGTTGAGCCAGTAGGCGTGCCGGGCGTCCCCGGCCAGGCGCCTCAGCGTCTCCAGCGCGGGCGGCTGGTAGTTGGACCGGGCGTCGCCCAGGATCAGCAGGGACGTCTTCGGCCCGATGGCGTCGCCGTACCGCTCGGCGAACCTCTCCAGCGCGTGGCCGTAGTTGGTCCGGCCGAACCGCACCATGTCGGCCTCCCGCGTCAGCCGGGTCATCGCCTCCACCACGTCGGCGCCCGGCACGAAGAACCGGGTGATCTCGTCCACGGTGTCCACGAACCCGAACGCGCGGACCTTGGTGAACTGCTCGCGCAGCGCGTAGGTCAGCAGCAGGGTGAAGTGGGCGAAGGAGGCGACCGAGTCGCTGGTGTCGCACAGGATGACCAGCTCGGGCTTGTGCGGGCGGCGCGGCCTGTTGAAGGTGGTGAGCGGCACCCCGCCGCTGGACAGCGAGGCCCGTACGGTCCTGCGGAAGTCGAGGCGGCCCCGGCGGCCGAGCCGGTGCTTGACGGTCAGCCGGGCGGCGAGGCGGCGGGCGAGCGGGTGGACCTCCCGGCGGAGCCTCGCCAGGTCGGCCTTGGTGATCCGCAGGAAGTCGAGCCGCTCAAGCGGCGGGCGTACGGAGGAGCGGGCGATCCGCTCGATCCCGGAGTCCTCGGCGATCCGGCGGCGGACGTCGCCGGAGACGGCGTCCCCGAAGCGCCTGGTGTTCTCGTCGATCCGCTGCCGGGCCACCTTCTCCGCCAGCCCGCCGCGCTCCCGGCCCGCGAGGACCTCGGCGAGCAGCCGCGCCATGAGCGTCTCGGGGGAGAGCGCCCGCATCACCGGGTAGGAGAACCAGTTCTGCCTGCCGGGGCCCGCGGGCTGGCGGCCGAAACGCTCCACCATCGCCCGCGCGAACTCGTTCATCCCCTCGGCGCCCAGCAGCAGCCCGGCCAGCCGGTCGCGCAACGCGGGAACCTCGGCGGTCTCCAGGTCCGGCAGGTCGGGTTCGGCCGTACGCGACGCCCGCAGGCCGGTCGTCGAGGCGGGGAACCACAGGTCGAACAGCGTGTCGAAGCCCGGCCGGTGCGAGGGCCGCTTGACCAGCGTCGCGGCGTACGCGGCCCGGAGCGACTCCCGCTCGGTCAGGTCGATCACCTCCAGCGCCCTGGCCGCGTCCAGGCCCTCGGCGGGCGACACCGGCAGCCCGGCCTCGCGCAGCGCGTGCACGAACCCCACATGCCGGTCGAGCAGGCTCATCCGCGATCTCCCGTCCCGCGCCCCGGGGCGTCGGGGCCGTCCGGGACGCCGGTCGCGGTTCTCCCGGCTCCCGGGGCCGTGCGAGCGGCGCTCTTCGCCGTGTCGGCCGGGGCGCCGGTCACAGCGCCGGTCACAGCGCCGGTCACAGCGCCGGTCACAGTGCGAGTTCCTTGCGGGCGCGCGCCTGGTCGGAGGCGTGCTTGAGGACGACGCCGAGGGTGGCTCCGATCGCCGCCTCGTCCAGCTCGGTCCTGCCCAGCGCCAGCAGGGTGTTCGCCCAGTCGATCGTCTCGGCGATCGAGGGCGACTTCTTCAGCTCCAGGGTGCGCAGGGTGGCGACCGTGCGGGCGAGCTGCTCGGCCAGGCTCGCCTCGATCGTGGGCACCTGGGCCAGCACGATGTCGCGCTCGCGCTCCGCCGTCGGGTACTCCAGGTGCAGGTAGAGGCAGCGCCGCTTCAGCGCCTCGGAGAGCTCGCGGGTCGCGTTGGAGGTGAGCACCACGTACGGCTTCCGTACGGCGGCGATCGTGCCGAGTTCGGGGATCGTGACCTGGTAGTCGGACAGGATCTCCAGCAGCAGCCCCTCCACCTCGACGTCGGCCTTGTCGATCTCGTCGATGAGCAGGACCACCGGCGTCTCCGACCGGATCGCCGCGAGCAGCGGCCGCTCCAGCAGGAACTCCTCGGTGAAGATGTCGTCGTGGGTGGCGTCCCAGTCCTCGCCCTGCCCGGCCTGGATGCGCAGGAGCTGCTTCTTGTAGTTCCACTCGTACAGCGCCCTGGCCTCGTCCAGCCCCTCGTAGCACTGCAGCCTGACCAGCCGCGCCCCGGTCGCCGCCGCCACGGCCTTGGCGAGCTGGGTCTTGCCCACCCCGGCGGGGCCCTCGGTGAGGAGGGGTTTGCCGAGCGCGCCCGCCAGGAAGGCCGAGGTCGAGATGGAGTCGTCGGGGAGGTAGCCGACGGCGTCGAGCCGCTCGCCGGCGTCGCTCGGTGAGGCGAACCACATGTGTGCTCCCAGTACCGGACCGAATGTTGTTCTAGCTTAGCCGGTGATCGTCTCCGCCCCCCGGCCGCCGCTGATTTCGGGGCGCCGCCCGATGTGCGCTATTCTTCAAGGGCTTCAAGCGCCGCTAGCTCAGTTGGTTAGAGCAGCTGACTCTTAATCAGCGGGTCCGGGGTTCGAGTCCCTGGCGGCGCACTTCGGTTCGGATCGATGCCGTGGGCATCCCCGCTGACAGCGGGGATGCCCACGGTCGTTTCCGGGCCCGGGGGTGCTCGCGGGTGCTCGTTCGCGGCGATCTCGCTGATTCCACTCCCGGGCAGGGGGCGATCAGCGTGTGGCGCCGTCCGGACGAACGGCGCCACCCCCGCGGTTCTCCTACCTCCGTTCGACCTTCCACGCCTTGGTGATGGTCTGGTCGATCGAGTTACCGGCGGAGTCGGTGGCCTGTACCCGCAGGGTCACGAACTCGCCGTCGCGTGGCGCGCCGACCTCGTAGTCGGCCGTCCTGCCGCCTCTGACCGTGCGGCTGCCCAGGTCGGTCCAGGTGGCCCCGTCGTCACCGCTGACCCAGGCGCGTACGCCGAACCTGTCCGATCCGCTGTATCCGGGCTGGTAACCGGGGAGCAGCTTGATCGAGTACTTCGACCCGGCCCGGACCGCGTTGTTCTGGTTCAGCGCCACGTCATAGCGCACGTCGACCATGGGCAGGATCTCGTCGCCCTCGTTCTCGGCCAGGCCGTGCCTGTCGAACCGGACGTCGAACTCCCAGGCCGTACGGCTTGACGTGGACAGCGGCCTGATCGACTGCTGGGTGTCGAGCTCTATCCGGTGCCGGCCGGGTGTCGGCGACTGCACGGTGCAACCGCTGAGGTACGCCGCCTCGCACAGCACGTCGCCGTCCTTCAGGTACCGGATGGCCGACTGCGCCTGCTGAGGCAGGTAGTGGTACCCGTTGCCGATCCGGAGCGGGAACAGGTTGAGCGTGATGTAGCCGTACCCCCATTGCGCGTACGACGACGCGGTCAGGGTTTCCGGGCCCGTGGGCCCGGGTGCGATCGGCGCGGAGAAGTAGTCCTCGGTGACGCGGGTACCGGCCGCGTACTCGCGCGAGCTCTCCTCGTAGAGCGCGTTCGTCTGGATGACGAGCTGATGGCGCACGCCCGGCGAGACGTACTCGGTGCGGGTGAACGGAGCGACGACCTTGGTGACTCCCGTTACCAGGTTGTTGGGAGTGATGCCGTCGACGCGGTACAGCGTGCCGGGGGTGTCCGCGCGGTAGCGGGCCGTGATGGTGGCCAGATTCCTTGGCTCCGTCTCGAAGACGGTGTCCGTCGGCATCTTGTCCTTGACGGTGTGGGACAGGGCGTACAGGAAGGGAGAGACCGGTTCGCCGCCGGTCTCCACGGTGGTCCGGCCCTTGGCGGCGGCCGCGCCCAGCCGCTCGCCGTCGTCGTGGGTGAGCACCGCCACCGGCACCGTGGTCGGCTTCTCCACGGCGCGCCGGGCGGGCCCGGCGTCGGCCACGGCGACCAGCACACCGGCCGCGCCCGCCGCCACGGCGTCGGTCACCACCTGGTCGAGCGGCGTCACCGTGCCCCATTCGTCGACGGCGAGGGTTTCGTCGACCAGCGCCAGCTTGCCCCGGACGCCGGCCGCGGCCAGCTCCGCCGGGCTGCCCTTGCCCGCGTCCACCACCTGGTACGCCCCGGATGACCGGAACGTGGCCGTGCACCGCAGGACGACGGAGCAGTCGCCGGAGGGCTCCAGCGGGTAGGCGGGGCGCAGCTTGGGCGCCCGCGGGCCGGTGACCTTCATGGTCAGGGCGGGAGCGACGAGCTGCGTACCGAATCCCATCGTGAAGGTGCCGGTGGTGGCCTTGGTCGTGCCGGGCAGCACGTAGACCTCGGCCGGGCCGGTGCCGCCGTGGAAGGTCTGCCCGATCGCGCCGAGGTCGTTGCCGGGAGTTCCGACGCGCCGGCTCCAGCCCACGCTCATCCGGTCGACCGCCTCCGTCGGCTGCCGGGTGGGGTATTCCACGCGCCGGGCCTTCCGCGTGTCGAAGACCAGCTCCCGGGGCCGGTCCATGACCAGCTCCGGCTCACCGGCGATGGTCTCCGCCACCTTGAAGTACGGCTCCTCGGTGGTCCAGTCCGAGATGTTGGTCATCAGGGCGTACCGGCGGCCGAGCAGCAGCATCGGGTCGTGGCCGAGCCCGACGAAGTACGCCGAGCCGTGGTCGTACAGGCCGAGCCAGTCCTGGCCGGTCTCCAGGTCCATCAGGCTCAGCAACGAGCAGCACGTGGTGTGCGCCGGGGTGCCGGTGCGGTCGATGCCGCGGACCTTCAACCGGACACGCTCGGCGTCCTTGGTCCAGCTCAGCGTGGTCCGCACCACCGTGTCACCGTGCCGCGCCTCAAGGAAGCCGTAGGACGCCCCGAGTTCCAGGGCCTCCGGGTCGACCGTGACCGTCACCGTGGCGGTGCCGCCCGCCGGTACGTCCACCGCCGACGGGGTCACCGTGACGGCTTCGCCGGGCTCGAACGGGGTCGCCTCGACCATCTTCGTGTCCATCGTGGACAGCCTGAGCCCCAGGGTGGCACGCACCGCCTCGGTGCCGGTGTTCCGCAGGGTCACCGTCCCGGTGGCCGTCTTGTACGGAGGCCGCATCATGCCCAGGTTCAGGGTGCCGGTCGAGCTCAGGCCGCCGGTCGTGGCCTGGGCCAGGTCCATCATGCCGCCGCCCTCCCGGGTCACCTCGCCTTCCTTGCCCGGGTTGGCCGTGCTGACCAGCGTGTCGCGGATCTGACCGCGGTTCCAGTCCGGGTGCTGCTGCGCCAGCAGCGCGGCGCCGCCGGCCACGTGCGGCGCGGCCATCGAGGTGCCCGACATCGACTGGTATTTGTCATTGCCGACGTCACCTCCGAGCTTTGAGCCGGCCGCCCTGGCGGCGGCGATCTCCGCCCCCGGCGCGGTGATCTCCGGCTTCACCGCGTTATCGCCCACCCTCGGGCCCCAGCTGGAGAAGTAACTGCGCTCGTACGGGGCGGTCTTGTCCACGCTTCCCACGGTCAGCGCCTGGTCCGCGGCCCCCGGGCTGCTGATCCAGTACGGCGATTCGGCGGTGCCGTCGTTGCCCGCCGAGACGACGAACAGGGCGCCGGTGGCCTCCGAGATCCGGTTGACCGCCTGCGACAGCGGATCGGTCCCGTCGGTCGCGAGGCCGCCCAGGCTGATGTTGATCACCTTGGCGCCCTGGTTCGCCGCCCATTCCATCCCGGCGATGATGTCGGAGTTGGCGCCGGAGCCTCCGGCGTCGAGCGCCTTCGCGACCACCAGCTCGGCATCCGGCGCGACGCCCCGGTACTTGCCGTCGGACGCCGCGCCGGACCCCGCCGCGATCGACGCGACGTGCGTGCCGTGCCCGTTGTCGTCCATCGCGGAGGAGGAGCCGGGCACGAAGCTTCGCGACGCGGCGATCCGGTCGGCGAAGTCCCGGTGGTTCGGGTCGATGCCGGTGTCCACCACACCGATCTTCACGCCCCTGCCGGTCAGCCCGGCCGACCAGGCGGCGGGCGCGCCGACCGCGGGCACGCTCACGTCCAGCGACGCCTTCACCCGGCCGTCCAGCCAGATCTTCCGCGTGTCTCCGCCGTTGAGCGCCGCCCACGCGTCGGCCGTCCTGCTCTTGTCGACCGTCAGCGCCTGGCCGCTGACGCTGGTCAGCGTCCGCTTGCGTGACGTGCCCTTCGGCGCGGCGGGCACCTCGGCCCGCGCCCGCGTGTCCCCGTAGGTGACGATGACCGGCAACTGCTTGGTGTGCGCGTCGTCGTAGCCGTACTCGGCGAGCCTGGTCAGGTTGAACAGCTCGCGATCCAGCGTGCCCGCGGCGATCTGGCGGACCGTCTCGCCGGTCAGCGCGTAGAGACCCCCGGTCATCCGCTGGAAGGTGATGTCGCCCAGGGGCGCGACATCCTTGACGACCTCACCGATCGCGTCGCCGTCGGCCGCGGTCCGCGACCGGACCACGTCACCGGTCAGCAGGGTGAAGGTCTTCTCCTCCGGCGGTTTGGCGGCGGCCCGGCTCGCGGGGGGCGGCGGTGGCGCGGAGGCGGGGGGTACGGCGGCCACGGCGGTCACGGCGGGCCCGGTGACCGCGACCATCAACACGCCCGCCAACACTGCGGGCGCCCTGGAACGGAGAAAGCGCATGGAAACCCTTTCGGTGCTTTACGTGATCTACGGGGTGAGAGCGGTCCTCAGAACCGGTTCCTGCGGCAGCTCACAGCGGCACCCATCCGTCCTCGTCCGGTTCGACGGGTTCGGCGGTGATGGGGGCGACCGGCTTCGCGGCCTCCGGCTCCGTTGACGGCAGCCGCTCGTCCCGGTCGCGATCGGTCGGCCCGATCTCGTCGTCCGGCGCTGATGATCTGCTTTCTTCCACACGGACACGATGCGAGAGCGGGCGGACCGCTAGCTATTGGGGAATCCCCCATCTTTGCTCGCCGCGTCCCCCAGCAGGCGCTCCAGCTCCGTGCGTGAGCGGGCCGAGAGCTTGCGCATCACCGAGGCGAGGTGCTTCTCCACCGTCTTGGCCGAGACGAACAGCGCCTGTGCGATCTCCTTGTTGGTCCTCCCGTGGGCGGCCAGCTCCGCCACCTGACGTTCGCGGGGGGACAGTCCCGCGCCGTAGCCCTGACGCCCGCCACGATGGCGGGCCGGGAGCGCGACCCCGTGCAGCCGGGCGACGCCGGCCGCCCGGCCGTGGTCCCATGACGCGCCGAGCCGCTCGTAGACGGCCACGGCGTCTCGCAGCACCGGGCCGCCCCGCGGGTCACCGCCGTCGAGCAGCAGGCCGGCCGCGCGTTCGCCCGCCCTCGCCGCCTCGTACGGGGCGGACGCGTTCCGGTACCTCACAGCCGCCGTCAGGAAGTCGTCGGCACGGCCGTCCAGCACACCCCGGGCGTAACACAGGGCGGCCGAGGCGAGCGGCGCGTCCAGGTGGCGGAGCTCCCGCTCCACCCGCTCGGTGAAGCGCCGCGCCTCACCGTGCTCACCGGCCGCCGCCCACACCTCGACGGCCGACGGCAGCGCCCAGCCGGCCGAGGGCCAGCACCCCCACCTGTCGAGCTCGTGCAGCAGCAGCCGGACACAGCGGAGCGCGCCTCGCACGTCACCAAGTGCCAGCCTGGCCCGTGCCCATCCGCCGGCCGCCGCCGGTACGACCTCGTACGCCCCGATCTCCACCGCCAGCTCGGTGACCCGCCGCAGCTGCTCATCCGCCTGGTCCACCGCGCCGTACGCCAGGTTGAGGTTGCCACCGGCGAGTTCGACGTCCATGAGGCTCGGCGCGTAGTGGGCGACGTCGGCGAGGAGGTCGTCGACGTCGCCGCGCAGTCCGTCCCAGCTACCGCGGCAGTACCGCACCAGCGTGAGTCCGCTGCGGAGCATGACCGCGAGCCGCCGGTTCTGCTGTACGGCCGGAGCGCGCAGCCCACTGCTGAGCATTGATTCGGCCATGTCGAAATGGCCCGCGTAACAGGCGGAGATACCGACCGAGTAATGGGCGTTCGCCTCGCGACGCTGCTGGGGGGAGCCGCCGGTGATCTTCAGCATGCGATCGGCCACGTCACGCCACGCCGGGTCCCCGATGTCGAGGAAGACGGAACCGGCCTTGCCCAGCACGAACACCTCAAGCAGCCGGTCGTCGACCTCGTCGACCAGTTCGAGCGCGCGGCTCAGCCACCGCACATTCTCGCGGACCGGTTCGTTCGGACGAGGCGTGACGCCCAGGCCCATCAGCGCCCATGCCCGGAGGTCCGGGCGGTCCTGGAGATCGTCGATCGCGGCCATGAACAGCTCCCGCTGCCGGGCCGGGTCCTGGCCCGCCTGGCCCAGGGCGACGGCCACCAGGAACCGCAGCTCTCCGCGCACCGGCCCGGCCAGGTCGTCGTCCAGAGCGTGGTCCAGCAGCGGGATGACCTCCCGCGCACGCAGCGTGTCCAGCGCGGCCCACCCGAGCCGCACCGCGACCTGACCGCGCCGCTCGCCCGTCATCGGCGCCTGCCGTACGACCTCGGCGAGCAGGCGGACGGCCTCGTCCTCGTGTCCCCGCGCGACGGCCTGCACCGCCGCCTGTTCCGCGGTCACGGCCCACTCGGCGAGCCGGTCCGCGTGCTTGAGATGATGGGCCACCTGACCGAGAAGGACGGGGTCGAGGGCCCGTAGCGCGTCGGCCGCCCGGCCGTGCAGCTCACGTCGGCGAGGACCGCTCAGGGTCTCGTAGACCGCCTGGGCCGCCAGGGTGTGGCGGAACCCGAACGTGTCGCCGTCCTCGATCAGCAGGCCGGAGCCGACGGCTTCCTCCAGTCCCTCGATGCGGCCCGCGTCCTCGGCGACGGACCGCAGGACCGGTAGCGCGACGGGGGTCTGCAGCACGGCCGCGGCCTCGGCCAGCCGGTGAGCGTCGGCCGGCAGCCGGGCGATCCGTTCCAGCGTCGAGTCCCGGACCCCTCGGGGAACCTCAAGCTCCTCCAGCACCCTGCGGGTCCAGCGGTCACCGCGGCGTACCAGCGAACCGCGCTCACGCACCAGGGCCAGCACTTCCTCCACCGCGAACGGCAGCCCGGCGGTGCGCTCCCACAGGTAGGAGGCGAACTCCTCCGACACCTGCTCGGTGTCCAGGATCGCGGTCGCCAGGGCGCCGGTCTCGCCCTGGTCCAACGGTGCCAGCACGAGATGGGCCTGACTCGTACCGGGCGGCAGCCTGACCGTCGACGCCCGCACCGCCGCGCTGACCTCCTCACCCCGGTACGTGAGCACCACCGTCAGCCCGGGTGGCGGACTGCCCAGCAGATAGGCGATGAAATCGGTGGTCTGCTCCTCCGCCCAGTGCAGGTCCTCCAGCACCAGCACCGCCGGCGAGGCCGCCACCAGGACATCCGTCAGGCCTCGGAAGATCCGGTGACGCTCGGCCATCCGGTCGTCCAGCGGATCGGGGGCGGCCGGCAGCATCTCCGCCAGCTCCGGCAACAACGGCCGCAACGCTCCGGCCACTCCGCTGAGACGCACCCCCCGCAGCTCGTCCCCGATGCCGCGTACCGCCTCGATCACCGGGCCCAGCGGGAACGACTCACGGAACCGGTGGCATCGGCCCAGCAGCGCCCGGCGGCCGGCGGCCTCGGGATGGCCAAGGAGTTCCGACACCAGCCTGGTCTTGCCGACCCCGGCCTCGCCCTCGACCGACACCACCGCCGGCGGACCGGCCACCGCCGCCACCAGCGTCGCCAGTTCCTCGACGCGTCCGACCAGGGTCGGCGATACGACTCGCCTCCCGGCGGCGCTCCGTGCCGCCTTCACCGGCGGGCGATCCGGCGAGTCATACGGGGATCTCGTACTCACACTCCTACAAAACCCGCTTTGTGATCATTTCGGGTGAATTTCACAATAAAATCGAAGAACGCCCTCTCGTGCACGACCTGGTTCGCGGGCGGGCCGTCGCGTGGCTAGGACTCGTAAAGGTCCGTCTCGCTGAGGACCGGGTTGCCGTCCTCGGAGCGTCCCAGCCGGGCCGCGGAGCCGAACATCGGTCCACGGGCCCGCTGGAGCCCGGCGAACCGGCCGAAGCCGAGCGCCTTGGGCACGTCGTCGTAGACCGCCTCCATGCCCCCCTTCATCGAGTACGTCTCGTGCCAGAAACCGGTGCCGCCGGAGTCGCGCAGGAAGTCGAGCCACCACTGCCGGTGCGGCTCCGACCGGGCGAACGCGAGCAGCGAGGGCAGGTCGCGCCAGTACTGCCGCATGCCCATGTTCATCGGGAAGAACGAGTAGTAGACGGGCTCGTGCAGCAGCAGCCCGTCCGGCTCGCCGGCGACCGACTCACTGATCTTCCGCCCGAAGCCGAAGAAGGTACGGACGCCGTACAGCCGGTTCACCCGCATGCCGAGGTACAGGACGAGCAGGTCTGGATAGGCGGAGAGGTCGACGGTCTGCCGGTTGACTCGGGTCGGCATCTGGGGCTCCTTCGGGTTCGGATCAGGCGTTGGCTGATGGGGGAGGCGGGGCGTCAGCGCGCGGCGCGTTTGACGAGGTCGGCCGTCGCGGTGGGCTGGGAGATCATCGCGACGTGGGAGGCGCCGACCTCGCGGACCTGTGACCCGGCCCGCCGCGCCATGAAACGCTGCGCCTCGGCCGGAAGCACCCTGTCGTTCCTGGCCACGAGGTAGTGGGAGGGAATGGTCTTCCAGGCCGGGGCGCCGGACGGCTCCCCCAGCGTGCGCGAGTCGGCGGGCCGCTGGCTCGCCCGCATCAGGTCGGTGGCCTGCTCGGGCACGTCACCGGCGAAGACGTCGTGGAAGAACTCCTTCTTGATGTACCCGTCGACGAGGCCCCCGCCGTAGGGGCGGAAGTCCAGCGCCGTCTCGTTGAGCCTGCTCCCCGGGAACCGGGTCTGCAGTTCGAGCAGCGACTCACCCTCGTCGGGGGCGAACGCGGCCACGTAGACGAGCGCCTTCACGTTCGGGTTGCCGACCGCGGCGTTCGTGATGACGATTCCGCCGTAGGAGTGCGCGGCCAGGACGATCGGGCCGTCGAGCGTGGCGAGGACGCTCGCCAGGTAGGCGGAGTCGGAGGCCACGCCGCGCAGCGGGTTCGCCGGGGCGATGACCGGATAGCCGTCGCGGATGAGCCGGGCGGCGACGTCGTTCCAGCCGGAGGCGTCGGCGAACGCGCCGTGCACGAGGACCACCGTGGGTTTGGTCCTGGGTTCCGGCCGGGGGTGTGCCTGCGCCTCGGATGTTCCCAGCAGGGCACCGGTCGCGACCGCGGCGGATCCGGTCAGCATCGCCCTACGAGTCGTCGTCATGATGTGGGCCTTTCAATGTGTGGTGTTCGCACCTCGAACGCGGATCAATGTAGGGCCCCGGTGGTTGACGAACACTGAACGAGCGATTCAGTGTTCGTCAAGTACGCCGAATTAGTTTTCCGGGCATGAGATCGGCGAAAAGTGAAAGCGGCAGAAAATGGGGCCTGCGGATTCACCTGCTCTTTTACGTCCTGGCGAATCTGGCTCAGGTCGTGGTGTGGTCGGTCTACGACCCGGAGCACTTCTTCTGGCCCCTGTGGTCGATGGTCTTCTGGGGCGCCGGCCTGGCCTTCCACGCCTGGGGCGTCTCCCGCCACCCGGGCCGGACACCGTAGGCGGGAAACACCCTTCTCCCGGATGCCGGTTTTCCGGCCGGGCCACTCCCGCCGCCCGAATCGAACACCGTACGACGAACCGGGTGCCGGTGCCGTGACACGCTCACGTGACGTCGTCCACCCCCGCGGGCCCGGTCCCGGTCGACCGGCTCTTTTGTCACCAATCCCGGGTTAGTTAGGATTAGTGCACCTTGCGGTCCGACACGGGCCGCACGTGGACGAATCCGTAACACCCAGCCGGGAGCCGACAGACGTGACCGGGCTCGCCCCTCCCACCCGGCTCGACGGCGAAGGCCCGTCGGCCGGTGCCGGTTCGCTGCGCCTGCAGGTCCTCGGCCCGTTGCGGCTGTGGCGCGACGGCGTCGAGCTGGACGCCGGACCCCGGCAGCAGGCACAGCTGCTGGTCCTGCTCCTGGCGCGCGCGGGCCGTCCGGTCAGCACGAGAGAGCTGATCGACCTGATCTGGGCCGACGACGCCCCCGCCAGCGCGCTCAACGTCATCCAGAAGTACGTCGGGGCACTGCGGCGGCTGCTCGAACCCGCGATCCCCGCCCGGTCGGCCGGGACGTACCTGCGTCTCCGCGGCAACGCGTACGTGTTCAGCGCCGGTCCCGGCACGCTGGACCTCGTCACGTTCCGGGAACTCCTCGAAGCCGCCCGGACCGCCCTCGCCCGCCAGGCTCGCGAGGTGGCGCTCGGCCACTACGTCGAGGCGCTCCGCCTCTGGCAGGGCCCGGCGGGGGACGGATTCCCCCACGGGACGACCGCGACGGCGATCCTGGCCGCGCTCGACGACGAGTTCCACGCCGCCTGCGTGGCGGCGGCCGAGCTGGCCGTGTCGCTGCGTCGGCCGGAGCGGGTGATCCCGCCGTTGCGGCTGGCCGCGTCGATGGCGCCGTTCCACGAACCCGTGCACACCGCTCTCGTCACCGCCCTCGGCGCCGCCGGACGGCAGGCGGAGGCGCTGGCGGCGTTCCACACGGTCCGTGACCGTCTCGTCGACGAACTCGGCATCGACCCCGGCCCGGAGCTGCAGGCCGCGCACCTGCGGGTGCTGACGCGGACCCCGGCGTCGCCGGTGGTGACGAGCACGGAGAGTGAGGGGGACCGCGCGCCGGGGAGGCGGGCGGCCGGTCTGGTCGGCAGGGACGAGGAACTCGGCGTGCTGCGG
The DNA here is from genome assembly GCF_055690525.1 of Streptosporangium sp. H13245. NCBI lineage: Bacteria > Bacillati > Actinomycetota > Actinomycetes > Streptosporangiales > Streptosporangiaceae > Streptosporangium > Streptosporangium sp. H13245. Next base: position 258,559 of record NZ_JBSZKT010000002.1, on the reverse strand, counting down.
CACGCCGTCGAGGCGGCGCTCACCGGCCGCACCGGGCTCGGCATCGTCGAAGGCGAGCCGGGCGCGGGCAAGACGCGCCTGCTGGAGGAGGTCGCCGCCGTCGCGGGCCGCCGGGGCGCGCTGGTCGCCTGGGCCTCCTGTTCGGAGGGCGACGGAACACCGTCGATGTGGCCGTGGGAGCAGGCGCTCACCGTCGTCCTCGACAGCCTGCCCGCACCGGCGCGCGAGAAGTGGCTGGCCAGCGAGGTCGGCCGCCTCCTCGAAGCCCACGACGACGACGCCGCGCCGCCGCTCTCCGGCGGACGCGCCCAGTTCCGCCTGTTCGAGCAGGTCGTCGGCTTCGTCGGCCAGGCCTCGGCGGAACGGCCGACGCTGCTCGTCATGGACGATCTCCAATGGATCGACGCCGCCTCGCTCCAGCTGTTCGGCCACCTGACGGGACGGCTCCCCACCGGCACCGCGATCATCGGCGCCCTTCGCGACCGCGCGCCCACGCCCGGCTCCGACCTTTCGCGGGTACTGGCCGCCGCCAGCCGGTTGCCCAGCCACCGCAGGATCCGGCTCGGCCCGCTCGGCCTCGCCGACGTGGCCGAACTCATCCGCCGCGAGACCGGCCGCGAACCCGGCGCGGACATCGCCCGCAACATCCACGACCGCACCGCAGGTAACCCGTTCTTCGTCCGCGAGCTGTCGCGGCTCCTCAGCGACCGCGGCGCGCTCGGCGACGGCGACGCGTCGGCCCGGACCGGGGTGCCCTCCACCGTACGGGACGTCGTCCGCGACCGGATGGCGGACCTCGACGACGGCACCCGCGACCTGCTGCGGGTCGCCGCGCTGATCGGCCGCGACGTCGACCTCGGCCTGCTCGCCCGCGCCGCCGGTGCCGACGTCGCGGACTGCCTCGAACGCCTCGAACCGCTGCGCGCGCTCGGCCTGCTCGAAACGGGGCCGGAGGACCCGTTCTCGTGGCGCTTCGCGCACGACCTGGTCCGCGAGTCGGTCACGGAGACGACGGCGCGGCTGCGGGCCGTCCGGCTGCACCTGCGGGTCGCGGACGCGCTTGAGGAGAGCCGGGCGGACGACGAGTCGATCACCGAACGCCTCGCCTTCCACCTGTGTGCCGCCGGTCCCCTCGCCGACCCGGTTCGTACCGTGGAGGCGCTGAAGCGGGCCGGGCGTCGCGCGACGGCCAAGCTCGCGTTCGCCGCCGCCGATCGGCACCTGGAGTCGGCCGCCCAGATCGCGCGGACCGCCGGGCTCCCGGAACTCGAACTGTCCGCCCTCTCCCTCCTCGCCATCGCCCCGCGCCGGCAGGCCGGGTTCGGCGGCACGACGTTCGACCTGCTGGAGCGCGCGGAACACCTGGCCCGCCAGCTCGGCCGGGAGGTCGACGCCGCCGGTCTCCTCTTCGCCCGCCTGTTCGGGGCCTACACCTTCCTGGAGTGGGACCGCGTCCGCCTGGTCCGCCGGTTGTACGAGCAGGGGGAGGCGTCCTCCGATCCGGTCGTCCGGGCGTACGGGCGGCAGGCCTGGGGCCTGCACCAGTGGGACATCGGCGACATCGGCGAGGCGTACCGGTGCCTCATGGGGAACGACCCCGCCCTTCTCGACGGGGTCGTCTCCTCGCACAGCGAGACCCCGATCCGGCGTGACGTCTCGGGGGAGTGGCCCGGCTGGCAGGCCGTCGTGACGGCACTGCACGGTGACGCGGGGACGGCGGGGACCATGATCGAGAAGTGGAACGGCCCCGAGGACCCGTACGGGGTCGCGACCTGGGCCTACTACACCACCATCATCGCCTCGATGGCCGGTGACGCGGACTGGGTGATGCGCACGATCGAGCGGTGGATGACCGTGGGCACCGGTCGCGCCGCCGTCCAGCAGGAGCACTACGTACGGCTGAACTGGTACTGGGCCCGTGCCCTCACCGGCGAGGACCCGGCCGGTATCGCGGCGGAGGCCGAACAGCTCCTGACCGGGACGCTGGTCGACCCGCCGAGGTGGGGCGTCGCCTACCACCACGGCCTGATCGCCGAGATGTGGCTGGCCGCCGGGATGCCGGACCGGGCGGGCGTCTCCCTCGACCGGGCCGCCCAGGCCCTTGAGGCTTACGGCCAGCGCTACGCCGAAGGACTCGTCCTGCTGCTGCGGGCGCGCCTGCTGCACGCCCTCGGCGAACCCGCCGACGTCGTACGAGCCGCCGCCGAGGAGGCCCGCGACCGGTCAGGCGAACGCGAGTCCCACCTCTTCGCCCGCCGCGCGGAGAGGTTCCTCGCCGAGCTCTGACCGCCCCGCCCTGTGAACGGTTACCGGGACGGGCTCGTCCGAGCTCGACGGGTGATCAACAGGCCGAATCCGGTCGCCGTGAAGAACATGACGATGCCGTAGACCGCGCCCGGGATGGCGATCTCGGCGCTGTTCAGAAGCGTCGGGCTCAGCGCGATCGTGATGGCGAGCGCGGTGTTGTGGATGCCGATCTCGAACCCGGCCGCTACGGCCGCGCGGTGGTCGACGCCTGCCAGGCGCGGTACGCCGTAGCCGACCAGCAGGCTCACGATGTTGAAGGCCAGCGCGGCCAGCCCGATCGAGACGAAATAGCCGACCAGGTTCTCCCGCTCCCCGTACAGCACGGCGAAGATGACCGCGAGCAGGACCACGACCGACAGTATCCGGACGGGGAGGTTGAGCCGCCGCGCCACCTTGGGCGTCAGCGCGCGCACGAGCATCCCGACCGCGACCGGCAGCAGCACCATCACGAACACCTGCAGGATCTTGTCGAACTGCAGCCCGATACCGGCCGCGCCGGGGAGGAAGTACCCGGCCGAGAGGTTCACCACGATCGGCAGGGTGGCCGCGGACAGCACCGAGTTGATCGCGGTGAGCGTGACGTTGAGCGCGACGTTCCCGCCGAACAGGTGGCTGAACAGGTTGGCCGTGGGGCCGCCGGGTGACGCCGCGACCACCAGCATGCCGACCGCGAGTTCCGGAGGGAGCCGGAAGGCGAGCATCAGGCCGAAGCAGATCGCCGGTAGCAGCACGAGCTGGCACAGCAGCGCGACCACCACCGCCCTCGGGTACTGGCCCACCCGCCGGAAGTCGTCCAAGGTCAGGCTGAGGCCCAGGCCGAGCATGACGATGCCGAGAGCGTAGGGCAGGCTGGCCAAGACCACGGGTGAATCCATGGCGGACATTCTCGGGCACGTGCCCTGTGGCGTGAACACGGGCATCCGCACAACGGCGTGGGGATACGTGCGGGGGCCTCGTCTCGGTCGGCAACGGCGCGACGGGACCGTCCCCGTGTGCCGCCGGGGCGGTCAGCGAGCGAGACTCGCCTCCCGGGCGGCTTCTTCACTGAAACCGGAGCCGGAGCCGGAGTCGGAGCCGAGGTCGGAGCTGAGGCCAGAACCAGAGCCGGAGCTGGGGCCGGAGCCAGCGCCGAAGTCGCGGGCGCCGTGTAGCCAGGCCACCCTGTCGTGCAGGTCGTCCACGGTGAAGGAGGACAGCATCTCGTTCCGCGCCCGTGCCTCGGCGCCCGCCGGGTGGTAGAGCCGCGTCCCCATCTCGCGGGCCACCAGCTGGGCCCTGGCCGTGCGCTCGCGTCGTTCGGCGTTGTACTTCTCCAGGCGCTGGGTGATGGCGTCCTCGTCGCAGTCGAGCAGCCTGCCGATCACCACCGCGTCCTCAAGCGCCATGCACGCGCCCTGGGCGGCGTACTGCAGCATCGGGTGCGCGGCGTCGCCGAGCAGGGCGACCCGCCCGTCCGTCCAGCGGTCGACCGGGTCGCGGTCGCACAGGACCCAGGTCCGCCACTCCTCGCCCAGCTCCAGGAGGTCGCGGGCGGTGTCGCTCAGGCCGGGGAACTCGTCCAGCACGCGGGACCTGTCGGCGGGCTCGCCCGCCACCTCCTCCCGGGCGTCGTCGTCCCGGGTGGCGGCCAGGTTCAGGAACCTCCCGCCGCCGATCGGGTAGTGGACGAAGTGCCATTTCGGGCCCGCCCAGAGGGTGACGGTGTTCCAGCGCAGCTCCTCGGGGACCTTCTCCATGGGGATGACCGAGCGGTAGATGGTGTGCCCGGAGATCCGGGGCCGGCCGTCTCCGACGAGCTGACGGCGGACGGCCGAGCGGATGCCGTCGGCTCCGACGAGGGCGGCCCCGGTGAACCGCTCTCCCGCGTCCGTGACGGCGGTGACACCGGCCGGGCCCTGCTCGTACCGGGTGACCTGACGGCCGCCGAGCAGCTCGATGTCGCCGGACGCGCGGCAGGCGTCGAGCAGCGGCTGGTACAGGTCACCCCGGTGGACCACCGCGTACGGGTTGCCGAACCGGCCTCGGTAGTCGCCGGTCAGCGGCATGCTGGCCACCCGCTCGCCCGTCGTGCCGTCCATGAAGCGCAGCTCGTCGATGAGGACCGCCCGGTCGCGTACCGTCTCGCCGACACCGAGGCAGCGGAGCGCGTGGAAGGCGTTCGGCCCCAGCTGGATTCCGGCGCCCAGCTCGGCGAACGTGGTCCGGCGTTCCAGCACGGTCACCCGGTGTCCCCGGCCTGCGACGCCCAGCGCCGCCGCGAGACCGCCGATGCCACCACCGGCGATGAGAATCTCCGCCATGTCCCGTCATCCCTTCAGGGCCAGGCCACGGCCCGCCAGTTCGGCGATGTCGAAGACGCCCTCGGTCCCGCGTACGGGATGGTTTCCGTCTTCGTTTAACGGCCATTCTTCTGTCTGTTGTTTATAACGGTATGTCGCTGGTCAGGGCGGTACAACGGGTCGGTGATAAGACATTCTTCTCGGGGTGTGAACAAGAAGGAAAGGCGAGTTTTCAGGTGTCGTGAAAAGTGATGGAGGAAAGGAAAAGAACCGGCTCGGATATTCTCCGGGGCCGGTCCTTTTCGCCGGTTCTTTTCGCGGGAATCAGCGGTCAGCTCTTTTTCGCCGCCGCGATGGTGTGGGCCATCCGCTCGATGCTGGCGTCGTCGAACAGGTCGTCGATGTCGGTGTCGACGTCGAAGGTCTCGCGGATCCGGTCGGTCAGGCGGGCCGCGCGCAGGGAGTCGCCGCCCAGCTCGAAGAAGTTGTCGAGGATGCCGATGCCGTCGAGTTCCAGCGTCCTCGCCCAGATCTCCTGGAGGGACCGCTCGATGTCGTCGCGCGGCTCCTGGTAGGGGCTGCCGACGTCCGGGCGGGACCGGGGCGGCTCGGGGAGCGCGGTCCGGTCGATCTTGCCGTTCGTCGTCGTCGGGAGACCGCCCACGACGTACGCCGCCGGAACCATGAACGAGGGAAGCGTCCGCCGCAGCGCCTCCCGGATGTCCCGCACCTCGGGGACGGGCCCGGGGCCCGGCTCGATGTAGGCCACCAGCTGGACGTCTCCCTGGCCGTCCTTCTTGGCGAGGACCGCCGCCTGGCCGACGCCCGGCAGGGCGGCCAGGACGGCCTCGATCTCGCCGAGGTGCACCCGGTTGCCGCGCACCTTGACCTGGTTGTCGGTACGGCCGACGATCTCGATGCTCCCGTCGGTCCAGTAGCGCGCCACGTCACCCGTCCGGTACAGCACCGGGTGGCGGACCGGGTCCATCGGATTGGCGAGCCACTTCTCCGCGGTGGCCTCGGGCCGGCCCAGGTAGCCCTCCGACAGGCTCTCACCGGCCACGAAGATCTCCCCGACGACCCCCGGCGGGAGGGCCTCAAGGTTCTCGCCGAGCACGTACGCCTTGACGTTGGGCGTCGGCCGCCCGATCGGGGGCAGGCGGTGGGCGCGCCCCTCCTCGCCGAGGTCCACGCCGAGCTGGGTGATGTCGCAGGTGGCGACCACCGTCGCCTCCGCGGAGCCGTACAGGTTGAACACGTGGAAGGGGAGGTCGGCGGAGGGCCACGACTGCACGCGCTCGCCGCAGATCCTGATGTTGACCAGCTCGGTCTCGGCGGGCCAGTGGAGCGTCCACAGCCGTTCGGCCATGGCCTTCATGAGCAGGGTGTGGGTGATCCGCTCCGAGACGAGCCAGTCGCGCAGCCGCTCGGGCGACGTCACGACCGACGGCTCGGGGATGTGGACCGTGGTGCCCGCGGCCAGCACCGAGAAGCACTCGACCTCCACCATGCCGTAGCCGGGCGCCGCCAGCCACGTCCCACGGGACCTCTCGGTGATGCCGCAGATCACGCGCATGCTGTAGATGAGGTTGCGGGCCGCGCCGTGCGGCACCATGACGGCCTTGGGCACCCCCGTGGAGCCGGAGGTGTAGCAGATGTGGATGAGGTCCTCGGCCCTCACCGGCTCGCTGACCGGGGTGGTCGGCTCGTCGTGCCAGTCCGCGTCGTCGAGCGAGAGCACCGGGCGGATCCCGGCCACCTTGGACTCGTGGGCCGTCATGGTCAGCACCACCGCGGCCGAGGCGTCCTCGATCATGAAGCGGACGCGGTCGTCGGGGAACTCGGGGTCCAGCAGGATCGCCGCCGCCGCCGTCTTGAAGCAGGCCAGCTGCGCGACCAGGCTCTCGGCGCCGCGCGGGAAGCAGACGCCGACCCGGTCGCGGGGGCGGACCCCCGCCGAGGCGAGCCGGTGGGCGAGCTGGTTGGCCTGGTCGTCGAGCTCGCGGAAGGTCAGCCGTCCACCGGGCCAGGCCACCGCGACCACGTCGGGCGTCCGGCGCGCGATGTCCGCGACGACCTCGTGGAAGAAGAGGCCGGGTACGGGCTCGTCGGTCCGGTTCCAGTCGACCAGGACGCGCCGCGACTCCTCCTCGGTGAGCAGGGGGACGTCCCGCAGCGCGACGGACGGGTCGGCCGCGAGGGCGTCGAGGACCCGCCCCAGGTGCAGCGCGTACTGGGCGGCGGCGTCCGCGTCGAACTCCGCCGGGGACATCACGAGGTCGAGGCCGTCCCCGTCCCGGGTGAGAACGGTGAGCGCGGCGCGGTGCCCCGGCTCCCCGGTGCTCGTGAAGACGTCATCTGCGGGGACGTCGTTCGTGGGGACGTCGCCCGTGGAGACGGCGGCGTGGCAGGTCTCGCCGGTGGACGGCTCCGCCCGGGTGGCGGCGACCGCGGCCAGCAGGTCCGCGGCGGTCGTGTCACCCGACACCCGCACCCGGACGGTCTCGGCGGGGCCGGGCCGGGCCCGGTGTCCGGTCAGCCCGATCAGCAGGTCGGTCTCCCCCGTGTAGCGGTGGAGCAGGCCCGCGAGGGCCGCCACCGCGTACGTCTCCCGGTGCGGCCGGGCCTTCCCGGGGACGGGGACGCGGTGCCGGTGCGGCTCTCCGGACCGGCCGTCACCGGCGGGACGGGCGAGGGGAAGCGATGAGGTGGTCGTGTCCATGAGGATCGTTCCTCTCGAAATAGCGTGGTTCGGGGGTCTCGGGCGGATTCGGCTGCTCTCAGGTGAGGACCGGCAGCGGGGAGGGGAGGGCGGGCTCGGCGGGCAGGGGGGTGTCCTCGGCACCGGCCCGCCGGAGGGAACGCCCGGCCTCGACGGCCTCGGCGAGCTCCTGGATCGTCCGGGTGGTCTGCTCCCAGTCCACGCAGGCGTCGGTCACGCTCTGCCCGTACGCGAGACGGTCCGTCCGCCCCAGGACCAGGTCCTGCCTGCCCGCGGCGAGGAAGCTCTCCAGCATGACCCCGGCGATGCCGGTCTCCCCACCGGCGATCCTCCGCGCGATGTCCGCGGCGACGTGGGGCTGCCGCTCGTGGTCCTTGCCGCTGTTGCCGTGGCTGGCGTCGATGAACAGGCGCCGGGGCAGTCCCGCGTTCTCCAGCAGGTCGAGGGCGCTCGCCACGTCGGAGGGGCCGTAGTTCGGGGCCGTGCTGCCGCCGCGCAGGACGACGTGGCACTCGGGGTTGCCGCTGGTGGCGACGACCGAGGCGACGCCCTCGTCGTCGATGCCCGGGAACACGTGCCCCTTCGAGGCCGCGACGATGGCGTCGACCGCGTCCTCCACGTGGCCGCTCGTCGCGTTCTTGATGCCGACGGGCATGCTGAGCCCGCTGGTGAGCTGCCGGTGCACCTGGCTCTGCACGGTGCGGGCACCGATCGATCCCCAGGACACGGCGTCGGCGAAGTAGCGGGGGGTCAGCGGGTCGAGGAACTCGCAGCCGATCGGCAGGCCGGTCTCCAGGATGTCGACCATGAGGCTTCTCGCCAGGCGCAGCCCGCTGTTGAGGTCGTGCGAGCCGTCGAGGTGGGGGTCGCTGATGAGCCCCTTCCAGCCGAGGCGGGTCCTCGGTTTCTCCATGTAGACCCGCATGACGACCACGAGCGAGCCGGACACCCGCCGCGCGAGGTCGGACAGCCGCTCGGCGTAGGTGAGGGCGGCGCAGGGGTCGTGGATGGAGCAGGGGCCGGCGACCACGACGAGCCGGTCGTCCTCGCCGCTCAGCACCTGGGCGACCTCGTACCGGCCGCCGAGGACGGTCCTTCCCGCGACGGGCGACACCGGGATCTCCTCCCGCAGTGCCGCGGGAGGGAGGAGCCGGTCGACCGGGGTGACGCGGGAGTCGAGGGAGGGGGCGGGCAGCGCGCCGGGGGTCTGGGTGGCGGTCATTGCGGGGGTCCTTCCGGTGGGGTGGTCAGGCGTCGTCCGCCCGGTGGAGTGGTCAGGCGCCGTCCGCCGCGAGAACCGCCGCGGAGAACGTGAATCCCATCCCGGTGCCGATGAGGAGCACCCGGGCCCCCGGCTCCAGCAGGTCCTCTCTCAGCAGGTGGTCAAGGCCGTAGAGCTGGTCGGCGGGGCCGAGGTGCCCGATCGTGAGCCCGAGCTCGGCCAGGGTGTTGGGGGGAACGCCGTCCAGCGGCCGGACGAAGCTCTCCTTGAACAGGGCCCGTCCGACGAACGGTGTGACGAGCCAGTCGATCTCGTCCATGGACAGGCCGGCGTCGGACAGCGCCCGGGAGACGACGCCCGCGGTCCCGGCCGCCGACCTGGCGCGGACGTCGCGCAGCGACAGCTCGCCGCGGGCCAGGAACTCCCTGGTCCTGCGCCTCATGTCGGGCTCCGGCTCGGGGGCCGTACGGAACGGCTCGTCGCCGCGCGAGAGTCCTTCGAGGGCCGCGTCGGTCTCCGAGACGCAGGACAGGAGCCTCAGCCGTCCGCCGCCGCGGGTGACCACCGCCGACGCGGCACCGTCACCGAAGACCATGCCGGGGGAGAGGTACCAGCGGTTGGCGGGAGGGGCGAACCGGTCCGCGACCGTGATGAGGGCCGAGGGGAGGTCGGGGCGTCCCGACAGCATGCTCGCCGCGATCTCCAGGCAGGCCAGGGAGCCGTTCGACGCCGCCGAGACGGTCATCGGCATCCCGGCCATCCGGGTACCCAGCAGTTCCCCGCCGATCCAGCAGGCCGCGGGCCACATGTCGATGCCCTGGAAGTGGCTGTGGCTGTGCAGGTAGAGCGTGCCGGGGCCGATCTCCGTCCCGTGGGCGGCGGCCTCCTTGAGCGCCTGCCTTCCCGCGGTCACGGCCATCTTGGGGGGAGCGTCGGCGGACTGGGCGACGGAGACCATCCCGGTGCTCTCCGCGACGTCGGCCGCGTACGAGCCGTCCTCGATCGCCCGCTCTATCGGCACCAGGTCGCCGAGCGTGCCGCCCGTGCCGGAGATCCAGATGTCATCGAACCGCATCGCTGAGAGTCCTTTCCGTGCCGGAGGGCTCGGGGACGTCCCACAGGTACTCGCCGCCCTCGGTGATGTGGATCGGCCCGCAGATCCCGTCGAGGATCCGCTGGACGCTGCGGAGCAGCACCCGCCCGACGGCCGTGTCGATCGCGCCCGCCAGGTGCGGGACGCTCGTGGAGTAGTCGACCTCGAAGGTGACCTCGCAGCCCTCGGCGAGGCTCTCGGTCGTCCAGGAGCCCCTGAACGTCTGGAAGTCGCCGGTGACCTGCTCGAACTCGATCCGGTACGGCTGCGCGCCGACCAGGTCGCGGCTGTGCTGGACCCACTCGGCCGTGCCGCCTCGGAAGGCGAGGACCCACTGGCGGAGCCCGCCGCCGATGTCCTCGACGGAGAGGATGTCCGGGGCGCACACCGGGAACGCCCGGTCGTCGCCGAGCTGCTCGATCAGGTCCTCGGCCGAGCACCACACCGTTGCCTTGAAAGTACGAGATGTCATGGTATTTACTCCGTGTCGGTCGCCGGGCGGACGATGCTGACGCCCTGGAGGTGCGAGGCGCGCAGCATGAGGTAGTTCGCCTCCCCGAAGGCGCCACCGGTCAGGCCGGTCCCGCCGTGGGTGGGGAGGAACGGCAGGAAGCCGGCGTGCGAATCGTTGATCTTGAGCTGGCCGCCGCTGACGACCCCCTCGGCGAACCGGTCGATCACCTCGGAGCCGGTCGCCCAGAAGGAGTTGCGCAGGCCGTACGCGTTGCCGTTCACGAACCCGATGACCTCCTCCAGCAGGTCCTCGTCCGTCCCGGTGACCTCGGGGACGATGACCGGCAGCAGGGGGAAGAAGGTCTCGTCGCGGACCACCCACAGCGCCCTGGAGCCGCGGAGCCCGTCGACCCGCAGGATCGTCGGTTCGAGGAAGAACCCGGTCTCCGACGGGGAACCGTCCACCTCCAGGCGACGGCCGCCGTGGACGAGTTTCGCGCCCTTCCCGAGCGCCTGGGCGACGCAGGCGTGGAACGCGTCGACCATGAGGACCGGGGTGAGCACGACGCCGCGCTCCTCGGGGTATCCGGGCTGGATCTTCTGCACGGCCACGGTCAGCCGCTCGACGAGCTCGTCGGCGATCGCGGGGTGGGCGACCACCTGGTTGGGCACGTTGCAGATCTGGCCCGACTGGGTGAAGAACTGCGTGAGGCTCTCCACCACGACGTCCAGGTCCGCGTCGCGCCAGACCACGAAGCAGTCGTTGCCCGCGAGCTCCAGGATGGGCTTCTTGCCCGCCGCGACGCAGTCGCGCTCCAGCGCGAGCCCCTTCTTGCTGCCCCCGATGTAGACGATGTCGTCGACGTGCTCGCTGGCCAGCCAGGCGTCGAGCATCGGGGGCCCGCAGAGCGCGTTGAGCGTGCCGGGGGGCGCTCCCGCCTCTTCGAGGACCGGCGCCACGATCTCCCGCATCGTGTACATGACCGCGAGCGGGATCCCGCGCGGCGCCCGCACCACCACGGCGTTGCCGGCCAGGAGGGCGGTGACGCCGAACAGGGCGTTCGCGACCGCGGCGTTCTGCGGCGGGTTGATGCAGACCACCCCGTCGGGGACGCGCCGCAGGGTCATCTCGCGGTCGCCGTCGTGCCGGTCGAAGCGCATCTGCGCGGCGCACCATTCGAGCGTCTCCCGGCTCCAGCCGGTGAGGGGGATCCCGTCGACCATGCCTTCGGCGAGGGAGCGGGGCTGCCCCTCGGCGACGAGGATCTCGACCAGCTCGTCACGGTGCTCGGTGAGGCGCTCCGCGATGCGGTACCCGATCTCCATCCGGGTGGCGAGCGGGAAGCGGGCCCATTCGGGAGCGGCACGGGCCGCCGATTCGAGGGCCAGATCTATCATTTCCTCGTCGGCGACGGCGCACGCTCCCGCGACGACGTCCCCGGCCGATTCGATGTCGACGACGCCCAGGTCAAGGTCGCGCTTGAGCCTCAGGCTGGGGAAGGTGTCCTCCAGCACGGCCCGCGTGGTGACCGTGTGGACGTACTTCCCGCTGTCGCCGGTGATGTCCTTGCCGCCGATGTAGGCGGGATAGACCCTGGTCGTCACGTCGTTTCCCTTCGCACTCCGTATGTCGCGGTTGGTGATTTTCCCGTTACCATCAATTACGCTAAGGCGGTAACCAGGACGGGACAACGGGGGTGCGATAAGACCTGCTTCTCGGGATGCGAACGCGAAACGTAGGGGAAGTGTCACGGATAGATCCGGTGGGCGCTGGTGCCGTACTACCGTCGAATGCTGTTCGGTAGTAAAGTTGCTCGGGTGAAGCGACAACCGGGAGACAGAGCCGTGGCACCGGGTCCGCTCGCGCTGGTGCAGGCGTTCGTCAACAGCGTCAACGTGGAGTTCGGGCGTGACCACTTCGCCACCGTGGAGGGTCTCACCGTCTGGCTGGAACGCAACGGCCTCGATGACCCGCGGGTGGAGCCCGGCGAGCTGGACCGCCGTGACGCCGTGAGCCTGCGGGAGGCGCTGCGCGCGCTCCTGCGGGAGAACAACGGCGGGCCCCCCGACCTCCAGGCCCGCCGCACGGTCGAGCACATCGCGCGCGACTGCCCGCTCGTCGTGGGATTCGACGGGGAGGACGGGGGGCTGAGTCTTCGGCCCGCGCTCACCGACGTACGCGGGGCCCTGGCCAGGGTGCTGGCGGCCGTCGCCGGTGCCGTCGCCGACGGTTCCTGGCAGCGCCTCAAGGCGTGCGGCGAGCACCGGTGCGAGTGGATCTTCTACGACCGGTCGCGAAACCGGGGCAGCCGCTGGTGCTCGATGGCGGTGTGCGGCACACGGGCCAAGATGCGCACCTACCGCGAGGCGAAACGGGCCCACGGCGAGACCAGCTGACCGCCCCGCCCCGGACGGGTTGAGTCTGACGGACCGATCCCGACGAACTGAGCCCGACGGGCCGATCCTGACGGATCGAGCCTGACGGGCTGAGCTTGACGGGCCGAGCCCGGCAGGCCGAGCCTGGCGGGCCGGGTGGAGCCGGAAGTGTTACGGCGCGTTCTCCCGGCCGAGGAGTTTTCTCGCGACGACGAGCTTGGTGGCCGCCGCGGTGCCGTCCGCGAGCTGGAGCCCGATGACGTCCCTGAGCCGCTGCGCGATCGGCCCGTCCTCCGACCAGCCCAGGTGGCCCATGGTCAGCAGGGACTGGTGAACGGCCTCCATCGCCGCCTTCGGCGCCCACCACTTGGCCATGTTGGAGGGGATCCGCGGGTCCATGCCGCCGTCGGCGCGCCACAGCGCCTCGTACGACACCAGCCGCGCCGCGTGGAGCATGGTCGCGTGCTCGACCAGGGGGAAGGCGACCCCCTGGAACCTGCCGATGGGCCCGCCGAACGCCTCCCTGGCGCCCGCGTGGGCGACGGCCTCGTCGAGCGCCGCCCTGCCGACCCCGAGTGCCATCAGCGAGATGAGCGCCCGCGAGACGCCGAACCCGCGCATGACCGCGGCGAAGCCGAGCCCCGGATGCCCGACCACGTCCCCGGGACCGGCGCGGACGCCGTCGAAGACGAGCCTGCCGCGCCCGCCGGACCGGCAGCCGAGGTCGGGGAGGACCTCGCGGCTCACCCTGGCCTCGTCCAGGCGGAGGTAGAAGGCGGTGATGCCGTGCGCCCCCGGCCCCCCGGTACGGGCGAAGACGAGGCCGTGCGTGGCGTAGGCGGCGATCATGATGGAGGTCTTCTCGCCGCTCAGCACCCATCCGTCGCCGTCGGGCTCGGCGCGCATCCCGATGTTCGCGGCGTCGGTGCCGTGTCCCGGCTCGGTGAGGCAGAGCGCGACGATCGCCTCGCCGGTGGCGATCGGCGGCAGCCAGCCCGCCAGCTGCTCCGGCGTACCGTTCGCCGCCAGGACGCCGCCGATGAGGGCGGCGTTGAGCACGGGGTAGCAGACCGACAGGTCCGCCGCCGCCAGCTCCTCCAGGGCGATGCCCGCGCTCACCGCGTCGAGCCCGCGCCCCCCGTACTCCTCGGGGACCCGCAGCGCGAACAGTCCCTCCTCGCCCATCTCGGCGAGGAGCCCGGGACGGTAACCGCGCCGCACGTCGCTCTCCCGGCGGTACGGGGCGACCCTGTCGGCCGCGAACTCCCGCACCCGCTTGGCGAGTGCCTGCTGTTCACCGGTGAAGTCGAAGTTCATAACCTGTCCTAAGCCCGGAGCCGGTCGCGCAAGGCGAATTTCTGGATCTTCCCGGAGGGGGTTCTCGGCAGCGACGGCACGATCTCCAGCCGCTCGGGCCAGTACTGCTTGGCCATGCCGAGGCTCGCGAGGTGGCCGCGCATGTCGTCGAGGGTGAGCGGGGAGCCCTCCGCCGCGTCCGCCGTGACGAGGATCGCGCAGGCGCGCTCGCCCAGCCGCCGGTCCGGGTAGCCGACGACCGCCACGTCCTTGACGGCGTGGTGCCGCAGCAGGGCCGCCTCCACCTCCACGACGGGGATGTTCTCCGCGCCGCGCATGATGACGTCCTTGACCCGGCCGGTGATGCGGATGCCGCCGTAGCCGTCCTCGCGGGCCAGGTCCCCGGTGTCGAACCAGCCGTCCTCGGTCGTCGACTCCGCGTACACCTCGGGGCGGCGGAAGTAGCCGAGGCACTGGGAGGCGCCGCGGACCTGGAGCAGGCCGGGCTGTCCGGCGGCCACCGGCTCGCCCCCCCGGCCGACGATCCTGACCTCCATCCCCGGTACGGGGGTGCCGTCGCTCTCGGCCGCGCGCATCGGCGGGTCCTCGGGACGGGTGATCGTCACGCAGCCGTTCTCGCTCATGCCCCACAGGGCGTACACCCGGCAGCCGAGGACCTCCCGCGCGTCCTCCACGAGGAGCGGCGCGATCGGCGCGCTGCCCGTGGCGAACGTCAGCAGCGCGGACAGGTCCCGGGGGGCCGCGCGCTGCGCCTCGATGAGGTCGGAGAGGAACGTGGGCGCGCCCATGAAGAACGTGACCTTCCACTCCTCCAGGATCCGCAGCATCACGTCCGGGTCCCAGGTGTCCACCTGCACGGCCGTCGCGCCGAGGATGAGCGGCATGAGGAAGTTCCAGGTGTAACCGGCCTGGTGGGTGGTGGGGGACCCCATCGCCGTCACTTCTCTGATGGTCAGGTGAAGCACGTCGGCCTGCGCCCTGTTCATCGCGTACAGGGTGTTGTGGCTGTGCACGACGCCCTTCGGCTCACCGGTCGTGCCGGAGGTGAACACGACCTGGGCGGGGTCGTCCGGGCCCGCTTCGAGGGCGTCGAGGGCCTCGACCTCCTCGGGGGTGGGCTCGGGGCCGAGCAGGTCACGGTCGAAGTCGAGCGCGCCGTCACCGGGCAGGTCGCGGTCGACGCCGGGCGCGCCTTTCATACCGCCGCCCCCGCCCGGGGCGCCGCTGAGCAGCACCCGGTGACGCAGGCTGGGCACGGAACGGGCGACCTCCGCGCTCATGTCCGCGTACGAGAAGCCGCGGAACTCCGCCGCCGCGATGTACACGGGGCTCTCGGTGAGCCGGGTCGTGAACTCGACCTCGCGCCTGCGCATGATGGGCACGACCGGGCCCGCCACGGCGCCGATCCGCGCGCACGCGAGGATCGACGCGACGAGCTGCCACGAGTTGGGCAGCTGCAGGGTCACCACGTCGCCGCGCCCCACGCCCAGCCGTACCAGGCTCGCCGCGAGACGGTCGACGCGCCGGGCGAGCTCGGCGTACGTCACCGTCTCCGCGACGCCGTCCCGGTGGCAGACGAGCGCCACCTTGTCCGGGTGGCTGGCGGCGGAACGCCGGAGGTCGTCGAGGACGGTCTCGTCGCGCCACCGGCCGTCGAGCCGGAAGTCGTCGTTCATCGGGTGTCCCTCCTCGGCCTGCCGAGGGCCGTCCTGGCCCGCGCGGCGACGGCCTGGGGTGTGATGCCGCCCCGCTCCAGGAGATATTTCTGGCCGCCGGAGACCGGGACGAACGCGTCCGGCATCGCCACCCGGTGCACCCTGACCGGCAGGATCTCGGAGAGGCTCTCGGCGACGGCGGCTCCGAAGCCCCCGGCGCGCCAGTGCTCCTCCACCGTGACCACGACGCCGGTCGCGCTCGCCGCGGCGGCGAGCGTGTCGGTGTCCAGCGGCTTGACCGTGTGCACGTGGATCACGGACGCCGCGATGCCGTCCCGTTCCAGCAGGTCCGCGGCGTCGAGGGCGGCCAGCACCGGGTACGGGCCGCAGGCGGCGAGCGTGACGTCGGTGCCGTCCCGCAGGGTCCGCGCCTGCCCGAGCCGTACGGGCGGGCCCTCGGGGAGGTCGGGGGTGGCGTTGCGGCCCAGCCGGAAGTAGACGGGGCCGGGCAGGGTGAGGGCCTGACGGAACAGCTCGTCCGTGGTGGCCGCGTCGGCGGGGACGACGACGGTCATGTTCGGCAGGTTCCGCATCACGGCCAGGTCCTCCAGCGAGTGGTGGGTGGGGCCGAGATGGCCGCCCGACACTCCTGAGTGGGTCGCGGCGATGCGGACGGGCAGGTTGTTGAGCGCGATGTCGACCTTGACGGCCTCCAGGGCGCGGGTCGAGGCGAACGCCGCCATCGTGTTCACGACGGGTACGCGCCCCTCCTTGGCGAGCCCGGCGGCGGCACCCATGAGGGTGTGCTCGGCGATGCCCAGGTTGACGTACCTGTCACCCGCCTCGCCGAAGTCGACCCCGCTGAACAGGCCGGTGTCGCTGTCCAGGCAGACCAGCCGCTCGTCTCCCGGCATGAGCTCCACGAGCGCGTCCCGGTAGACCTCGCGGGACGAGCGCGTCTTGACTGTGGTGGTGGCGGTCATCGCCGGTCCTCTCCCGTGGCGCGCAGGGCGGAGAGCGCGCGGCGGTGCTGCCGGTCGCCCAGCTTGGCGTAGTGGCTGCGCGCCTGCCCCTCGATGAAGGGCAGTCCCTTGCCCTTGACGGTGTGCGCGATGATCAAAGTGGGACGCCCCGGCTCGGGCGGCGTGGTGAGCGCCGTGGTCAGCGCGGCGACGTCGTGGCCGTCCACCTCCAGGACCCGCCAGCCGAAGGCCCGCCACCGGTCGGCCAGGGGCTCCAGGTCGCCGACGGACTCCGTCTCGCCGGTGATCTGGAGGCGGTTGCGGTCGACCACGGCGGTCATGGTGTCCAGCCCGTGGTTCGCGGCCACGCTCGCGGCCTCCCAGACCGAGCCCTCCTGGAGCTCGCCGTCGCCCATGACCACGAAGCACCGGCGGCCGGAGCCGCCGAGCCTGGCCGCGAGCGCGACCCCGACGCCGAGCGCCAGGCCGTGGCCGAGCGAGCCGGACGGCATCTCCACGCCGGGGATCTCGGCGTGCGGGTGGGCCATGAAGGCGCTCCCCGGCCGCGCGTAGTCGGCGAGCCGCTCCTCGGGGAAGTAACCGGCCTCGCAGAGGGTCGCGTAGAGGGCGATGCCCGCGTGTCCCTTGCTCAGCAGCAGTACGTCGCGGTCGGGCGAGCCCGGATTCCGGGGGTCGACGCGCATGACGCGGAAGTACAGGGTGGCGAGGACCTCGACGAGGGACATGGAACCCCCCAGGTGCCCGCCCTCGGGACTCGCGCACATGTTCACGATGTGTTCCCTGATCCGGCCGGTCACCTCGGCCGGATCGGCCGTCTCGACCGCCGGGTTCGCACTCGGCAGGGTGGAGGCGCCGCTCATGTCTGCTCCTTTCGCCTCGGTCGGTTCGGGTGCGGATCTTGGTCGGTCACGGGTCAGTTCGGGTGCAGGCCGGTGAAGTCGAGCCCGAGGGACTCGGGCAGGCCGAGCCGGACGTTCATGCACTGCACCGCGTTCCCCGAACCGCCCTTGACCAGGTTGTCCAGGGCCGCGATCACCGTCACGTCGGTCGTCTCCGGGTCCAAGGCGAAGCCGACGTCGCAGAAGTTGGAACCGGACAGGATCTTCGCGTCCGGGAACCGGTGCAGGCCGCGCCGCTGGGCGACCACTCGGACGAACGGCTCGTTCTCGTAGCGCTCCCGGTAGACGGCGCGGATGTCCCGCTCCCCGGCGCCGTCCGCGAGGCGCGCCCGGCACAGCAGCTGCACCCCTCGTACGGCCTCCACTCCCGTCGCCGTCATGCGGACGGGGAGCCCGGTCGTCTGGGAGATCTCCGCCTCGTGCCGGTGCCGCGTCGGGGCGAAGACCCTGAGCGCGCCACTGCGTTCCGCGTGCAGGTTCTCCGAGCCCGCGGTCGCTCCGGCGCCACTGGAACCGGTCCTGGCGTCGACCGTTATCTCGTCCCTGATCAGCCCGGCCTCGGCCAGCGGGGTGAGCGCCAGGATCCCGGCGTTCGCCATGCAGCCGGGCACGCTGATCCGGTCGGCCGTACGCAGGCGGTCCCGGTGGAACTCCGGCACGCCGGGCACGAAGGTGTCGAGAAGGGCGGCGGCCTCGTGCGGGACCCCGTAGTAGTCCGCGTAGGTGTCGGCCGACCGCAGCCGGAAGTCACCGGACAGGTCGACGACCGTGCGGGCCCTGCCGAGGAACTCCGGCATCCGGCGCATCGTCTCCCGGTGCGGTGTCGCCAGGAACAGTACGTCGTAGTGGTCGAGCTGGTCCTCCGCGCAGAAGGCCAGCCGGGTCCTTCCCCGCAGGTTCGGGTGGGCCCCGTCGACCTGGCGGCCCCGCAGGCGCCGCGAGGTGGCGGCGGCCAGCTCGACCTCCGGGTGAGTGGTCAGGATGCGCAGGAGCTCGCCGCCGATGTAGCCGGCGGCCCCGACGACCGCGACGCGTGTCATGTCTCTCCTCTCGCGATGAGATGGGCCGCGATGGCGTCCGCCACGTCGACCCGGGAGCCGTGGGCCTCCTGGAAGCCCCTGAACTCCACCCGGTCGTTGACTTCGAGCACGGTCAGGCGCCCGTCCGCGTCCTCGATGAGGTCGACGCCCGCGATGTCGGTGCCGACCGCCTCGGCGGCGGCGACCGCGAGCTTGACGTGGTCGGGGCCGAGCGGGCAGTACTCGCTCACGGCGCCCCGCGCCACGTTGGTGCGCCACTCCTCGCCCCTGCGGTAGGTCGCGCCGAGCGCCTCGCCGCCCACGACGAGCACGCGGAGGTCCCGGTCGGCCTTGGCCACCTGCTCCTGCAGGTAGATCACGTGCGACTGGGGGGAGGGGAGGGCGGCGACGTGTTCGAGCACGGCCGTCGCCACGGCGCGGTCGGTGACCCTGGTCACCAGCCGTCCCCAGGAGCCGACCAGCGGTTTGATCACGGCCGGGTAGCCGATCTCGTCCAGCGCCTCCAGTGCCGCGTCGGACGTCATCGCCAGCGCGGTCCTGGGCGTCGGCAGCCCGCGCGCCAGCAGGGCCGCCGACGTGTGCCACTTGTCGCCGCTGAGATGGGTGGCGGCGGCGCTGTTCAGCACCGTCACCCCCGCCGACTCCAGGGCGCTCGCCGCGTACAGGGCGCGAAAGTGCCCGACTTCGCGGTTGAGGACGAGGTCCGGTCCATTCCAGGCCGAGCCGTCCGCGACGAACAGCGACCTGGGGTCCAGGTGTTCGAACCCGGCGCCGCGCCTTTCGAGCGCGGCCATGATGTTCTTCTCCTCGAACCGCACTCGTGACGCGAGGACGGCGAGGTGAGGTGCTACGGAATCCACGGCACAGCTCCCTCGGCTACTCGCCCCAGTCCTCTTCGACGTCCGGAGCCAGCGTGAGTGTCGTGGGCTGGACGGAGGCGATCTCCAACTCGCTCCGGCAGTCCAGGCACTCGACGATCTCGCTCACCCGGGCGTCTCCGTCGATCGTCACCTCGGCCGCGCACTCAGGGCACTCCGGGCCGTTCATAACCTTCTGCATGAGCTCGTCCCTGTTCGTTGATGTGCGTGATTTGTCTCCTGTAAACCGTAACCCGATTCCTCGTAAAACATCTAATAAGTGGTTTTACTCGGAATGAATGAGGCTGCTTATGGGGCCGTGTATAACTGCCGGGCTATTGCCTCATAAGCAGCGCTTCTTGGGCAGGGGCCGAAAATGACCGCACTGGATGATTAAGCTCTCTAGTAATGATTTTTCTCGATTTATCGTCATCTCCAGAACATCTCCCGAACGTCCGGGGCGTCGAACCGGCGCGTCTCCGGGGCAGCTCCAGAAGGAGGGGTAATGCGAGGGATCGCAGAGAGTCCGGCCGTCACCGGCAACGGCGCGCACCCGGCTCTATCTGATCTTGAGTCCGATCTCGGGACCGTCGACGTCGAACGCACACCGGGCGAGACGTTCGCGGCGGCCATGAGCGGAGCCGCTGACCGAGCCGGTGAGGGGGACGACCTGGTGGTGCCCTTCGGCATGCACCTGCCCGCCGCCTTCCCGCTCTTCGCGTCCCGTCCCCGCTATCCGGTACGCCACCTGCTGAAGACGGCGCCCGTGGCCGACGGCCCGGCGTCCTACGTCCACGAGCCTCCCCGGGGAGAGCTGAGCGAGGCGGGCACCTCCTACGCCGCCACCCCCGAGGCGGCCTTCGCGCCCAGGATCGAGCGGGCGCGGCTCACCGACCTCACCGTCTCCGTGCCGCTCCCCGAGGGGATCCTCGGAGAGCCGGCGCTGCTGGCCCCGTACGTCGACTACCGCGTGCTCGTCCGGCTGTCGGTCGCGGAGAACGAGGCGCTGCTGCACGGCAGCGGCGACGGCGCGATCACCGGGCTGCTCAGGCTGCCCGGCACCCGGCACAGGAAGACCGCCCTCGGCCTTGAGGAGGCGGCCACCGAGGCCGCCGCCGAGGTGGAGGAGACCGGCGGCTCGTGCGACGGCGTCGTCGCCCACCCCGCCGTCTACTGGGAGATGGTCAGGACGGGCATGCTCGGCAGGCTGGCCGTCGCCGGGATCACGGTGTCGAGGACGCGCATGATCCCTAAGGACACCCTGCTCATGGGGGACTTCCGCGCCGCGTTCACCCTGCTGCTGCCCGGCGTCTCCTCCCTCACGCTACGCCGGGGCGCCGGGACCGGCGGCGCCGACCTCGTCGAGGCGAGCACCCGCGTCGGCCTCGCCGTGCACCTGCCGCAGCACCTGATGACGCTGTCGTGGGGTGGTCGCCATGGGTGACCCGCGGATCCTGTACATCACCGGGTGGATGCGCAGCGGCAGCACCCTGCTCGGGAACGTCCTCGGCGAGCTGCCCGGCGTCCTGCACGCCGGTGAGCTGCACTACCTGTGGCGGAACGGCGTGCTGAACGCCGGTACGAACTCCACCTGCGGCTGCGGCAGGGACCTGACCGCGTGCGACGTCTGGTCCTCGGTCCTCGCGACCGGCGGCACCGCGCGGGCCGCGGTCGCGGGCCGGATGGCGATCCTGCAGCGCTCCCTGCTGCGGACCCGCCACACCAGGGACCGCCTCGCGGAGGCCCGGGGCAGGAGAAGGACGGCGCCCGGGGTCGAGGAGGCGGTCGGACGCACCGCCGCCATCTACCGGACGCTGGCCGCGAGCGGCGGCGAGCACCTGATCGTGGACGGCTCGAAGTACCCCGCCGAGGCCGCCGCGCTGCTGGGACGTACGGACCTGGACGTCCGGGTGCTGCACATGGTGCGCGACCCCCGCGCGACGGCGTACTCCTACAAGAACGCCAAGGACTACATCGACCCGATGAGCCCCTCCCGCAGCAGCGGGTACTGGAGCGCGTTCAACCTCGCGTCGGAGCTCGTCGGAGGGGTCGCCGAGGACCGGTACCTGCGGGTCAGGCACGAGGACCTCTGCGACCGGCCGCGCGAGGTGCTCGGCCGGGTCATGCGGTTCGCCGGGCTGGCCGGGGAGCCGCCGGTCGACGAGACCGGCGTGGTCTCGCTCGGGGAGAACCACACGGTGACCGGCAACCCCGACCGGCTGACCAAGGGCGACACCAGGATCCGCTCCGACGAGCGCTGGCGCACCGGGCTGTCCGCGCGGGAGATCGCCGCCGCGACCGCTCCGGCCCTGCCGCTGCTCGGCCGCTACGGATATCCGGCCCTGCCGACCAGGTAGGCACGAGAGTTAGGGAGAGCCAACTCATGGACCTTCGGCTCAAAGGGCGCGTGGCCCTGGTGGCGGCTTCGAGCAGCGGGCTCGGGCTGGCCGTGGCCAAGACCCTCGCGGCGGAGGGGGCGAACGTCTCGATCTGCGGCCGTGACCCGGCCAAACTGGCCCTCGCCCACGTCGAGGTCAACGCGATGGGAACGGGCGAGGTGCTCAGCACCCCCGTGGACCTGCGCGACGAGCGGGCCGCCGCCGAATGGGTACGGCGGACCGCGGAGACCTTCGGCGGGCTGGACATCGTGGTGACCAACTCCGGCGGGGTCCCGTTCGGGCCCGTCGACGCCTTCCAGGTCGCCGACTACCGCGCGGCCATCGACGGGAACCTGCTGCCGCACGTGAGCGTCACCCTCGCGGCACTGCCCTTCCTCAAGGAGGGCGGCTGGGGCCGCGTGCTGATGATCGCCTCGGAGTCGGTGCGCCAGCCCCACCCCGAGAGCGGCCTGTCGTCGGTGGCCCGGCTGGGCCTGCTCGGCTACATGAAGGGACTGGTGCACGCGCTCGGCGCGAACGGGGTCACGGTCAACATCCTCGCCCCGGGCTTCCACCGCACCCCCATCCTCGACGAGCAGTTCGGCGCGGACGTGGAGACGGAGATCGCCCGCGTCGCCGAGCGGATCCCGCTCGGCAGGATCGGGGACGTCGCCGACTTCGGCGCGCTGGCCGCCATGCTCGCCAGCGACCAGGCCTCGTACGTCACGGGCACGGTTTTCGTGGCCGACGGAGGCAACACCCGCGGTATCGGCTGAAGGGCCGGAACGCTGAGGAGGAGCGAAAGATGTCCGTACTCGGACACGTCGCCAGCACGCGCAAGGCGGCACTCTACGTAGTCAAGATAGGGAGCGCGAGCCTCGGCCACGACGCGCTCTTCGACGAACTGGCCCAGCTGCGCCGACGCGGCGCCCGCGTGCTCCTCGTCGCGGGCGGCGCGGCCGGCATCGCGCGGCACTACGCCGACATCGGCCGCCCCGTCAGGACGCTGAGCCTGCGGGGCGACAGCGAGGTGCGCTACTGCCCTCCCGAGGAGATGCCGCACATCGTGGACGCGTACGAGCGGGTGACGCTGCCGCGCGTGCGCGACGCGCTCACCTCGCGCGGCCTGAGCGTCTTCGCCTCGGTCGCCCGGGACGGGGCGCTGGTGAGCGCCCAGGCCAACCGGCCGCTGCGGGCCGTGAAGGACGGCAGGACGACGGTGATCCGCGACCACCGGGCGGGCACCGTGACCGGAGTGGCCGCGGACCGCCTCCGGGTGCTGCTCGACGCGTTCGACGTGGTGTGCCTCTCGCCGCCCGTCGCCGACGGGGCCGGAGGTTCCGCGCTCAACGTCGACGCCGACGTCCTCGCCGCCGAACTGGCCAACGCCCTCGCCGCCGACCACCTGCGCCTCGTCACCGGCACACCGGGCCTGCTCACCGACCCCGAGGACCCCGCGAGCCGCCTGACCGACGTCGTACGCGGCGAGGGCGAGCGGTTCGCGCGGGGCCGGATGCGGCAGAAGGTACGCGCGGCGGAGATCGCGCTCGACGGGAGCGCCGACGTCGCGATAACCGGGCCGCACGTCCTGTCACCCGCGTCGGGAACACGCTTCTGGCACGCCCCGGCACCCGCGCCGGACCTGTCGCTCCTGTCCCGCGCCGTGGAGATCTCCTCGGTGTCGGCCGACGAGCGGGAGCTCGCCGAGTACCTGGCGGGCTGGTGCGCGGAGCGCGGCGTCCACGCGGAGATCGACGCGGCGGGCAACCTCGTGGCCACCCGGGGCTCCGGCGACCGGCGGCTGCTCATGCTCGGGCACCTCGACACCGTGCCGCACCGGTGGCCGGTGCGCTGGGACGGGCTGACGATCACCGGCAGGGGCTGCGTCGACGCCAAGGCCAGCCTCGTCGCCTACCTGGAGACCCTCGCGGACATGGACGTGCCGAGCTGGGCACAGGTACGCGTCGTCGGCGCGGCCGAGGAGGAGATCACCTCGGCGGGGGCCTTCCACGCCAGGGACCACTACCCGGCGGACGCGGTGATCGTGGGCGAGCCCAGCGGCGAGAAGGCCCTCACCGTCGGCTACTACGGCCTGCTCAAGGTACGGCTGCGCGTCAGCCACAGCGTCGGCCACACCGCGGGGCAGGGGGTCACCACCGCCGCCGACCAGATGGTGGACGTGCTGAGCCGCCTCCGCGACGAGATCGGCGGGGCCGACTCCCAGGCGCTGGTGGCCGTGCTCGGCATCCACGCGATGAACGGCGGGGACGTCCAGGTGGGCGAGGCCGTCATCGACGTGCGGGTCCCCCCGACCCTGGACCTGGAACACCTCGTCGAGCTCGTCCGCCGGGTCGCCGGGCCGGTCGTCGTGGAGGTGCTCCGCGCCACCCCAGGGGTGATCACTTCCCGGACCAGCCCGCTGGTGAAGGCGTTCTCCCGCGCCTTCAGGGAGGAGGGCGTCTCCCCGAGGTTCCTCGCGAAGAAGGGGAGCAGCGACATGAACACCCTCGCCACCACCTGGCGGGGAGTGCCCATGGTCGCCTACGGCGCGGGTGACTCCGCGCTCGACCACACGCCGGACGAGCACCTCGACGCCGAGGAGTTCCGGCGGGCCAGGACCGTGCTGTCCAGGGCGGTCGCGAACTGGGTGGCGGAGGGCCGCCCGCAGACCACGCCGACCACGCAGACCACGCAGACCACGCCGCCGGACGGCACCGGGGGCGCCGAGGGCACCGGGGTCGCTGAGGGTGCCGGGACCGCCGGGAGCGCGAACGGCGCCAAGGGCATCAACGGTGCCGGACCCGTCGAGGGCGCCGGGAGCGCTGGGAGCGCTGGGAGCGCTGGGAGCGCTGGGAGCGCCGGGAGCGCCGGGAGTGTGAACGGTGCCGGGTCCGCCGGGGCCGTTGGAGCCGCTGGGGCTGTCGCAGCAGAGAGGACACCGTGATGACAACGATCGCCGTCGACGAGACCGTCGGCCACGCCTACCAGCTGTCCCACCTGGACGCGCTGGAGGCGGAGGCCGCCCACATCCTCAGGGAGACGGCCGGGGAGTTCGACCGGCCGGTCGTCCTCTTCTCCGGGGGCAAGGACTCCGTCGTCATGCTCCACCTGGCGCGCAAGGCGTTCGCCCCCGCGCCGGTGCCGTTCCCCCTGCTGCACGTCGACACCGGCCACAACTTTCCCGAGGTCATCGGCTACCGGGACCGCGTCGTCGCCGAGCACGGCCTGCGGCTGGAGGTCGCCTCGGTCCAGGACTACATCGACCGGGGAGAGCTGGCCGAGCGGCCCGACGGCTCGCGCAACCCGCTGCAGACGGTGCCGCTGCTCGACGCCATCGAGACGAACCGCTTCGACGCGGTCTTCGGCGGCGGGCGGCGGGACGAGGAGAAGGCCCGCGCCAAGGAGCGGGTGTTCTCCCTGCGCGACGACTTCGGCGGCTGGGACCCGCGACGGCAGCGACCGGAGCTGTGGAACCTCTACAACGGCCGCCACTCGCCCGGCGAGCACGTCCGCGTCTTCCCGCTGTCGAACTGGACCGAGCTGGACGTGTGGCAGTACATCCTCAGGGAGGGCATCGAGCTCCCGCCGATCTACTTCGCGCACGAGCGCGAGGTCTTCTCGCGCCGGGGCATGTGGCTCGCCCCCGGCGAGTGGGGCGGTCCTGCGAAGGACGAGTCCCTGGAACGGCGTCTCGTGCGCTACCGCACGGTCGGCGACATGTCGTGCACCGGCGCCGTCGACTCCGGCGCCGCCACCCTGGAAGAGGTCATCGAGGAGATCCGCTCCTCCAGGCTGACCGAGCGGGGAGCCACCCGCGCCGACGACAGGCTGAGTGAGGCCGCCATGGAGGACCGCAAGCGGGAGGGATACTTCTGATGACCACCACACTGCTTCGCTTCGCCACCGCCGGATCCGTGGACGACGGGAAGTCCACCCTCGTCGGACGGCTGCTGTACGACTCGAAGTCGATCCTCGCCGACCAGCTGGAGGCGGTGGAGTCCGCCTCGCGCAGGCAGGGACGGGAGACCGCCGACCTCGCCCTGCTCACGGACGGCCTGCGCGCCGAACGCGAGCAGGGAATCACGATCGACGTCGCGTACCGCTACTTCGCCACCGCGCGCAGGCGCTTCATCCTCGCCGACACGCCCGGCCACGTGCAGTACACCCGCAACATGGTCACCGGCGCCTCGACCGCCGAGCTCGTGCTCATCGTCGTCGACGCCCGCCACGGCGTCGTCTCGCAGACCAGGCGGCACGCCGCCGTCGCCGGGCTCCTCAGGGTCCCGCACGTCGTGCTGGCCGTGAACAAGATGGATCTCGTCGGCTGGGACGAGGAGGTGTTCGCGGCGATCGCCGAGGAGTTCACCGAGCACGCGTCCGGCCTCGGGATCGGCGCGGTGACCGCGATCCCGATCTCCGCTCTCACCGGCGACAACATCGTCACCCCCTCGCCGAACATGGACTGGCACACCGGGCCCACGGTCCTGGAGCTCCTGGAGACGGTGCCGGTGGGCGCCGACCCCTCCCGGGGACCCGCGCGGCTGCCCGTCCAGTACGTCATCCGGGCGGACGGCCACCGTTCCTACGCGGGCCAGATCTCCAACGGCGTCCTGCGCGTCGGCGAGCGCGTCACGGTGCTCCCGGACGGGGGGACGTCCACGGTGGCGGCGATCGACGTGCTCGGTGAGCCGGTCGACACGGCGTGGGCGCCGCAGTCGGTCGCCGTACGCCTCTCCGACGACGTCGACGTCTCCAGGGGCTCGCTCATCGTGCCGGAGAACGCGGCGCCCGGCCTCACCCGGGAGCTGCGCGCGACCACGTGCCACCTCCACGAACGCGTCCTGCGCGTCGGGGAACAGGTTCTGGTCAAGCACACCACCAGGACGGTCCAGGCGGTCGTCGAGGACATCGTGCCCTCCACCGCTCTCGGGGACCTCACCTGCGCACCGGGGGCGGACAGTCTCGCCGCCAACGAGATCGCGGGTGTCGTGCTGCGTACCACCGACCCCCTCGCGGCCGACCCCTACGCGCTGTCCCGGATGACCGGTTCCTGCCTGCTGATCGACCCGGCGGACGGGACCACCCGGGCCGCGGGGATCATCGAGGAGAGTCTTCCGGGGTGAGGCCACCCGGGGCCATCGGGGTGATTCACCCGGCGTCTTCAGGGTGAGTCACCCGGTGGGGAACCTTCGGGGACGAAGAATCTTCGGGGCGGTGCCCAGCGGATCGGCTCGAAACCGACGTGAGATCGGCTCTCGATCGGCCCGGCCAGCTCTGTCGGCCCAGTCGGCTCAGACAGCTCAGACAGTTCGGCCCGGTCAGCCGACGAAGGGGTAGTCGCGTAGTGACTGCTGGAAGGCCTTGCGCGCGAGCGGGACGTACCCCGAGGTCGCGGCGCCGGTGGAGAGGGCCATCGTCACCGGCAGGGGCCCCGGCGGGGTGGGGAGGGTGAGCCTGGCCGCCTTGGGCAGGCCCCAGAGCTCGTCGCCGTTGGCGACGAGGCAGGCCACCCCCAGACCGGCCTTGGCCGCCGCGCGCAGCCCGACGAGCTCGGCGCCCTCGTAGCCGACACACCACGGGACGTCCGACTCGTCGAGCGCGTCCACGATGCGGCCGCGGAGCGTGCACGGTTCGGTGAAGAGCGTCAGCGGGAGCGCGGCGCCCTCTCCGTGGGCCGGACGGCCGAACCAGTCCATGCGTATGTGGCCGAGTTCCTGGCTCGTGGCGCCGGTCCGGTGGGGTTTCGTCTGCAGGAGCAGTGCCAGGTCCAGCTGGCCGGTGGTCACCCGGCCCTCCAGGGACTCGCTCAGCCCCGTCTGGACGCTGACCTGGGTGTGCGGCATGCTCTTGGCGAGCAGCCGCAGGATCTCGGGAAGCGCCTCCGCGAGCTGGTTCACGATCCCGATGGACAGCCGGGTGTTCCCCGGGGACGGGATGAAACGGCCCACCGCCTCGTCGTTGAGTGCCACGAGACGGCGGGCGTACCCGAGGAGTTCCTCGCCCTGCGGGCTGAGCAGCAGTTTCCGGCCGGTCGAGGTGAATATGGGGCCCTTGACGAGACCGCTGAGCTGGCGAATTTGCTGGCTTATGGCGGGTTGCGTTATGTGCAGAGCCTCCGCGGCCCTTCGGAAACCGCCGACGTCGACTACGGTGACCAGCGCTCTCAGCCGATTTATTTGCAGGTCGTGGTACATTCTTCCTCTTAAGCTAACCTAGTAGGAAAGTGTCGAGCCATTTGTGTCGCGTGGCTCTTTGGTCAAGAGGTTGTTGGTTTTTCCGGATATTCGCGACCGTGCCCTAGTAGGGCAGGTGGACTCCGCTGGGAGTGCGGGTGTCGAGGGCGTAGCGCGAGTCGGTCATACGCTTCTTTTTCTGCCGCGGGACCCGGATGAGCTTTTTCTGTGGCTGGCGGATCTGCTTCCGGTCCATGATCTCCTCCAGTCTCCTTGTCCGGATGCGGTCAGCGTAGACCCGGAGGAGCGGGAAATCCTACACACGGGGCCACGAGTGCGATGTGAAACTTTCACACCCGGCTGGTGACGTAAAAACTGTTCTCAGCGCCGATCCGGGCGCACAATTTACCTATCAGAACCGATCCAGATCGAGGAGACCGTGATGGCGACCTTGAACGTTTCCCGGGCTGACCAGGTGAGGGAACACGACCCGCGCCTCACCGGGTTCCCCCCGGGGACCTGGACCGAATCCGGGCGCGTCGGCGACGCCGACGCCCCCGCCGCCGGGTTCGCCGCGTTCGCCGGGTTCCGGGGCCGGGAGGAGGCGCCCGAGCTTCTCGAAGACCTCGTCATCGAGGACCTCGACCATCCGGCTCCCGTCGTGGCGGCCTGGACCTACTGCGGATGAGCGAACCCTTCGAGAGCGGGACGGACTCACCGCTGATCGGGTTCAAGCGCCACCTGCGGGCGGTGACGGTTCCGGGGGAGGCGGTCTACCTCACCTCCGCCCGGGGGACGGTCGCCCTGTCCGGTGCGCAGATCCAGGCGCTCGCCCCGCTGCTGGACGGCAGCCACAGCCTGGCCGAGGTGCGGAGGCGGGCGGCGCCCGGGATCCCGGCCGGGCAGCTCGGGCGGCTCCTCGGCAGGCTGGCTGAGGCGAACCTCGTCGGGCCCCGCCGTTCCCCGGAGGCCGGGGCCGACGCCGCCACCGAGGCGTACTGGGACCTCGGGCGGGTGGACGTGGACCGGGCCGCGTCGGGGCTGGCGGGGTCGTCCGTCGGGCTCGTGACCCCGGGGGGCGTCGACACCGGGCCCGCGGCCGAGGCGCTGCGGTCGATGGGCATCACCGTCGAGGAGGACGGCGACCGGCCCTCGGCCCTGTCCCTCGTGCTCTGCGACGACTACCTCGACCCGGAGCTTGAACGGTTCAACGAGCGGCGGCTGGCGGACGGGCGGTCCTGGCTGCTGGCCAAGCCGACCGGCGCCGACCTGTGGGTCGGCCCGATCTTCCGGCCGGGAGAGGGGCCCTGCTGGTCCTGCCTGACCACGCGGCTGCGCGCGCACCGTCGCGGGGAGGCGCGGCTGCGGAGCGCGCCGGAGGCGGGCGTCGTCAGCCCGCCCGACGCGTCGCTGCCCCTCACCCGCGCCCTCGGGGCGCAGTTCGCGGCGCTGGAGGCGGCCAAGTGGCTGGCCGGATCGCGCGACGAGGTCCAGGACGCCGTGTGGACGCTGGACACCTTCTCCCTGGAGGGCCTGCGCCACCGCGTGGACAGGCGCCCGCAGTGCCCCTCCTGCGGAGACTCCGGGCTGGTCGCGGCACGCGTCGGGAGGCCCGTCGTCATCGCGTCCAGGAGCAAGGCGGCCATGGGCGGCGCGGACGGCAACGGGCACCGCGCGCTGGACCCCGAGCTGGTGTGGGAACGCTACCGCCACCTCGCCGATCCCCTCACCGGGATCACGGACGCGATCCGGCGCGACCCGCGCAGCCCCTCCTTCCTGCACTGCTACCTCTCCGGGCCGAACCTCGCCCTCCCCGGCGGCAGTCTCCCCGCGATGAGAGCCGGTCTGCGTCAGCAGAGCGGCGGCAAGGGGAGCACCGACCTCGAGGCCAGGGTGGGCGCGCTCTGCGAGGCGGTCGAGCGACACTGCGGGTCGCGGCACGGGGACGAGCCGACGGTGCGCGACAGCCTGCGCGGCCTGGGCGAGCGAGCCGTACGCCCCGACGAGTGCCAGCACTTCCACCGCCGCCAGTTCGAGGACCGCCACCGCTGGAACGCCGTGAGCACGGCCTTCCAGCACGTTCCCGAGCCGTTCGACGACGAGGAGGTCGTCGACTGGACCCCGCTGTGGTCGCTCACCGCGGAGCGGCACCGCCTGCTCCCCACCGACCTGCTCTACTTCAGCGAGGGCGGCCACCCGTCGGTGCGCGCGACCTCCAACGGGAACGCCGCGGGCTCCAGCGTCGAGGACGCGATCGTCCAGGGCTTCCTCGAACTGGTGGAGCGCGACGCCGTCGCCATCTGGTGGTACAACCGCACGCGCCAGCCCGCCGTGGACCTCGGCTCGTTCGGCGACCCGTGGATCACCGGCCTCCGTTCGCGGTACGCGGGCATCGGCCGGGAGTTCTGGGTCCTCGACGTCACCTCCGACCTGGGCATCCCCGTCATGGTGGCGATCTCGCGGCGCGTCGACAAACCGGCCGAGGACATCATGCTCGGGTTCGGGGCCCACTTCGATCCCCGGATCGCCGCGCGGCGCGCGCTCACCGAACTCGGGCAGCTGCTCCCGGCCGTCGCCGGGGCGCGCGCCGACGGGACGGGATACGGCCAGACCGACCACCACATCCGCGACTGGTGGCTCACGGCGACGACGGGGAACCAGCCCTATCTCCGTCCCGACACGCACCGGGCCCCGCGCCCACTGGGCGGCTACGCCTACACCCCTCGCGGTGACCTGCGGGAGGACGTCGAGCACATCGTCGCGCTGGCCGGGCGGATGGACCTGGACGTCCTCGTCCTCGACCAGACGCGTCCCGACATCGGCATGCCGGTCGTCAAGGTCGTCGTTCCCGGCCTGCGGCACTTCTGGGCGAGGTTCGCCCCCGGGCGGCTGTACGACGTTCCCGTCCTCCTCGGCCGCCTTGACCGGGCGACGGCGTACGAGGACCTCAACCCGATTCCCCTGTTCATGTAGCCGTTCCCCTCCCAACACGGATGAGGAGTAACAGGATGGTCGGCGGCCAAGGCAGCGATGCCGGTTCGCTCCAGATATTCCCCCAGTGGTCGTTCCGGGAGGACGTGTACATCGAACCGGAACCGCACGCCGCGACCGTGGTGGTGCACAGCCGCTGGGAGGACGTGGTCCTGCCCTCTCCGGGACCCGTCGTGCTGGAGGCGATGCGCCGGATGAGCCTGGGGCCCACCTCGCTCGGCAACGTCATCCGCGAGGACGCCGACCGGCGGGAGCTCGACGCGATCCTCGACGGTCTCCAGCACCTCGTGGTGCGCTCCTTCGGTTTCGATCCCGAGCGGCCGCTGATGTCGGTGATCCCGCTCACCCCGAGGGCGCGGTTCCTGCTGCCGGTGGACTCCCCGGTCCGCCCGGTCCGCCTGTCCAGGTTCGCGCTGATCGGGACGGACGGCAACAACTACCACGTCGAGTCGCCGCTGTCGCTGCACCGGGTCGTCCTGCACCGGGCCGACGCCATGTCCGCCCTCGGGTCGCTGGTCCGCCCGGTCGTCCCTTCGGCGACCGGGCGGGAGTCCCAGGCCGTGATCGCCTACCTGATGGCGGCGGGGATGGTGGTACAGGCCGTGGCGGAGGATCCCTTCCTGCCGATGGCGTTCGAGGAGGACACCGACCCCGCCCTCGTCGCCTGGACCCCGGTCGATCTCATGTTCCACACCCGCTCCACCCTCGGCAGGCACGACCACGACTTCGGGGCGACGTACCCGATGGGAGACCGGTGGGGCGTCGAACCCGTCGTGAAGCCCGCCGCGAACCCTGTCGCCAAGCCTGTCGCCGAGCCCGTCGTGGAGCCCGTCGTGGAGCCCGTCGTGAGGCCGGAGCCCGCGCGGGCTCCCGTCGCGCTGCCCCGGCCGAAGTGGGGTGAGCTGCTCGCGACGGACCCGTCGCTGACCGCGGCCGTCGAGGCGAGCAGGCACACCCGGCACTACGGTGAGAGGCCGCTGACGGCCGACGAGCTGGGGGAGCTCCTGTACAGGACGGCCCGGATCCGCTCCCTGGTCGGCTCCCCCGACGAGACCTCGACGACCTCGACGAGCGACCGTCCCTATCCGAGCAGCGGCGGCTCCTACGAGCTTGAGCTCTACGTCACGGTGGACAGGTGCGCCGGTGTCCCCCGGGGCGTCTACCACTACGACCCGCTGCGGCACCGGCTGGAGCCGGTCGCGTCCGGCCCGGCGGACGTGGACGAGCTGCTGGAGACGAGCATGGTGGCGGCGAACCTGGACGCGCCGCCGCCCGTCCTGCTGACCATCACCGCGCGGTTCCGCAGGCTGTCGAGGAAGTACAACGGGCTGAGCTACTCGCTGGTGCTCAAGAACGTCGGGGCGCTGACGCAGACGCTCTCCCTGGTGAGCACGGCCATGGGTCTGGCGGCGTGCGGGCTGGACAGCGGCGACATCGAGGTGACGGGACGTGTTTTCGGTCTCGACTGGCGTGTCGAGTCGACCGTCGGCGGGTTCGTCGTCGGCCACCGCCCCGACGCCGAGCCGAGTCGCTTTTCCGGGAGATACGCGGCGAATGACGCCGAGTGGGCCGTCCGGGCGAGGGCGGCGCTCTCGTAATCCGGGAGTGCCCTTTTTTGGCATTTAAGGATGTGCGCGGCGAGAGCCGGGTGAACACACTCCGTCCCGCCGGACGCATGGTGAATCACGGCGTACGGCTATGACACGCGGTTTTCCGCTGAGAGTACCGCATGATTCACCCAGAGCTACACAAACAGATCTATCTAACTTTATTTACCTGATATAGATTGCTTTAGGATCTCGGGCTGACGGGGAAGGGCAACCGGTCGGGCTTCGAAGGAGACGGTCGATGACGGTTGACGCCGGCCCCCCACAGCGTTGGCGCGGATTCGCCAGGTCGATTCCCAGGTCGCCGGGGAAGACGCGACATGGAGAAGGAGTGCTCGCGGCCCCCAGGATGGCACGCGCGATCATTGTCGCCGTTCTGCACGGCTACGTGTTCAACGCGCTGATGTTCGTATGGGGAAGTGGCCTGCCCGGTCCCGAACTGCTGGGCTTCGCCGTCTGTCTGTTCACCGCGCTTTTCCTGCAAGTCGCGCATTCGACGCGGGACGCGCTGAGCTGGCCCGTACCGCTCCGCCTTCTCACACTTTCGATACAGGCCGTTGTTACTTTCCTGCCTTTCGCGTGGGTCGGCCCGCAGGCGGGGGCCATCGCGGGTTTTCTCGCCGGGTCCATGTTGCTGATGGTGTCGGGGCCGGGACGCTGGGGGGCTTTTCTCGCCGTCGCGGCCTGCGTCGGCGCGCTCCTCGCGCTCAGGGAGGAGAACCTGGCGGCGGTGGACGTCGTCTACAGCGTGTACTTCACCCTGCTGACCGGGCTGATGGTGTACGGGGTCAGCTCGCTGGCGTCGCTGGTGAAGGTGATCCACGCGGCACGCGGCGAGTTCGCGCGGATGGCGGTGGCGCGGGAGCGGCTGCGGGTGGCGCGGGACCTGCACGACCTGCTGGGCTACAACGTGTCGGCGATGACCCTGAAGAGCGAGCTGGCGTACCGGCTGCTGCCGGGCGCGGCCGACCGGGCGCGGCGGGAACTCCGGGACGTCCTGGTGGTCGCCCGCCGCGCGCTGGCGGAGGTACGGGTGGTGGCGGGTGGGTACGTCCCCATGTCGCTGGCGGCGGAGGCGGCGTCGGCGGAGTCGATGCTGGCGGTCGCCGAGATCCGGGCACGCGTGGACGTCTCCGGGGAGGACCTGCCCGAGGCGCTGGACACGGTGCTGGCGATCGTGCTGCGGGAGGCGGTCACCAATGTGCTGCGGCACAGCAAGGCGCGGCGCTGCGAGATCGAGGCGGGGGTGGAGGAGGGCTGGGCGCGGCTGCGGGTCGGCAACGACGGGGTCGAGCCGGAGCTGGGGACGCGTTCGTTCGGGACCGGGACGGGACTGGGGAATCTCGCGGGCCGGTTGGAGGCCGCGGGCGGGCGGTTGTCGTTCACGGCCGAGGGTGAGTGGTTCCGGCTGACCGCGGAGGCCCCGCTGGTGGCGCCGGGTCCCGGGGGTGCCGGGGGTCCCGGGGAGTTTAAAGCGTCCGGAGAGTTCGGGGAGTCAAGGGCGTCCGGGGAGCCGGGGGAGGCCGGGGTGCCTCGGATGGTCCGGATGTCTGGCGGGACCGAGATGTTCGGGGTGCTCGATGCGGCCGATGTTCCCAAGTCCTCCGGGATGTCCGGCACTCCGCGGGACGCGCCCGGCGCGGCGGGCAGGGCCGAGGGGCGGGCGTGGCATCTGCGGGTGGCCCGGTTCATCGCCGTGGTGGTGCTGCTGGGATACGGCGTCCTCATCGTGGTCAACGTGCTGGCGGAACGGACGGGCCCGCTCGAACTGGTGGGATTCGCCGCGTGTGTCGCCGTGCTGGTCGGCGTGCAGATCGTCCACTCCCTGGGAGAACCCAGGTCGTGGCCGGGATGGCTCAGGAGGGCGACCCTGGCGGTGCAGACGGCCGCCACGGTCCTGCCGCTGCTGTGGATCGACGGGCCGTGGGGTTCGATGGGCGGCTTCCTCGCGGGGGCGGTGCTGCTGGTCGCGGGCCGCTGGAGGTGGGTGCTGTACGCGGCCGTCGGCGCGGGGGTGACGCTGCTGTCGGTGCTCCAGGGCGACACGGCGGAGTGGACCGCGTACCTGGTGATCTCCACGCTGCTGACCGGCCTGGTGGTCTTCGGCATCAGCTCGCTGTCGGACCTGGTGGCACGGGTGGACCGGGCGCGGGGGGAACTGGCGCGGATGGCGGTGACCCAGGAGCGGCTGCGGGTGGCACGGGACCTGCACGACCTGCTGGGGAACGACCTGTCGGTGATGATCGTCAAGAGTGAGCTGGCGTACCGGCTGCTGCCGAGGTCCGCGGAGCGGGCGAGGACCGAGGTGGCGGAGGTGCTGGAGGTCGCGCGGCGGGCGGTCGCGGACGTCCGGGCGGTGGCCGGAGGGTACCGGCACATGTCGTTCAGCGCGGAGGTCGACTCGGCGGTCTCCACGCTCGCCGCCGCGGGGATCGGCGTCGGGGCGGCGGTTCCCTCGGACGTGGTTCCCGGGGAGCTGGACGCGGTGCTCGCGGTCGTGCTGCGGGAGGCGGTCACGAATGTGCTGCGGCACAGCGACGCGCGGTGGTGCCTGATCGAGGTGGCCCTGAACGAGGGCGGGGTGCGGCTGTGCGTGGCCAACGACGGGGTGCGGCCGGGAGGGCTTCCCGCCGTCCGTGACGGTTCCGGGCTGGGGGATCTGGCGGAACGGCTGCGCGCCATCGGCGGGCGGCTGACGGCAGGGATCGTCGACGGGGCGTTCCGGCTGGTCGTCACCGCTCCGGGCGCGGCCCTCATCCCTCGTTCGGAAACGCCGGAGAACGCGCCGGGGAACATGAGGAGAAGCGTCCAGGAAGATATACCGGGGGTACGAAGAGGGCGGACGGCCGTGGCGGATGATTCGGCGGGATCTTTTCCATCTGACAAATCCGGGTAAGCGAATGTCAAAATTCCTCGGCATTGCCAAACGCAATTGACTGAGTACTATTCGGGTCAAGATCGGTTGGTATAGTCGGCTTGCTCGAACGGTGGCGGGGCGTATGCGGATGGGAATCGCCTCGCAGAGTCACTCACAGGGTCGACCGCGGGATCACTCGCGGGATCGGTCGTTGAGTCGCCCGCGAGACCGAGAGACCCCGCCGCGCCCGGTCGTCGTTTCTCGCACTGGAGCCGACGTCCGGACAGGAGTACCACTGTGCTGAAGATCCTCCTCGCCGAGGATGTGCCGATGGTGCGCGGGGCGCTGGCCGCCCTGCTCGACATCGAGCCCGACCTGACGGTGGTGGCCCAGGTCGGCAGCGGGGACCAGATCGTGCCCACCGCGCTCGAGACGCGCCCCGATGTCGCGATCATCGACGTCGACCTGCCCGTGCTCGACGGTCTCTCCGCGGCGGAGGAGCTCCACGCGAAGCTGCCCACCTGCCGGACGCTGATCCTGACCGGCCTGGGACGGCCCGGTACGCTCCGCCGCGCCCTCTCGGTGTCGGTGTCCGGCTTCCTGCTCAAGGACACGCCGTCGGAACGCCTCGCCCAGGCGGTCCGCGAGGTGGCCGCGGGGCGCCGCATCGTCGACCCGCAGCTCGCGCTGACCGCGTGGGACATCGGGGAGAACCCGCTGTCCGGACGCGAGGTCCAGGTCCTGAGGCTGACCGCGGGCGGCGCCGAGCCGCCGGAGATCGCGGCGGTCATGCACGTGTCCGTCGGGACCGTGCGCAACTACCTCACGAAGATAGTCACCAAGCTGAACGCGAGGAACCGGGTGGACGCCATCCGCATCGCCACCGAGGCAGGCTGGATCTGACCGGCCGCGACCTCGCGGTTTTCCCGGTTTTCTCGGCCTGGACGGCCGTGACCCCGTGCCGTCCCCGGCCTTCCTAACCCAGACCGGTCTTCGCGGTCGTCATCGGGCCGGGTCCGGGTTCCCGTTCGGCCCGCCCGCCGCTCCCTGACCGGTCGTGACCTCGCGTTTTCCCGGTCACTTACTCCGGGGCCGTCTTCCGGTCCGGCCGGGTTCGTGTCCTCGTCGTTCCGCCTCTCCTGTTTCATTCGCGCTGCCGCGCCTTCGCATCCCGAGAAGAACGTCTTATCGCGGCCCCGTTGTCCTGATTTTGTTACCGGCATAGCGTAATTGCTGGTAACCGCCAGGAAAGGATGCCGCAGATGAGTTCCAACAGGTGGCTGCACTACTTCGAGACGCAGGTCCCGCTCTCCGAGGAACCGGCGCGGGTCGCGGCCCGGCTCGCCGGTTCCGGCCCGCACTCGGCGTACGTCGTGTACGAGAGCGGGGGGAAGTGGTCCTACGCGGGGGGCGCGCGGGCCGAGGTCACGCTGGACCGCACCGGCGCCCGGCTGGCCCAGGAGAACGAGCCCGACGTCGTCCTGCCCTGGAGCGACCGGCCCCTGCACCAGGTGGCCCGGCTGCTCGACACCGTGAAGGTTCCCGGCTGGCGCGCCTACGGCTGGGCGGCCTTCGAGCTCTCCTACGCCAAGGAGGGCGAACGGGATCACGTCGGTGACGGCCGGTTGCTGCACCTCGTGGTCCCGAAGGCCGAGGTCCGCATCGAGGACGGCCACGCCCACCTTCGCGCCGCCGACCAGGAGACGCTGACCGCGCTGCTGGAGACGATCTCCAGCCCCGGGGAGACCGTCGAGGAACGGCCGAAGCCGCTGGACGTACGCGAACTCGGCGAGGACGCGTACCGGATGGCGGTGAAGCTCGCGGTCGAGGAGATCAACCAGGGCGACCTGCACAAGGTCATCCTGTCGCGGGTCGTCGACGTCGACGAGGACATCGACCTGATCGCCACCTACCTGGCCGGGCGCCGGGGCAACAACCCCGCGCGGTCGTTCCTGCTCAACCTCGGTGGTGTGGAGACGGCCGGGTTCAGCCCGGAGATCGTGGTCAAGGTGTCCGCGGACGGCCGCGTGGTCAGCCAGCCGCTGGCCGGGACCCGGGCGCTCACCTCCGACCTGGTCGAGAACGAGAGCCTGCGCGCCGACCTCCTGGCCTCCGCCAAGGAGGTCTACGAGCACGCGATCTCGGTGAAGGTCGGTACCGACGAGCTCGTCGACGTCTGCGTGCCCGGCTCGGTCGAGGTGCCGGAGTTCATGGCGATCCGCGAGCGCGGCAGCGTCCAGCACCTCGCCTCCCGGGTGTCCGGCAGGCTCGCCCCCGGCCTCAGGGCGTGGGACGCCTTCGGCGCGGTCTTCCCCGCGGTGACCGCGTCCGGCGTGCCCAAGGAGGCCGCGTACACCACGATCCGCAGGCACGAGCCCGAGTCGCGCGGCCTGTACAGCGGGGCCGTGCTGACCGTCGACCACACCGGCGAGATGGACGCGGCGCTCGTACTGCGCAGCGCCTACCGCCAGGACGGCCGCACCTGGCTGCGCGCCGGGGCCGGAATCGTCGGGCAGTCCACTCCCGAGCGGGAGTTCGAGGAGACCTGCGAGAAGCTCGACAGCGTGGCGCGCTATCTGGTCCCGGCCAGCGTCCCCGCCAGCGTCCCCGCCAGCGCCCCTGTCAGCGTTCCGGCCAGCGCGCCCGCCAGCGCGCCCGCCAACGTCCCCGCCAGCGCTCCCGTCAGTGTTCCGGCCAGCGTCCCCGTCGGTGCTCCCGTCGGTGCTCCCGTCGGTGCTCCCGTCGGTGTTTCCGTCGGTGTTTCCGTCGGTGAGGGGGGTGCGTGATGAGGGTCGACGACATCTACCTCGCCGGGGTGGGCACGTACCTGCCCCCCGTGGTGACCACCGAGCACGCGGTCCGGGAGTCCTGGTACGACCGGGCCGACCGCGAGGCCTCCGGGATGGAGGCCGTGATGGTGGCCGGAGAGACACCGGCACCGGAGATGGCGGCCCGCGCGGCCAGGATCGCGCTGCGCCGGTCGGACCACGGGCCGGACGACTTCGGCGCGCTGCTGCACAGCGACAGCTACCACCAGGGACCGGACGGCTGGTCGGCGCCGCACTACGTGCTGCGCGGGACGCTGAACCGGCCGATCACCGCCCTGGAGGTCCGGCAGGGCTGCCTCGGCATGATCGCGAGCCTTGAGATGGCCGCGCACCGGCTGATCGCCGACCGCGAGAAGGACGCCGTGCTGCTGACCGCCGGGGACAACTTCTCCACCCCGCTGGTGGACCGGTGGCGGGCCTCCAGGATGTTCCTGCTCGCGGACGGCGGTGCCGCCGCGGTGGTGTCGCGGCGCGGCGGCTTCGCCCGGGTGCTGGCCTTCGGGACGGTCTCCAACCCCGGGATGGAGGAGCTGCACCGAGGCGGGGAGGTGCTCTTCCCGCCCGGCATCACGATCGGCCGCTCGCTGAACTTCGAGGAGCGCAGCGACTACTGGCGTCGGCAGTGGGCGGAGGGCGTCGCGCCCCCCATGGGGCACTTCGGCGAGTGCGTCGCCGAGGCGGCCGACCGGACGCTGGAGGAGGCCGGGATCTCCATGGAGAAGGTCACCCGCGTCTGCCACACCGGCTTCGCGCGGGGCTCCCTGGAGGCCATGTTCCTCGACCCCCTGGGGATCGACGCGGACCGGGGTCTGTGGGACTTCACCCGGGGGATCGGGCACGCCGGAGCCGCCGACCCGTTCATCGGCCTGGAACACCTGTGGACGAGCGGGCAGGTCGTCCCCGGCGACCACGTACTGCTCATCGGCAGCGCCCCCGGGATGGAGGCCGGATGCGCGGTCGTGGAGATCGTCGCCCCGTACGAGCCGGAGAACCACGACCTCCGAGGCCACGACCTTCAGGATCCCGAACTTCAGGGTCACGAATTCCAGAGCCACGAACCTCAGAACGAGAACCACGAGCCCGGGAAGCCGGAGAACGGAGGCCGGTAGATGCTTGACGGATGCACACCGTGGCCCGAGGAGTTCGCCGAGCTCTACCGGCGTGAGGGCCTCTGGCGCGGGGATCGCCTCGGCGACCTCCCGAGGACCTGGGCCCGCGCCTTCGGAGACGGTACGGCGCTGGTCGGCGGGGAGCTGCGGCTGTCCTACCGGGACCTGGAGAACCGGGTCGACCGGATGGCGGCGGGTTTCCACCGGCTCGGGGTCGAGCCCGGTGACCGGATCGTCCTGCAGCTGCCCAACGTCCCCGAGTTCGTCATCGTGGCCTTCGCGCTCTTCAGGGTGGGTGCCACACCGGTGTTCTCCCTGGCGTCGCACCGGGCCAACGAGATCAGGCACCTGTGCGAGCTGTCCGGTGCGTCCGGGTACGTCGTCCCCGGTGTCCATCGCGGGTTCGACCACACCGCGCTCGCCCTGCGGATGCGCGACGAGGTGCCGGGCCTGCGCCGGATCTTCGTACTGGGGGACGAGGAGTCGGGGACAGACGGCGAGACGGTGATCCCGCTCGCGCGGGTGGACGCCGACCCGGTCCCGCTGCCCGGAGGCGGCGACCCGTCGGACGTGGCGTTCTTCCTGCTCTCCGGCGGGACCACCGCGCTGCCCAAGCTGATCCCGCGCACGCACGACGACTACGCGTACCAGACCAGGGCGGTGGCCGAGCTCTGTGAGCTCGGCGCGGACGACGTCTACCTGGCGGCGCTGCCGGTGGAGTTCAACTTCACCTGGGGCTGCCCGGGGGTCGTCGGCACGCTCGGCTCCGGCGGTACGGTCGTGCTCGCCGAGAGCCCGGTCGCGGAGGAGTGCTTCCGCGCGATCGAGCGGGAGCGGGTCACCGTCACCTCGGTCGTCCCCACCGTGGCGCAGCTCTGGCTGGAGGAGGCGGCGTGGGGCGAGGCGGACCTGTCCAGCCTGCGCGTGCTGCAGATCGGCGGGGCCAGGCTCCAGCCGGAGCTGGCCGCGCGGATCGAGCCCGAGCTGGGCTGCCGCCTCCAGCAGGTGTTCGGCATGGCCGAGGGACTGCTCTCCATGTCCAGGAAGGGCGACGATCCCGGGTCCGTCGTGGACACCCAGGGACGGCCGGTCTCACCGGCCGACGAGGTGCGGATCGTCGACGAGCGGGACGCGGAGGTGCCCGAGGGCGTAACCGGCGAGCTGCTCACGCGTGGCCCGTACACCCTGCGCGGTTACTACCGCGCCGAGGAGCACAACCGGCGGGCCTTCACCGAGGACGGCTTCTACCGCACCGGTGACCTGGCCCGGCTGACCTCCGAGGGAAACCTGGTCATCGAGGGACGGCTGAAGGACGTCGTGATCCGTGGCGGGGACAAGATCGCGGCCGGGGAGGTGGAGGGGCACCTGCTCACCCACCCGTCGGTCGCCGGGGCGGCGGTCGTCCCGGTCCCCGACGAGTTCCTCGGCGAACGGACCTACGCGTTCCTCGTCCACCGAGGCGAGCGGGGCGAGCGGGGCGAGAAACCGGCACTGGCCGAGCTGAAGCGGGCGCTGCACGAGCGCGGGCTGGCCGAGTTCAAGCTGCCTGACCGCGTGGAGTTCGTCGACGACTTCCCGCTCACCCCGCTCGGCAAGATCGACAAGAAGGTGCTCGCCGCCGCCGCGAGGGACCCGGCCCTGTCCCGCCACTGGGCGCCCGCAGAACCCATCCCCGAACGCCAGGAAAGGTGAGCCAGACATGGAACGCGACATCTCACGACCGCCCGAGGCCGACGACCTGCGGCGGACCATCGCGACGATCATCGGAACCGAGCCCGGCGAGATCACCGGCGACGCCAACCTCGTCTTCCTCGGACTCGGATCCCTGGAGATGATGCGGCTCGTCACCCGGTGGCGCCGTCAGGGCATCGCCGTGGAGTTCGGCGCGCTCGCCGCCGAGCCGACCGTCGACGCGTGGCAGAGACACCTGCACGCGTCCTGGGAGACCCAGCAGACCCAGCAGACCCAGCAGGCTCAGCAGGGCCAGCAGGTTCAGCAGGCCCGGCAGGTCCGGCAGGCTCGGCGGGTGACATCGGGGGAGGCCGCCGGATGAGCGCGCTGCTGATCCGGGGCGGCTGCCTCTACCCGGCCGACGCGGAGGCGCGGGTCGTCCCCGGCGGGTCCGTACTCGTCGAGGGCGAGCGGATCGTCGCCGCCGGGACCGCCGAGGAGGTCGATGCCGCCCTGGAGCCCCGGCACCGGGAGGACCTGCGCACGATCGACGCCCGGGGGAAGATGATCCTGCCCGGCTTCGTCAACGCGCACTGGCACGACCTGTTCGCCATGCGGTTCCCCTTCAACGGGGCGCTGCGGCCCGCGGCCGACCGCGACGACAGGCCCGCGTTCATGGCACTGGGCGGCGACCTCCAGCAGGTCTCGGCCGTCTTCGACTCCTTCCACGACCGGATCGACCTGCTCACCCCGGACGAGGCCGAGGCGATCGCCCGCTACTCGATGTGGACCCAGCTGCGCTCCGGCGCGACCACCCTCGGGGACGTGGGCTCGTTCAACCGGCCTGAGGCGCTGGCCTCGGCCGCCCGCCACCTCGGCATGCGCTGCGCGGTCAGCACCTGGGCGAGCGACGCGGTGTGCCCCCCCGGCGAGTCCCGCTTCCGCAGGACCCGCGACACCGACGCGGTGCTGCGGCGGATCGAGGACCTGCTGCGCGACCACGCGAAGGACCCGGGCGGGCTGGTACGGGCGAGGCCGACCTCGGTCTACGGGATCACCATGACCGACGAGCTGGGCACCGGACTCGCCGAGCTCGTCGCCAGGTACGACGTACCGTTCGCGACACACGTCGGCGCGCTGCGCAACGAGGCCGAGGTGATGCGGAGCTACTACGGCACGACCCCGGTACGCCGGTTCGCCGAGCTCGGCCTGCTCTCCGGCCGGTTCATGGCGGTGCACTGCGCGTTCGCCGACGACGAGGAGCGCGAGATGCTCGTCGCGGCGAACGCGCACATCAGCCACTCCCCGGCGAAGTACGGCCCGGCGGGGGAGTCCTCGCTGACCGAGACCCGGGCGATACCGGAGTTCCGGCGCGCCGGGCTGGACGTCTCGCTGTCCACCGACGGCGCCGCGCTGCCGGTCGGCGGCATGGCCGAGGCCATGCGGGTCACCTGGCAGATCTACAACGAGATGTACGCCGACCCGACCGAGGTGCTGCCGACCGACGCGCTGGCGATGGCCACCCGGCTCCCGGCCCGAGGGCTGGACTGGGCCGGGGAGATAGGCAGTATCGAGGCGGGCAAGCAGGCGGACCTGCTGCTGGTCCCCGCCGACGACTGGCGCTACCTGCTCAACCCGCGCCCGCTGGAGAGCTTCCTCGCGCTCGGCGGATCGGCGGACGTGGACACCGTGATCGTCGCGGGCCGGACGCTGGTGGAGGGCGGCAGGGCCACCGGGTTCGACGAGGACGAGCTCGAAGCCGACTACGTCGAGGCACTCGGGACCTTCTCGGTGCGCTGCCTCGGTGTCGATCCCGACCTGGTCGCCACGCTGACCCGCGCGGCCCGCCGACGAGGAGGTACCACCGATGCGTGACAGAACAGCCCTGGTCACCGGGGCGGCGGGCGGTATCGGCGAGGCGGTGGTGCGGGCGCTGGCCGCCGAGGGCGTCGCCGTCGCGGCGGTGGACGCGAACGCCGAAGCGCTGGACCCGCTCGTCGGGGAACTCTCCGAGGCCGGGCACCGCGTCCGGGGCTTCGTCGCGGACGTCGCCTCCAGCGCCGAGGTGGACGACGTGGTGGAGCGGGCGGAACGCGAGCTGGGGCCGATCGGCTACCTGGTCAACGCCGCCGGGGTGCTGCGCGTCGGCGCGGGGGCCTCGCTCACCGACGACGACTGGGACACCACGTTCGCGGTCAACGCGACCGGGGTGTTCCACGTCAGCAGGGCGGTGGCCAACCGGATGATCCCCCGCGAGTCCGGGGCGATCGTCACGCTGGCCTCCAACGCGGCCGGGACACCGCGCTGGAACATGGCGGCTTACGCGGCGTCCAAGGCCGCGGCGAGCAGCTTCACCAAATGCCTGGGGCTGGAGCTCGCCAAGCACGGGATCCGGTGCAACGTGGTCGCCCCCGGCTCCACCGACACGCCGATGCTGACCTCGCTGTGGGCCGGGGGAGACGCGCTGCGGGTCTCCATCGAGGGCGCCCCGGAGACCTTCCGGGTCGGCATCCCGATGGGACGGCTGGCGCGGCCCGCCGACATCGCCGACGCGGTGCTGTTCCTGCTCTCCGACCGCGCCGCGCACATCACCCTTCAGGACCTCACGGTCGACGGCGGCGCCGCCCTCGGCAACTGAGAACGACCCGGGCACGTCGGAACCGGCGCCCGGCCTACCCGGGAGAACGGCCGGGAGACCGACCGAGAGAACGGCCGAGAACGACACCGAGGACCGGCCGAGAGACCGGCACTTCACGAAGAACGGAGGCACACCATGGCGATCCCGGCGATCGACTCCTATCCCATGCCGACCGAGGACGAGCTGCCAGAGAACGTCGCGGGCTGGACCGTCGATCCCGATCGCGCGGTGCTGCTCGTCCACGACATGCAGAACTACTTCCTGAGCCCGTTCCCGCGCGGGCAGGCCCCCACGACGGACCTGGTGGAGAACGTCGTGGCCCTGCGGACGCGCTTCGCCGCGCTCGGCGCGCCGGTCGTCTACACCGCCCAGCCCGGCGGGATGACCGACGAGCAGCGCGGCCTGCTCAAGGACTTCTGGGGCCCGGGGATGAGCGCCGACCCGGAGCACCGGACGATCCTGGACCGGGTGGCCCCGGCCGGGTCCGACGTCGTGTTC
Source organism: Streptosporangium sp. H13245 (assembly GCF_055690525.1). Taxonomy (NCBI): domain Bacteria; kingdom Bacillati; phylum Actinomycetota; class Actinomycetes; order Streptosporangiales; family Streptosporangiaceae; genus Streptosporangium; species Streptosporangium sp. H13245. The sequence goes on along the minus strand of NZ_JBSZKT010000002.1, from coordinate 214,606 downwards.
ACCAAGTGGCGGCCCAGCGCGTTCTGCCGTACCGGCCTGCTCGACCTGTTGCGCGGGCGGGGCCGCGACCAGCTGGTGATCTGCGGGGTGTACGCCCACGTCGGAATCCTGATGACCGCCCACGAGGGCTTCTCCCAGGACATCCAGACCTTCGTGGTGGCGGACGCGGTGGCCGACTTCTCGCGGGAGTACCACCGGCGGGCGCTGGAGTACGTGGCGTCGAGATGCTCGGTGACGCTGTCCACCCGGTCCACGCTGGCGACGCTGGACGAGGCGGTCACGGACCGGACGACCCTGGAAGGAGCGGGACAGTGACCGGAACAACTGGAACGACCGGGCCGACCGGAACGACTGGAACTACCAAGACAACCGGAACGACTGGAACAACTGGAACTACCGAGACGACCGGGACGACCCTGCTCGACCGGATCCTCGGTCCGGACGCGCCCCCCTTCGCCCTGCTGCACCGTCCCGGCTCGACCGGGGCGGACCGGCTCGATCTGCTCGTCGGGGAGACCACCGAGGTGGGCCGCATCGCGGACATCCCACTGCCGCCCGACGACGACCCCGACGACCCCCGAGGCGCCGGTGCCCGGCACGAGGTGCTCGCGATGCTGCCGTACCGGCAGATCGGCGAGCGCGGGTACGCGTTCCCCGACGACGAGGCCCCGCTGCTCGCGATGACCGTCGTCGACCAGGCCGTGCTGCCGGTGAGCGAGGTCCTCGACCGGCTCCCCGACGGGCCGATCGAGCTGGGCGAGGGGGACTTCGACTCCGACGACGAGGAGTACGCGGCCACCGTGCGCCGGGTGCTCTCCGAGGAGATCGGCCGGGGAACGGGCGCGAACTTCGTCATCAAGCGGTCGTTCTCCGCCGAGATCACCAACTGGTCGACCCGTACGGCGCTGGCCTTCTTCCGGCGGTTGCTCGGCAGGGACCCCGGCTGCCACTGGACCTTCGTGATCCACACCGGCGGGCGTACCTTCGTCGGCGCCTCGCCCGAGCGGCACATCAGCCTCGACGCGGGCACCGTGGTGATGAATCCGATCAGCGGCACCTACCGGTATCCGGCGGAGGGCCCCGAGGTGCGCGGGGTGCTCGGCTTCCTGGCCGACGGCAAGGAGGCGAACGAGCTCTACATGGTGCTCGACGAGGAGCTGAAGATGATGGGCCGGGTGTGCGACCTCGGTGGCCGCACGGTGGGCCCGTACCTCAAGCAGATGGCGCGGCTGGCGCACACCGAGTACCTGATCGAGGGGCGCAGCTCGCTGGACGTCCGGGACATCCTGCGCGAGACCATGTTCGCGCCCACGGTCACCGGCGGCCCGCTGGAGAGCGCCTGCCGGGTGATCAGCCGCTACGAGCCGGAGGGCCGGGACTACTACGCGGGCATGGTCGCGCTGATCGGCCGGGACGAGACGGGCGGGCGGGCGCTGGACTCCGCGATCGTCATCCGTACCGCCGACATCGACGCGTCGGGCCGGATGCGGATCGCCGTCGGCGCCACGCTGGTCCGCGACTCCGACCCGGCCTCCGAGGCGGAGGAGACCCGGACGAAGGCGGCCGGGCTGCTGGAGGCGCTGCGCCACGCGCCGGGAGGCGGCGCCGGGGCCCCCGCGCCGGTGGCGGACATGGGGACCCATCCACGGGTGCGGCGGGCGCTGATCGAGCGGAACGCGCCGCTCGCCGGGTTCTGGTTCGAGGGCCCGGACAACCGGAGGCACCTCGTGCCGAGGCTGGTCGGACGCAGGGTGCTGGTGATCGACGCGGAGGACACCTTCACCGCGATGGCCAGGCACCAGCTCGCCGCGCTGGGGTGCGAGGTGAGCGTACGCAGGTTCGACGAGGACTACCGGCTGGAGGAGCACGATCTGGTCATCGTCGGCCCGGGTCCCGGTGACCCGAGGGACCACGCCGATCCCAAGATCGCCCATCTCAGGGACGTGACGCGGCGCCTGCTGGAGCTGGGCATCCCCTTCCTGTCGGTCTGTCTCGGCCACCAGGTCCTCAGCACGTTGCTCGGGCTGGAGATCAGGCGCAACCCGTTCCCCAACCAGGGGGTGCAGCGGAAGATCGACTTCTTGGGGCGTACGGAGCTGGTGGGCTTCTACAACACCTTCGCCGCCCGCAGCTCCGCCGACCGGTTCCCCTGCCCGGACCGCGAGGGCACGGTCGAGGTGTTCAGGGAGGCGTCGGGCGACGAGGTCCACGCGCTGCGCGGCCCCGGCTTCGTCTCGGTGCAGTTCCACCCCGCGTCGGTGCTGACCCGCAACGGCGTGGAGATCCTCGGCGAGGTCCTCGGCGACCTGCTGGTACGCGCCGAATCTCCCGTCCAGTCCGGAGCCGGGCCCTCGCGGTGAGCCTGCCACCCGGCGGGCGCTCAGGGGCGGGGGAGGGCCTTGATGGTCTCCATGTGATGCTCGCCCCAGTCGCCGAGCGGGAGGAGCGCGGTGTTGAGCGAGTGGCCGAACTCGGTCAGCGAGTATTCCACCTTCGGCGGAACCTGGTGATAGACCTCGCGGTGCACCAGGCCGTACGACTCCATCTCCCTGAGCTGCTGGATCAGCATCTTCTCGCTGATGCCCGACACCCTCCGGCTCAGCTCGCCGAACCGGAGGGGCTCGTAGTGGAGGGCCCACAGGACCAGCGCCTTCCACTTGCCGCCCACGACGTCGACGGCGGCGTCGAGCCCGCACGAGTAGGTCCGCTTCTTCATCCCACGCTCCATCCTTACAAAAAGGTAAGTACCTAACAAAATAGTAGGTACTTGAGGAAGTTTCAGCGACACGACAGCATCGAAACGTCCCAGCCGGGGTCTCGAAGGGATCCGGGACTGGGACCTTCTTATGTCGACATCGCATGAAATAGGGGGATAAATGGCTACCGAAGACCGTCCGCCGGTGACAGTCATCGGTCTGGGGGCGATGGGAAGGGCGCTGGCCGGGGCCTTCCTGGACAACGGCCATCCCACGACCGTATGGAACCGTACCGCCGGGAAGGGCGGGGAGCTCACGGCGCGCGGCGCGACCGAGGCCGCCACCGCCGCCGAGGCGATCACCGCGAGCCCGATCGTCGTGGTCTGCGTGCTGGACTACGACGCGGTGCGCGACGTCCTCGGCGCACCGGGCGCGTCCGGCGTCTCCGATGTCACGGACATCCTCGACGCTCCGGGTACCTCAGGCGTGACCGGCGTCCTGGCGGGCCGGACCCTGGTGAACCTCACCAACGGCACCCCCCGCCAGGCGCGAGAGCTGGCCCGATGGGTGTCCGCTCAGGGGGCGGACTACCTGGACGGCGGCATCATGGCGGTCCCCCCGATGATCGGGGGCCCCGGATCGCTCGTCCTGTACAGCGGATCGCCCGAGGCGTTCACCGCCCACGAGCGGACTCTGTCGGTCATGGGCGCCGCCAACTACCTGGGCGAGGACGCGGGCCGGGCGTCGCTGTACGACATCGCGCTGCTCAGCGCGATGTACGGCATGTTCGGCGGCTTCTTCCACGCCGTCGCCATGGTCGGCTCGGAGAAGGTCCCGGCGGCGGAGTTCGCGCCGATGGTGGTCTCGTGGCTCAACGCCATGACCACCAGCCTCCCCGCGATGGCGAAGGCGTACGACGCGGGCGACCACTCCGCCACCGCCTCGAACCTGGAGATGCAGGCGGAGGCGTACGTCAACCTGCTGGACGCCAGCAGGGACCAGGGCGTCAGCACCGAACTCGTGGAGCCCATGGGGACGCTGCTCCGCCGAGGTGTCGCCGCGAACCGGGGCGGCGGCGACCTCTCCGTCCTGATCGAGCTGCTCCGTACGGGCCCCGTGAGGGTTCAGGACGCCGGATCGGAGTAGGGGATGACCCACGACCATCTCGCACCGGTGACGGTTCTCGGCCTGGGACCGATGGGCCAGGCGCTGGCCGGGGCGTTCCTCGCGAAGGGCCACCCCACGACCGTGTGGAACCGCACGGCCGCCAGGGCCGACGCCCTCGCCGCCCGGGGAGCGACCCGGGCGGACACGGTCGCCGACGCGGTCGCGGCGAGCCCGCTGACGATCGCCTGCGTGATCGACTACGACGCCGCGCAGGCGATCGCCGACCCGGCCGCCGACGCGCTGAAGGGCCGCACGCTGGTCAACCTCACCGCCGACACGCCGGAACGCGCACGCCTCATGGCCGGGTGGGCCGCCGAGCGCGGCATCGGCTATCTCGACGGCGCCATCATGACCCCGACGCCGACCATCGGAGGACCGGCGGCCGTCGTCCTGTACAGCGGGCCGGAAGAGGTCTACCGGGCACACCGGGAGACGCTGGCGGCCCTGGGCGGCACCTCCGCGTACCTCGGCGCGGACCCCGGGCGGGCGGCGGCGCACGACGTGGCCCTGCTGGACTTCTTCTGGACGTCCATGAGCGGTCTCGTCCACGCCTTCGCCCTGGCGTCCGCCGAGAACATCACGGCCGGGGACCTCGCGCCGCTCGCCAAGGGGATCGGCGCCCTGCTGCCCGACATCATCGACGAGTTCGCGCGGCACGTCGACGACGGCGAGCACCCGGGCGACCAGTCCACCATCCTGTCGGCCTCCGCCGGTATGGAGCACATCATCCACGCGGCCAGGGACCGGGGGATCGACACGGGTGTGCTGAGCGCGGCCCAGGCCGTCGCCCGGCGGGCGATCGACGCAGGTCAGGGCGGCGACAGCTTCTCCCGCCTGACGGAGGTGCTCACGAGGCCCGTACCGGCATCGTGACCGGCGGCCGGTAGCCTTCCGGCCGAGCCGAGCCGAGGTGGCTGGGGATCACCGGGCGCGGATCCCCGGCGCGCTCGCGGTCACCCCGGGAGCCGTGAACTCCGGACGCCGTCACCCCTTCCCGCGCCGTCTCGCCAGGGCCTCGGCGAGCCGGGGCGGCCCGGCGTCCGTGTGGAGCGCCTCGACGGCCAGCCACTCCAGGTCCAGGAGGAAGGCGGCGGGCCCGTCCGGCCCCAGGAACCGCCGGTCGGCGCACAGGGTGAGCACCGCGCGCTCGGACAGCTCGTGGACGTACAGGAAGAACGTCGCGCCCTTCTGGTCGGTGTCGTGAAGCGGCTCCACCAGCTCCGTCTCGTCCAGCAGGGCGTCGTACTCCGGCGGGGACAGGGGGCGCCCGGCGGGCACGGCCGGGGCGTCGAACCTGATGTCGTTGTAGAAGCAGTATCCGTCCGTGCCGATGCCGCGTTCCGCGGTGACGCGGGCGACGAGTTCCTCCAGCCGGACGGGGTCGTACTCGCAGGTGCCGTACGCCGCGAGCGCGGCCCTTCCGGCGTGGGACAGGAACCCGGAGAACGACTCGTGGCGCAGGCGGAGCCGCAGCAGCGCGTTCTGGTTGAAGGCTCCCACGAAGCGCCGCGTCTCCGGTTTGAAGCGGGTGGACACGATGAGCCGCAGCGCGACGTCGTCCTCGCCCTTGCGCAGGCCGAGGAGCAGCGCGACGGTGGCCTGGAGCACCATGCCGGGGGTGACGCCCGCGCGCGCGGCCAGCTCGCGGATCGCCCGCGAGAGGGCGCGGGAGCGGATCTCGGACCACTCCTGCCTGGCCTCGCCGCCCTGCCTGAGGTCCTCCAGCCAGACGCGCGGCAGCTCGCGCACGGCCCCGGTCCAGTAGTCGAAGGCCCGCCGCTCCCGGCGCCTGGCACGTTCCGAGGTCTCGTAGGCGGCGCGTCCCAGGGGCTGCTCCCCCGGAGGCCCGAGGACGGCCGGAACCGAGAGGAGCGACCTCAGGTCGTCGCAGACGATCTTCAGGCTCCACCCGTCGACCGCCAGGTGGCTCATGACCAGGACCACCCGGACCGGGACGCCCCCCGTGATCACCACCGCGACCCGCAGCGGGAACTCCCCGCCGACGTCGAACGGCACGTCACGCAGCCTCGCCCCGGCGTACGCCGCCACGACGGCGGGGTTCCGCGTCCCCGTCTCGTGCACGGCGACCTCCAGCTCCCCCGAGCGCAGGACCACCTGGACGGGTCTCCCTCCGTTCCGGTCGCCCGGGGGGAACAGCGTGTGCAGGGCGTCGTGGCGTTCGACGAGCGCGCGGACGGCGGCGAGCACGTCGTCGACGTCGCGGCCGGGCTCGACCTCGCACACGGCGAGCAGGTTCAGCGAGGCGTCCCCCGGCGGAAGCCAGCGCAGGACCTCCCAGATCGCCGTCTGTCCCCACGTCAGGGGCCCCCGATCCTCGTACGGCGCGCGGAAGGCCACCGTGACACGGTGAAACGCCCTGACGGGGTGGGACGCCCTGACGGGGTGGGACGCCTTGACGGGGTGGGACGCCTTGACAGGGTGAGACATGCGCATCGTCCGTCCTTCATGCACATAAGACGTAATTAACGTGTTATTAACCGCGAAAGCACAGAACTCTCTAATGGAAAGTGGACGCGACGGGTTTCGGTCATTCATGACAGGCCGCGCCGGTCAGACGGTCAGGTCCTTATGTCATAAAGCCCGCTCGCGGATGTCTTCGGCCTCCCTTTCCTCGCGCTGGCTGCGATCGTAGGACGCGCGCTCTGGATGCACAATATGCGCTTTAATTCGAAACAACTTGAGAAAAGCCCGCAAGCTCTTTAGGTGTGCCGCGATTCTGCCCAGAACGCCACTTTGTCCCGCACTTTGACGGGCTCCGGTGGGGACCGGAAGGGTGCGTCCGGAGAGCCCGCCGCGTCCTTTCCCAAGGAAGAGTCTCCGCGGCCCTGACCCGTGAGACGGTCCTGAGCCCGGGAGGGTGTGCTGCCCTGGGCGCGTCCACGGGTGGCGCTCACGGGGTGTCGTCCCCGGGGCGCCCGACCCGCTGTGTGACGTTCCGCCGTCGGGTAAATATATTGCGCAGTCTGCGCTAACTCTTGCAAAATCACGTCTTGAAGATTCTGTGATCTATAGGTAAGACGACTGGTCGTGCCGGAGAGTCGAGGTGTCCATGGCGGGCGACGACGGTGTGACACCGCTGATCGAGGCGGAGGGGCTCAGGAAGACGTACCCGCCCAGAGACAGGCGGGGCGCCGGGTTCCAGGCCGTGGCCGGGATCGACTTCCACGTCAACCCGGGGGAGGCCTTCGGGTTCCTCGGTCCCAACGGGGCGGGAAAGTCCTCGACGATGCGCATGCTCGGCTGCGTCTCCCCGGCCACAGCCGGAACCCTGCGGATCCTCGGCATGGACCCCGCGCGCGACGGCCGGAGGATCCGGGCGCGCCTGGGAGTGGTCCCGCAGGACGACGTGCTGGACCCCGACCTCACCGTGCGCGAGAACCTCACGATGTACGGCCTCTACTTCGGGCTGCCCCGCCGCGTGATCAGGGAGCGGGCGGAGCGCCTGCTGGAGTTCGCGCAACTTGAGGAGAAGGCGGGCGAGACCCTGGGGGCGCTGTCCGGCGGCATGCGGCGACGGCTGACGATCGCCCGCTCCCTGATCAACGAACCGGACATCCTCCTGCTCGACGAGCCGACCACCGGGCTCGACCCGCAGGCGCGGCACGTGCTGTGGGACCGATTGTTCAGGCTGAAGCAGCAGGGGGTGACGCTGCTGCTCACCACCCACTACATGGACGAGGCCGAGCAGCTGTGCGACCGCCTGGTGGTGATGGACAAGGGACTCATCGCGGACGAGGGGTCACCCCGGGAGCTCATCCAGCGGCACTCCACGCGCGAGGTCCTGGAGCTGAGGTTCGGGATCGACGAGCACGAGCAGGCCGCGGAGAAGCTCCACGACCTGGTCAGCCCGGGGGAGGGGGAGCGGGTGGAGGTCCTGCCCGACCGGGTGCTGGTCTACACGCACGACGGCGAGGCGGCACTGGCCGAGGTCACCGCCGCGCGGATGACCCCGATCACCGCGCTTGTCCGGAGATCGACGCTGGAGGACGTGTTCCTGCGGCTGTCCGGCCGGACCCTGACGGACTGAGGCGGATGACATGTCCACGTTCCCGACCCTGACGGACCGAGGCGGACGACGCATGCCCATGTTCCTGCGCGAGTTCTCCTCGTGGATGCTCCGCTACCGCCGCTCCTGGAAGGGCACGATCGTCATCAGCGTGGCGAACCCGCTGCTCTTCCTGGTGGCCATCGGCGCCGGGCTCGGACAGCTGGTGGACCCCGCGTCACTGGGCGGCCTGACCTATCTGGAGTTCTTCGCCCCCGGGATGCTCGCCGCCGCGGCGATGCAGAACGCCTACGTCGAGGCGGCGTTCGTGGTGCACAGCTCCCTGCGCCAGGGCAGGGGTTACCTGGTGGTCGCCGCGACCCCGCTGGAACCCCGCGACATCATGGCCGGGCACATGCTGTTCATGGCGTTCAGGATCGGGACGAGCGCGCTGGCCTTCGCCGTGGTGATGGCGGCCTTCGGCGCCGCGCGGTCTCCGTGGGCCGTGCTCACCGTGCCCGCCGCCCTGCTGACCGGCATGGCCTTCGCGGCCCCGCTGGCGGCGTGGACGGTGACCGTCGAGAAGTTCAACACCCTCAACACGGTGTTCCGGTTCGTCCTGATGCCGATGTACCTGTTCTCCGGGACCTTCTTCGCCATCGAGACGCTCCCCGGCTGGCTGCGCCCGCTGGCGTACGTCACGCCGCTGTGGCACGGCGTCGACCTGTGCCGCACCCTGAGCCTGGGGACCGCCACCCTTCTCACCTCCGCGATCCACGTCGGCTACCTGGCCGCGCTCACGGCCGGGGGCGTCGCGGTGGCCCTGACCACGTACCGGCGTCACATCCACGTCTGAGGGGTTTCGACATGCCGCAGAACCTGGAGATCGTCCCTCGCTGGGGTGGCGCGCACTTCCTGGTGTTCCGCAACCTGCGGGTGCACACGGGGGGCAACCCGTGGACCATGGCGATGTACTCGATCTTCGAGCCCATCCTGTACCTGCTGGCCATCGGCGTCGGCCTCGGTCAGCTCGTCGGGGACGTCGACGGGGTGAACGTCTCCTACGCCGCGTTCGTCGCGCCCGGCCTGCTCGCCACGGCGGTGATGAACAGCGCCCTGCACGAGACGATGGAGGGCGCCTTCGTCAAGTTCACCCACGAGCGGTACTACCGGGCGATCCTGTCCACCCCCGTGTCCCTCACCGGGATCGTCGTCGGCGAGGTGGCCTGGGCGGTGCTGCGCGGCTTCATCACCGCGATCGGGTTCCTCCTCGTGATCGTGCTCTTCGGGCTGGTCTCCTGGCCGGACGCCCTTGTCGCGGCGGCCGGTACGCTGCTCGTCGCCTTCGCCTTCGGGAGCGCGGGACTGGCCGTGACGACGCGCATCAGGGCGTGGACCGACTTCCAGTACGTGCAGCTGGTGCTGCTGCCGATGTTCCTCTTCGCGACGACGTTCTACCCGGTCACCGTCTACCCCCGGGTGATCCAGATCATCGTGGAGCTGCTCCCCCTCTACCACGCCATCCAGCTGCTTCGGGGCTGCGCCCTCGGCCAGATCGATTCCAGCATGCTCGTGAGCGTGGTCTACCTCCTGGCCATGGGAGCGCTGGGCCTCGTCGTGGCCCGGAGACGGTGGGCACGCGTCATGCTGCACTGAAACCACGCGAAACCCATCATCCGCCCCCTCGTAGGAGGATCGCCGGGATACGCGCGAAAGGGGCAATGAGCTCCCGAAGCTGCTGGTCAGGCGTCGTTGTCGGCGAGGGCGGCGAAGAGCATGGAGCCCATGCCGTGCGAGTCGTGGATCCCGGTCCGCGGTCGGAGGATCCGTCGGCGGTGTGAGTGACATCGTTCGGTGGCTTCCTGTCCTCGCCGGGTGGCGGCTCAGGTGATTCCGCCGCCGAGGACGCCGAGGAGAGGTCTCACTCCCCGGAGCGCGTGAACCGGCACCGACCGGTCCGCATCGTCATTCACCCTTGACTATGAACGTTGGGTGCGACATATTCATCTCTCAATATGACTATTCCGGATGCTGCCGATGCCGACGTGGCCGCGTTGAACCGTGTCTTCCTCGCGCTGGCCGATCCGACCAGACGCGCGATTCTCCAGCGACTGGGCGAGGGCGAGGCGCGGGTGACGACGCTGGCCGAACCGTTCTCGATCTCGCTCAACTCGGTGTCGAAACACCTGCAGGCGCTTGAGAGCGCCGGTCTCGTGATCCGGCGTCGCTCGGGTCGCGAGCATCTGCTGTCGCTGAGCCCCGAAGCGCTCGACCGTGCCGCCGAGTGGATCGCGCACACCCAGCGCTTCTGGAGCAGCGGCATGGCGGCGATGGACGCCCTCCTCAGCGCCCGGAACACCGACGAAAAGGAACAGGTAGCTCATGACCGAACGAACTGACGACCTCATCACGGCGAAGGTCACGCATCGTTTCGCGGCGTCGCCGGAAGCGGTGTTCGACGCCTGGCTCGATCCCGAACTCGTCGGGCAGTGGATGGCGGCCGCCCTCGCCGAGTCGTCGCCGGGCACCGAGCTGACGAGCGTGACGATCGACGCGCGCGTGGGCGGCACCTTCACCTTCATCGACAGCCGCGACGAGGACCAGGACGGCCCGACCGGCACCTACCTGCAGATCGACCGTCCCCGCCGCCTGGTGTTCACCTGGTTGCCGGAGGACGGCGAGCATTCGGTGGTCACGATCGACATCGAGCCGGCCGGCGACGGGTGCGTGCTCACCCTGGTGCACGAGATGGACAGCAGGTGGATCGATTTCATCGACCGTACCGCCGAGACCTGGGCGCGTATGGCCCGCCAGATCGATGCGACTCTATAGACCCGATACCGCCGGAGCCGCCGGGTTCCTCCTGGGCGTTCGGTTCATCGGCGTCGCCGCTGCCGGGCTTGTTCTGTCCTTCGTCGGTGCCGTGCCCGCTTCGTGGCTGGGATGCCGTCGAGCGTCTGCAGGTGGGCCAGGCGCAGATCGCCGCGAACGCGCTCGGGCTGGCCGTCACGCCCGAGGCCACCACCGGCCCGGCCGGAATCCTCACCGCTGCAGCCCCCCGGCCACCTCGAACGACGGAGAGGCGACGTGGGAGGACGAGGGCGGACAGGTGACGCCGCCCGTACGTCATCCCCTCACCAGAGGGTGAGGGAGCGGGTCAGGATCCCGGCCGCGTCGTCCTCGTCGACCGGGCGCGGGGCGGTGGCGAGCAGCCGCTGCTGCCTCATCGTCCCCTCCGCGAGCGCGGGCACGTCCGCCTCGGTGTATCCGACGCCGCCGATGCCGTTGGGCATCCCGACGTCGCGCATCAGCCCCGTCAGCACGCCGGGCAGGAACTCCGCGAGGTCGTCGGGCCTGGCGGCGGACGGGTCGAGCAGCTCGGCCGCCCGCAGATGCCGTTCCGGCCCCGCCTCGAAGGTGAACCTGAACGCCTCGGGCGCGGTCAGCGCGACGGCCATCCCGTGCGGCACCATCGGCTCGTCCCCCGGGTACCCCCCGGGACGGAAGTCCCTGACGCGCCCGGCGATCGGGTAGGCGTTGGCGTGCGGGATGTGCACGCCCGCGTTGCCGAACCCCAGCCCCGCGAACGTCGCCGCCAGCGCCATCCGCGCCCTCGCCTCCCTGTCGTCCCCGTCGCGTACGGCGGCGCGGAAGGACCGCGCGAGCAACTGCAGCGCCCGTTCGGACCACATGTCGGCCACCGGGTTCGACCCGCAGTACGGGACGCGCTCCTCGGGCCGCCTGCGCTCGTAGGAGGTGTACGGGCGGGCGGTGTAGCTCTCCAGGGCGTGGCAGAGGATGTCCATCCCGGAGGCGGCGGTCACCTCCGGAGGCTGGGAGATCGTCAGGTCCGGGTCGACGACCGCGAGGACCGGGCGGAGCCGGGCGTGGCTGATCCCCGTCTTGACCTTCAGGTCGAGCACGTCGAGCACGCAGATCGTGGTGCTCTCCGACCCGGTACCCGTGGTCGTGGGCACCGCGACCAGCGGCTTGAGCGGCCGTGACGGCGCCAGGCCGCCTCCCACGGGCGCGTTGACGTAGTCCATCAGCTCGCCCGGGTTGGTGGTGAGCAGGTTGACCGCCTTGGCGGTGTCGATGCTCGACCCGCCCCCGACGGCGACGAACGCGTCCCACGGGCCGGAGGCGCGGGCGTGCCCGACGGCCGCGAGCAGGCTCTCGTCCGTCGGCTCGACGCGTACGCCGTCGTACACGCGCGCCTCCATGCCGAAGCCCGCGAGCTGCTCGGCGATCCGCCGCGGCGCGCCGGTCGCGGCCACCCCCGGGTCGGTGACGACGAGGACGCGGCGCACGCCGTACTGCCCGAGATCGAAGCCGATCTCGGCCGAGGCGCCCGGCCCGAACTTCAGGGCGGGGGCGCCGTAGGTGAAAACGGACTCGGGGTCGCTCGGAGTACTGAACACGCCCGGCTCCTCTCTCGCGACTCTCGCCGGTGCCATCGGACGGGGCCATCCGCGTCAGCGAGGATACCGGCCGGTATGTAGCGCCCGTCCACTCACCCGCCTGTCGGCCTTCCGTACGCAAGGATCCTGCAAATCAACCGCAAGTCCGGATCAATAGCATCGCCGCCATGACGAAGAGAACGATCACGCTGGCCGCCGTCGCCGGAGCCGTCGTGCTGGCGGCCCAGCTCCCCGCGTCCGCCATTTCCGCCGCGTCCTCCACCGCGCCGCTGCGCCTGCGCGGCGGGCTGACCCTGGAGATCCCGAGCTCGTGGCGCGTGTACGGGACCGCCGACCGGGTCCGGGTGGTGACCGGAGCCTGCGCGCGGCCCAACGGCGGCTACTTCCAGCCCAGGTGCGACAGCTTCTGGATCATGGGACCGACGGCTCTCAGGCACGGGGGAGAGGGCTTCCGGCGCTACGACCCCACGCAGGGCCCGTACTACCCGGCGTCCGACGTGGCCCTCTGCGCGACCAACCCCAAGTACGGCCAGGTCATCGGCAAGGCGATCGCGGTCGGCTACCGGAACATCGGTGTCGCCCACAGGGCGCACTACCGGGTCTGGCCCGGCCGGTGCGTGTCGTACGCCGACGGCGGGCAGAAGTCGACGTTCACCCAGCGCGAGTGGTATCTGCCGCAGTCGAAGATTCTCATCGTCGACCAGTGGGCCACCCCCGGCCTGTCCACGGTCCTGAAAAACGCCACCTGGGACAACTGACCGCCGCCGGGGACCAGGCCGAAAACCCGGAGGCGAGGTGGTTCGCGCCGGACGGTCCGCCGGTGGAGACGTACTTCTCGTCCAGCGCGAACACGTCCGGTGGCTTCACTCCACAGGTTCACCCGGTAATCGATGTCGGCATTCCCGCGAGGGACGAAACGGTGCGGGAATGTCGTCCCCCGGCCTCAAAGCCGCACGTCATCCCGAGATTGAGAGATTCACATTCGTCGCCGAATCGCAATCCGGGGACTCTTTTGGAATTTTTGTTTTTGCGGTATAATGTCAAAACTTGCGAGTAATGTCCGCTGCCATGACGAACAATGGACAACCGAGCCGGACGGCTCTCATGGCGGCCGCGGCACGTGCGGCACATCTCCTTGTCGACGACACCCCCTTGATCTTCGCCGACACCATGGCGCTGACCTTCCTGGGGGAGCGCGCGGACGAACTCCTCGGCTACCACCGGTCCTACGGGGGCCACCTCGTTCTGTCCGGCGCGCGGACGACGGCCGTCACCCGCAGCCGCTACACCGAGGACCGGCTGTCCGCGCTGGTCGCCCGTGGCATCGACCAGTACGTGATCCTCGGCGCGGGGCTGGACTCCTTCGCCTGCCGGTCCGAACCGGCGAGCCAGGTCAGGGTGTTCGAGGTCGACCGGCCCTCGACCCAGGACTGGAAGCGGGCGCTGCTGGCCGCGACGGGGACGAAGGTGCCGTCGTCCGCCGTCTTCGTACCCGTCGACTTCGAGCGGGAGTCCGCCCGGTCCCTGACGGACCATCTCGTCCTGGCGGGCTTCGACCCGAGCCGACCGGCGCTGGTCAGCTGGCTCGGGGTCACGATGTACCTCACCCGGGAGGCGATCGGCCAGACCCTGGCGGCCGTCAGCGGCTTCGCGCCCGGCACCGAGATCGTCGTGGAGCACCTTCTCCCGGCCGGGTCGCGCGACGAGGCGGGCCAGTCCTACGCGGAGATGGTCATGGCCGCGGCGGCCGAGCACGGCGAGCCCTGGCGGACCTTCCTCAGCTGCGAGCAGATGGACGATCTCCTGTTCGAGCACCGGCTCCAGCCGGTCGAGTACGTCCGGCAGCGCGAGACGATCGCCCCCGAGAGCTGGGAACGCACCGACTCGCTCCGCCCGTTCGAACTGTCCGTGCTCGCCCGTGCGAGAGTCCCCGCCCGCTAGCGGCCTGTCACGCGGCGGCCGGACAACGTGCGAGTCCCCGCCCGCCGGTGGCCTGTTTCGCGGCCCTGGCCGCCTCCGGCGGGCGAACGCCCCGGGGTCAGGTGGTCGGCTGCTCGACGATGGAGTCGACCCGGTCGGGGTAGAAGGCGACGTGGTCCTTGATCTCGGCGACGGCCGGGTACGGCGACTCGTAGAACCACACCGCGTCCACCGCCTGCTTCCCGTCCACCGTGACGGTGTAGTAACTCGCGTCACCCTTGAAAGGGCAGTAGGTGGCGGTGTCGGTCCGCTCCAACAGCGAGCGGTCGACGTCGGCGATCGGGACGTACTGCACGGGCGGGTACGCCGCCTCCCGCAGCGTCAGCGCGTGCTGCGAGTCGGCGATCACCCGGCCGCCCACCGAGACGACGACCCGGGCCGGGTTCGCCGTGATCGTGATCGGGTGGCTGGGGCTGGGCTGCAGGATGGGCTTGTCGGTCATGGCGGGAACCCCTTTCTCTCACCCCCAGTCTGCCGGAGCCCCGGATCACGGGGCCGCCCCCGCCCCCGTGTGTCCACGGGGGACGTAGTATCCAACGGCGGATAACCGGGGCTAGTGCCAGGATGTGACGTGAGCTTTGAACTCGGAGCCTGGCTCGGAGCCGAACCGATCACCGCGCAGGAGGCCCTGCGCCGGTATCTCGCCTGGGACGAGAGCGACGCCGTGCCCGGTGAGCCGCGCCCGGAGGTGGCGGCCTTCTACGAGGAGCTGACGGCGGTCTTCCCCGACCTCACCGCCGACAACTACGGCGTTTCCCCATGGTCCGAGCCGCTCACGGTAAGTGAGGACTTCGTGCTGATGAACGCGGTGTTCCCCCGGGCAGGTGAGGTGTGCCGCGTGGTGCTGGAGATGGCGCGACGGCACCGGCTCGTGCTTTTCGAACCGTAGGTCCCCGGCTTCGCTCCCCTTGCGAAACGCGGGCCGCCGTCCGTTCCGTGAACGCGGGTGGCGAACCGCTGCTCCGTCCCCAGGGCGTCGGCCCGGCCCGGCTCGCGGGCGAGAGGGCTTCGCGGTTCCGGTCATTTATGAAAACGCCTTTATCGCCATTTCGGGCAGTCGTCGAACAATCCTGGACGCGGTTGAAGAAGGGAAGGGCGAAATATAATCCCAACCCCTTTCCTTTGTTAGACTGCATAGGTAACCTAAGCCGCATGTCGTTCCCGACCCGTATCACCAGGCCGCTCCTGCGGGTGCTGGACGTCTTCGTCCGGGCATTCGAGGAGAACACCGAACTGCACGGATGGGAGATCAAGAAGTCGACGGGCCTCTCCGGCGCCGCCACCTACAAGATGCTGGACCGTCTTGAGGACGCCGACTGGGTCGTCGGTCGCTGGGAGGAGCGTAATCCCGATCCCGGCAAGCCTCCGCGCCGCATGTATCACCTCACCGGTGTCGGGGAACCCGCCGCCCGCGAGATACTGGCCGAGCGCTGGCCCGAGGCACTGCTCCGTACGACACGCCCGGCGCGTTCCCCGATGCCGAATCCGCTGTCCGGATTCTTCGACGTTGTCGGCCACGTTGGCCGATGGTTACCGGGTGGTGCGAGATGACGCTTGAGAAAATACTGCTCGGTGTCATCGTCGCGATAGTGGCCGCCCAGTGCTGCGGCATTCTCGAATGGGCGGCGCGCGGGCTCATCCACTGGGCGGTCCGGCTTTCGTACGGCCGGACGCCCCGGGGTGATGTCCGGCTCGTCGAACAGCTCCAGGCTCTGGACAACTGTCCCGCCCAGGTGGCCAAATTCCTGTTCGCCCTCGGCCTCGCGCTGCGAGGGATCCACGAACGACTGTGGCGCGCGTCCGGGCGATCGGGCGCACCGGGATGGGAAGGCGCGGGGACGGGCCATCTCTTCGGCGCCGTCGTGGCCCTCGACACCGCCCTGCGGGGCTTCGGCGGTGACATCCGCGCGCAGTCCCCCGCCCGCCGCGAGGAGTTCGGCAGGCTGGTCACCCGGCTGCGGCGGCTGCTCGGACACCCGTCCGAGGCGTTCGACGACCAGGGCCTGGCGGTCCTGGTCACGACCACGACGTCGGCGTGCGAGACCTACATCGACGACCGGAACGAGCGTGCCGCCCTGGAGCTCGCCGAGGCCGCCCTGCCGCTGGTCGAGCGTCTGGGACCCTGTCGGCAACCCGCCCTCGGGCTGCGCCGGGCCCACGTCCACGCGCTGCTTCAACTCGGCCGCCTCCAGGCCGAAACGCTGTTGCGCGGACTGATGGACGACGAGGCCAGGGTCTTCGGGGTCACGGATCCGCGGACGTTCAAGACGGCGCGACTGCACTGCTGGGCACTGCACAACGCGGGACGGTTCTCGGAGGCCGAAGCGGGACTGAGTGCCATCGAGGCCCGCATGGCCCTGACGCCGGGTACTCACGTGGCGGACCGGCTGCACAACCGGTGCAAGCGCCTGTGGACGGTCGGCCGGCAGCGGCGCGTCCTCGAAGCGGCGGTCGGCTATGACGCCGTCATAGCCGACCGGGTCCGCGAGCTGGGCCCCGACCACGCGGACACCTTCGACACCCGGCACTCCAAGGGGAAGATGTTCGTGGAGAACGGGCGCGGGGCGGAGGCGTACGCGGTCCTGTGGCCCCTGCTGGCCGACATGCGACGGGTGCTGAGCCCCGGCCATCCCAACACGCTGGAGACCCGCAAACACCTGGCCCTGGCTCGCGCCCTGATGCGGCCCGGTGCCCGCACCGACCGGCGGGCACTGCGCGAACTGCGGCGCGTCCTGCGGACACAGACCAGGGAGCTCGGGCCCGACCACCCCCACACCCTCGACACCCGGCAGCGGATCGCCGTGGTCACCGGCACCTCGGAGAGATCGTGAGACCCGGAGCCGCCAAGCTCCGCCGAACGTGGCTCAGCGGCTGACCGCGTCGACCGTGTCGGCCGCGCCCACCGTGTCGGCCGGGCGCAGGAGGGCGAGGTCGGCGCGGCGGGGCAGGCTCTCCCAGTCGCCGTCGGCGGTGACGGCGAAGGCACCGGCGGCGCAGGCCGTCGCCAGGCGCCGCTCGGGGCTCGCCCCGGCGAGGGTCTCGGCGATCCAGCCCGCGGCGAAGGCGTCCCCGGCACCCACCGGGTCGAGCTCGACGACCCGGTACGGCTCCGCGTGCCGTACGGCGCCGTCGGAGAGCTCGATCGCGCCGAGGGCGCCGCGCTTGATGAGGACGTGGCGCGGGCCGAGCGCCGACAGGGCTCCGGCCAGGGTGAGCGGGTCGTCGCCCTGGACGATCAGGCGGGCCTCGGCCTCGGTCGCGAACAGGACGTCCACCGAGGCGACGGTCTCCCGCAGCGCGGCGGACGCCTCGGCGGGCGTCCACAGGGCGCGGCGGTAGTTGATGTCCATCGAGACGGTCGCGCCCGCCGCGCGGGCCTCGGCGATCGCGGCCCGGACCGCGTCGGCGGCGGACGCCGACAGCGCGAGCGTGATGCCCGTGACGTGCAGCACGCGTGCCGAACGGATCAGCGAGACGTCCAGGTCGGAGGGGCGCAGCCGGGACCCGGCGCTCGCCGAGCGGTAGTAGCGCACGTCGACCATCTCGGCCGTGCGCCTGCTCTTGATCATCAGGCCGGTGGGCGCCTCGGGGTCCACCCGCATCCCCCGTACGTCGACGCCCTCCCCGGCCAGTGTCGAGCGCAGCAGCTCCCCGAACTCGTCGGCGCCCACCCTGCCGATCCAGGCCGCGCGCCCGCCGAGGCGGGAGACGCCGATGGCCACGTTCGACTCCGCGCCGCCCACGCCGAGCCCGAAGTCGCGGGCGTGCCTGAGCGGGCCGGTGCGCCGCGCGGTGAACAGCGCCATGCTCTCACCGAGCGTTACCAGATCAGTCATGGAGAACGGTTCCTTTGGGAGTCGGGGAGGGCGGGGCGTGCCCGGCTTCGCCGGACGTCGTGACGGGCTCGCGGGGGCGCCCGGTTTTTCCGGTGAAAGTCGGGGAGAGCGGAGAGGGCGGGGTGTCGTGGCGGGAGTGCCCGGTTTTTCCGGTGGGAGCCGGGGAGAGCGGGGTGCGCCGGGTGTCGTGGCGGGGGTGCCCGGTTCTTCCGGTCACCGGGTCGACCCGAGCTTCCTGGAGATGCGCAGGGCCGTCTCGGCCACCAGGGGGCCCAGGTCCCGTACCCGCGCGGCGGTGATCCGGGAGGTGAGACCCGAGATGGAGATCGCCGAGGTGGCGACGTCGTTGTGGTTGAAGATGGGCGCCGCGACGCAGCGCACCTCGGGCTCGTTCTCCCGGTCGTCGACCGAGTAGCCCCGCTGCCGGATCCGGCCCAGCTCGGCGCGCAGGCGCGCGGCGTCGGTGATGGTGTACCGGGTGACGTGCGGCATCCCGGCGGCCACGATCTCCTCGACGGCCTCCTCCGGCTGCCAGGCGAGGATCGCCTTGCCCACGGCGGTGCGGTAGACGGGGGTGCGGCTGCCGATGCGCGAGGCCATGCGCACGTTGGTCTCGTTCTCGACCTTGTCGATGTAGACCACGTCGGGCGGGTCGTAGACCACGAGGTGGACGGTCTCCCTGGCCTCGGTCATCAGCCGGTGCGACTCCTCGGCGGCCACCGTCCGCAGGTCGAGCGTGGCCAGGTATGCCTGCCCGAGGTGCAGGGCGCCGCTGCCCAGCCGGTAGGCGCCGCTCCTGCGGTCGCGCTCCAGGAGCCTGGCCTCGATGAGCGGGGCGGCCAGCCGGAGCACCGTGCTCTTGGACAGGTCGAGCGACTCGGCGAGCCGGGTGAGCGACAGGCCGTGGCCCGCGCCCGCGTGGTCGCGTACGTGCGCGAGGACGGCGAGGGCGCGCCGGAGCGAGGCCGACTGGTTGCGTTCCGGAGCGGGCTCACTCATCGCGGCTTCCCATTGTGATCCGGCAATCGAATACCTGGTCAAGGTAGGCGAGTACGCCGCCCCTCGGCCACTTTGCAGCACAACGTTCTGCACTGCACAACAAATCGACGTCCCGCTTCCCGTGGCGGGTGAGGCTTCCTAGGGTCTGCCGCCAACGGGAGGAGACGCTTGTGAAGGTCCTGAAGACGGTCGTGGCGGGGGTGACCCTGCTGGCCCTCGCCGCGTGCGCGCCGTCCACCGCCCCGTCCGCGAGCGGTGGCGACGAGAAGTCCGGGACCCTGAGGGTCTGGCTCTTCGACGAGCCCAACCGCGCTCCCAAGGAGAAGGTCGTGGGGGAGGCGATCAAGGAGTTCACCGCGGCCAACGCGGGCGTGAAGGTCGAGGTCACCTACATCCCGACGACACCGGCGAGGCACGAGAGGTTCAAGGGCGCCTTCAACGACCCGGCCAGCGCTCCCGACGTCGCCGAGTACGGCAACACCGACCTGGCCGAGTACGCCGCCGCGGGTGGTTTCGCCGACCTGAGCGCCGACTTCGCGAGCTGGCCGGACGCCAAGGACGTCGGCACCGACCTGCTCGGGTCCGCGACCGTCGACGGCAAGGTCTACGGCCTGCCGTGGTACATCGGCATCCGGGCCCTCTACTACCGCACCGACGTCTTCGAGGAACTCGGCCTCAAGCCGCCCACGACGATCAAGGCCCTGACCGAGGCCGCCCGCGCGATCCGCAAGGAGAAGCCCGACCTGTACGGCGTCGCCGTCGGCGGCGAGTACACCTTCGGCGCGCTGCCCTTCGTCTGGGACGCCGGAGGCGACATCGAGGACCTCGGCGGTGAGGCCTCCCGCAAGGGGGTGAAGGCATACACCGACCTGCTCGCCGACGACAACTGCCCGCCGCAGGCGTGCGCGAGCCTCACCGGCGGCAAGACCGTCGAGCTGTTCGCCAGCGGCAAGGCCGCGATGGGCATCCTGGGCAACTTCAGCAGGTCCGCGGTGGACGCGGGGGCCGCCGCGGGCAAGTACGCCGTCGTACCGCTGCCGGGCACCGAGGAGGGCTCGATCGCCCCGGCCTTCTCCGGCGGCAACAACCTCGGCGTCATGAAGAACAGCGGGCACCGCTCGCTGGCGTTCAAGTTCCTGCAGCTGCTGGGCGGCAAGGTCTACCAGACCAAGATGTACGAGGCCATGGGCAACCTGCCCACGCTGACCTCCGCGCGGGACGAGATCGCGGCCAGGGACCCCTTCCTCAAGCCGTTCCTGGAGACCGTCGCGGCCGGTACCCGCTTCGTGCCGATCGACCCGGCCTGGGTGAAGATCGACAACCAGAAGGTCATCCCGACCATGCTGCAGAAGATCGCCACCGGGCAGTCCACCGTCGAGCAGGCGACCGAGGAGGCCGCCACGGCGGTGAAGGCCGCGTTCGGCCGGTCATGACCAGCCTCCCCACGGTCCCGGCGATCGTGACCGGTTCCACCTTCCCGGCGGGTTCAGCGGTCGTGACCGGTTTCACGTTCCCGGGTTCAGCGGTCATGACCGTCGCCCTGATCCCGGCGAGACCGGAGACAGCGACCCCGCCGGGCACGGAGACGCGGTCATGACCGCCACGGCGGCGGGTCCCGGCCGCGGGCTCAGGCCGTGGCTCTACCTGCTGCCCTCCGCGGCCGTGCTGCTGCCGCTCTTCGGCTACCCGATCTACATGCTCGGCCTGCTGTCGGTGTTCGACTACCGGCAGGCCCAGGTCAGCGGGGGAGAGCCGACGCGGTTCATCGGCGTCGAGAACTACGCGACGCTCCTGGGCGACCAGCGCTTCTGGTCGGTGCTGGCGCAGACCGTGGGGTTCGCCGCGGCCCTGGTCGTCGCGACCCTGGCCGTCGGCGCGACGCTGGCCGTCGTGCTCACCCGGGCGGGCCGGGTGCCCCGGCTGCTGCTCTCGCTGGCGGCGATGGCCGCCTGGGCCGCGCCCGCCATGACCGGCTCGACGGTCTGGATGTTCCTCTTCGACGCCGACCTGGGCCTGGTCAACCAGGTCCTCGGCATCGAGGGCTACAACTGGTTCTACGACAAATGGGTGACCTTCGGGATCGTCGGCGCCACGGTGGTCTGGCACTCCTTCCCGTTCGTCATGGTGACCCTCTACGCCGGGATCCAGGCCGTCCCGGTCTCCGTCCTGGAGGCGGCCTCCCTGGACGGCGCCTCCGCGTGGAGCTCGTTCTGGCGGATCATCGTGCCGATGCTGCGGCCGCTGATCACGATCGTGGTCATCCAGTCGGTCATCTGGGACTTCAAGATCTTCACGCAGATCTACGTGATGACCAACGGCGGCGGGATAGCGGGACAGAACACGGTGCTCAACGTCTACGCGTACCAGACGGCGTTCGGCTCCTCGGAGTACGGGCTCGGCGCGGCGATCGGCGTCGTGACGACCCTCATCCTGCTCGCGGTCACCCTCTTCTACATCCGCGCCCTTTACCGTACGGGGGAGAGGCTGTGAGCAGGTCCCGCCTGGCCGCCAACGTCGTGGCGCTGGTCACCGCGTTCGTCACCTTCTTCCCGATCTACTGGATGGTGCTCTCGGCGCTCAAGCCCACCGGGGAGATCCAGTCGCTGGAGGTGCGCCCGTGGACCCTGGCGCCGACCCTCGACCACTTCCTGCGGGTGCTCGGCGGCGAGAACTTCGGCCGCTACTTCCTCAACAGCCTGGGCGTCGCCCTGACGGTCGTCGTCCTGTCCGCGCTGGTGGCCTTCCTCGCCGCGGTCGCGGTGACCCGGTTCCGCTTCCGGTTCCGTACGACCGTGCTGATCATGTTCCTGGTGGCGCAGATGGTGCCGGTGGAGGCGCTCACCATCCCGCTGTTCTTCCTCGTCCGCGACCTCGGCGCGGTGGTGCCCGGGGTGGGGCTCAACACCCTGGGCTCGCTCGTCCTGGTCCACCTGGCGTTCTCGCTGCCGTTCGCGATCTGGATGATGCGGGGGTTCGTGGCCGCGGTGCCCGAGACGCTGGAGGAGGCCGCGATGATCGACGGCGCGAGCCGGCCGACGATCCTGTGGCGGATCATCTTTCCGCTCGTCGCGCCGGGACTGGTCGCCACGAGCGTCTTCTCGTTCATCACCGCCTGGAACGACTTCATCTTCGCCAGGACCTTCATCATCTCGGCCAGGGACAACCAGACGCTTCCCGCGGCCCTGCTGGTCTTCTTCAAGCCCGACGAGAACGACTGGGGCGGCATCATGGCGGCCTCGACGCTGATGACCGTCCCCGTGCTGATCTTCTTCGTGGCCGTCCAGCGCAGGCTGGTCGCGGGCCTGGGCGGGGCGGTGAAGGACTGACACCCGCCCGGCTCCGTTCTCCCCTATACCGATAATTTTTGCCTGGACCAGGGCAGAACTGTCCCTCGGGATGGTTGACAGGCCAAAATTGGTCCGTGGTCAGGATCGGATCGGTAGAGATGAGCGATTGCGAGCGTGGGCAACTTCCGCCAGTTCTGGGCCAGCTGTTCGCCGACGGAGGTGAGGGGACCGGCGGGAGCGACGGAAGTGGAGGCCGGAGGCTCTCGGTGGACCTGCCGCCGGGAGACGTGGTGTGGCCCGACCCCGGTTACGCTCAGCTCGCGGTCCGTCGCCGTCCGGCGTTCTGGCTCAGCGAGGTGGCCGTCTCGGGGGAGTACTGGGCCAGGCTGAGGGGCCAGCACGAGCAGTCCGGGCTGTGGCCGGTCCTGCTGGAGGACTCCGTGCAGCCCTGGTCGGCGGGCCAGATCGCCCCGGACACCGCGAGCCAGATCGACAACTACCACGCCGCCGCGTTCATGGCCGAGGTGTGGTCCGACTGGATCGCGAAGGCCAACCTCGACCAGCTCGAACTCCTCGACCCCTTCGGGCCCGAGTGCCCGGGACCGGCCCCGTCGGGAAGGCTCGCCGCCGATCCCGGCGTGGTCGCCGACTGGTACGCCGGGCTGGTGGCCGAGCGCAGGACCCCGCTCGGGCTCGTCGCGGTCGAGCGCGGGGCCGACGCCCTCGCCGTCATGGGCTGGCAGGGCGCCCTGAACCACAACGAGTGGATGGTCCCGCTCGCGGCCGTCGTACGGAGCTGGGAGGACAGGTTCGGGGTGCGGGTGGTCGGCATGGGGTTCAACACCCTCGACCTCAGCGTCGCCGCGCCCCCGACGACCTCCGAGCACGCCCTGCACGTCGCCGCCGAGCACTGGACGTTCTGCCCCGACAGCATCATCCAGGGGGCGGGGAACCTCGTCGACTACGCCGAGCAGATCAAGGGCAGGAACGCCTGGTCCTTCTGGTGGGACTGACCGGCCGGGGGTGACCCGCGAGCCGCCTTGCCGCTCCCTGTGCGGATCGCCGCGACGGGGAGGACATTCGCGCGGGTAGGGCGGGTGTTGGCCTGGCGGGGTGGTCGATGAGGCTTTCTTGAAGCTTGCAGGTAGATCTTCTGGGGTTTTCATGGCGTTTGCTTTGCTTTGTCCGTTTTGGGAGGTAGTGTCCACTGTTATCGGTTGGCGACCTGCCCTTCACAAGAGGGAGCGGCCGGCCGACGTCGAATCCCGAGAGCCCGCGAGGCTCCGGAGCCGGGGAACCACTTTTCCGGGGTGAATCCGCCGCGACCGCGCGGCGGTAGGGCAACTCCACCGCCCGAACCCGTCAGCTAACCCGGTAGACGAGATGGAGAGGAGATCCCCCTCATGGATCACCGCGTCACCACGCCGGTGGACCCCCTGTCCGCACCGGCCACCTGAGCTTTCACGCCAGCCCCGTCCCCCCGACCTCCTTGACCTTCCGCCGCGTCTGATCGCGGCACCCTCAGGACCGTGCTCCGCGTAGCGATCGGCTGATCCGGCTACGCCCCTTTTCCGACGAGCGCGTCCCCGCCGGTGCACCCCTTCGGTGTTGGCACCTGGCTGCCCCGTTCCCTCGCGAAAGAGCCACTTCTCCATGCACCCCTTCTTTGGTCTGCGCAAGAACAGCCTGAACGAGTCCTGTCCGGGCGAACAGCTCCCGTACAAGAACGCCTCCCTCCGGCGCGGCCTCGTCGCCGCCGCCCTCGTCGGCGCGAGTGTCCTCACCTCCGCCGCCGTCGCCCTGGCACTTCCCTCCCACGCCTCGGCGACCCCCGCCTCCACCCGCCTCGCCGACGACCCCGCGGTCGGCGCCCCGGCCGGTGCCGAGGCCGTTCTCCTCCAGGGGGCGACCACGGCCTCCTACTTCTGGGACGACTCCTCCGGCCGGGCCGGTGACACCGGACTGCCCGCCAGCGGCAGGCCGATGCAGAAGGGCATGATCGCCAGCCCGAGCTGGCCCCTGCTCACCGAGGGCTACATCCTCTACAAGGGACAGAAGGCCAAGTTCTTCGTCGGCGACCGAGGTCCGGGCAACCCCTCGAACCAGGGTGTCATGATCGACATCGACGCCAAGACCTTCGCCGACCTGACCGGCGGCACGTTCAACGCCGGGACGCTCGGCGTGGACGGCAACGGCGGCATGGGCCACATCGACATCCAGTACGTGGTCACCAAGTGGGGCGACGGCACGGGGATCAAGAACCACCCCGTGGCCTTCTCCACCGGCGCCTGGGGCCGCAGGGACACCACCCCGGCCCAGCCTCCGGCGACCGTCTTCGCGATGGCGAGGCAGCTGGGGATAGGCCTGCTGACCCAGCGGGTGAGCGCCGAGGCGCGGCCGTGGATCGGCAAGCCCAAGGTCATGGTCGAGTCCGCCTCCGTGCGCACCCCGGCCGCCGCGGCCACCGCCGGTGCCCACGCCGCCAAGCTCGGGACCCTGAAGAACTGACCCGTTCACGTCCGTGTGAGGCGGTCCCGGGACACCGGCGGGAACACCCCGCCGGTGTCGTGTTTTCCCCCGAATGGCATTCTGTCCCGCAGAACCAGCACGAACGGTAGGAGTGCCATGACTCTGCGGGCCCCGGCGAACGGCATCGAGATCGCCTACGAGACCTTCGGCTCTCCGGAGGCTCGCCCCCTCCTGCTCATCACGGGCCTCGGCTGCCAGATGATCCAGTGGGACGGGAGGTTCTGCGCGCTGCTCGCGGACCGGGGGTACCACGTGGTGCGTTTCGACAACCGCGACAGCGGCGAGAGCACCCACCTCACCGAGGCGGGGACGCCCGCCCTGGACGGGAGCGGCGAGGTCCCCTACCTGCTGGGTGACATGGCCGACGACTCGGCCGGGCTGCTCGACGCCCTCGGCTGGGACACCGCCCACGTGGTCGGCCTCTCGATGGGCGGGATGATCGCGCAGTCGCTCGCGATCCGCCACCCGCACCGGGTGCGCAGCCTCACCTCGATCATGTCCACGCCGAGCCCGCAGGCCGCCCTGCTGACCGACCCGGACGTGCTCATGCCCGCCTTCACCCCCGACCGCGAGAGCGCGATCCGGCGGGCCCTCGACAACTGCGCCGCCGTCGGCTCGCCCGGCTACCCGTTCGACCGGGAGTGGAACGCCGAGATCGCCGGGCTGGGCTACGACCGGTCGTACGACCCGGCGGGCACGGCCAGGCAGGTGGCCGCGATCATGGCCTCCGGTGACCGCGCGCCCCGGCTCAAGGAGCTCGCGACTCCGGCTCTCGTCCTGCACGGGGAGGACGACCCGCTCGTCCCGCTGCCCGCCGGAGTCGCCACCGCCGACGCGATCCCCGGCGCCCGGCTGATCACCTTCCCCGGCATGGGCCACGACCTGCCCGCCGAGCTCTGGCCCTCCTTCGCCGACGCGATCGACGAACTCACCACCTCCGCGGACTCAGTACGGTGACCTCCGGTACGTGACCTCCGGTGCGGTGGGCTCCGGTGCGGTCCGTGCCTCCCGGGGCGCGGGCCGCACCGGAGGGTCAGACTTCGAGCTTCTCCTCGATGCCGCGCAGGACGTGCCGCGCGAGCGCGAGGTTGGCCCGGTTCCGGTCGAGAGTCAGGTAGAGGAAGAGCCCCTTGCCGCTCCGGCCCGAGATCGGGCGGATTATGTGGTACTGCGTACCGAGCGTGATGAGGATGTCCTCGATGCCGTCCTTGAGGCCGAGCGACTCCATGGTCCGGAGCTTGGCCTTGACGACCTCGGTGTTCCCCGCCGCGGCCACCTGGAGGTCGAGGTCCTTGGACCCGCCGAGCGCGCCCAGCGCCATCCCGCTGTTGTAGTCGACGACGACCGCGCCGATGGCACCGTCGATCGTCATCATCTCCTTGAGCGAGATGTCCATGTTGCCCATTGCTGTCTCCGATCACTGGGATTCACTGGAATTCACTGGAATTCACTGGGATATCGAGGTGCGCGAGCTGACCGCGGCCAGCCTGTCCGCCGTCTTGCGGCCCTCCAGCCGGAGCAGCCCGAGGTTGGTCCCCGGGCGTGCCAGGACCGTGAGGACGATCTTGGGTCCGGCGGCGTAGAACGCCGCGTAGCCGTTGGTACCGGAGATCAGCGTCTCCTCGAAGGTGCCCTTCCCGGCCATGCTCGTCATCCGGCGGCTGAGGGCCAGCACCGCGGAGGAGAGCGCGCCGGTCTGCTCGGCGTCCCTCTCCAGGTCGCTCGCTATCGTCAGGCCGTCGACGCTGCACGCGATGCTCCCGTTCACGTCGGGTATGCGTTCTCGCAGCGCCGCCATCTCGCGCCGTATCTCCTCGCGCAGTTCCACCGGCATCCTCCTTCCGATCAGCTTCAGCGTCCGTAGCCTTATCGGCATGTGACCGGGCTCAAGTCATCGCCTCCAACGCGTTCCTGAGCCGGATGAGCAGGTTGACGTCGGCCGGGTCCCCGTTCGCCCTGGGGAGCCAGTCCGACGTCTCCGCGGAGCCCGTTCCGGCCGCCGGGATCTCCGTGGCGCCCCTCGTCCGCCTGGGCAGCGGGTCCGGCGTGGCGGGGGCCGTGAAAGTCCCGGCCGGGCCGGGCTCCGGGACGCGGAGCAGCCCGGACGAGGCGAGCTGCCGTACGGCGAGCAGCACCGAGTACGCGGGACGGCCCAGCTTGCGGGCCAGGTCGGCCGGGGTCGCCGTGGAGTCGGCGCCGACCAGCACCTCCCACTGGAGCGCGCTCAGTACCACCCGCTGGGCGCCGATGCGCGCCAGGGGAACGACCGGGAGCGTGTCCAGCTCCGCGGACGGCCAGGTCTGTTCCAACTGAGCCTTCCTTCGCTCGCACTCCCGGAGCAGGCCGGTCGCGTCGAAGTACCACTGCGGTCCGAGCCAGTGCCGCTCTCCCCGCCGGAACCTGGGCCGGTGCCCGGTGGCCTGCAGCAGGAAGTACGCGGCGTCGAGCACCGTGCTCAGCACGCAGAATTCCAGCTCCCCCCTGGTGAGCAGGCCCTGGGAGACGAGCCGCTCACCGCCCGTCGGCCGGGGGGTCTCCGGGTCGGGGCGCTGACGGGTGGCGGCCTGCCT
Organism: Streptosporangium sp. H13245; assembly: GCF_055690525.1. Classification (NCBI taxonomy): domain Bacteria; kingdom Bacillati; phylum Actinomycetota; class Actinomycetes; order Streptosporangiales; family Streptosporangiaceae; genus Streptosporangium; species Streptosporangium sp. H13245. Next base: position 187,115 of record NZ_JBSZKT010000002.1, on the reverse strand, counting down.
GGCCTGCCGTACGGCGTGGGCGGATATCCCTCGGCAGGCGCCCAGCAGGTCTTCCAGCCGGGGCGCGGACGCGCTCTCGGCGTAGGTCACGCGACCGTCGGTGAGGTAGATGACCCCCGCCCTGCCGAGCCGCAGGGAGCCGGTGGCGTGGTCGCCGGCGAGCCCGCTGAGGATGTTCTCGACGCTCGGCATGATTTCACGTCGATATCAGACGGCCGGAAAGGGCCTGGAGACGGTGGCGGGCCAGTGCCAGGTTCGAGCGTTCCAGATCGAGCCGGACGTAAATGACCAGCGGGCCGTCGAAAAGCGTTTCCAGTGGCCTCAGTAAATGGTGTCCGCCGTCCGTGGTTATGATCATGTCGTTGATCCGGACCGTACCGCCGGGCGTGGTGGCGGCGAGCCCGTCCAGCGTCGCGCGCAGGGTCTCGCTCAGCCCCGCGGCCGACCTCTCCACGTCGGCGTGGCGGATCGCGCCGCCGGTGGCCACCGCGGTCCCGCTGGTCTGATCGATGAGGATCGCGTCCAGGGCACCGGGGATGGCCATCACCTCGGTGAGACAGTCTTCGATTCCGAGCACATCTCTCCCTCGCCAGCGACTCCAGTCGTCGCCCGGTCAGCGTAGGGAAGACCTTCGGGAACTGGCGGCCCTGGCTAGGGCTTTGATAGGAGAAGGCGGAGAATTCCCCACCCGGGTAGGAAGTCATCCACCCCGTGTGGGAATCAACCCGTTAGTTCGTCGGCGATGAGTGCCTTTTCGTCCGGCTTGAAAACAAGAATGTTCTTCACATAGGAATTCACCGCGGCGGGCAGGCCGACGTCGTTCCCGGCCTCCTCCGACATGTACCAGCGGTGGTCGAGCACCTCGTGGAAGAACTGGGCGGGCTCCAGCTTGCCCCGCATCTCCTGGGGCACGGCCTGCACCGTGGGCTGGAAGACCTCGGCCAGCCAGCGGTGGGCCACGATCGCCTCGTCCTCGTGGCGGAGGCCGTGCGACACGCGGAAGGAGTCGAGGTCGTTGAGGAGGCGCCTGGCCTGGTTCTCCTCCACGTCCAGGCCGGTCAGCCGCAGCAGCCTGCGCTGGTGGTGCCCGGCGTCCACGACCTTGGGCCGGACGATGAGCCGCCCGGTGCCCGCCTTGCGGCGGACCATCATCTCCGCGACGTCGAACCCCAGGGAGTTCAGCCGTCGGATCCGCTGGTCGATCATGTGCCAGTCGACCTCGTCGATGATGTCGTCCGAGGTGAGCTCGCCCCAGAGACGGTGGTAGCGCTGACACACCGAGTCGGCGACCTGCTCGGGGTCGACGGAGGAGTGCAGCAGCCCGCCCGCCTCCAGGTCGAGCATCTCGCCGAAGATGTTGGTGTGCGCCACCTCGATGTCGTACAGCCGCTGGCCCTCGCTGATCATGGGGTGCAGCTCACCGGTCTCCGCGTCGACCAGGTACGCGGCGAAGGAGCCCGCGTCCCTGCGGAACAGGACGTTCGACAGCGAGCAGTCGCCCCAGTAGAAGCCGCTGATGTGCAGCCGTACGAGGAGCACGGCCAGGGCGTCGAGCAGCCGGTTGAGCGTCTCCGGCCGGACCGTCCCCGACATGACCGCGCGGTAGGGCAGGGAGAACTGCAGGTGCTGGGTGATGAGCGCCGAGTCGAGCGGCTCGCCGTCCGCGCCGGTCCGCCCGGTGACCACGGCCACCGGCTCGACGGACGGGGTGTCCAACCGGCTCAGGTCCCACAGCAGGCGGTACTCGCGCTTGGCGTAGTACTCGCTGATCTCCTTGATCGCGTACACCTTGCCCGACAGGCGGGCGAAGCGCACCACGTGCCGGGAGATGCCGCGGGGCAGGGAGACCAGGCGGTGCTCGGGCCACTGTTCCAGCGGGACGTCCCAGGGCAGGCGGATGAGGTCCGGATCGCTCGGCGCGCCGGTGAGCTGCAGGGGCATGGTCGATCCTCGCGACGGGGAGTCCGGCGGTGTGCCGGTCGGGCGGGTGGTCGTGCCGCGGCCGGTTCTCACGGCGGGGCGGCGGGGGAGTCCTGTTGGGGGAGGTGGCCGGTCCTCGCGGGGAGACGGTGGCGTACGGGCGGAGGGCGGTCGGCGCCGCGGCCGGTTCTCGCGGGGGAGGGCGCCGCGGCGGGGTCGTCGTGGTCAGTCCTCGCGGCGGGGGAAGGTGGGCGGGTCGAAGGCGCGGCGGACCACCGCGGCGAGCTCCTCCTCGGTGAGCACGCGGGGCTCGCCGACGCTCCTGGCCCGTACGTAGACCTCGCAGAGCCACTCCAGCAGCCGGGTCGCCTCGAAGGCCCCGTCCAGGTCGTCGCCGATCGTGACCCCGCCGTGGTTGGCCATCAGCGCGGCACGCCTGTCCTTGAGCGCGGCCTTGACGGAGGCGGCGAGCTCGGGGGTGCCGTAGGTGGCGTATTCGGCGACCCTGACGGTCCCGCCGAGGAGCAGGACGTTGTAGTGGATCGGCGGCAGCTCGCTCATGGTCGTCGCGACCACGGTGCCGAAGACCGAGTGCGTGTGCACGACGGCACCGGCGCCGGTGGTCGTATAGACCGCCAGGTGCATGGGGGTCTCCGACGACGGCCGCAGGTCGCCCTCGACGAGGCGCCCCTCGATGTCGACGACCGGGCAGGACCCGGGCTCCAGCCGGTCGAGGGCCACGCCGCTGGGCGTCACGGCGACCAGATCGCCCGCGCGCACGCTGAGATTCCCCGCCGTTCCGACGACCAGTCCGGTCGTGACGGCCCGGTGGCCGTACTCACACAGCAGTCGGCGCTGCTCGGCCAGCAACATGTCCTCAAAAGTAGGGGGTTGCGGTACCGGGCGGCAAACCCTCATTATCTGGTCTAGACCGGTTGTCGCTCACTGGATGACCGGCGAACATGGTTCCTTTACCTCTCCGTGGACCGCCCGTCAATGGTTTGCAGGGAAATATCGGCTACTATGTGCCGTTCTGTCATTGGATTGCACTTCCCTGGCGTTTGGTTTCTACCGGATATGTCGCGAGGACATCACGGCTCGGTCTAGACCGGATACGAGCTCTTGACGGTGGACTCCGGGGGTACGTACCTTCGGGCAAACGTTTAGGAAACTTTCCTAATTGATCCCCCGTCCAGGAGGGTTACATGTCCACATCGGCTGGTACGCCCGGAGATATCACTCGGCGGCAGATGCTCCGCCGGATCGGCATGACCGCTCTGATCGCCGGTCCCGGCTCCGGGCTGCTCACCGCCTGCGCCACCGGCGGCGGCGCGGCCCCCGCCACCCCGGCCTCCGCGGCACCCTCCGCGGGCGGTGCGGTATCCGCGGCGAACCCGTTCGGCGTCGCCGCCGACGCGCCGCTTGAGGTCGTCATCTTCAAGGGCGGCCTGGGCGACAGCTACGCGACCGAGGTCCACGAGCCGCTGTACAAGAAGGCGTTCCCGCAGGCCCAGGTCAAGCACGTCGCCACCCAGCAGATCGCGCAGACCCTGCAGCCGAGGTTCGCCGGCGGTGACGTCCCCGACATGATCGCCAACTCTGGCACCGACCTGATGGACAACGCGGCCCTGCAGCAGGAGGACCAGCTCCTGGAGCTCACCGAGCTGTGGGACGCCCCCTCGATCGACGACCCGAGCAAGAAGGTGCGCGACATGGTCGCGCCGGGCACCGTCGAGTCGGGCCTCATCAACGGCAAGCCGTATCTGATGAACTACGTCTTCTCCGCGTACGGCCTCTGGTACGACTCCGCGCTGTTCGAGAAGAACGGCTGGACCCCGCCGAAGACCTTCGAGGAGTTCAAGACCTTCGCCGAGAAGGCCAAGGCCGCCGGTGTCACCCCCTTCGCGTACGCGGGCAAGAACGCCTCCTACTACGCGTACTGGATGATCCTCATCTCCGCCGCGAAGATCGAGGGCAACCAGATCCTCGTCGACGTCGACAACCTCGTCGACGGTGTCTGGCAGCGCGACGCCATGAAGCAGTCCGCCGCCGCCTGGGCCGAGATCGCCAAGTTCATGGACAAGTCCTTCGAGGGCCTGATCCACACCGAGGTCCAGCTCCGCCAGAACCAGGGCAAGATCGCGCTGTACCCCTCCGGCTCCTGGCTGGAGAACGAGCAGAAGGACCAGACCCCGGAGACCTTCAAGTACGCGCTGACGCCCACCCCCAGCGTCACCGCCGCGGACAAGATGCCGTTCGAGGCCATCCGTGCCGCCGCGGGCGAGGCGTACCTCGTCCCCTCCAAGGCCAAGAACCCCAAGGGCGGCCTGGAGTACCTGCGCATCATGCTCTCCAAGGAGGGCGCGCGGGGCTTCACCGAGAAGTCGGGCAACATCACCGTCGTGACCGGTGCCGCCGACGGCCTGGAGCTGTCGCCCGGCAACGCGAGCCTCAGCGCCGCGCAGACCGCCGCGGGCCAGAACATCGTCACCTTCAGCAGCTTCGAGAACTGGTACAAGGAGTTCGAGACCGAGCTGCGCAAGCAGACCAACGCGCTCATGTTCGGCCGCATCACCGCCGACGAGTTCTGCGAGAAGATGCAGAAGGCCGCCGACAAGACCAAGGCCGACTCGTCCGTCACCAAGCAGAACCGGACGGTGTAGTTCCCGATGCGGCAGGGCAAGTATCCGTTCATCGTCGGCTTTCTCGCCGCGCCGGTCCTCCTCTACGTGGTCTTCGTGATCAGCCCGTACATACAGGCTTTCTACATCTCGATGACCAACTGGAAGGGCATCTCGGCGAACCCTCAGTTCATCGGCCTGGAGAACTTCACCAGGCTCCTTGACGACGAGGTCTTCTGGGCCGCGGTGCGGCACCACGGTGTTCTGCTGCTTGTCATGCCGCTGGTCACGATCGTGATCGCCCTGTTCTTCGCCTTCCTGCTCAACCTGAGCGGCGGGCAGCGGGGCGGCCAGATGACCGGGATCTGGGGCTCGAAGGTCTACCGTGTGATCTTCTTCCTGCCCCAGGTCCTGGCCGTGGCCATCGTCGGCGTGCTCTTCCAGGCGATCTACCGCCCGGACGGCACCGGCGTGATCAACGGCCTGCTCGGCAAGGTCGGCATCGAGCCGGTAGGCTGGCTCATCGACCCGGACATCGCCCTGCTGTCGATCATCGCGGTGATGGTCTGGCAGGCGGTCGGCTTCTACGTGGTCCTGTTCTCCGCAGGTATGTCCTCCATCCCCAAGGACGTGTTCGAGGCCGCCGCGCTGGACGGCGCGGGCCGGTTCACGCTGTTCTTCAAAATCACGATCCCGCTGCTGTGGGACACCATGCAGGTCGCCTGGGTCTATCTCGGCATCGCCGCGTTCGACGCCTTCGCCCTGGTCCAGGTCCTCTCGGTCGACCGGGGCGGGCCCGACAACTCCACGACGGTGCTGCCGATGGAGATCTGGCGCACGGCCTTCAACTTCTCCAAGTTCGGCTACGCGTCGGCGATGGGCGTGGCGCTGTTCTTCATGACCATCACGTTCGCCGCCCTCACCCTGCGCGTGACCCGGCGCGAGAGGATCGAGTTCTGATGGCCACGGACACGGCTCGCAAGCCCGCCTCCCGCCCCTCCGCCCCCGCGCACGTCAGGCGCCGCGCGAAGAACCCGCTCGGGGTCTTCGGCGCGCTGTCCCACGTCGCGCTGCTGGTCTGGGCGATCCTGATCGTCGGCCCGATCCTGTGGACGTTCCTGTCCTCCTTCAAGACCAACACCGAGATCTTCGGGGACGCCATCACCCTCCCGGCCTCCTTCGGCTGGGACGCCTGGGGGCGGGCCTGGGAGAAGGCCCACATCGGCCAGTACATGCTGAACACCGTCTTCGTGGTGGCGTGTAGCACAGCGGGCACCATGCTCCTGGGCTCGATGGCCGCGTACGTGCTGGCGCGCTACACCTTCCCCGGCAACAGGCTGATCTACTTCCTGTTCGTGTCGGGCATGACCTTCCCGGTCTTCCTCGCGCTGGTCCCGCTGTTCTTCGTGGTGAAGAACCTCGGCCTGATCGACACCCACCTCGGCCTGATCCTGGTCTACATCGCCTACTCGCTGCCGTTCACCGTCTTCTTCCTGTCGGCGTTCTTCAAGACGCTGCCCACCTCGGTGGCCGAGGCGGCGATGATGGACGGCTGCTCGCACACCCGGACGTTCTTCCAGGTCATGATGCCGATGGCCAAGCCGGGCCTGATCAGCATCACGATCTTCAACATCCTGGGCCAGTGGAACCAGTATCTCCTGCCGATCGTGCTGCTCTCCGGCAACGTCGAGGACAAGTGGGTGATCACCCAGGGTGTCGCCAACATCTCCACCAGCGCCGGGTACGAGGCCGACTGGCCCGGCCTGTTCGCCGCGCTGAGCATGGCCATCATTCCCGTCATGATCATTTACATCATCTTCCAGCGCCAGATCCAGTCGGGCCTGACCTCCGGCGCGGTCAAATGACCGGATCCGGTCAAACGAAGAGTTCCGGCGAGTAATCCCGGGAGTGTCGTCAGGAGTCGTTCATATTCGGAACGACTCCTGTCCCCTCCCCGCGGAGAACCCGACACATGGCCCACCTCGACAAGGATTTCCCCTTCCCCTTCTTCGGCGCGGGGGAGGCGAGCTACTACATGTGGGCCGAGGTGCACGTCCGCTTCGCCCGGCAGCCCAGCACCTCCCAGCGCGCGGTCATCGTCGACACCGTCCCTGTCCCCCTGCGCGGGGCGCTCGACTGGTGCGAGGGACGCCAGCTGATGGTGGCCAGCGGCCTGTTCCTGCACGGCACGGTCGTCCGCTCCTACCCGGCCGCCGACGGCGAGTCCGACCGCATCGGCGACGACGGCTGGCTGTACGCCGCCCCCTCCCGGATCGCCGCGCTCAACGCCGACATCGAGGGATGGCTGCTCCGCATCAACCGGGAGTGCCCGATCCTGGCCGCCTACCGCGCCGAAGACCCCGACAGCGGCGGCACCCGCCTGTCGGACTGGCACGAGTGGAGCCTCGCCCGGCTGCCCGGCCTCCTGCCCGAGCTGGAGCCCCTCCTCGACCAGGCCAGCCACGCCACCGCCATGGCCCAGGGCGTCATGGCCATGGCCCGGCGCGCCGGAAGCCTGCCCAGGCTTGGCGTCTTCGCCGGAGACATGATCTCCTGGGAGGATGAACCTGCTTGACGACTCCGCGGTGGACAACCGGCTGACCGGCCTGCCCGAGTGGCGGCGCGAGGGCGACGAGATCCGCCGCACGATCACCGCCACCGACTTCCCGACCGCGATCCGCGTCGTGGACGAGATCGCGGTGGAGGCCGAGAAGCTCAACCACCACCCCGACATCGACATCCGCTGGCGTACCCTCCACCTGGCGCTCAGCACGCACGACGCCGGTGGCCTGACGGAGATGGACTTCACCCTGGCCGCCCGCATCGACGAGATAGCCTCGGCCCACGCCTGAACCCCATGGGTGATCCCGGACACGTACGGCGGGAGTTCGACCGGACACCGCCCTCCCCCCTCGTGGAGCTCGACGACCCCCGGCTCGCCCGCGCGGGCGTACGCGTGATCCTCAAGCGCGACGACCTGGTCCACCCCCTCCTGCCGGGCAACAAGTGGCGCAAGCTCAAGTACAACCTGGCGCGGGCCGCCGAGCTGGGCCACGAGACCCTGCTGACCTTCGGCGGCGCGTACTCCAACCACGTGCGGGCCGTCGCCGCGGCCGGGGCCCGCTTCGGGTTCCGGACCGTCGGCGTCATCCGGGGCGAGGAGCACTCGCCGCTCAACGACGTCCTCGCCTTCGCGGCGGGCGCGGGGATGCGGCTGGTCTACATGGACCGCGCCACCTACCGCGCCAAGGACACCGCGCCCGTCGTCGAGGCGCTCCACCGGGAGTTCGGCCGGTTCTACCTGCTGCCCGAGGGCGGCAGCAACGAGCGGGCCGTCCGGGGCTGCGCCGAACTCCCCGGGGAGATCGGCGTGCCGTTCGACGTCGTCTGCTGTCCCGTCGGCACCGGAGGCACGCTCGCGGGCATCGCCGCCGGGCTGACCGCCGGTCGGCGGGCCCTGGGTTTCTCCGTCCTGCGGGGAGGGGGGTTCCTGGCCGACGTCGTCGCCGGGCTCCAGATCGCCACCTACGGCGAGGTGTCGGCCAACTGGACGATCGACTGCGACTTCCACGCCGGGGGATACGCCAGGCGCTGTGTTGAACTGGACGCGTTCGCCGACGACTTCGCCCACCGGCACGGGATGTCGCTCGACCGGGTCTACGTGGCGAAGATGCTGTGGGGCGTCTTCACCCTGGCGGAACGCGGGGCCTTTCCCGTGAACACCACGATCGTCGCCGTCGTGACGGGCCCGATGGGGGAGCCCCCGCTTCCGGCCTCCCCCGACGGACCTTCCTGACCCCGCCGCGCTTCTGACCTCTCCGCACGCGACGGGGCCTGACGGGGCGGGGGCTTCCGAGGGCGTACGCGACGGACGGGGGGCCTGACGCGGCGAGGTCCTTCGGGGGCACACGGCGACGGCCTGACACGGTGGGGTTTTCCCGTACGCGGCGCGGGCCTTCCGGCTTCCGTCGTGGATCTCCGGGGGTGGCGTGGCCGGGAGCGGCCAATACCGAGCGTGGTCGTACGATTACTCGATATGGTGGGCGCTGCTCTTCTCCGGCCCGGTCAAGGAGATCGTGGATGCGCATTCTGGGAGTTCTCGCCGCCGTCGCCCTGCTCTGCGCGGGCTGCGGTGAGCAGGTCACCGACCATCCGGCCGGGCACGGTCCGAGCGCCGACGGGATCCGCCTCGCCGGGAGCGGCAGGTTCACCAACCCCGCGCCGCGCGCCACCGCCATCGTCTACGACACCGCGCTGGTGCCGCCCGGAGCCTCCGCGCAGGTCACCGTGGACTCGGGGGCGGTGCTCGCCACCGCCACGGTAAGCGTCAAGGGCATGCTCCCCGGCCGTGCGTACGGGGCGCACCTGCACGTCAACCCGTGCGGTTTCAAACCGGAGGACGCCGGGCCGCACTACCAGCACTCCCACACCCACGCGAACGCCGAGAACGAGGTCTGGCTCGACTTCACCACCGACATCCGGGGCGACGGCACCGCGACCGCCACCCAGGACTGGGCGCTCGTCTCCGGGCGGCTGCCCCGGTCGCTCGTGATCCACGCCGAGCCCACCCGCACCGCCGGTGCCGAGGCCGGCGTCGCCGGTCCCCGCGTCGCCTGCGTCACCCTCACCGAGCGCTGAACCGGGCGGCGCGGGGTTTGTCCCCAGCCGTCCCCGGTCCTCTGTGGACCTGACGCCGGTTCCCGGGACCGCTGTACGTTCTCACCGGCCATCGGCCGCACGGCCTGATGCCCTTCCCGAGGCCGTCGTACGTCTCACCGGCCACCGGTCGGCTCGTCGCCGGGGCGGCCGGTTCGTCCACCGCCGCCTCGGCCGCGCGGCCTGACCGCCTTCGCCGGAAAACCGTTTGAGCCCTCCTGTGGCGTTCCGTTAAGTTGCCCGCGGCCCCGTCGCCGTGAGGACAGAGGACAAGACCGCGTGACCCCGCCCGCTTTCCAGACCTGACACCTTCTTCCGCTTCCCTTCAGGCCGGCCCTACCGCCGGTTCCGCCGGGCTGCCCGCGTGCGCCCGGTCATGCAGCGTTTGAGGCCGCGCGCAATCGGCCTCGTGTCAGGTCTAGAGAGATCATGTCTTCACAACCTCATACTGTGCTGCCCTGGTTCGTTCGCCGGACCAGGCTGCCCCTGCTGTCGTCGCGGTGCGTGGACTGCCTGTCGGAGTCGGCCACCACCGGCGAGGGCAGGTTCCGCGTCAACGCCAACGGCAAGCTGCTGGACGTGTGGCTGCTGGTCCGCTGCGTGTCCTGCGATCGGACGGGCAAGCTCACCGTGCACGAGCGGGCGCCGGTCAGATCCTTCGATCCGGCCGAGCTCGACGGCTACCACGCCAACGATCCGAAGCTGGTGGCGGCCACGCTCCTGGATCCGCTGCTCGCTCAACGTAACCGCTTCACCCTGGACTGGAGGGGGGCCTGGCGGCTGGACACCCCGTCGGTATGGCCCGGTGGGGCGTGGCCGGTCCAGGTGGAGGTCGTCTTCGCGGATCCGGTGCCGGTGCGCCCGGATCGGCTCATGGCGCAGGGGCTCGGTTTCAGCAGGAACGAGGTGCTGCGCCGGGTCAAATGCGATATTTCGTTGCGCCGTACGACGAGCACCGGGTTCACCTTCACCGTGACGGCCGGGGAGTAGCGGGGACGAGCCGTCAGGCGTCCGCGCGAAATCCCTCTCGTCCTCCGGGCGGCTCCGGCGGAGTTTCCCATGGTGTCCCTTTGGTCGTCCTGACCGAGGGGGCGGGATCGGCCGGTCAAACGGCGCCCGGCCGCATGGTTCGCGATCAGGCGCGGCCGGGGCCCTGGCGGTCCCGGTCGTGGTGTTCGCGCTCCGGCACCGGATCCCGGTGCCGGAGCGTGTGGTTCGCGATCAGGCGTGACCGGCGGGGATGGTGCCGAGACGGCCCGCCTGGTAGTCCTCGAACGCCTTGACCAGCTCCGCCTGGGTGTTCATCACGAACGGCCCGTAGTGCGCGACCGGCTCGCCGATCGGGCGGCCACCGAGCACGATGACCTCCAGGTTGGGGCTGCGGCTCTCCTGCGTACCGGCCGCCGAGAGCGTGATGGTCTCGCCGTCGGTGCCCAGCCCGGGAAGGCTGCCGAAGCCGTCGAAGACGGCCAGCTGGCCCGATTCGATCGGCTGCCGGTCGCCGCCGACGGTGCCGCGTCCCGACAGGACGTACGCGAGCGCGTTGAAGTCCCTGCGCCAGGGGAGCGTCAGCTGGGAACCGGGGCTGAGGGAGGCGTGCAGCAGGGTGATCGGGGTCCGGGTGGAGCCGGGGCCGGTGAACTCGCCGACCTCGCCCGCGATGAGGCGGACCAGCGCTCCGCCGTCGTGGCTGCTGAGAAGGACGACGTTGGTCCTGCCGATGTCCTGGTACTTCGGCGCGACCATCTTCTCGCTGCCCGGCAGGTTGACCCAGAGCTGGATCCCGTGGAACAGGCCGCCCTTCTGGACCAGCCACTCCGGGGGAGCCTCCTTGTGCAGGATGCCGCCACCGGCCGTCATCCACTGGGTGTCGCCGTCGGAGATCGTGCCGCCGCCGCCGTGCGAGTCGGCGTGGTCCATCACGCCGTCGATCATGTAGGTGACGGTCTCGAAGCCCCGGTGCGGGTGCCAGGGGGTGCCCTTGGGCTCGCCCGGCGCGTAGTCGACCTCGCCCATCTGGTCCATCATGATGAACGGGTCGAGATACTGGGACTTGATCGTCGCGAGTGCCTTGCGGACCGGGAAGCCCTCTCCCTCGAATCCGCTCGGCGCGGTGGTGACGGCCAGCACCTGGCGCTCGCGGGTCGCGTTCAGCGGCTGCGGCAGGCGGGGCAGGGTCAGCGGGTTCTCTACGGTCACGGCGGGCATCTTGGATTCCTTCCTGCGATGTTCGCCGGTGATAACTCAGTTGATGTTTCAACTATTCCATGACGAGTGAGGCCGTGGCAATGGAGTTGCCACGGCCTCGACGACGAACATGTTCGGCTGAGCGGGGATCACCTCCCGACGACGTTCCCCGCCGTCCGGCCGGACGGGGATCACCTCCCGGCCGCCGTTCCCCGGGCGGGATCACCTCCCGGCCGTCGTTCAGCTAAACGGGGTCACCTCCCGGCCGTCGTTCATCGAACGGGACCACCCTCCGGACGGACCTACTTCCCTCGGGCCAGCGCGAAGCCGCCCCGGCTCAGTGAGATCAGTTCGGGGTACGCGGTCCGCTCGTCCAGCGCGCTGGCCGGGTCGCTGGTCAGCGTGGTCACGACGTAGGTCCTCCCACCGGACGAGCGGGCCAGGTGCGACAGGTCGTAGACGCCCATCTCGGAACCGCCCTTGGCCCAGACCGTCGGCCACTTCTTCCCGTCGAGCTTGATCCCGAGGTCGTTGGCCGACATCGCCGCGCTCACCTGCTTGCCTCCCAGCTTGAGGAGCCCGGCGTAGGCGCGGCAGACGTCGCGGGGCGAGCCGAACCACTCCACCGTGTCGATCTCCCTGGGCTTCTGCCAGAGCACGATGTCCGACAGCGACTGCCCGGCGACCGTGTCCTTCAGGTAGGCGCGCTTGCCCGCGGTGTCGAGCGCCAGGTAGGCGCGGGCCTGCGCGGGGTGGTTCACGCCCTTGAGCAGGAAGATCTCGCGCGTGGTGAGGAGGGGGATGTTCCGCTCGGGATGACTCGACCACCGCCGTACCGTGGTCTCCACGGCCTTGCGGCCGACCGTGTGGATCAGGATGTCGGTGGCGGTGTTGTCGCTGATCGAGATCATCAGCTTGGCGGCCTCCATGACCGTGGTGGTGCTGCCGTCGGGACGGTCCGTCAGCCCGCCCTCGCCCAGGCTCTTCCACTCGGGCTTGATCGTGAGCTTGGTGTTCCAGCTCAGCCCGCCGTCGCGGATCCTCTCGGCCACGGCGCCCAGCACGTACAGCTTGAAGATCGAGCCCAGTGGCCGGACCGTGTCCGGCGCCACGGCGTGCGCGACGTCGCACCTGCCCCGCGAGTCGATCTCGGCGGCCAGGAAGCCCACCCTCGGGGCGACCTCGCGGAGCCGGGCGTCGAGCTGCTTCCAGCTCTTGGGCGCGGCGGGCTCGGGGGGCTCGGGAGGCGTCAGCCCGAGCAGGTTGATCTTCCCGTCGCCGTCCACGCCGAGCTGCAGGGTGAACGCCTGCTCGCCGATCGCCCCGGTCCCGGCCAGCGCGGACGGCGTCTCCTTGGTCAGCTTCTCCAGGCGGAACCCCTTCGACGCCGTGAGGAAGGCGTTGACGCCGTTGACCGTCAGCGACGAGAGATAGCCGGAGCTGAAACGCTCCCCGAGTTCGCTCTCCGGCAGCGGCGCCCGGTCCGGCGCGCCGAGGAACCAGCGCAGCTGCCGTCCGGCGGGACTGTCCGGGATCTCCGGCTCGGCGAGGAACCTCCCGGCCGCGGCCGTCTCCGTCGTGGCCGCCGACGCGGGGACGGCCGTCGGCAGGGTCATCGCTGGAACGGCCGCGACGGCGACGGCGAGGGCCAGCAGGCGCTTCGATCGGAACGGCAACCGCATGAAATGCTCCTTCGGATGTTCTCCGGCGTTGCGGCCACCTCCCCGATGGCCCTCATCCGAAACTAGGGAGCGCTCCCGTCCCGCGACACCCGGCGGTCCTCCGTCTCGCGGGTGCGGCGAACCGCACCGGATGTGCGGACAACCCCCTGGACGGCGGAGTCCGTGACGGGCCACCCTACGTCCCATGACGTCCACGGCCTCTCGGACCGCTCGGGCACCCGCGCAGCCGCCGGGCCCGTCGAGGTCCGCCACCCCGCTCCGCGCCCTCGCCGCGTCCATGGCCGCGGTGTCGGTGACCGGGATCGTCGCGGGCGCCCTGCTGGAGATCGGCATGCCCGTGCCGTTCAGCCAGTGGCTGTTCGTCGTGGCCTGCGCGATCCTGCCGTCGGTGGGCCTGCTCATCGCGGTCAGGCGCCCCGACAACCCCTACGGCTGGCTGCTGCTGGTCACCGCCTGCTGCCTCGGCCTCGGCTGCCTCGGCGTGGGCCTCCTGACGGCGTACGGCGAGGCGCACGGCCCTCTCTCCGTGACCGCCGCGCTGCTGGTTTCGCTGTTCTCCGTCTTCTACGGCCTGAGCTGGGTGTTCGTCCCGCTGATCTTCCCCGACGGCGGGCTGCCCTCGCCGCGCTGGCGCCCGGTCGCCTGGATCGCCGGGACGGCGATCCTCCTGCACTGGCTGGGCGTCCTGCTGAGCCCGGACGAGATCTACGCCTCCGCCTTCCCGTACGGCAACCCGCTGGGGCTCGAAGGCCCGGCGGGGTTGCTCGCCGCGTTCGTGGGCGGGTTCGGGCAGCTGGCGGTCTTCCTCGTGGCGCTGCTGGTGCTGGCCTCCCTCGCGCTGCGCGCGCGGCGCGGGCCCCTCGTCGAGCGCCGCCGCCTCCGCTGGATGATCCTCGGGATGGTGGCCGCCCTGAGCGGCTCCGGGCTGACACTGATCTTCGGGCAGGGGGGCCACGCGGTGAGCTGGCTCGGCGTCGTGACCGCGGTGTCCGCGCTGCCCGCGGTGATCGCCGCCGCCGTGTTCCGCCACAACCTGCTCGACGTCCGGGTGGGGGTCAGGGGCTCCAGGCTCTTCCTGGTCTTCGACCTCAGGCCGACGGTGGACGAGCTCCTGACGGAGCTCGGGCCCGGCCTGGAGGCGGCGGAGCCCGTGGAACAGCTGGGAAGGCTGGCGGAGGCCGTACGGGCGGGCCTGGAGACGCGGTGGGCCGCCGTCACGCTCGCGGACGGCACGCGGGTGGTGGCGGGCGGCGAGGACGGCGGGACGGTGCTCACCGTACCGGCGGGGCTGGGGCACATCGCCTGCGGACCCAAGGTCGCCGGGCGCTTCAACGCCGAGGACCGCAGGCTGCTCGGCTCGCTCGCGGTGCCGATCGGGCTGGCGATCCAGAGCGCGGGGCTGGCGGCACGCCTGGTCAACGCGCAGGAGGCCGAGCGGCGGCGGATCGAGCGCAACATCCACGACGGTGCGCAGCAGCAGCTCGTCGCGCTGATCGCGGGGCTGGAGCTGGCCCGCGCCACCGGGGGTGGCTCCGACAGCCTGGCGCTCCTGCGCGAGCAGGCCCGCCAGACCCTCACCGACCTGCGGGAGCTGGCGGCGGGCATCCACCCGTCCGTGCTCAGCCAGGGCGGCCTGGCGGAGGCGGTCGAGGAGCGCTGCTCGCGGCTGCCGGTGACCACGGTCGTGACGGCCGATCCGGCGCTCCGCTCGCGCCGCTTCCCCGACGAGATCGAGGGGGCCCTGTACTTCACGGTCAGCGAGGCCGTCGCCAACGCCCTCAAGCACGCCGAGGCCTCCAGGATCGAGGTGCGGCTGGCCTGGTCGGGCGGGCGACTGCGGGTCGCCGTCTCCGACGACGGCAGGGGTTTCGAACGGGGCGGGCCCGGCCGCGGGGGCCTGGGCCCGCTCTCCGACCGGATGGTCGCGCTCGGCGGCGGCCTCGACGTCTCCTCGGCGCCCGGCGAGGGTACGGTGGTCGGCGCCTGGGTCCCGATGCCGGACGACGCGCCGGACCGGCGTGCCGACCGGCGGACCGGCTGACGTGCAGGACCGGACCGGCGTGCCGGACCGGCGTGTCGACCGACAGGCCGGACCGGATAAACCGACCGGACCGGCGGCAGGTCAGCCGAAGACCGCGGGCGGGGGGACGGGGATGACCACGGCGTCGCCGTCGTTCAGGGGGCGGGCTCCGGCGATGAAGTTGACGATGTCCTCGCCGTGCACGCAGCGGGCCTGCGTGAGGCCGCCCGCGGCCCTCCTGGTCAGGTCGGAGACGGGCAGGGGGACGCGGGAGGCGGCGACGATGAGGTTGCCGAAGCGGCGTCCGCGCATGACGCCGGGCTCGGCGAGCAGCACCACCCGGGGGAAGGTGCCGCGGACGGTGGCGAGCACCCGGCGGGTGAAGGCCAGCCCCTTGCCGTCGGCGACGTTGATCAGCACGGTGCCGTCCGCGCGCAGGACGCGGGCGACGTCCCCCATGTACTCGGAGGTGGCCAGCTCGATCGGCATCGTGGCGCCGCTGAAGGCGTCCAGCACGAGCAGGTCGGCCGAGGCGTCGCCGAGCCCGGCGGTGGCGGTGCGGCCGTCGAGGATCCTGACCCTGAGCCGGGGCACCGACTTCAGCCGGAGCTGGTCCCTGACGAGCTGGACGAGCCCCTCGTCCGGCTCGGCGACGATCTGCCGGGACCCCGGCCGGGTCGCCGCGACGTAGCGGGGCAGGGTGCAGGCGCAGCCGCCCACGTGCACGACGTCCAGCGGGCCCTCGCCGAGGAGGTCGATGACGTCGGCCATCAGCCGGACGTACTCGAAGTCGAGGTAGGTGGCGTCGTCGAGGTCGACGTACGACTGTGGCACGCCGTCCTTGGAGATCACCCAGCCCGAGGGCCGGTCGAGGTCCCGCAGGAGATCGACCTCGCCGAAGGTCACCGGGTACCGTCCCGGCATCGGCTCCCGCTCTTCCCGCCTGCCCATCGGCCCTCTTTCCCTGATGTGAACCCGATGACGCGAGCCCGATGACGCGAACCCGAGGGAGAAACCATATGCGCAGTCGCGACCGGTTGGTGCGTGTAGGGCAGATCACAACCTACGAACGCGTAACCTACGCTACCGTAGGTTCATGGCCCCGATCCTCGCAGAAACACTCGCAGAGTCCGTCAAGCCCCGCCTCCGCGGCTGGTTGCACGCGGGGGCGCTGCCCGTGGCGCTGGTCGCGGGGTTCGTTCTCGTCGCGCTGGGGCCCACCCTGGAGGCGAGGCTCGCCGCCGCGATCTACGCGATCACCTCCGGCCTGCTCTTCGGCATCTCGGCCACCTACCACCGGGGGACGCTCTCCCCGCGCCAGGAGGAGGTGCTCCGGCGCCTCGACCACGCCAACATCTACCTGATCATCGCGGGCACCTACACCCCGTTCGCGCTGCTCGCGCTGGACGGGGTGGCCAGTACGGTGGTGCTCGGGGTGATCTGGACCGGCGCGGTCGCCGGGGTCCTCTTCCGGGTGCTGTGGCCCGGCGCTCCCCGCTGGCTCTCGACCGCGCTCTACATCGGCCTCGGCTGGACGGCCGTCTTCGTGCTGCCCCAGCTCGTGGCGGGCGCGGGGGTGGCCGCGGTCGCCCTGCTCTTCCTCGGCGGGCTGCTCTACACGGCGGGAGGGGTCGTGTACGGCACGCGCCGGCCCGACCCCTCTCCCCGGTGGTTCGGCTTCCACGAGGTCTTCCACGCCTTCACCGTCGCCGCCTACGTGGCGCAGTACGTGGCGGTCTCGCTGGTGGTCCACGCGGCGGCGTGACGCCCCGGCGGTCTCCGTACCGCGCGGGCCGCTCAGTTCGCGGCGAGGGCGAGGCGCCGGGTGGCGAGCTCGGCGTAGAGCGCGGCTCCGTCGGGCAGCACCGCGTCGTCGAACCTGGCCTCGGGGGCGTGGTTGTAGGCGGCCCTGCCCGGATCGATGTCCGCCGGGCAGGCGCCGAGCGCCACGAAGGCCGACGGCACCTGGTCGCAGACGAACGAGAAGTCCTCCGAGCCGGTGAACGGCTGGGGGGCCTCGAAGAAGCGCCCCTCGCCGTAGACCTCGCGGATGGCCGAGCCCGCGAAGTCGGCCTCGGCGCCGTCGTTGACCGTGACCGGGTAGCTCACCTCGTAGTCGGCCTCCACCTCCAGCCCGTGCGCCGCCGCGATGCCCTTCACCAGGGTCACCGCCCGTTCCTGGACGCGCGCGTGCGCGGCGGACGAGAACGACCGGACCGTGGCCTCGAAACGGGCCTCCTCGGGGATCACGTTGTCGGCGCTGCCCGCGTGGAAGCTGCCGACGGTGACGACCACGGGGTCGAACACGTCGAAACCGCGCGTCACCATGGTCTGCAGCGCGGTCACCATCTCGCACGCCGCCGGGATCGGGTCCCTGGCGCGGTGCGGCGAGGCGCCGTGGCCCCCGGCGCCGCGTACGGTCACCGTGAACCTGTCCGCGGCGGCCATGATCGGGCCGCCCCTGGTCACGAAGACGCCCTGGGGGAGCATCGAGCTGATCACGTGCAGGGCGTAGGCCGCCACCGGGCGCTCGCCCGTCACGTCCAGCACGCCCTCGTCGATCATGATCTGCGCGCCGCCCGGTCCCTCCTCGCCGGGCTGGAACATGAAGACCACGTTCCCCGCGAGCCGGTCGCGCCCGGCGGCCAGCAGGTGCGCCGCGCCCGCCAGCATGGTCGTGTGCAGGTCGTGCCCGCAGGCGTGCATCCGCCCGGCCATCCGCGAGGTGAGCGCCGCGTCGCCGCGCTCGGAGACCGGGAGGGCGTCCATGTCGCCCCGGAGCAGCACGGTCGGGCCCGGCAGTGAACCGCGCAGCACGGCGGTGATCGAGCTCAGCCCCTTGCCGAGCCGTACCTCCAGGGGCAGGCCGGAGAGCGCTGTCAGCACCTTCTCCTGCGTACGTGGCAGGTCGAGGCCCAGCTCGGGCTCCCGGTGCAGGGCGTGGCGGAGACGGACCAGCTCGTCCCGCATGTCGGCTGCGGATTCGCGAAGGGACATCGGGCATTTCCTCCTGGCGGTCATACTGCCTTATCGCACGATAGGCCGATTTGACCGGCCTGTGGTCTCGACGGGAGCGATCTCCGGGAAGGAGAGCGGTCATACGGGAGAGGCCGGGCCGCACGGTCCGGATGTTCATGCCCGGGTCGCATACTCGCACGAAAATCTTCATAAGAATCGGGTCTGATGCGTAATGTCTCCGTGTAGACGCGTCAATGACGGGGGATCATCTTCTCGGGATCACCCTGGAGGGGACATGGACGTTCATGGCCGTCTCGCCCGTCATCTGCTCGTCGACGGCTACCGGCTCGTACTCGACCTCGAACGGAGCCGGGGTTCCCGGCTCGTCGACGCCCGCACCGGCCGGAGCTACCTGGACTTCTACAGCTTCTTCGCCTCGGCCCCCCTCGGGGTGAACCCGTTCGACGACGATCCGGAGTTCCTGGCGCTGCTCGGCAGGGTCGCCGCGAACAAGCCCGCCAACTCCGATCTCTACACCGGCCACCTCGCCGACTTCGCCGAGACGTTCGCCCGGGTGCTCGGCGACCCCGAGCTGCCGCACCTGTTCTTCGTGGAGGGCGGCGCCCTCGCCGTGGAGAACGCGCTCAAGTGCGCCTTCGACTGGAAGAGCGGCCTCAACACCTCGCGGGGACGCTCCCCGGAGCTCGGCACCAAGGTCCTCCACCTCACCCGCGCCTTCCACGGGCGCAGCGGCTACACGCTCTCGCTGACGAACACCGACCCGATCAAGACCGACCGCTTCCCGAAGTTCGACTGGCCCAGGATCGAGGTGCCCGCGGTCCACCTCGGCGACGTCGAGGCGGCCGAGGAGCGGTCCCTGGCCGCGGCGCGGGCGGCCTTCGAACGCCACCCGCACGACATCGCCTGCTTCGTCGCCGAGCCCATCCAGGGCGAGGGCGGCGACAACCACATGCGGGCGGAGTTCCTGCTCGCGATGGAACGGCTCTGCCACGAGCACGACGCCCTCCTCGTCCTGGACGAGGTGCAGACCGGGGCGGGGACCACCGGGACCCCCTGGGCGTACCAGCAGCTGGGCCTGCGTCCCGACATCGTGGCCTTCGCCAAGAAGGTCCAGGTGGGCGGGATCATGGCGGGCCGCAGGGTCGACACGGTGCCCGGCAACGTGTTCCAGGTCAGCGGCAGGATCAACTCCACCTGGGGCGGCGGGCTGGTCGACATGGTCCGCTCCCGCCGGATGCTGGAGATCGTGGAGCGCGACGGCCTGATCCCGCGCGCGGGCAGGCTCGGCGCCGAGCTCCTCGCGGGACTGCTGGAGATCCAGGAGCGCTTCCCCGAGCTGGCGGAGAACGCGCGCGGGCGCGGCCTGATGTGCGCCTTCGACCTGCCGGACGCCGTGGAGCGCGACCTCCTGGTGGCCCGGCTCAGGGAGGAGGAGGGCGTGCTGCTCCTGCCCTGCGGCGAGCGGTCGGTACGGTTGCGCCCGGCGCTCTCGATCACCTCGGAGGAGCTGGCGGAGGGCACGTCCGCCATCGCCCGCGCCCTGGAGGCCTCCCGCTGCCTGCGGCTCTCCGCCTAGCGGCGCGGGAAGCCGGTGGCACGGGGTGTTGTGCTTTCACCCGGACGTGCTCGCGGGTGAGGGCCGCCGGTCCCGGGCGGGGACCGGCGGCCGGGCGAACAGGGTCAGCCCGTCGCGGTGGTGGCGAAGACGGGCGGGATGAGGCCCGCGGCGAGGTCGGCCTTGAACGCCTTGTCCATACCGGCGCAGAACGCCGCCGCCGTCTGGTCGCCGTTCACCACCTTGTCGATGTTCTCCAGGATGTACTGCTCGGCCTTGCCTCCGTAGGAGGTCCAGGTGGTGTACCCGACGTTGCCCTTCTCCGAGGCGTTGTTGATCCTCAGATAGTGGTCGACGACCCGCTGGTCGACGCCCGGGGGCACGTCGGCCTGGGTGAACTTGATCGGGAGCGGCACCCGCAGGTTCGCCGCGGTGGCCTCCCACATGGTCGTGACGTCCGAGAGCATCCAGCTCAGGTAGGCCGCGGCGGCCGGGAGGTTCTTGGAGGCGGCGTTGAGCGACATGGTGCCGCCGACCGACAGCGGGTAGACGTCGGAGGGCACGCCGGGTGCGAGCGGGGGCAGCGGCGCGTCGGCCCACTCCGAGCCCGCCGCCTTGAAGTACTCGTCCATGGCTTCGAACTCCCAGCTTCCGGAGATGTACATTCCGGCCTTGCCCTGGGCGAGCATGGCGTACTTCTGCGGGTCCTGGAGGGAGAAGTACTGCTTGGCGCCGCCCGCGAAGTAGCCCTTGCCGAAGTAGTCGGCCAGGAGCTGGATCGAGTCGACGAACGACTGGTCGGTGAAGGGCAGTTTGCCGGTGAGCGCGTCGTGGATCTTGCCGGGTCCGGCCACGCCGTTCATGAACGAGCTGACCAGCCAGTCGGTGGCGCCCTGGAAGGTGGCGTTGGCGTTGACGAACGGCACGATGCCCTTGGCCTGCATCTCGCCCGCGAGCTTCTCCAGGGAGGCGCGGTCGGTCGGCGGGGTCCAGCCGTTCTGGTCGAAGAGGGTCTTGTTGTAGAAGAGCGCGAGGGTCTCGTAGTAGAGCGGGACGGCCAGGAACTTCCCGTCGATGACGCCCATGTCGTAGGCCCACGGCAGGATGCGTTCCTTCCAGCCCTCCTTCTCGGCCAGCGGCCCGAGGTCGGCGAGGTAGCCCGCCTCGGCGTAGGGGATGGCGGTGGAGGAGCCGGGGGTCTCGATGAAGTCGGGGCCGCGCCCGGCCGCGAGGGCGGTCTTGACCTTCTGCCCGAGGGTGCCGCCGGTGCTGGGGATCGCGTCGACCGTGACCTTCGGATACATCTTCTTGTACGGCTCGATATACCACTTCTCGAAGTCCTTGACCGACTTCTCGTCGTTGGAATCGAGGTCGTACCACATCGTGACCTTGCCGCCGAGCTCCGCGGGGGCGGCGGCGGTGGGCACGACGGTGTTGTTCTTGACCGCGGGGGGCTCTGCGGCGCAACCGCCGAGCAGGGTGAGTGCGGCCGCCAACGCGAGCACACAGCGACGTGTGACCATGTCTGGCTCCTTTTCGCCGGTCAGAAGGGAGGGACCGCGACGGGCACGCCGCCGCGTTGGGCCGAGGCGTGGGCGGCGATGCCGACCGCCGTCCAGTTCGCGGCCCGGATATGGTCGATCACGGGCGGGCGGCCCTCGACGACGGCGGACACGAATTCGTGCACGAGATGCGGATGCGAACCGTCGTGGCCGCCGCTCGTGTACCTGCGGATCTCCTCGGGCAGCAGGTCGGGCCGGTCCGGCGGGATCACCGGTTCGGTCGTGACCTGACGGCCCCTGGCCTCCGTCGGAGGCCGGAGTGTGTGGAGGACCATGTCGCGGTCCCATTCGAAACCGAGCCGGTCACCGTAGACGGAGAAGGTCTCGGCGTAGGGGCGGGCCACCTGGTAGAGCGAGCGGGTCAGCTCGACGACGGTGTCCCCGCCCGCCACCCGGACCAGCGCCGACTCGACGGCGAACTCGTTGTCGTAGCCGCCCCGGTTCTCCGGTTCGAGCAGGCCACCCCCGAGGGCGGCGACCTCCAGGGCGGGGGCGTCGAGCAGGTGCAGGATCGGCGCGATCGCGTGGGTGGCGTAGTGCATGGGCGGCAGGCCGCGCCAGTAGCCGGGCCAGCCGGTCATGTCCTGGGTGTGCACCCCCCGGGCGAGGTTGATCTTCCCGAAGGCGAGGCCCGCGGCGTACAGGCAGGCCCGCGTGTAGACCGCGGTCTCCATCATCATGTACGTCGTCCCGGACCGTTCCCGAGCCTCGACGACGCGGGAGAGGTCCTCGAAGGACAGGGCCATCGGCACCGTGCTCGCCACGTGCTTGCCCGCCTCCAGGGCGGCCACGACGTGGTCGGCCCGGTCGGTCAGCCCGGTGACGACGTGCACCGCGTCGACCGTGGGGTCGGCCAGCACGTCGTCCAGCGAAGAACCCTCGGTCGGGTCGGCCGTCACCACGGACGACACCAGGGGATGGTCGCGGTAGATCGGGACGAACTGTCGTCCGAACCCCAGTCCCGCCACCGCGACCTTGATCATCGCCCTGACTCCGGGAACAGCGCGGCCAGCGCCTCGGCGAGACGGAGGTTGGACTCGCGGGTGCGGCCCGCGTTGTGCGGGGTGTGCACGACGTTGTGCCGTCCGAGGAGCGGGTCGTCCAGCGGCACCGGTTCGACGTCGAACACGTCGGCGGCCAGGGCGAGCTCGTCGGCGAGCACCCTCCGGCGCAGTTCCGGCATGTCGACGACGGCCGCCCGGGTCACCAGCACGACCAGGCAGCCCTTGGGCAGGGCCCGGATGTGCTCGGCGGTGACCAGCCCCTCGGTGCCCGGCAGCAGCGGCACCATCGGCGCGAAGATCTCCGCGTCGGCGAGCAGGTTCTCCAGGTGGTGGACCCGGCGCGCGCCCGACCGGTGGAAGGACGGCTCGGCGGCGAACGGGTCCCAGGCGGCGACGTCCGCGCCCAGCATGTGGGTGAAGGAGGCGTAACGGCTGGCGATGTTGCCCGCGCCGACGATCCGCACCCGGGTGCCCTCCACGGTGCCCGCGGTGAAGCCGGGGTTGTCGGAGTACTGGCCGTAGGAGTAGTTCCACGGGTCGAGGCTCTGGACGATCTCGTGGTGCGTCTGCGGGATGCGCCGCAGCGCGCCGATCGTCAGGCCGAGGGCGAACTCGGAGACCGACTGGCCCCAGTAGCCCTCCGACGGCAGTTTGAGCTGCCGGATGCCCCGCGACCTCAGCAGCTCGTCCGTCTCCTCCGGGGCCCGGTAGCCGGAGCTGGCGTACATCTCGGCCAGCGCCGGGAACCGGTCGAGGTCCTCCGCGGTGGGGAGCGCGCCCAGGGAGATCAGCCGCTCGGTGTCCGGGGGGAGGTCCTCCAGGGTGGCCTGGCGGGTCAGGGTGGCCCCGGGCAGCAGGCCGAGCAGGTGGTCGGCCGTGAAGGGCCAGTGCCACTCGAACTCCGGGGTGGCGGCGATCGTCGTCTTCATCGTGGTCCTCATGTGGTGAACGACGTCCAGATCTCGTCGATGGTCTCGGTGCCGGCGGGTTCGGCGAACACCGCGACCCGGTGCCGGAAGGCCCGGCTCTCGCCCTCGCCGAGCGTCCACGGCCCGGCGACGCAGGCGCTGGGCGCGACGCCGAACTCGTTGTCGACCCGCCAGGGCACGGGGTGTTCGAGGTTGCCGGGGTGGTCCATCACCGCGACCTGTACCTCGCCGGTGTGGCCGGGCACCGCCATGCTCACCGCCACCCAGCGGGCCCGCCGCCCCTCGGCCGCCATGTCCCGCTGCCCCTCGCTGTTGACCGCGTGGCCGCCGGTCTCCTCGCGATACGGCATGCGCAGGAACAGCCCGCCGTACGGGTACTGCCCGAACGTCAGCGGGACCTCCGCCTGGAAGGTGAGCACGACGTCCAGGTCGTAGCGGTCGCCGTGGTCGGTGAGCAGCCAGTCCTGGGTCTCCCGCATGAGCGGGGAGCCGTCGGGGTGGCGGTAGTCGGTGCCGACCGACCACCACGCCCTGTTGTCCCGGGCCCCGGGGGTGCCCTGGAGGCGGGGGTGGAAGGTGCCGTCGGTGGCGGCGTGGGCGGGGCGCAGGCCCTCCAGCCAGAAGCCGACGCCGTTGACGTCGTTGAGGCCGACGTAGAGGCCGTGCTGCCACGGGTGGTGGCCGGGCGCGTCCTCGGTGATCGCCGCGGTGCCGCCGGGCACCACGATCGGGTGGACGAAGGGACGCCTGCCGGGGGTGGCGTTCTGCACCACGATCGGGGTCCGGGACCCCTTGTGGAAGACACCGGCCCATCCGGCGTCCGCGAGGACGGTGAGTTCAGTGGTCATTGCCGTACACCGGGATGTCGAGTTCGACGCCTTCCAGGGCCGACTGGTGGGCGCGGATTCCGGCGCTGGTCCAGTTGGCGGAGGCGTACACGTCGGGGAAGGGGCGGCGGTTCTCGATGACGGCCATCAGGAACTCGTGCGCCAGGTGGGGGTGGGAGCCGCCGTGGCCGCCGCCCTGGGTGAAGGACAGGTGCTGGTTGCCGTCGGCGTCGTAGACGCCCTTGGTGGTGAAGTGGCGGATCTCCTCGGGGAGCAGGCGGGCGAAGTCGGGGACCTCGCTCCGCTCGCCGTCCTCACCGGTGAAGACCACGGGGTGCTCCCGTTCGAGCTGCTGCCACTCGTAGCTCCGCAGGGAGCCGTACACGTCGAAGCTCTCCACGTACTCGCGGGCGACGTCGTACAGGGACCGCGTGACCTCCATCGCCAGGTCGGAGTCGCGCAGCGAGAACACCGCGCTCTCCACGGCGAAGTGCAGGCCGGACCCGGGATCGCGACCGCCGACCAGCCCCGATCCCACGCAGCGCACCGAGGCCGCCCGCGCCCCGGCCAGCGCCAGCAACGGCGCCACCGCGTGGGTGGCGTAGTGCATCGGCGCCATGCTCCGCCAGTAGTCCGGCCAGCCCGCCATCTCCTGCATGTGGGCGCCGCGCAGGAACTGGATGCGGCCCAGCGCACCGCTGTCCAGCAGCTCCTTCGCGTAGAGGAACTCCCGCGTGTAGACGGCGGTCTCCATCATCATGTACGCCCTGCCCGACGCCTCCTGGGCGGCGACCACCCGGGCGCAGTCCTCCACCGAGACCGCCATGGGCACCGTGCACGCGACGTGCTTGCCCGCGTTCAGCGCGGCCACCGACTGGTCGGCGTGGGCGCCGATCGGGGTGTTGATGTGCACCGCGTCGATGCCCGGGTCCTCCAGCATGGCGTCGTAGTCGGTGTACCGGCCCTCGATGCCGAACCGGTCGGCGATCTCGTTGAGGGGGCCCTCCGACCGCTGGCACACGGCGACCAGCTCGGCGTTCGGATGCGCCTGGTAGATCGGGATGAACTCGGCGCCGAACCCGAGGCCCGCGATGGCGACCCGTACCTTCTCTGTCATGGCGTCAAAGGTACGAACGACGCTGAACTGGGACCATGCAATTTCTCGCAGCCTTCCTTCGATTTAGTACATTGTGAAAATGGCGGAAACCCGACACGTCGCCCTGCTCGTCGAGACCTCCAACGCGTACGCCAGGGGCCTGCTGGTGGGCATCAAGAAGTACCTCGTCACCCACCCCGGATGGTCGATCTACCTGGGCGAGCACAGCCGCCAGGAGACCGACCTGTCGTGGCTCGACGGCTGGCAGGGCGACGGGGTGATCGCCCGCATCGAGAACGCCGAGACCGCCCGCCAGGTGCGCCGCCTCGGGGTGCCCGCCATCGACCTGAGCGCCGCCTACCTGGCGCCCGAGCTGTCCTGCGTGGAGACCGACGACGACGTGATCGCCCGGCTCGCCGTCGAGCACTTCGCCGTACGGGGCCTGCGGAACGTCGCCTACTGCGGCGACGCCCGGTTCGGCTGGTCGGTGAAACGCGGCACCGGGTTCGCCGCGCACGCCGCCCGGCACGACCTGGCCGCGTCCGAGTTCCAGATGGAGCACACCCGCCACCTGGCCGCGGAACGCGAGGCGATGGCCGGATGGCTGCTCGGGCTGCCCAAACCGGTGGGCGTGCTGGCCTGCTACGACATCGCCGGGCAGGAGATCCTGGAAGCCTGCAAGATCGCCGGTCTGGCGGTGCCGGACACCGTCGCCGTGCTGGGCGTCGACAACGACGAGCTGATCTGCAACCTGACCACGCCGCCGCTGTCGAGCATCCAGCCCGACACCACCCACACCGGTTTCCTGGCCGCCTCGCTGCTCGACCAGATGATGTCCGGCCAGGCCCTCGCGCCGAGGCTGCACCTGATCGAGCCGCTCAGGGTGGTCACCCGGCAGTCGAGCGACATCCTGGCCGTCGACGACCCGATCGTGGCCAGCGCGCTCCAGCTCATCCGCGACCGCGTCGACGACTGCCTGGCGGTGGAGGCCGTGCAGCGCCACGTGGGACTCTCGCGGCGCTCGCTCGACTACCGGTTCACGCGGGTGCTGGGCCGTACCGTCCACGAGGAGATCACCCGGGTCCGCATGGAGCGCCTCGCCGACCTGCTGATCCAGACCGACTGGTCGCTGCCGCAGCTCGCCGGGCGGATGAACTTCAGCCACTCCGAGTACATGGGCGTGGCCTTCAAGAAGTTCACCGGCAAGTCGCCGGGCGAGTACCGCCGGGCGCACCACTCGCGTTAGCCCTTCACCCCACCGCTGGCCAGGCCCGCGATGAACTTGCGCTGCATGAAAAGGAACAGCAGCACGGCGGGCAGCGTCATGATGACCGCCGCCGCGTTGACCAGCCCGAAGAGCTGGGTGTGCCCCTGGCTGTACTGCAGCAGCGCGGTGGCCATCGGCAGCTTCTCCGGCGTGGTCACGAAGATGACCGCGAAGAGCAGCTCCGAGTACGCCCCCAGGCCCGCCACCAGTCCCACGGTCAGCAGCCCCGGCCTGGCCAGGGGCAGGATGACGCGCCAGGCGATCTGCCACTCGTTGGCGCCGTCGATCCTGGCCGCCTCGTCGAGCTCCCTCGGGATGCCGACCAGGAACGTGCGCAACAGCAGCACCGAGAACGGCGTGTTCAGCGCCACGTAGATGATGATCAGGCCGAACAGGCTGTCGATCAGGGCCAGGTTCGACCAGAGGAAGAACAGCGGCACGATGAACATCTGCACCGGCAGCGAGATCACCACGAACAGGTAGTTCTCCACACCCCGCTTGAACGGCAGGTCGAGCCGCGCCATCGAGTAGGCGCAGGCGCCCGCGCACACGCAGGTGCCGATCACGGTGCCGCCCACCAGGACGACGCTGTTCCACATGCCCCGGCCGATACTGCCCCGCGTCCAGGCCTCGACGTAGTTGCCGAACTCCAGGCCCGAGGGCAGGCCCAGCGGGTTCAGGCCGAGTTCCAGGTCCGACTTGAACGAGTTGAACACCAGGATCAGCAGGGGCAGCCCGGCGAACAGCGCCAGCAGGGTCAGCACGAAGTAGGAGATGGGGGTCCGCCGGACCCCGCCCGACGTCCTGGAGGTCACCGCGAGTCCTCGTTTCTGCGGATGAAGTGGAAGATCACCAGGAGGACGCCGCCGAGCAGCGAGATCACCAGCGCCATGAACGAGGCGTAGCCGGGTTCGAGCGCGGTGAAGGCGGTCCGGTTGACCAGCAGCGACACCAGGTCACTGGATCCGGCGGGGCCACCGGCGGTGAGCGCGAAGGAGTAGTCGAAGGCCAGCAGCGAGCCGAGCGAGATGATCATGATGGCGAACATCAGGGTCGCCCGGATGCCGGGCAGCGTGACGTGCCAGAACTCGCGGAACGGCCCGGCCCCGTCGATCCGGGCCGCCTCGAACAACGACGGGTCGACACTCTGCATGGCGGCGAGGAACAGCACCACCAGGAAGCCCCAGAAGTGCCAGTTGTCGACGAACGCGACGCTGTAGAGCGACAGGTTCGAGTCGCCGAAGAAGTAGACGTCGTTGAGCCAGGTGATGCCCATCTTGTCGAGCTGCGCGGCGATCCCGGTGGCCGGGTCGAGCAGGCTCTTCCAGATCTGCGCGTTGACGACGCTGGCGATCACGTACGGGATGAAGAAGACCACCCGGAACAGGGAGGCGCCACGGCGGACGCGCGACAGCATGAACGCCCCGAGCAGGCCCATCGCCATCGGCACGGTCAGGAACAGCACCAGCCAGATGAGGTTGTGGCCGAGGGCGTTCCAGAAGGTCGGGTCCTCGACCAGCCGCCTGGCGTTGTCCAGGCCGGTGAAGTTGGGGGCGGAGAAGCCGTTCCAGTCGGTCCAGGCGTAGTAGAGGCTGCTCACCGCCGGACCGGCGATGACCAGCAGGTTGATCGCGAGCGCCGGGAAGGCGAAGGCGATGGCCACCAGCCTCCGCCTGCGCCGTCGGCTGCGGCCCTCGTCCAGGAGGGTCGCCGCGGTCACCCCCGACCCCCCGCACCGGTCTCGAACGCCGGTGACACCGGTGACGCCGTCCTGGCGAACCCCTCGCCGACGCCCGTGCCGGACGCCTCGGGGCGGCCGGCCGGTTCCACGGCGGTCCCGGGCGCTGTGGCCGGCCGTGTTCTTCCGGGGGACCGATAGATCATCGCCGGCTCCCTTCTTCTGCGTTCTGCGGCATTTCTGCCATATTGCGTCATATGTACCTTTGCTCCCGTTGGATACGGGAAGGACACGCAAAGCGTTACGGTGCCGTATCAACCGCGTGTCCTTTGTTGGAGCAACGTACGAAGCCCGCACCCGCAGGACCATGCAGAATCCCGCTGGGATCCTTCGATTTCTTACACGCATGGCCCGCCGAAGGGTCGGCTGGATCGCCGCAGGTGGGCGGGGGGCACAGCTCGGCGTGGACGCGTGGCTGTGTGACCGCGTGGACGCGTGACAGCCCGTCCCGGCTGGATCGTCGCGTCAGCCGGATCGCCGTATCAACCAGATCAAGCCGGGTTTCCGCTTCGGCGAGGCCCTCGACGGCCACGTGCGGAGCCGTCGGGCGGATCCGGGGCCTTCAACCCCCTGAAGATCGGAAACCCGTACGGGGCCCTAGTGGGGCTGGGGTTCCTCGCGCGCGGCCCGTTCCAGCCACAGGTCGATCGCGGTGACCCGCGAGTCGACGCCGAGCTTGGCGTATATCCGGTTCACGTGGTTCTTCACGGTCTTCTCGCTCAGGAACAGGTGCTGGGCGATCTGCCCGTTGGAGCGACCCGTCGCGATCAGTTCCATGACCTCGGTCTCACGCCTGCTCAGACCCGTCACGACTCTGGGCTCTGCGTCGAACGGGGCATCGTCGACTCTCATCCGGCCTCCGTGGCTGCAACACGGTCAGGTCGCCGAACCCCCGATCCTCACGGCGTAGCGATAGCAGCGAGCATAACCCGCAATATCCACTTTTGGTGGGTAGTGGGGCTAGAAATGCAGAACGGCCGGTCCCTGGGGACCGGCCGTTCTCATGGGGTGAGTGAGGGGACTTGAACCCCCGGCATCTAGGACCACAACCTAGCGCTCTGCCAACTGAGCTACACCCACCATCGCCGCCGCAGCAGCACATGAAAAGTGTAGCGGTCTTTGGGAGTCGTTTCGTACCGGGTTTCTCGTGAAACGCTCAAGACCTGCGGGTGGACACGCCCTCGGCCAGCTCCCTGGCGGTGGCGGAGTCGGGGC
This sequence comes from Streptosporangium sp. H13245, assembly GCF_055690525.1. Classification (NCBI taxonomy): domain Bacteria; kingdom Bacillati; phylum Actinomycetota; class Actinomycetes; order Streptosporangiales; family Streptosporangiaceae; genus Streptosporangium; species Streptosporangium sp. H13245. The sequence goes on along the minus strand of NZ_JBSZKT010000002.1, from coordinate 157,857 downwards.
CCGGCTGGGACACGAAGACCGCCGCGCGGTAGTAGCGCAGCTCCCTGATGCTCTCGACGATGTCGGCCAGCGCCCGGTGGCCGCCCTGCTTCTCGGGTGAGGCGAAGTAGACCCGGGGATACCAGCGGCGGGCCAGCTCCTTCACCGAGGAGACGTCGATCATCCGGTAGTGCAGGAAACCGTCCACGGCGGGCATGTCGCGGGAGAGGAACGACCGGTCCGTGGAGATGGAGTTGCCGCACAGCGGGGCCTTCTTCGGCTCCCGGATGTGGCTCCTGATGTATTCGAGCACCATGGACTCGGCCTCGGCCAGCGTGACACCGCCCTCCAGCGCGTCCAGCAGGCCGGAGGCGGTGTGCATCTCCCGCACCACCTCCGACATCTGCTCAAGGGACTCGGGCGGGGGCTTGATGACCACGTCCACACCCTCGTCAAGCTGATTCAGCTCGCCGTCGGTGACCACGCAGGCCACCTCGACAAGCGCGTCACGGCCAAGGTCGAGCCCGGTCATCTCACAGTCGATCCAGACCAGCAGGTCACTCATAGCCCTCAGGGTAGTACTCACTTCATGAGAGCTTGAATGACTTGATCACCTTGTCTGCTACAGATATGTCTAGATTGTCCGGTACGGAGATGTAGGCCAGCGCCGGACGGACGTTCTCGCCACGGTCGACGATCAGGAACGCGGCCCGCTCCCGCTTCCACTTCCAGCCGTTGGCCTCGGCCTGCTCGGAGAAGTCCAGGTCGAAGACGAACAGCCAGGCGTCCTTGCCGCTGACCTTGACGGCCTTGTCCTCGACGATCTTCCGGCTGTGCGGGGGGCTGTAGAAGGCGGGCTCCACGACCTGCAGCAGCGTCGCGGCGACCGAACGCATGCTGCCGACGCCCTGGTAGCCGTACTGGTCGGGAAGCTCGCTGGTCAGCACGTTGCCGAGCCACTTGTCGCCCCTGCCGTTGAAGTTCTCCTGGGCGACGGCGACGGCCGCGCTGGTCCAGACGAACCCGAGCCCGCCGCTGCCGCCGCCGATGGCGGGGGGCACCTCCCAGGCGCCGCCGGGCATCTCGTACGACAGGCCGGTCACCGGGTCCGTGACGCGCCCGTCCACCGCCTTGGGCGGCGCGCTCCCCGAGGGCGCGGGGGTCGTCTGCGGAGTCGGCTCCTGGCTGGGCTCAGGGCTCGCCGTGGGAGGCGGCGTCCGCGGCACGGTGGACTCGCCCGCGGTGTTCGTACGATCGGGGTTGATCAGGTACATCGCGGCGATCACGGTCACCACGATCAGGATCAGCACGCCTCCGCCGCCCAGGACCCACGGGAGAGCGCCGCCCTTGCGCGGCGGCGGCCCCGCCGGGTAGCCGTCGTACGGCGGGAGGGGCATCTGCGCCGTGTTGCCGTTCGGCGGCCCGCCCCACTGCGTCTGTCCCGTGCCCGCCGGTCCCGGCCCGGCCTGGTGGCCCCACTGGCCGGTGGGACCCGCCCCGTGGGGCCCTTCCTGCACGGGGGGTGGCCCCATCTGCCGGGGGCCGAGCCCGGTGGGGTGCGGTCCTGTCCGCTGGGGGCCGGGGCCCGCGAGGTGCGGCTGGGGGGAGGGGCCGGTCTGCGGCCCCTGCGCCGTGCCCTGTCCGGCGGGGGCGTCCGTCTGATGGGTGGCGTCGGTCCACTGGGAGCCGTCCCACCACCGCAGCAGCGGCGAGCCGTAGGGATCGGGATACCAGCCGGGAGGGGTCTGCGTGGTCATGGCCGCCAGAGTAGTAAGAACGGCTTTGTGCCGCATTGTGGACCTTGGTGATCACTCATGAACATTTATAGGTGAAGGTGGCTCTGTCCTGGAGCTTCTCCCCCTCCGGGACCGGTGAGAGCAACGTCAGGGTGGCGGTCCCCTTGAAACTTCCCTCGCCCTTGACCGTCCACTCCAGGCTCACCTCGTGCGAGGCCGTCCCGGACTCGACGAGGTCGGTCTGCGTGATCGGCTTCTTGCGGTCGCTCCGCTTCCACTGGTAGCGGACCTCCCCGCCCGCGCCGTTGGTGGACAGCACCCCGGTGATCCTGACCGTCGCGTCGCACCCCTGGGCCTGCTTCGGGGCGCTCACGTCCACCTTGGTCACCTCCAGGGGCGTCGCCGGACCCCGGAACAGCCAGAGCGCCAGCGCGCCCACGACCATCAGCGCGAGGATCACCGAGGCGAGGACCGTACGGCCGCGCCCGCGACGCGCGAGGGGGACCGCGCCGACGCCGAGCCTGCCGGAGGGCGGCTCGGTCCGCTGCTGGTCCCGGCCGGCCCGCCAGAGCTGGGCGGCCGTGGTCTCCGAGGGCACCCCGGGACCGAACCGCATGATCACGTTCCCGGCGTTCCCGTCGTCCCCGGCGGCGCGCGGGTCACCGCTCCTCGGGACGTGCAGCAGGGTGACGATCTCCCCTTCGTCGGGGGCGTCGGGGGCGGACCGTACGGGGGCCGGATGCCCGCCGGGGGCGGGCGAATCGTGCGCGGGCCACCGGTGCAGGGTCTCCACGAGCCGGTCGCGGGTGGTGAACCCGGACGGCAGGACGTCGCGCCCGGCGAGCAGCGCGTCGCGCGCGGGAGCGAGCCCCCTGATGGAGGCCGTCGCCGCCGCCCTCTCCAGCAGCTCCGCGGCCCCCCGGTCGGCCGACGCCCAGGTCGCGGCGAGCCCCCGGGCGAGCGACGCCCAGGCCGCCACGTCGCGTTCCGGCGCGGGAGGGCGGCCTCGCAGGGCGTCGGCCAGCCCCCGCTCCGCGAGCAGCGCCGACCCGTCCGGGGCGATCACCACCGTGCCCGGGTGGAGCTCCCCGTGGGCGAGCCCGGAGGAGTGCAGGGCCAGCAGCGCCTGCGCGGTCTCCACCAGGACGGTGGCCGCGCTGCCCGCGTCGGGCCGGGGTGCCCCGGGCCGGCCCGCCGAGAGCAGGTCGCCCACCGTCGGCCCGGCCGGTTCGGAGGTGATCAGCCAGATCTCGTCCCTGGCCGTGATGAGGTCGGCCACCGGGACCAGGCCGGTCACGCCGCTCTGCGCGAGCCTGCGGTCGGCGACCACGGCCGCGACCAGCCGCTCGCGCGCCGAGGGATCGGCGACCAGCCGAGGATCGAACCTGAGCGCGCTCCCCGGCCGCCCGTCGGCCGCGACGGCCGACGACCAGGTCCCCAGGTCGTCCGCCCAGGTACGGCCGGTCAGCCGGAACCCGGCGACGCCTCCGCGATCGGTGCTCATGGGTCGGTGTTCATGATCGCGATCGTTCCCCTGTCTACCGGCGTTTCCGGTGCCGTCCCGCCATGCCGCGCCTGACGGCCAGTGTGAAGGGTACGGCGCCGCTCGTCACCAGGCCCAGCGCGAGGAACGCCGCGGGAGCCGTCTCCAGGGGCGGCAGGGGCGAGGAGGTGAGGCTGGGCGTGTCGGTGCCCGGTGACGAGGGATCCGTGACGGTGGGGGAGGGCGGGGGCGAGGTCACGGTCGGCTCCCCCGTCGGCTCGGTGGGCCGGGTCGTGGGCCGGGTCGGGCGGGTCGTGGGCTGGGGCGGGGCGGTCGTCGGCCGGGTCGGGGTGGCCGACGGCGGCCGGGTCGTGGGACGGCCGGGGTCGCGGGGGCCGTCCAGGGTGGTGTTCTCGTCCGGGGTGGGGGCCGTGGACGGCGGCGCCTGCGTCTGCTGCCTCGTCGGCCGGGTGGTGGGCCTTCTGGTGGGCCTCGCCGACGGGGTGGGTGTCGCGGCCGCCGACGTCGCGGTGGGCGCCACGGGCGGAAGACCCGAGGTGGCGGTGGTGCTCGGGGTCGGCGTCGGGGTGGGCGTGCCCGCGGACGGCGTCTCCTCCACCGGCTCGTCGATCTCGTCGGTCTCGTCCTCGGGGGCGAGCGTCTCCAGCGGCTCCGAGGGGGTCGGGCTCTGCGAGGTGACAGAGCTCTGCGACTGGATCTCGGTGGGGTCACCGGAGCCGACCAGCACCGCGGTCAGCCCGCCGATCACCGCGATGCAGCCGACGCCGACGAGGATCTTGACGCTCAGCCTGCCGACCGAGGAGGTCCTCTCGACGCCGCCGCCACTGTCGCCGCCGAGCTCGGTCATGGCCAGCGAGGTGTCGGCTCCGGGGACGGGCGCGTCCATCGGGAACATCGCGGCCAGCAGCCCGGCGATCCCGGCCAGGCGGCGCCGGCCGCGCTCCTGCCACTCGGGGCCGTAGGCGTCGGCGGCCACCGCCTCAAGCTCGGTGAGGAACGCGCTGGCGGTCGGCGGCCGGTCGGCGGGGTGCTTGGCCAGGCCGCGCTCGACCAGCCCCTGAAGGGCGGGGGGCACCTCCTCGACCGGCGGCGGCATGACCTGGTGCTGACGGGCCAGCGCGGCGATGTTCGTGGCCCGGAAGGGGCGGGTGCCGGTCAGGCACTCGAAGAACACGACGGTGGCGGCGTAGACGTCGGTGGCGGGCCCGGCGGGTCCGCCCACCCACTGCTCGGGAGCCATGTAGGGCGGCGTACCGGCCGGGGTGTCGCCGTCGCCGGAGCGGACCGCGATGCCGAAGTCGACGAGCTTGCTCCGCCCGTCGGCCTCCACCATCACGTTCTCTGGCTTGAAGTCGCGGTGCACCACGCCCGCCGAGTGCGCGGCGGCCAGTCCCAGGAGCGAGCCCTTGAGCACGAGCAGCGCCGCCTCGGGACCGGTCGGCCCCTCCGAGCGCAGCAGCGCCCGCAGGGCGACACCGTTGACCAGCTCCATGACGATGGCCGCGCCGTCGCCGCTCTCGACGTAGTCGTACAGCCGGACGGAGTGCGGGCTGCTCAGGGCGTTGAGCACCCGCGCCTCGTGCCGGAAGCGCGCGACGAACCCGACGTCGCTCCTGAGCTCGTCGGACAGATACTTGATCGCCACCATGATGTCGTCGGCGTCGTGCCGAGCCATCACCACACGCCCGGCCGCACCGGAGCCCAACTCGCGGATCTCGGTGTATCCGGGGACTCGCCAGGCCGATGGCGTGCCGTACATAACGGTCTCCTCAGTTGTCTGGGCCCCCACCCATAACAGACGGACCGTAGCCTAACCATAGATAGCCGCATTCCGCTCATTAACCGTGAATCAGTCTCAAAGGGTGGAGCTGATCAGTGGTTATCCGCTATAAGCGGGCCGATCCCCCCGGTGGTGGAGGTATGACCGAAATACCGGTTTTCGGGCTTACGTTGCGGGTGGCCGACGGTTTCACGGTGGCCCTCGGGGCGCGGGTGACCGTCGCCTCCGGCCGGGGGCGCGGATCGCGGGTGGCCGTGGGGTTCGGCGCGGGACGCGGGGTGCGGGTGGCCGTGGGCCTCGGTGTGGGGCTCGGCGCGGGCGCGGCCGTCCTGGTCACCTCAGGGACCGGCCTCGGCGCGCGTGTCGGCCCGGCGCACGGGGAGGTCCTGCCGCTCGCGCCGCTCGTACGGCCCGAGGGGAGGCCGGTCACCACCACCCTCCAGGGGGATCCGCACCCCACCCGGGGGAAGCCGAACCTGACCGTGGGCGAGTAGCTCGTCGCCCCCGACAGCGGCACGACCGTCCTCCGTACGGCCCGGCCCGCGCGGAAGACCACGCGCAGGCGTACCTGCCGGGCGTTCGCGGTGTCGACCAGGACCGAGACCCGGGCCGCGCCCCGCGCGCCGACCCGGGCACGCAGCACCTCCACCCGGCGCACCCCCGTCTCCGGCGGCGCGGTGGAGGGACCGGTCGTCGGCGTCGGCGGAGGCGTCGGCGGGGAGGCGGACGGCCGGGGCGTCGGCCCACCGGACGTCTCGGCGGCGGTGGGACCCGTGGAGGGAGTGCTCCGCCCGGACGGCGAGGCCTGCCCGGCGGTGGGGTCGGGGGACGCGGCCGGTCCGGCGGGCGCGGGAGGGGAGAACGTCGCGGAGGAGGGCGCGGGCAGGGGCGGCGGCACCTGGCTCCGCGGGCCGGGCGAGGGAGGCGTGGGCGGGGCCGCGGCGGCCACGTCGATCCTGTGAGGTCGCTCGGGCCCTCCCGAGGTCAGGGCGTACACCCCGGCGCCGCCCGCGACCAGCACCACCCCCGCGGCACCCAGCGCCACCCCGGCGGCCTTCGAGCGCAGCGTGCCCAGCGTCGTCCTGAACAGCGTGGTCCCGGCCACGGGGGCGGGGGCGCCGGGCGGGAACAGCGACGGGAGCAGCGCCGCCAGGGCGGCCAGCCCGGCCCGCCCGCGCTCCTCCCACTCCTCCCCGTACCCCGCGACCGCGGCGCCCTCCAGCTCCGTCAGGAACTCCCCGGCGGTGGCCGGACGGTCACCGGCCCTCTTCGCCATGCCCCTGGCGACCAGGGACCTGACCGGCTCCGGCACGTCGCCCACCGGGATCGGCGCGGTCATGTGCTGGTGCATCAGCACCACCCGCTCACCGGAGGGGTACGGGCGGCGCCCGGCCAGGCACTCGAAGAAGACCGCCGTCGCGGCGTAGACGTCGGAGGCGGGAGAGGCCGGGGCGCCCGCCCACTGCTCGGGAGCCATGTAGGGCGGGGTGCCCGCGGCCCTGCCGCCCCCTCCGGCCCGTACGGCGATGCCGAAGTCGACCAGCTTGCTGGCGCCGGTGGCCTGGACGAGCACGTTCTCCGGTTTGTAGTCGCGGTGCACCAGCCCGGCCCCGTGGGCGGTGGCCAGCCCCGCCAGCGAGCCCTTGAGCACCGCCAGCGCCGCCTCCGGCCCCGTCGGGCCGTGCTCGCGCAGCAGCGCGCGCAGGGAGACGCCGTCGACGGCCTCCATCACGATGGCGGCCCCGCCGGGCGTCTCGACGTACTCGTACAGCCGGGCCACGTTCTCGTCCGCCAGCTCCACCAGGAGCCGGGCCTCCTCGCGGAAGCGGGCGAGGAAGCCCGGGTCGTCCCTGAGCCGCTCGGCCAGGTACTTGATCGCCACCCGGGTGCCCGACTCGTCGTGGCGGGCGAGGACCACCCGCCCGCCGCCGCCCGCGCCGAGCTCGCGCAGCTCGGTGTAGCCGGGGGGTGTCCAGCCGATGGCCGTCATGGCCGCCTCCATGGTTCGCTCGTCATGGAGACGCGTGGCGCGTGGGGCGGGTTTGCCGGGAAGGCTTACCGAACGGGCATGGTTCGCGACGCGATGTGCTCCGGCACGGCCGGGTCCCCGGTCAGCGCGGGGTCGGGCTCGGGGGTCCCCCAGACCTGGTGGAGCGGCAGGACCCCGGCCCAGATCGGCAGCCCGTAGTCCTCCTCGTCGTCGATCGGCGGGCCCTGGCGCACCTTCACCGACGCCTCGGAGAGGGAGAGGGCGAGCACCATGGTCGCGGCGAGCTCCTTGCCGGTGGGCTTGCGGGTGGCGTCCCACTGGCCGGGGGCGAGCTGCTCGGTGATCGCCCGCAGCCCGGCCAAACGCTCCTCGGCGTCCTCCACCCGCCGGGGACGGCCGTAGACCATGGCGGAGCGGTAGTTGATCGAGTGGTGGAAGGACGAGCGGGCCAGCACGACACCGTCCACGTGGGTCACCGTGACGCAGACCTCCTCCGCGTTGCGCAGGGAGGCGGAGCCGGTGGAGCCGTGCAGGTAGAGGGTGTCGCCGATCCGGCCGTAGCCGGTGGGGACGACCATGGGCGATCCTCCGGCCACGACGCCCAGGTGGCAGACCAGCCCGGCGTCCAGCACCGCGTACAGGTCCTCGCGGGAGGTCCTGCCCCTGTCCTTCGCGCGGTTGAGGGTGGTACGGGAAGTCGTAGAGAGCATGGCACTAACCTAGAAGGAAGTGGATATCCAGAACACGTCCACTTTTATGCTCTTACAGGAGACCACTTTGTCGCGCCCCTCCGTCGACCTGCCCGTATCGGTGGACCGCGAGGCCGGTACGGCGCTCGCCGTCCAGCTCGGCGACCGGCTCAGGGACGCCATGCGCGCGGGCGCCCTCGCCTCAGGGGAGCGCCTGCCCTCCACCCGCGCCCTCGCCCGCCAGCTCGCGGTCAGCCGCACCGTCGTCACCGAGGCCTACCAGCAGCTGTACGCGGAGGGCTGGCTCGAAGGACGCCACGGCTCGGGCACCTACGTGGCCGACATGGCGGCCCCCGCCGGGGGGGAGGGGACGCCACGGGAACCCGTTCCCTCGCTCCCCGTCGTTCCCGAGCCGGTCGCCGGGAGCGGGTACGGGAACGAGAACGGGCCCGGCGTGATCGACCTGCGCCCGGGAAAGCCGTGGGTCCACGACTACGACAGGGCGGCCTGGCGCAGGGCCTGGCGGGGGGCGGCCGACCTGCCGCCGGTGAGCGACCCCGATCCCCGCGGCCTGCCCAGGCTGCGCGCCGCGCTGGCCGAGCACCTCCGCAGGACCAGGGCGATCCCCGTCGGGCCGGAGAACGTCATGGTCACCCGGGGCACCGGCAACGGGCTCGACCTGGTCGCCGCCACCCTCCTGCGGCCCGGTGACCGGGCGGGGGTCGAGGAGCCCGGCTACCGCGTCGCCAGGAACGTCTTCGCCGGGCGGGGCGCCGAGATCGTGCCCTGCCCGGTCGACGAGGACGGCGTCGTCGTGGACGGCCTCCCCGGTGACCTGCGCGTCCTGTACACCACCCCCGCCCACCAGTACCCCCTCGGCGGGCGCCTGCCCATCCCGCGCAGGGAACGCCTCCTCGCCTGGGCCCGCCGCACCGGCGCGATCGTCGTGGAGGACGACTACGACGCCGAGTTCCGCTACGACGTCGCCCCGCTGCCCGCCCTCCACGGCCTCGACCCCGACCAGGTGGTGCTGCTGGGCAGCCTGAGCAAGGTCCTGACGCCCGACATCGGCGTCGGCTGGCTGGTCGCGCGCCCGAGTTTCGTCGAAGCCCTCGCCGTGACCAGGGACGCCCTGGCCGACCGCACGGGCGGCCCGGCCCAGCAGGCGGTGGCGGTGCTCCTGGAGAAGGGGGACCTGGACCGGCACCTGCGTCGGATGCGCCTGGAGTACGCGCGCCGCCGCGCCGTGGTCGTCGAGATCCTCGGCTCCAGGGTCATGGGCGACACCGCGGGCCTGCACGTCATGGTGGAGCTGCCGGAGCACGCGGTCACGCCCCTGGTCGAGGCCGCCCGCGCCCGGGGCGTGCTGCTCGACTCGACAGCCCGCCACTACCACGGGCCCCGGCTGCGGCACGGCCTGGTGATCGGCTACGGCTCCGCGTCGCGGGCCGACGTCGGGCGGGGCGTCTCGGTGATCGCCGAGCTGATCGGCTGACCGGTGAGCGGCCCGTCCGGGCGGGTCGCGGGAACGGCTACCGCGTGCCCCCGGCCTCCCGCCACCGGGTCCGCCACGGCGCGGAAGGACCGTTCCCACGCCGCGGCGGGACGTGTCACGCTTGCAGGGATGTTCTCAGGCGGCCGTACGTCTTGAGCGCGCGGTCGGCGGTGGTGCGCAGGAGCGGGCTGGCCAGGACCGTGCCACGCGCCTTGCGCACCGGCACCCGCAGCATCCAGTGGACCCCGGCGCCGGGGCTCAGCCGGGCGACCCGGCCCTCCGCGACCTCGTACTCGCCGTTCTTGAGCTTCTCCTTGTACTCCTTCTCGCCGCGGCCCATGTCGATGACCTCGATCCCGGCGTCGGCGGCCTTCTCCGCCATGGCCAGGTGGTGGATCAGGCCGGGGGAGTATTTCGCGAAGGAGGTGTCGTAGGCGGGGAACCAGCCCGCGAGGGTGGTGCCGGTGCGCAGCCCGAAGTGCCCGGCGACCGGCTTCCCGTCCGCGTACAGCATGTCGAGGACCCCGCCGAAGTGCTCGGTGTCGGTGGCGAGGAAGCGCTCGACCAGCTCCACGATCCACGGCCGGGCGAACCGGTCGGTGCGGCCGGTGCGGCGGTACTGCTCGGTCTTCCAGCCGAGCAGCGTGCGCAGCGGCGTCAGGTCGGTGGTGGCGTAGTCGTGCCGGAGCGGCCCGACGTCACGCTGGAGCTTGCGGCTCTTGTACGCCGTCGAGCGGTAGGTCTTGCCGGAGGTCGCCTTGATCGTCTCGATGTACGGCTCGAAGCCGTCGCGCAGATCGATGATCGGCGAGGGGTGCCTGTCGTGCCCCGGCTGGAGCAGCGGCTGCCCGGCGACCAGGTGGTCGAACTCGTAGACGGCCAGGCCGCACGCCCTGATCAGCCGTTGCGCGTCGATCTCGACGTCCTTGGCGTGCACCAGCCCCTGCGCGTCGGTCAGGCCCGCGGCGACCGGCATGCCGATGCCCATCGGATGACGCTCGAAGGGGAAGAACCCGACCACGTCCGCCCCGTCGTACAGCACCGCCACCCGCACACGTTCCTGGAGCGCGCCCACGGTGACGGTGAACTCCGGAGACAGGAACGGGGTGTCGAAGGCGGGGTCGGCGCCCTGAAGGGTTCTCCATCGGTCGATGTCGGCCGGGCCGAGGTCACGGGGCTGAACAATTGAGACGCGCATGAGCTCCTACTGGGATGTGCGGGGTCCCCTACGTCATCCTGTGAAGAATGCCGTAAAGCCCAAGCATGCTGGTAGGCACGTAATGTAACGATAAAGGACGGAACCGGGGTCGGGCGGCGCCCCTTGCAACGTTTCGGGATCTCATTGAGTAACCCCGGCTGGCGCCACTGACCCGAGTAACGTTCTAATTGGTGGCTATGAGCACCCCTGGCATCGACTGGCCACCCCTTGTCGGATGGATCGCGGCCAATGTCCCCGGCGCCGGCGAGCCTACCGGGGTCTCCCTGATCGCGGGCGGCAGATCCAACCTGACGTACGTCGTCGAGACCCCCGGGCGCCGCCTGGTGCTGCGCCGCCCGCCGCTGGGGCACGTGCTGCCGACCGCCCACGACATGAGGCGCGAGTGGCGGGTGATCTCGGCGCTCGCGCCGACCTCGGTCCCGGTGCCCGAGCCGGTCGCCTTCTGCGACGACCCTGAGGTGATCGGGGCGCCCTTCTACCTCATGGGATACGTCGACGGCGCGGCCGTGCGGACCCGGGAGGACGCCCGGGGGCTCACCCCCGGCCAGAACCGGCGGCTGTCCGAGCGGCTGGCCGAGGTGCTCGCCGCGATCCACGCGATCGACTACCGGGAGGTGGGGCTGGGGGACTTCGGGCGTCCCGAGGGATACATGGCCCGCCAGCTGGAGCGCTGGGGACAGCAGTGGGAACGGTCGAAGACCGCGGACATGCCCGCGTACGACCGCCTGGTGGCCCGGCTGCGCGAGCGCCTGCCCGCGCGGTCCGCCTCGACGCTGGTCCACGGCGACTACCGGCTCGACAACACGCTCGTGCGGCTCTCCCCGGACCCCGACATCCTCGCCGTCGTCGACTGGGAGATGTCCACGCTCGGCGACCCCCTGGCCGATCTCGGCCTCACCCTCACCTACTGGCAGGACCCCGGGGACGAGGAGCGCGCCTCGGTCCCGGTCGCGGCGGGCGTCACCGTGGCCCCGGGCTTCCTCACCGGCCGCGAGTTCGCCGCCCACTACGCCAAGGTCTCCGGCGCGGACCTGTCCGACCTGGACTTCTACGTGGCCTTCGGCAACTACAAGCTCGCCGTCATCGTGGAGGGCATCCACGCCAGGTTCACGCAGGGCAAGACCGTCGGCGAGGGCTTCGAGCACATCGGCGCCGCCGTCCCCACGCTGATCGACCGGGCCCTGAGGGTCCTGGGAGGCTGAGCCGCGGGCCTTCGGTAGAAGTTTCAAGCGTCATGCAAGCCGCCCCGGATACGCTGACGGCGCGGCGGGTAACGCTTGCCTGTGAACCATTCGGGGGCACCGTCACGCCCAATGCCGCTATGGAACGCTACATTCGTTGACCTGCGAGGATCGAGGAATCGGTGATACCGACTAACGGACGGCACCAGCGACGGCGCCCGGCCTGGCCGGTCGCGCTGGGGGCCATGGTTGTGACGGCGGCGCTCGTGGTCGGCATCATCGCCTACGCCGCGAAGCCGGACGTTCCCCGTGGGCAGACCATGACGATGGCCCCGACGGAGGCGGCACCCGTGCTGGCGGCGCCCCCCGTCTTCCAGGAGTGGCCGCGCTGGGGCATCACCCACACGGAGTTCAGCGCCGACAACGAGGGCGGCGAGGTCACCGAGGCCGCCTCCCACCTGCTGAGCCGGGTCCCGATGCTGCAGAACCAGCACATCATGGGCTGGGGCGCGGGCAACCCCGAGCCCGCACCGGGCAAGAACGACTTCCGCGACCTCGACCGCCGGATCAGGTTCATGTCCGGCTCCCAGGCCATCCCGATCATCACGCTGTGCTGCTCGCCCGACTGGATGAAGGGCGGCAGCTCGGGCAGGACCGACTGGACGCAGCTGGAGACCGCGCCCCGGCGCGAGCACTTCGACGACTACGCCAAGCTGGCCGCGACCGTCGCCAGGCGCTACCCGACCGTCAAGCACTTCATGGTCTGGAACGAGCTGAAGGGTTTCTGGAACACCCCGCAGAACCGCTGGGACATCGAGGGCTACACCGAGCTGTACAACAAGGTCTACGACGCCCTGAAGGCCGTCGACAAGGACATCAAGGTCGGCGGCCCCTACGTGTCGGTCGGCAGCACCACCGTCCCCGAGAGGGGAGCGGAGATCCAGGGCGCGTGGGGCAGCATCGTCCAGCGTGACCTGGAGGCGGTCAAGTACTGGATCCAGAACAAGAAGGGCGCCGACTTCATCGTCGTCGACGGCGCCTCGGTCACCAAGGAGGCCGGGGCCTTCCCCGACGAGTTCACCGCCCTGGGCAAGTTCGGCGCCCTCACCACGTGGCTTCGGGAGAAGAGCGGCGACCTGCCGGTCTGGTGGGCCGAGTGGTACGTCGAACCCAACAACAGCGACTGGGAGGAGGACCGCCGCATCGCCGTCCACACGGCCGCGATGATGGAGTTCGCCACCAGCGGCGTCACCACCTCCCTCTTCTGGAACCCCCAGCGCAAGTCCACCAGCGACGACCAGGTCTGCCCCGGCTGCCTGTGGCACCCGAGCACCGGCGTCGAGATGCCCATGGCGGGCATCATGAGCGGCTTCACCAAGTGGTTCCCCCTCGGGGTCGCACTGGAGACGGTCGCCTCCTCCAACGCGCGGGTGCGCGTCCTGGCCCAGGAGCGCCAGCTCGTGATGGTCAACACCACCAACGCCGCCGCCGCCACCGTCGTGGACGGCAGGCAGTTCCAGCTGAAGCCGTACGAGGTCAGGTGGAGCGAGCGCGCGGGAGCCTAGCTGGGTGGGTGATTCCGAGGGGAATCAGTGGCCATGGGCGGTCGGTGAGCACGGTATGGCCTGGCCGGACAAGCTGAGCGTGGACACCCACGTTCTATCTCTGCGTCCACGTCTCCGTGCCATTACGCCGTGGAATCACCCATCTAGTCGAACTCGCCGTTCCTGAGACCTTTGATGAAGCTGTTCCATTGACCCGGGGTGAATCTCAGGACGGGGCCGCTGGGGTTCTTGGAGTCCCGTACGGCCTGCCCTCCGCCGGGAAGTGCCGCGACCTCAACACAGTTATCACCTGAACCGGAATATGAACTCTTTCGCCAGGTGAGGGGCTGGGGGGAATTCATGAATACCTCTTAACCGAGTTGATCTATCAGGTTGGACAGGCGCGCCACGGACGAGTCTGGGCCCAGTGCGGACGAGCGTATGAGGTCGAAGATGAGCCTGTAGTGCTCAAGCTCTTCGGAGGTCTCCAGGTACAGGTCACTTGTCGCGGTCTCGATATAAACAATGCTCGGATCATTCTGATCCGGGAAGTTCAATATGGTGAACGCGCCGTCCATGGCGGCATGGGCTCCGACTGAATCCGGTAGGACTTGCAGGTAGATGTTTGGCTTGGCGCTCATTTCGATGATATGCCGCAGTTGCCGACGCATCACCGGCGGACTGCCTACCGTTTTGGTAAGTGCGGCTTCATCGATCACCGCCCACAACGTGGGCGGGGTCTCGCTGTACAGAACGGCCTGCCTCGCCAGCCGCGCCTCTACGCGGCGACGAATTTGGGCGTCTTCCATCACCCGGCCACCTTTGAACATGGCCGTGGCGTACTCCTCGGTCTGGAGCAACCCGGGCACGCGGAGATCCTCGTAAGTGTTGATCAAGGATGTCCCTGCTTCGAATCCGGCTAGGGATCCACGCCAAATGTCCTGGTAGTTAGCCCACCATCCCTTCTCGCGTGACTGGCGAGCCAGCGTCAGGACGGCCTCACGTTGTGTCGGGTCCGTTACCGAGTACAGGTCCAAAAGAGCCCGGATGTTCCCCAGATCGGGCCTGGTCCACTTGTTGGCCTCCATCTTGTTGAGGCGGCCACGTGACCACTCCAGTCGGCGTCCCGCCTCTTCGACGCTGAGCCCCGTCTGCTCGCGAAGACGGATGAGTTCGGCGGAGAGACGGCGTCGGCGGATTGTAGGACTCATCATGATTTCCCCTCTTATTTCGAAAATAGGACATATTGACGCATTGAAACTATCGCCTTGAAAGTATCTATGCGATCGGTCACTATCGAGAGAGTACTCGTAACCATGCGTGAGAGGGGTTGGTTTGAACGATCGCGAGCGACGCATGGAGAGCACGTCAGTCATGCACATGCGTGGCGTGCTGACCATCGAGATCGAGGCGAGGTAGATCCACGACGGACCTTTGATCGCGACTCGGGCCGACAGTCGACGCATCTGTGGGCCTACCTGGCGCGTGGCCGGGCGTACCCGCCGTGTGGCTTATGTGTATGCGCTCGTTTCTGTAGCAACGAGCGCAAACAATTCTCGGCGTCCTCGGGCATGGTGACGCAACCACCAGCCCGAGGACTGGATCAGGAACTCGGAGTCCTCTGACCTATGAAGAACCCTAGCTTCATCCCTCCATCCCCTGTAAGAGACGACAAGAACACCCGGGAGGCGTACTGGGATCTGCCCGCCGATCCCGAAACGGTCGGCGCGGCGCGTCGGGTGGCGCGTGAAGTGCTCGTCGCCTGGGGCATCTCCGCCGTGGCGGAGGACGTGACGATGGTCGTGTCCGAGTTGGTGAGCAACGCGGTCGTGCACGGGAGGGCGCCGATCGCCCTCTCGCTGCACCGGCACGGGCGGATCGTATGCGGAGAGGTCACCGACCACAGCGCCGTGTGGCCGAACCCGTTCCCGGCCGGTCTGGACGCGGAGCACGGGCGCGGGCTGGCGATCGTCGCGGCCTACGCCGACCGGTGGGGTGTCGAGTCCGCGCCGCAGGGCAAAACCGTATGGTTCGTCTGCGTGGAGCCGGGATCCCGATGAGCGGACCGCTGTCCGTTCTGGACATGCCCGGCGACGTGCGAGTCTGCGTGCGCTGCGGCACCCGCATCGTCACGCTGGCCGCCGCCGTACGTATGATCTGGGCCGACATCACCGACGACGTACTCCCGGCGGAGACCGTCGAACAGATCACCGCGCCGGTCGCCCATGTCTGGGTCGACGTACTGTGCAACCCGTCCTGCCCACCGGGCGGCCACAAGCCGTACCTGGCTGACCACGACGTCACCGTGCCGGGCGGCTCTTCCCCTGGGAGTCCCCGACCGACAGGGAGCCGCTTACCCACCCGAGATCAAAACAGCGGTACGGGCTGTTCGCCGCCGTCGCCGAGCGGTGAGTCGGCGACGTCCCGAAGCCCAGCGATGGTGAGAGTTCCACTGCCGGGTAGGTCACCGAGGAGTTCGCCGAGCAGGAGACCGGCACCGGCCGCGTCCCACAGGGCACGATGTGGTTGCCCGCCAGCAAGTCGAGTCACTTCGTCGGTGAGCTGGTAGTGGTCGAGGAGCGCGGTGAGGCTCCGCGACTGCTTGCCCTTATGGACGCGCCTGGCGAGTTTCAGTGTGTCGATCAGTCCGGCCGGGCGGATGCCGGGGCAGCGCGACGACAGCAGCCGCCAGTCCACGTGCACGTTGTGGCCGACGATGTACGCCCCATCCAGGCGGGCCGTCAGCTCTGGGGTGATGTGTTCCAGCGAGGGGGCGGAGGCGAGCACGTCGTTCGTGAGACCGGGCGAGGACCAGGGGCGACGCGGGACGTGCCGCCCCGGGTTCACGATCGAGTCGTAGGCGCCTCGCAGATCCGTGCGCCCATCGGACAGCGGAACTGCCCCGACTTCCAGGATCGCCTCGTCTTCGCGGTCCTGGCTGCCGGTGCCCTCCAGGTCAAAGGCGACCAGGCGCGCGGTAGTCCATGGCTGGTCGTGCATGGCGCGTCTCTCCTGGCGGGTCAGTCGTCGTCGTAGCGGGCGGAGGCGGCGAGGTGGTCCCGTGCCTCGTCGAGCTGCCGCCGCTCGTCGGGGCTCAGCTCATACCCTTGCAGAGCGCGGCCGTGTGCGGTGTGGACATGCGGGTGGGCGACCTCCCACACCTGCTCCAGCGCCGCACGCACCTCACTCCAGAGGAGTCGGCGGGCATCGTCGGAGGGGCGAACACCGGCCGCTGGTAGCCGCCAGTGTGCCATTCACTGACTCCTGAGCTTCATTCATGACATCACCGCAGGTCAAAGAGTTTACTAAGCCCCAAAGGGCCATACCCTTTCAAGTTTGGTAGCGCCTGTGGCATGGCATCATGCGCCCATGGCGCTCCCCGTAGCAGCACGGTTTCCCGAAGGAGTCACAGTGATCCGGCGCGATGTCTTCGATGGTCGGGTGTGGACGGCTTCCCCTCACCGCGTCGTCCACGACACCGGCCACGAACTCGCCCTGGCCTACTGGCCCGGTATCCGAAGTCTCGCCCCGATCACGTGGATCAGCTGGTCGCAGAACGAAGATGCCGCATCACGTGATGCGGCGGTCGTAAACCTCGCCGCCCGGCAATGGGAGCTGGGCCACTGGACGTGGCGCGAAAGCATCTGGCTCAGCATCCTCAGCGAGCACGCCTTCTTCAGTGTCAACCTGTTCTTCACCCCCGATCACCAGTTGGACCGCTGGTACGTCAACTTCCAACGCCCCTGCCAGCGCACCGCCACTGGAATCGACACCTTCGACCTGTTCCTCGATCTGGTCGTAACGCCGGACCTGGCGCGGTGGGCTTGGAAAGATGAAGACGAGTACCGCCACGCCAGACGGATGGGCGTCGTCACCGACGACGAACACCAGGAGGTGCAGGAAGCCCGTGACGAAGTGCTGGCGATGATTCAAGACCGTCGCGGGGCCTTCGGTGCCGACTGGCCGAACTGGCGCGCTAATCCCTCCTGGCCGGTCCCTGCCCTGTCTCCAGAGGTGTTGACGGCAGAAGGAGTCGTGAGCACGATATGACGATCAACTGGGCCGACCAGCGGGCACTCGTCATCGCTCCGCACCCCGATGACGAGGTCATCGGGGTGCGGCGGCCTCATCTCCCGGATCAGCGAAGCCGGTGGAGAGACGCATGTTCTGTACATCACCATCGGCGCGGACGTGCCACAGGCGGCGGCAGGGTTCTCCACCGAGACGGAGAACCGGGAGGAGATCGAGAAGGTCGCCGCCCACCTCGGCATCACGTCCTGGCACGTCGCGTTGCCGAAGGCGGCTCAACTGACTCTCGACCAGGTACCGCGCCTGGAGTTGTCGCGTGTGATCGAGGACACCACACCGATCTCGCTGGCCACGCTGAAGCCCACGCTGATCGCGTTCCCGCACCCGACCAGCTACAACCAGGACCACCGGGCGGTCGCCGAGGCCGCCATCACCGCGTTGCGCCCCAGCGACCGTCGCAGGCGACACCACCCGCCGGTGGTGCTGGCCTACGAGCAAGCCGCTGATCAGTGGCGCATGGCGCCCACCGCGCCGCCGAACTTCTACGTGACACTGGAGCCTCGGCACATGGACGCGAAGATCACCGCGATGGACCTGTACGCCAGCCAGCGCCGGGAGCACCCGCACACCCGCTCGGACGAGACGCTACGCGGCCTGGCCACCCTGCGCGGCATGCAGTGCGGCGCGGAGGCAGCCGAGGCGTACGAGTGCGTGCGGCTGATGGCGTAGCCGACGCGACCTACAGGCCGCCCTGCTCGGGCTGGCCGTCTCGCACCCACGTATATACGCGGGCGATGCCCTCCTCGATGGCAGTGGTGGCCGTCCAGCCCAGATCCCGCTGTGCGGCGCCCGCGTCCAGGGCGCTGCGCTGCAGTTCCCCGGGCCGGGCCGCGGCGAAGACCGGATCCACCACCCGGCCTGCGGCCTGGCCGATGTGCCCGACCAGTTCCAGGACGCTGGTCTCCTGGCCGGTGCCGATGTTCCAGATCCCGCCGCGCTCGGTGGCCGCCGCGGCGATGAACGCGGCGACGACGTCGCCGACGTACACGTAGTCGCGGGTCTGCACGCCGTCACCGAAGATCGTGGGCTGCTGCCCTCGGTGGGCACACCCGGCGAAGATCGCCACCACCCCGGCTTCGCCGCTCGGGTCCTGACGGGGCCCGTAGACGTTTCCCAGCCGCAGCGCGGTGTGCCCGGTGCCGTGCAGGCGGTTGAACAGGCCGAGGTACTGCTCGGCGCCGTACTTCGCGGTGTCGTACGGTGCCTCCGGAGCGGGCAGGACCCTCTCGTCTGAAGGGATGGGCGCCTGCACGCCGTACAGGGCGCCGCCGGTGGAGGCGAAGACCAGCTTCGCCCCCACCGCGAGTGCCGCCTGGAGCAGGTTGATGGTGCCGCCGATGTTGATGGCCGCGTCCCGGGCCGGGTCCTCGACCGAGGCTCTCACGTCGATCTGGGCGGCCAGGTGGAAAATGACCTGTGGCCGCACTTCCTCGGCCACGGCCGTGACCGCGGCGGTGTCGGTGATGTCCACCTTCCGCAGATCGATGTCGACGGGCAACCGGCCGGTGCGCCCGGTCGACAGGTTGTCGATCACGGTGACGGCGGTCCCCCGGGACAAAAGGGCATCGGTGAGGTGGGAGCCGATGAACCCGGCCCCGCCGGTGACGAGTGCGTGCATGGTAGGCAGCCTAGGGGGGCTCATCGTGGTGGAGGGGGGATTAAGAGAGTCCGGAGGGGAGGGTGGCCGCGCACCTGAACCCTGACGCCCAGGTGCTGTAGGCCGGGTCGCAGGCGATGCGCTCGGTGGTGCGCGTCTGCCAGCGCAGGTTCATCCAGCCGCCGCCGCGCAGCACGTCGTAGCGTCCCTGGGCTTGGCGCAGGATCGGATTGCAGTCCACCTGTTCGGCGTACAACCGGTAGGTGGTGGCGGTCCATTCGCCGACGTTGCCCGCCATGTCGGCAAGGCCGAACACCGAGTCGCCGTACGGGGAGAACGTGCCGACCGGTGTGGTCGCCGGGAGGTCACCTCGCCGCCTGCCCTGCTGGGTCCACCAGCGGCGCCAGCCGGTCAGGCCGTCCACTAGCTGGCCCGCCCAGTGGTCGGCGCAGTTGACGAGCCCAGGATCGAACTCCTCTCCCCAGGGCCACGGGTGCCAGGTCGGGCCGTGCGCGGCATACTCCCATTCCTCCTCGGTGGGCAGGCGACGTCCTGCCCAGACGCAGTACGTGTCAGCGTCGGCGCGGGCGATGTGCACCACCGGGTGCTGGAGGCGCCCCGAAAGATCACTGTCGGGGCCGGTGGGATGTCTCCAGCAGGCGCCGGGACGCTCTTCCCAGAAGGTCTCGCCGTACACCAGGCCGAAGCCGCGCTGCTCGGCCGCCGTCCGGTAGCCGCTGTCCTGGACGAAGACGGCGAAGGCGGTGTTGGTGACCGGGTGGCGATCCAGCAGGAACGGTGACACCCAGCGGTGGTGTTGCGGTGTTTCGTCGGCGAACCAGGACCGCGGGTAGGGCTGAGCGTCGCTGACCTGGTCCAGGTGGTGGCCGGGCGCACCGATCGCTACCTGCCCGCCCGGGATGAGCACCATCTCGCTGTTCTCATCGCCCACGTCAGCCTCCGGCCAGCGCGGGCAGCACGACGATCTCGCTCTCGGGTGGCACGGCGGTGTTCAGGCCGTCCAGGTCGCGGATGTCGTCCGCACCGAGGTAGAGGTTGACCCAACTGACCAGCCGACCCGGCTCGGCCAGAACCCGCGACTCCAGTTCGGGATGGGCCGCGATCAGCCACTCAACAGCGTCACCGACCGTTTCCGCTGCGCATTCCAGTTTTCCGTGGGGGATTCCCGCGGCGGTGCGCCACGCCGCAGGGATCACGATGACGGCCATAGCGGTCAAGCGGCCTGCTGGGCACGGACCTGGGCCACGGTGCGCTCGATGCCCATGCGCAACGGCACCGTCGGTGCCCAGCTGAGCAGCCTACGTGCGCGACTGATGTCCGGGCAACGCACGTGGGAGTCCTGCTGTCGGCCCGGGACGGTCTCGACAGCCCCGGAGCCGACCACCTCGATGACCAGATCGGCCAGGGCACGGACGGTGATCTCCTCGTCGGAGCCGAGGTTGATGGGGCCCGCCTCGTCGCTGCCGAGCATGGCCAGCAGTCCAGTGATGAAGTCCTCGATGTAGCACAGCGACCGGGTCTGGGCGCCGTCGCCGTGCAGCGTCAGCGTACGGCCCGCCATCGCCTGCCGGATGAACGCCGGGACCACCCGCCGGTCGTCGGGGTACATGCCGGGCCCGTAGACGTTGAACGGCCGCACCACGCCGATGTTGAGACCGTGCTCGCGCAGGTAGGAGAAGGTAAGGGCTTCGGAGAACCGCTTGGCCTCGTCGTAGCACGACAGCGGCGCCGTGGGATCGACGTTGCCGGTGTAGTCCTCGCTCTGTGGATGCACGAGAGGGTCGCCGTAGATTTCGGAGGTGGAGGCGAGCACGAACCGTGCGCCGTACTTCCTGGCCACCTCCAGCGTGTTGAACGTGCCGGTCGCTCCGGCGCGCATCGTGTCGATCGGGTGGCTCAGCACGACCTCGGGCCCGACCGGGATGGCCATGTGCATGACCGCGTCCACCTGGCCGCAGTCGATCGGCTCGGCGACGTCCTGCTCCAGCAAGACGAAGTTCTCCCTGTCAAGCAGGACGTCCAGGGCGGGCAGGCGCCCGGCCGAGAGGTTGTCCAGCGCGGTGACCCGGTCGCCCCGGTCGAGCAGGGCAGCGCACAGGTGGGAGCCGATGAATCCGGCACCGCCGGTCACCAGGATGTGACGTGACATCGTTCTCCTCTTTCTCTGGGATTTCAGATTTACGAGCAGATCGCCAGTGGCGGGGATGTGTCGGTGAGTTCGCTGGCAGAACTCGGCGTAGGTCCGGGTGCAGAGGATGAAGGTGTGTCAGTCGACGTCGACCGGCTTGGACGGAGACAACCGCACGTCCGGGTGGCGTCCGCACGCGATGAGGAACGCCAGTGCCTGCTTCACGATCTGCTCGGCGGTCTGCTGGGAGAGGTCCTCCTCGCGGGCGACGCGGCCGGTCAGGTGCCCGAACAGCAAGTCGGGGATGAGGGGTCGCGGTTGGCCAGTTCACCGGGGGTGAGTTGTGCGACGACAACCATGGCGGTGCTCTTTTCTCAGGCGGGTGAAATTTCGTGCTGCGCGGTACGAGCCCGCCTGACACCGCGGCGAGTCCGTACCGCGCCCTGTGCGACCTACCTCGCCGTGGCACTCGGGCGGCACGGGTGATGCAGCGCGGCGACCAGGAGTTCCGGCACTCCCTGCCGACGCACCGGTCTCACGACTTTCGGTTCTCGTCTGGATGGGGAACACGACCGAGGGCCTCGGCGATCAGCCGGGCGGCCTCGTCCACGTCGCTCACCGGAGCGGTCGTGGCCGCGTCCTGCGTGGCGGCGCTCAAGCCCGGTTTAATTTTCCAGGTGTAGGCCAAGACGCCGTTGTTTTCACTGACCCGTACCGTCACGTCGCTGGCCACGTGCAGCCCCGGCCCTTCGTTGTAGCTCATGGCCGGGTAGAGACGGTATTTATGCAAGCGGTTACGCAGGAGTTGGAGGGCGTCTCCGCGTACGATCATCGCTTCTATCAGCTGGTCTGTCGGCGTCTTGGGGGGTGGGATCACAACTGGACCCTCCCGCTTGCAAGGAAGCGCGCTCCCGGGATTTGTCGCAGCTGGTCTGGCGGCAGGCTGCGAGTCCTACAGGTTCCTAGAACCACATGAATCGGCAAGTCCAGGTGGCCGACCGCATCGAGCGTGAGTGGAATGACGCCTTGAGGCGGGGATCTTTGGAAAGGTGATTCCACCTGTTGAATGCGGAAGCATGGCGTTGCGAAGAACGCTACAGCGGCAACATCCGGGTGCGGCTGAAGGTTGTCGAGCTGCGCTACCCAATCACTTCCACCAGTAAGGGGGTGCAGGTAATAGACATTAGTGCCCGTATCCTCCGGCACGGCAACCACAACCCCGATACGGTTAACGGCCGTATCAAGGGCGAGGTCTCCACGTTGAGGAGTCCACGCAGGGTCCGCATCTGCCGCAGCCAGATCTTGAGCTTTTGGGAGTCTACGTCGTCCCGTCATGCAGGTGACAGTAGAAGCGCCGCTGTCAGCGAATATGAATCAGGGGAATAACGCCTGGTCGTCCAGCTGAAATCGACTTGCCATCGCCCTCAGGCGCTGGCGCGTAGCGGCCCTTTCGGCATATACGATTTTTCGTAGCGTGGCCCGAGCAATGGGGTGATTACGGACCAATTGTGGTGCCAGCCGCTCGGCTTCCTCTAGTTCGGCAAGAGCTTTGGTGCGGTTTCCATCCCACAGCCAAGCGCGAGCCAGATCCATGCGGTGGTGCCCTTGACGGGAAGCGGGCAGAGTCGCCAGGTGCTCAGGGTCGGCGCTCGCGTTGAGTTGAAGGGCCTTGGTCTGGTCGCTCATTTCTAATGCCACACTAATTGCGTGGATTTGTACGTTTCCAGCACTAAATGTCAAAGAGTGCCGGTCATAGACTTCTGGTCCGCTATAGGCGGCTACCCGCTGGCTTGCCTGCTTGGCCATGACGAGACGGTGCTCAGCTTCGGAGGCATTGTTCGCCCGTGCTGCTGACACGGCTGCTCTCAGCTGCAGGGAGCCCCATAGGCGCAACGAGAGAGGTTCTCCTCGTTCATAACTGCCCTCCACGTTACGCAGTGCTTTGTCGGACAGAGCGATGGAATCGTCCCAGTCGGCGGTGGCCCACATGTCCCACACCCGCATCCAGTCGACGACGGCGGGCATCAGGGAGTCGCCGGAGAGCTGCGCAGACCATGAGGCACGCTCACAGGCCATGGCCACGAGCTCTGGGAGGCCGAGTACATGAGCGGCGGTATGGGCGAATTTGCAACACACTGTGTAGATAGCGAATGCTTCTTCTCGCTTGTGGCCATCAGCGGCTTCGGCCAGAGCGCGGCATTCCTGTAAGAGGTCAGGCAGGCTACGCAAGATGGCCACGTTCGCCGCTGCGTCTCTCAGCCGGTGAAGTCGCTTCATTGCTTGCCACAGGTCGTGGGATGAGCGGGGGGCGCCGTCAAAATCGGGGGTGAGGTCGTAGCGGCGCAGCTCCCGGAGAATCGATGCTGCCGATGCCCGCCATTCACTTTCGGAGGCTGAGCCCGTATACGGTCGCTCGATGAGATCGTTGGGATGACAGTGCAAGGCTTTTGCGATCTGGTTGATCAGCCCTGTCCGGTCCAGTTCGAGACGTCCAGATTCAACCTTGGACATCCACCCCTGCGTCTTACCTACGGCTGTGGCAAGGGTGGCCTGCCCCATCTTGAGACGAAGCCGCCGCCTCTTGATGCGCTGGCCAATGGCCTCCTGCTCTTCCAGCTCGTATGGCATATTCGACTCCGCCTCAGTTCGTGAAGTTCAGCCTCTAGCAGCACGGTACCCGCGTACCAGTACGCGGAGCCATGCGAACAAGCCGCTATACGGGTGCTTTCAGTGGCAGGTCCTCTTCGAGGAGCTGAATCCGCAGCGGGTTCGCGACGCACCTCTGCAGCGTGGTCCGGCGACCGGCCTCGTCGCACAGGACTCGCTCGATGGCGGGCCGATCAGTGATGACGGCGCGCCGGAAGCGGTGAACGACCGTGTCGCCTGCGGCGATGTTCAGAACGTGCGCGATGTCGGGTTCAGCGGTTTCCTGCCCGACGTCTGAGAGCACCATGAGGCCGGTGACGCCTGCGTGCTGGCAGGCTGCGCGTCATCGGACACGGACCCACCGGCCGGGCCCTCGTGAAACTGGTGGTCGAGCAGGCATGGATCTGGGGTACGAAGTGCCGTACCCGTATTGTCCGTTTTGAAATGCCCGATACCCCCGAGGCCTTCGACTCCGCTACGGGTTGATTCGTCCCGTGCGGCTGATGGCTGATCTTCCGACCGCGCTGGACATCGGCGAAGCGGTGTTTTTCGGGGAGTCATCCGAGAACGACGTCAAACAATCTTGAAATGACAAAGTCCTACTAGGTGGACCCCGGGGAACGGGAGGGCCTGCGCCAGTTGGTGAACCAGCGCAGCAGCCACTCCACGGGCCCGTAGCGGTGGCGGCGCAGCCACCACAGGCTCCAGACGGCCTGCGCGGCGAAGATGCCGACGCCGATCGACACGACACGGAACGGGCTGAGCTGGTCGACCAGGCTCAGCCCGTAACCGGTGAAGATCAACGAACTGATCAGCGACTGCCCCAGATAGTTCGTCAGCGCCAGCCTGCCGGGCGCCGCGAGCGCCCCGGCCAGGCGCGGCACCGCCGGGAGCAGGCGCAGCAGGGTGGCGGCGTAGGCAGCGGCCAGCAGCGGCGCGGTCACCAGGTTCACCGCCTGACCGACCATGTGGTACGCGTGCCCGCCGCCCGACCAGGTCGAGTGCGCGTAGACCAGCGCCCCGGCGAACCCGGCGGTGAACCCCGCCCACTGCAGCCGCCGCAGCGTGGCCGTGTGCCCGGACAGGTCGGTCAGCAGCCGCAGCTTGCCCACGGCCAGCCCGACCAGGCAGGCCGCCAGGACCGTGGGCCCCTGGAAGAAGACCCGCAGCACGAAGATCTTGGCGAGCTTGTGCAGGTGCTCATTGATGATCATGGACGCGGAGCCGTGCAGGGCCCGGTCCGACAGGGCGGCCTGCGCCGCGCTCTCCGACACGGCCTCCGAGGCGTCGGTGCCCAGCGTCGCCAGCACGGCCAGCAGCAGCACCCCCACGGCGAGCGCCACCGTCAGCGCGAGCGCGGCGATCACCGCGGTGCGCGGGGTGATCCGCCGCACCGCCAGCAGGACCAGCCCCACGATCGCGTACGTCGCCAGGATGTCACCGGGGAACAGCAGGATCCCGTGGGCCAGGCCGAGCAGGAACAGCCCTCCCAGGCGGCGCAGGAACCTGGGCGTGAACGCCGCCGCCGATTTGCGGGCCGAGTCGATCTGGAGGGTGAAGCTGTAGCCGAACAGGAAGGCGAACAGCAGATAGAACTTGTTCTCGAAGAGCACCGAGACGACCCAGCGCACCTCCCAGTCGAGCGGCGCGGAGAACGTCGGCGCCGCCAGCCCCGCCATCCGGTATCCCGAGGCGAGATAGGTGATGTTGACCACCACGATGCCGAACAGCGCGAAACCGCGTAGCGCGTCGACCGCCGCGATCCGCCGCCCTGTGGCCTCGGTGGAGGTCCCCGCCCGGCCGCGGGGCTCTCCTGCGAGCATCTGACCGTCCTTCGAGCAGCTTCGGGACGTGCGTCCCCCCGGCGAACGGTGCCCAGTATGGCGCGGCCCGGCCGCCCGCCGAGAGACTTTGTTCCTTATTGAAGCTGGTAGCCGATGACGACGAACCGCTCCGCGATCACCGCCACGGCCAGCACGAACGCGGGCACCGCGACGAACAGGATGCGCCTCCTCGTCCGGGTCGCCTGGTCGCGGCCCCGCAGGCGGACCACCTCGTAGCCGAACAGCGCGATCCACGTCAGGCCCAGCGCGGCCAGGCCGACCGGCGTCCACGGCGAGGTCGGGTCGCTGCCGCCGACCGGCACCCCCGGCTCGGGGATCTCGGCCCCCGCGGGGTAGGACCTCAGCGTGTAGACGGCCGCGTCCTCGCCGTTGAAGACCCGTTTGAGGTCCTTGCTGGCGTCGAGCGCGGTGCGGAACCTTGGTGCCCAGTCCTGCGGGAAGCCGTGGTTGAGCTGCAGGTACCCGGCCTGCCCCCGGGTGGCCACCAGGTAGGTGTTGGGCGGCGACAGCCGGAGCTTCTCGATCACCCAGCGGAGCTGGGCCGGGTCCTTCTCCACCAGCACCTGCTGGTAGGAGATCTTGTCGAAGTCGCGTTCGCCCCACGGGATGCTCGGGGTGACCTCCTCGCCGAGCAGCGGGACCAGGTACAGGACGCGGGCACTCGGCTTGTCGTGCTCGTAGACGTAGTGCATCGCCGCGACCTCGCTGGCGGAGACCCGCTCGAACTGCTCGTTGCCGTAGCGCGCGACCAGGAAGACCATCGCCAGCACCATGGCGCACCCGGCGGCCAGCAGCAGCGAGATCCGCCGCGTCAGCTCCGGGTTGAACCGGATGTTGCGCCTGCGGATCGGCACCGTCTCCTCCGGCGCGTCCTCGGTGCCCGCCGGGAGGTTCGGGAAGAAGGCGTACGCGGCCAGGATGCAGGCGCCGGGCAGCGCGAACAGGTAGATGCGCAGGCCGATCTCGCCGCCGTAGTTCTGCAGGCCGAGGGCGAGCACGGGGATGCACAGCAGCAGCAGGGCCGCGCGGTCGCCGACGCCGCGCCGCAGGCGGCGGAACAGCCCGGCGGCGGCCAGCACCAGGATGACGCCGCAGATGCCCAGGCGGGCCATCAGGACGAGCGCGTGCTTGGGATCGCTGCCGTCGATCCGGTCGCCGGTGTTGCTCTGCAGGTTCTCCAGGATCCGGCCCAGACCGCCGAAGAGCTGGTCGATGTGCCCGCTCCAGAAGGTGACCGTCTGGTAGCTGATCCACGCCAGCACCATCAGGCCCAGGAAGAAGGGCAGCCCCCAGCTGAGCGAGGAGCGCCTGAGCAGGATCAGCCCGGTCAGCGCGCCGAGCATCATGAACGGGGTGATCTGGTGCGAGGCGGTCGCGGTCGCGAACAGGCCGATCAGCACGATCAGCATGATGGCCCGGTCGTAGACGCCGGTGGAGTGGGGCAGCTCACCCGGCGTCAGCCCGTCCAGGTGGGCGAGCAGCCGCCGGATCGGCCCCTTGACCGGCATCGGCTTGTCGCGGGGCTCCACCTTGCCGAACCAGCGCAGCACGATCGCCACGAAGGCCAGGTAGATCGCGTACGTGAAGCCCTGGGAGGAGAAGTAGTCCTGGCCGATCCACTGCACGATGACGAACAGCAGGGCGGCGAACCAGCGGGCCCTGGTGGTGGCGACGACCTGGCGCAGGATGAGCACGAACGGCAGGAGGTACAGCAGGTTCGACAGCAGCGGCGTCCACCGCATGATCATCGTCAGGTCGGTGACCCCGGCGGCCTTGGTGACGAACGCCACCAGCGCGAAGAACCCCGGCCACGCCAGGCGGGCGTCGAGGATGGCGGAGGCCTCACCGGTGCGGTTGATGTACTCCACGAAGCCCGCGTGGACGTAGGCCGTGTGGAACCTGGCCTCGTCCTCGATCAGGGCCGCCGCCCCGTGCAGGGCGAAGGTGATCGCCGCGATCTGGAAGAGCAGCAGGAACTTGCGGTCGGTGTTCTGCGCGATCGTGACGAAGAACGCGACGAGCATCAGCAGGATCGCGGCGAACGCGGTCAGCGGCATGGCCGAGATCAGGCCCACACCGTCGATCTCGGTCAGGTCGACGCCCCGCAGCGGGCCCGGCGCCACGCGCAGGGCCAGCACGTACATGATCAGGCCCTCGACGGTGAGCAGCGGCGGCAGCCAGACCATGGCCGACCGCGTCACGGTCTGCAGGCGCGAGGGCTTGGCGGCGGGCGTCGCGGCGGGCGGTTCGGCGGTGGGCGTCGCGACCGGGGGCATGGCGCTGGTCGCCGGTGCGGCCTTCCCGGCTTTGCCCTTGCCCGTTTTCCTTTCCGTCCCGGAACCGGTCCCCGAGCTCCTCTGCGTGCCCTGTGGGGCCCGGTGGGCCTCTGGGGCCTCTGAGACCTCGGGGAGGGGCTTCGAGACTCCCAGGGGCTGCCTGGGAGTCTCGGTGAGCCCTTCCTTCGGCTCCACACCCGGAAGCCCCGAGGCCCTCGGGGAGTCCGGGGCCTCCGAGAAGTCGGAGTCCGGGGAGTCCAGGGGCTTCGAGGGGGCGGGAGGGGCCGTGACGGAGGACGCGGCCCGGCCGGGCAGGCGCATCTCCGTCGTCGTGTCGGCCCTGTCCTCGGCGTCCTCGGCGTCCTCGGGATCCTCAGGGTCCTCGGCGTCCTCGGGATCCTCCGGGGCTTCGGCGGGGGGCGAGGACACCGGGCGGAGGGGGAGCCTGATGACGGCCGTGACCTCGGGGTCGTCGCCGTGGAGGCCCTCATCCCGAGAGGCGCTCACGTCGTCGGTGCCGTCCTTGGAGACCGGTGGCGCGTCGGCGTCGGCGGCGCTATAGGCGCTATAGACGTCAGCGTCATCGTCGGCGTCCACGTTGTCGGCGGAGGCCGGTGACGTGTCGTCGTCACGAGGGTCGGCTCCCGGAGCCTCCTCGCCGTACGGACCCCCGCCGCCGGGCGCCCGGCGCTCAGAGGTCTCGTCGCCGGGAGTCTCGTCGTCCGGACTCCCGGCGCCGGAGGTCCCGCCGTACGGATTCCCGCCATACGGACTCCTGCCGTACGGACTTGCGCCGGGCGTCCTGCCCTCGGAGGTCTCGTCGCCCGGAGCGTCGCCGTCGGGGATCTCGCCGTCCGGGGTCTCGTCGGGAGCCTCGTCCTCGGGCGCCTCGAAGGGCGCCGTGCCGGTGGGCTCGCCGTCGGACCCGGCCGGGGTCCCGTCAGAAGGCGCGGGGTGGGTGGGATCGATCTCCCCGACCTCGGCAGTTTCCGCCGCCCCCGTCGTCGTCACGTCATTACCTGCCCGTTGCCTCACGTCTAACATCATGGCGGCTACGCGGACCGGGGTGTGACGAGCCGCCATGGATATCCGTCATGCCCGGGTGCTTCGCGTAGACCGGTGAAAAGCGCTACCTCGGCCGTGTTCCGGCCGGGCGGCCCCCTCCCGGCGCCTCCGTTCCCGAAGGAGGGAGGGCGCCGGACGGAGCGGGGACCGTCGATCTCACCGGGTCGGCCACGGGGGCGCGACCCGCCCCGCGGATCGCGCCGTCCCCGGGGCGTGCCCGGTCGTTCAGGCCTGGCCGCGTACCTTGCGCAGACCGTATCTCGTGCGCCTGACGACGGCGTACCCCTTCGTCAGCATCCGCTCCCGCATGTAGATCAGCGGGACCTGGTTTCCCTCGACCGCCCGGCTGAACATCTTCATCGACGTGCCCTCGGCGACGGTCAGGCGCGGCAGCGCGAGCACGTCGTGCCGGTCGGCGGCGATGGCGTTGTTCACCGCGCAGGCGGCCCAGTATCCGGCCTTCCTGACCTCGCGCCGCACGCGCACGCTGGAGTAGCCGTACGGGTACGCCATCGTCGAGACCAGGGAGCCGATCTTGTCCTCGAGCAGGGCCTTGTTGCGCCGCAGCTCCTGGCGGAGCTCGTCGTCGGGCAACTGGTCGAGCTGGGGGTGGCTGTGGCTGTGCCCGCCGATCTCCATGCCGCACGAGGCGGCCTCGCGGGCCTGGCTCCACGACAGCATCGTGTCGAGGGGCCTGCCCGCCGCGTCCTTGCCCGCGTCGCTGACCCACCCGCTGGTCAGGAAGACCGTCGCGGGGAACTCGTAGCGTTCGAGCAGGGGCAGCGCCTCGCTGTGGAAGTCGGCGTAGCCGTCGTCGAAGGTCACCACGACCGGCCGCTCCGGGATGGAACGGCCGTTGTTGTGCAGCGAGGCGACCAGGTCGGCCACCGTCAGCGGCGTGAAGCCGGTCTCCTTCAGGTAGGCCAGCTGCTCGGCGAAGTCCGAGGGCCGTACCGCCAGCGGCTTCGTCTCGGCGTTGGGCCGGTTGGAGACCGAGTGGTACATCAGGATCGGTACACGGATCATGACGAACGCACCCGCTTCAGCTTCAGCCGTACGGAACCGACGACGTATCCCCAGGTCGTCCAGGCCAGGCCGACGACGATCGCGCCCGCCCTGCCGAGGCCGGACGCGTCGCCCCGCAGCGCCTCGCCGACCCCGCGCAGCGCGCCCAGCGGCAGCGCCTTCATCGCGTGGGCCCGCTCGCTGGAGAGCCCGTCGCCCGCTCCCACGCTCTGCGCGACCAGCGCCTTGGACAGGCCCTCGGCGAAACAGCGCGAGCGGAAGTAGGCGAACGTCGCGCGTACGGGCGGCACCTTGTGGCCGATCACCGCGGCGGGTTCGAAGAGCATGCCCGACCCCGGCATCCGCTGTGAGAGCCGGATGCAGAACTCGGTCTCCTCGCAGCCCAGCGGGCGGGGCTTGCGCCCCTGCACGCTGCGCCCGATGCCGGTGTGGAACCCGCCGACACCGCCGATGGCCTCCCTGCGGAAGGCCGCGTTACCGCCCATGACGTTGCGGATCCGCGCCCGCTGCGTGGGCATACCGAGATAGCTGCACCCGATGGTCCAGTCGAACTCGTGGGGATACCAGCCGGGCCGTTGCCCGGTCGCGGTGCCCCACAGCGGCCTGGTCAGCCCGCCCACCCCCACGATGGTCGGGTCCTGGAAGCCCTCCTCCAGTGCTTCCAGCCAGCCAGGCTCCGCGACGGCGTCGTCGTCCAGATACGCCACGATGTCGCCGGAGGCGGTCGCCGCGCCGGTGTTCTTGCCACCGGACAGCCCCTTCTCCTGAGCGTTCTCCACCACGATCGCGCCGGGATACTCCTTCTTGAGCCTCAGGTGGAGATCCGGGTTGTAGTCAACGACCAGGATGATCTCGTGCGGCTCGCGCGTCTGGTTCTGGACCGACTCGACGGCTGCTCGGATGTCCTCCCAGCGGTCCTCGGTGTAGACGCAGATGACGACGCTGCTTCTCATGGCTACGCGGCACCCTGGTCGGCGGCCGGAGTGGCGGCGGCCGGCTCGTGAACGACGGGAGCCGGGTTGCTCCGCCACTCGCGGATGATGGTCTTCAGCACCCGGATGCCGTCGCGGACGGCGTGCAGGTTGCTCTCGCCGTGGATGCGGCAGCGCTCGTGGCTGGGAACCTCGTGCACCTTGAGCCCGGCCTTGGCGGCGCGGACGTTCATCAGGGTCTCGATCTCGAAGCCGTCGCAGTCGAGGTTGAGGACGTCCAGGTGGCGGGCCCAGAAGGCGTTGTAGCCGTAGCAGAGGTCGCTGTAGCTGGTGCCGTACATCCTGTTGACCAGCGCGGTCAGCGACTTGTTGCCGAACTTGCGGATGAACGTCAGGTCGTCGCTGCCGCCGCCGGACGCGTAGCGCGAGCCCTTGACGAAGTCGGCCCCGGTGACCAGCGCGCCCACGAACTGGATGATCTCGCGGCCGTCGGTGGAGCCGTCGGCGTCGATCATCACGATGATGTCGCCGGTGCAGGCGGCGAATCCGGCCGTCAGCGCGTTGCCCTTGCCCTTGCCCGTCTGGTGGACCACCCGGACGTTGGGACGCAGCCTCCTGGCCACGGCCACGGTGTCGTCCTTGGAGTTGCCGTCGACCAGGACGATCTCGTCGATCCACTGCGGCAGCGTCGCGAAGACGTGCGGGAGGTTCTCCGCCTCGTTCATGGCCGGTACGACGACGCTGACGGTGGGGGAGATCGCCATGTTGGGGGTGATGGGGGTGAACCGCTCGATGGGTGGCACCGCCCTCAGCGGTGGCTTCTTGTTGTTGTAGTGCTTGGTGATCTCGGGACTCATTGTGACGGATGTCCTTCCGGGCGGTCGGTCGTCAGGGGCGACTGGCGGACGGACCCGGTGCCATGGCCGGTCGGGACGACCGGCGGAAACGGCGAATGCGATGAGGGATGCATGCGAGGGTCCTGGCGGGTGGAGTGGCGATGAACGGGAGCGGTTAGCCCACTCCCCATGGTTCCTTGACGACCGGAGTGCCTGATTGGTTCTGCGCGGGGGAGCGCATACGGCCGAAACCCTTCAGCACACGGTCAGCAAGCCTGTACAAATTCGGGCGATCTGTGACGATCGTTCGTGCCTTGTTGACCGGGGTGCGGCCGATCCAGTGGACGGCGGCGGCCGGGGAGGGACGCGACACGCGGCCTTCCGCGACGAAGAGGTCACCGCTTTTCAACCAGCTCTTGTACTCGCGCCCGCCCTTGCCCATGTCGACCTGCTGCAGCCCGGAGTTCGCGGCGTGCTCGGCCATGTGCAGGTGGTGCATGATGCCGGGCGAGTAACGCGCGAACTCGGTGTCGTAGGCCGGGAACCAGCCCACCAGGGTCGTCGCCGTCCGGAGGCCGAAGTGACCGGCGACGGGCCTGTCCCCGGCGTAGACCATGGTCAGGACGCCCGCGAAGCTCTCGGACCTCTGCGCGTGCATCTCGTCGAGCAACTGGACGATCCACGGCTGGGCGAAACGGTCGACCCGGCCGGTCCTGCGGTACTGGTCGGACTTCCAGTTGGTGAGCGTGCGGAGGGTGCCGGGGTCGGGTGAGTACCACTCGAAGCGGATCTCGCCCTGCTCGCGGCCGAGCTTGCGCTCCTTGTAGCGGACCGTCTTGAGGTTCTTCGGCGAGTTGGCCTTGACCTGCTCGATGTAGGTCTCGAAGCCCACGCTGAGGTCCATCACCGGAGCCGGTCGCACGTCCGACTCGTACGGCGCGAACGTCGGCTGGCCGGGAACCAGGTGGTCGAAGTCGAAGACGGAGAGCTTGCAGGCGCGCAGGAGCGTCCGGACGTCCAGCTTGAGGCCGGAGACCGCGATCAGTCCGTGGCAGGTGGTCAGGAAACCGCCGAGAGGCTTGCCGATCCCGAAGTTGTGGCGCTCGTAGGGGAAGAACCCCACGATCTTGCCGCCGTCCTGGATGACCGCGACACGAACGTAGTCACGCAGCCGCCCCATGGCGAGGGTGAACTCCACGGAGAGGAAGGGGTTGTCCAGCGACGGGTCCGCCACCTGCAACTCCCGCCATCGGGAGATCTCGGGTTCCCCGAGGTCTCCCGGGCGAACGATGACGATGTTCACCTTGACCTGGCCCCCTGTTCGGTCTGCAAGCTCCCGCTCCCCCGATACAACACGCGTAATACGTATATGAAGCCGCCGAGCACCGCGATGGTCGCGACTCCGGCGCGGGGCGACCATGCGTCAAAAGTAAGCATGGCAGCGGCCAGGAGAACGTTTACGACCAGGCTCGCCGCTGCACCCACTGATAGTGCCGCAAGCGGGTCACGATCACGCAACAGTCCTACCACCGCGGCGCCGGGAACTACCAACAGGAACAGGGGCGTAAGGATCAAGCGTAACGGAGTGTCGATGTCGGCTAAGGCGATCACGGCCCCCGCGACGCACGCGAAGGTGAGCGCCCACCTGAGCACCCTGCGGTTGATCGACATCTCCGAGCTCCTGGTTGGTAATGATGTGACTGATCGCGCTCTTCATGTGACCAATCACTCAGCATGGACGTCAATGCCGACGCTCGGCACCAGTCCATGGTTTACCGGATCTCTGAGAGAAGTCTCGGTGTTAGGTAAAACGAGATGCGGGATTCAGCCCGTCGCCCCCTCGGAGCTCGCCCCGGCGGAGGGGGTCGGAGTCGGCTCGGGGGCCGGGTCGTCCGGGGGCGCGGAGGCGTCGGGGTCAGGACTTTCCCACGAAATCGCGCATCCGGCGTTACCCCCGGCGGACTTGAACGCGACCCGTCCCGTGCCGCTCTCCGACGGGTCCTTGGCAGTGACCCAAATCACGCTTCTCGTGCCCGCCTTCAACCGCCCCTGCGCGGGGTGCACGTCGAGCCCGCCGGAGGTGGTCGCCGACCACGAGACCGTGGCGCCGCGGGCCGCGAGCCGGATCTGCCCGGCGCCCTCCCCGATGTCGCCCGGACACGAGACGCTCAGCCGCCCGGCCGCGGGCGGCGTGGTGGCGGTACGGGTGGGGCGGGGCCGTCCGGCCGTGGGGGCGCGGCTCGGTGCCGGTCGCGTCGCGGTGGCGGTGGGGACGGCGGGAACGGGCGTCTCGGCCCTCCGGCTTCTCCTCGGTGTGGGTGTCGGCGCGGCCTCCGCCTCCGGGTCCTCCAGCATGGGGTCGGGCTCGGGGCCGGGGCCGGGCTCCAGCGTGATCAGCGCGGGTTCCGCTCCCGGCGCGGTCCGGGGGTCCCTCAACGCCCCTCCGGCCAGGTCCTGCCCGCCCACCACGACGACCGCCCCGGTGGCGGCCAGCACGCACACCGCCGCGAGCAGCACCGGCCCCCTGCGCCCGCGCTGCCTCCGCCGCTGCGCGGGCGGCGTCTCCGCGCCCCGCCTCCCCCCGCCCGGGAGCGGCGTACGCCGGGTCTCGGTCTTCCCCGCCGACGACGCACGCCCCGCCCCGGGGCTTCCCGCCGGTGGCGTACGCCGGTCCTCGGGGCTTCCCGCGGACGATGGAGCCTCCGCCGGTGGCGCGTTCCAGAGCGCGGTGCCACCGTCCGGCGGGGTGCGCCGGGACGCGTCGTCCGACGGCCATGACGCGTGCCACGCCTGGTCGTCCGAGGACTGTGCCGCGCGCCACGCCTGGTCGTCCGAGGACTGTGCCACGCGCCACGCCTCGCCGTCCGAGGATGGCGTCGCCTGCCATGCCCGGTCGTCAGAGGGTGGTGTCGCGTGCCACGCCTCGCCGCCCGCGGGTGGTGTCGTGCGCCACGTCTCACCCTCCGCGGGACGCGCCGGTCGGGCATCGTCCTCCGGGGACGGCGCGGGCCAGGCTCCGGTGTCCACCGGCGACGCCATCTGCCACGCCCGGTCGTCCGAGGGGGGTGCCGGCCAGGCTTCGGCGTTCTCGGTCGGTGTCGGCCACGCCTCGGCGCTCACCGGCGGGGCCGGCCAGGCGTCGACGTCCACGGGGGGCGGCGTGTGCAGCACCTCGCCGTCCGCCGGTCGTGCCGCGTGCCGGGTCCCGGTGTCCGCCCACGGTGCCGCGCGGCCGGGCTCGCCGTCCGTGGGCGACGCCATCACGTACCGGGGCGCCGTCCCGCCCTCCGCGCGGCGCGGCGCGCTCTCCGGGAAGCGTGTCCCGGTCTCCGCGTACCCCGCCGGGCCTTCCTCGTACCGGGCCTCCGTCCCGGCAGGCCACGCCCTCGCGTCCGAGGGGGGTGCCGCGTGCCGGGAGCGGGTGCCCGCGGGCGGTGTGGACTCCCCGCCCCTGGAGTCGCCCTCGTCGCGCGCCCGCCTGCCGCCCCTCTTGCCGCCCCACCGGCGGCCTCCCGTACGCCGTTCGGGCACCGTGGGGAAACCGGCCTTGTCGAAGCCGTTCCCGGCGACGACGGCGGCGCGCTCCTCGCGCAGTTCCGGGTTCACGCAGGTCTCGATCACCCGGCGGCGCAGGGAGAGCGGCGGGTAGGCCAGGGGGAGCAGGTCCAGCAGCCGCCCGGCCGAGACGTGCCGGTCCCTGCGCTCGACGCAGACCTCGCAGCGGCCGATGTGAGCCGACAGCCGCCTGCGCAGCATCGTGGTGAGGGGGCCCTCCCACGAGTCCACCATCGCCGACAGGTCGGGACAGTGCGCCCGGCCGACCTTGGCGAGCACCACGGCCGCGGCCGCGTTCTCCAGGTGGTCGCGGGCCCGGCCGAGCCTCGCCGCGACCTGGCGGGAGGTCAGCCCCAGCACCGCGCCGACCTCGCCGCTCGCGAGGTCATGGCGGAGCGACAGTTCGAGTACCTCGCGCTCCTGCCCGCTCAGCTCCGCCATCGCCTCGTGGACCAGGGCCGCCAGCTCCCGCTCGCCCGGGTCGTCGTGGATGTCGGGCGGCGGCTCCGATCCCCGCGAGCCGCGCTCCCCGTCCGCGCACCGGGTCCGTACGAGCGCGTACAGCCACGCGCGCAGGCGGCCGGGCTCACGCAGGCGGTCCACGCTGCCCTGGGCCGTTACCAGGGCGTCGTGGACGGCACCGGCGGCGGCCTCACGGTCGCCCAGCAGCGAGTGGGCGTAGTCGTTGAGACGTTCGGCATAGGAGTCGTAGAGGCTCGCGGGTGCCGTTGTGTCGGCACGCCGCAGCGCCTCAACGAGTTGTTGATCGTCGGTTCGGCCGACGGTCGGCCATCCGGGCACGGACATTCCTCCCCCGCGAGACGGGCTCGTTCACGGGTTTCACCACTCACCCGTTCCAGGCCACACGCGTAGGACGTCACCTCCCGGCAACCGGTTGACCAAAGGGGTCGATATCATGCCGATACGGTATGACCTGGGAAAACTGATACGGCTGGTACCAATGTGGCACCAGCCGTACAGGATGAAAGTGATGCGGGAGAGTCAGCAGTTGGGCGCGCAGAGCCGGCGCTTCATGCCCTCCAGGAAGAACTTCCTGACCTCCAGGATGTCCTTGGCGATGTACGCGTCACCGGCGGTCGCCTTGGCGAGGGCGTCCATCTGGCGCTTGCCCTTGGGGGCGTCGGGGCCGAAGGCGATGATCAGGACGCTGACCGGCTTCTCCGGGTCGAACTGGTCCCTGAGCCGCTTCAGGATCTGCTGGTTGCTGATCCCGCCGTCGGGGTCGTCGTTACCGGCCCCGTCGGTGAGGATCAGCACCGTGTTGATCTTGTCGCTCTGGTACTCGTCGGTCATCTGCTTGTAGGCGGCGGCGAGGGTGTCGTTGAGCCCGGTGTCGCCGGTCGTCCTGGCCCGGGTCGTGACCAGCCTCTGGTTGAGCGCGTCCCTGCGCAGGACGCCGTTGATCTCCTGGGTGAGCGGTCCCACCGGAATCGTCTCGCGGTAGTCGACCCCCCGGCCGTTGAGATGGGTGGAGAACTCCCACAGCCCCAGCTCACTCTTGACGGGGAAGAGCTTCATGCCCTCGACGGCGATCCTGGTGATCGCCTGCATCCGGGTCAGGCCGGTGCCCGGCACGGGACGGGCCATGGTCCCCGAGACGTCCAGCAGGGTGAGGAGCCTCGAACCGAGCTTGATCCGGGACCAGGTCTGGGCCATCCTCGCGACGGTCTTGTCGTCGGGCGGCTCGATCACCTGCGGAGCCTTGGCCTGGAAGCCCGCGGAGCCGGAGATCGCCTTGCCGCCCTTGCCGTCCGGGGTGCGGAACCCCTGGTCCTGCAGCGTCTTCCTGGACGCCTCGCTGCCGAGCTCCTTCTGGAACGCCTCGGCGGCCTTGCGGACGGAGGCGTCCCCGGCGGTGACCACCACCGGGTAGTCGAGGTTGATGGTCCCCTCGGCCGGATAGAGCGGCACGGCCGGAACCTCGGGCTTCTTGACCTTGTTGAACGCCCAGACGCCCTGCTCCGAGGAGATGCCCAGGGGGGCCTTGCTGCCCTGGACGCCGAGGCTGGACAGCAGCGCGTCCTGGTCGCGGACCGTCGACGTCGATCCCGACAGGCTCTTCAGCGCGCCGACCAGCTGCTCCTCGCCCGCCCCCGAGGCCGTGGCCACTCCGGCGGCGGCCAGGAGCGCGCCGAGCCCGGCGGCGTTGAGCGAGGGGTCCAGCACGAGCACGCGCACCTTGCGGCCGGGGCCGTCCACGTTGGCCACGTTGGCGGCGTTGATCATGCCGCCCCAGCTGGCCTCGCCGAAGCTCTTCTTCAGGTTCGGCACCACCGAGCCCGAGGCGACCATGACGATGGGGGAGTGGGCGATGGACGCGCCCGCCTCGGGGATCTCCTGGTTCCTCGCCCGCAGGTTCGTCACCCACAGCTTCGAGTCGGGGACCCACATGTCCATCGCGACGGCCTTGCCGCCGCTGAAGGAGGAGGCCACGGCCGCCGAGGCGCCCTTGGTCACCGTGACCGCGGCGCACCTGCCGTCGACGTCGTGGGCCGCCTTGTTGAAGCGCTCGGCGATCTGGGACAGGGCGGGCTGGATGTCCGGGGAGGCGGTGATCCGCAGCGGGAGCGCCTCGCCCGCGCACCCACCGGCGGGGTCGCGGTCGCGGTTGATGACCACGAACGCGGCGACGCCGAGCAGCACCGCGAGGGCGACGGACCCGGCCAGCGGGACCAGCACCTTGCCGCGCCCCCCGCGCCTGCGCCTCGGCTGCGGTTCCTTGTACGGGGTGTAGCCGTCCTCGAGTTCATCCGTCCGGTGACGTCCGCCCACGATGTCCTCT
This sequence comes from Streptosporangium sp. H13245, assembly GCF_055690525.1. NCBI lineage: Bacteria > Bacillati > Actinomycetota > Actinomycetes > Streptosporangiales > Streptosporangiaceae > Streptosporangium > Streptosporangium sp. H13245. The sequence continues at coordinate 119,922 of NZ_JBSZKT010000002.1, read as the reverse complement.
TTGGTGTCGATGTCTGGAGCTAGCGGGTCACCCTACCGGGAGGTCGTCCGCAATATTCAGGGAACCGTACTTGGAATGATTACTGGGGCAAAAAACACATTTTGGTACAGCTGTTACCGTATGTATTGATCATTGAACCCTGTGTCCGTGAGGACGCCCGGTGGTCGGCGGCGGCGGGGATCACCTGGTCAGGTGTCGGAAACGCCGGAAGATCCGCGACGGGGAAACGGATGATCGATGACCGGGAGGAATGGACGCCCGGCGCGGGAAAACAGACGACCAACGACCGGGACGAATGACCGGCGCCGGGAAACGGGCGATCAGTGGCAGCAGGAATGTCCGCGCCACGCCCTGAGGCCCTCGCGTGCCGCCACCGCCGCCAGCAGGACCGCCATGGCGGGATCGAGCCACCACCACCCGGCGGGGTTCAGCGCGAGCCCGGCCAGCACCCCCGCCGCGAGCAGGGCACACATGAGGTTCTGCGTTCCCTCCCCTGCGGTCGCCGCGGAGTGCAGCCGGACGCCCAGTCGCCGCTTGGCCATCCCCAGGAACGGCATGCCGACCACGCTGGCCGCCGTCACCACGATCCCGAGCACGCTCGGCACGGCCCGGTGACCGGCGTCCAGGTCGTGCGCCACGTGCAGCACCAGGTAGGGGGCGAGGATCCAGAAGCTGATCGCCACGGCCTTGCGGGCCCGTTCCTCCGCGTGCGCGGAACCGGTCCTCGTACCGGTGAACCGCCAGACCACGATCAGGCTGGCCGCCGCCTCCACCAGGGCCGACGCGCCCCAGCCGATGAGGGCGACCGAGTGCGCCCCCAGACCGGCGGCGATGCCGAGCACGCTCTCGGCGCCCAGCCAGACCAGGGTGGCCAGGGAGAGCGCGCGAGCCCTGCGGGCGTCACGCAGCCACTCGGCGCTCGGCGGCGCCAGCACGATCTGGTCGGTCACGACGGCCTCCGGTACCCGCTCGACGGCGCTCGGTAATTTATACGTCACAGAGTGTCGAAGGGCGGGGAAGCGGCAAAACTCCTCACGGCGACGGCGGCGCGCCTCTCGCACGGTGTGTCCTGCGCGACGTGCCTCCCGTGTGACGCGCCTGACACGCCTCTCGTACGGCGGCATGCCGGACGGCGAGGAGGGGCCACGGGGCGTCGCGGGAGAACGGCGGGGTTTCGCGGGCCGGTGAAAGCCCGCTGCCGGGAGGCGGCCATGCCGCAAGATGGATCCTGTCCAGCAGATCGTCGGAGGGAAATCCGTGCCGTTCACGCCCAGTCATGTCGCGGCCGTGCTGCCGCTGATCTCCTCGGAGCGGACGCGCCGGTTCCTCGACCCCTGGGCCCTCGCCCTGGGCGCCATGGTGCCCGACCTGCCGATCTTCTTTCCCTTCCTGCCCGACTACATGATCTGGCACTCCCTCGAAGGCGTCCTCACGCTCGACCCGTTCGCCGTCGTGGTGCTGCTCGCCGTCTTCCACCTGATGCTCCGCGACCCGCTGACCGCGCTCCTGCCCCCCGCCCTCGCCGGGCGCGCCGCCTCGCTGACCCCGGGCATGTACGGGCTGCGGCGGCTGCCCGCCGTGATCGCCGGAGGTGTCGTGGGCGCCCTCACCCACAAGGTCTGGGACTCCTTCACCCACTCCTACAGCTCGGCCCTGTGGGGCTGGAGCTGGCTGGACACCCGGGTGGCGGGAGTGGTCCCCCTGTTTCGCCTGCTGCAGTACACCTCCACCGTGGTCGGCCTGGCGATCGTCCTCTGGTGGGCCTGGCGCGGACTGACCCGGATGGAGCCGCGGCCGGTGCCGGAACGGCTGCTCCTCCCCGCCCGGGGACGCGTGGCCGTGCTCCTGGCCACCGCCGTGTCGATCCCGCTGGGCGCGGTCGCCTGGTCCCTGGCCTTCCCCCCGGGCAGCACCGCCGAGCTCGTGACGAGGCTGGGCGCGGGGGTGGTCGTCGGCTGCTCCGCCCTGCTGCTCGTCTACGCGCTGATATGGCAGCTCAGGCGGGTCATGGCAGTATTCCAGGGTGCCTGAAGCCATCGACCCCCACCTGGCCGACTACGCCAACCTGCGCGACGTCGAGCTACGCAAGAGCATGGAGGCCGAACACGGTCTCTTCATCGCCGAGGGGGAGAAGGTCATCCGCCGCGCCGTCGCGGCGGGCTACCCCGTGCGCTCCGTCCTCCTCACCCCCCGCTGGGCCGGACCCCTCGCCGACCTCCTCGGCCCGCTCGGCGACCGGGTCCACATCGTGGACGACGCCGTCGTGGAGGAGATCACCGGCTTCCAGGTCCACCGAGGCGCCCTCGCCGCCATGGAACGCCTCCCCCTTCCCGGGGTGGAGGATCTCCTGTCCGGCAGGGCCGCTCCCGGCGATGGAAGGCACCCCGCCCAGGTGGGGCCCGATCCCGAGACCGCCGAATTCACGGCGCGTTCCTCGCGCGGTTCCGCGACGGGTTCCGCCCGCGAGGACGTCGAGCCCGTGGCACGGACCGGCTCACCGCCCCGGCGCATCCTGGTCCTCGAAGACCTCGTCGACCACGGCAACGTCGGCGCCATCTTCCGCTGCGCCGCGGCCCTGGGCGTGGAGGCGGTGATCCTCTCACCGCGCTGCGCCGACCCTCTCTACCGGCGCTCGGTGAAGGTGTCCATGGGCGCGGTCTTCGCGATCCCGTACGCGCGGATGACCGACTGGTACGCGGGCCTGGCCGAACTGCGCGCGGCGGGTTTTCAGACGCTGGCCCTCACCCCGGACCAGTCCGTCACACCTATGGACAAGGTCACCATGGCCGACCGGGTGGCCCTGCTGCTCGGCTCGGAGGGGGACGGCCTCTCCTCCCGCTGGCTGCGCGAGGCCGACGAAGCGGTCTGCATCCCGATGAGCCCGGCCGCGATGGCGTCGGGCGTGGACTCGCTCAATGTCGTGGCCGCCGCCGCCATCGCCTGCCACGGCCTCATGCGCGCGAGCTGAACTCCTACGGCAGGGCGGATCCCGGCGCCGTGGGGCGTCGTGCCTCCACCTCGATCTCGATTCTCATGCGGGGGTCGGCGAGGCCGCACACGAGCATCGTCGCGGCCGGGCGGACCTCGCCGAAGTGGCGGCGCAGGGTCGGCCAGCAGGGCTCGAAGTCCTCGCGGTCGGGCAGCATGTACCGAACCCGGACGACGTCGGCGAACGAGCAGCCCGCCTTGGACAGTGCCTCTCCGATGTTGCGCAGGCACTGCTCGGCCTGCTCGACCACGTCGTCGGAGATCGTCATGGTCGCGTAGTCGTAGCCGGTCGTCCCGGACACGTGGACCCGGTCGCCGTCGACCACCGCCCGCGCGTATCCGATCCGCTCCTCGAAGGTCGAACCGCTCAGGATCGCGAACCGCTCAGTCATGCGGAAACCGTAGCAACCAGCGTCGGCGTACGGTCGTCCCGCGCCCGCGCCCGCGCCTCAGCGGGCGCGGAACGACCGTGAGGTGTCAGGACCGAGGCAGGGAGAGGAGATAGTCCGGCCAGTTGCCGTGGTGGCTGATGTCGGGGGCGTCCCGGGTGGCGTACGCCTCGCAGAGGAAGCCGTGCACCGCGCGGCCGTCGGCGAGGTGGATCGTGCCGAGGCCGAGGGGCGGGGTGGTCTGCGTCAGGAGGACGCCGAGTGCCGAGGCGCTCAGGTCGTACAGTTCCACCTCCACCGGGACCCCGCCGGAGGCGGTGCGGACCAGGCCGGGGCGCGGCAGGCCGTCGCCGTCGAGGGCGTAGAGGCGGTAGAGGGGGGCGGTGAGGGCGGTTCCCAGACCGGTGACCCCCAGGGAGACGAGCCGGTCGTGCAGGGGCTGGCCCGAACGGTGGGCGCCGACCACGGCGAGCACCGTTCGCGCCTCGGTGGGGTGGGCAAGGGGCGTGGCCGTCGCCGGTCGAGCCTCTGGGATGTGTACGGCCGCCGGTCGCGGGTCCGGGGCGGGGATCGCGGGGCCGCCGGTCAGGGTGTGGAAGGTGGCGCCGAGAGCGGCGAGGAGTTCGTCGGAGCCCGCCGGGCCCAGGAAGGTGACGCCGTGGGGGCGGCCGGTGGTCGTCGTTCCCGCGGGTACGGAGACTCCGGCCAGGTCGAGGAGGTTGGTGAAGGTCGTGTAGTGGCCGAGGATCGCGTTGCGTTCGATCGGGCTTTCGAGCATCTCCGCGACGGTGAAGGTGGTGGGCACGGTCGGGACCGCGAGGACGTCCATCGAGGCCCACGCCTCCCGGGTCTCCGCGTCCAGCGCGCGCAGGCGGTAGAGCCCCTCGAAGGCGTCCACGGCGCTGAGCGCGCCGCCGCCGGACAGCACCTTCAGGGTGACCGGGTGGACCTCGCCGGGGTTGCGGGCGACGAAGTCGCCGACCGCGGCGAGCCGCTCGGCGAGCCACGGCCCCTCGTACAGCAGCCGTCCTGCGGCCAGGAACGGGTCGAGGTCGACGGGGACGAGCCGGTGACCGAGGCCGGTGAGCCGTTCCGCCGCCTCCGCGAAGGCCGCCCCGGCGGCGGTGTCGCCGAAGAACTCCGGCTCGCGCGGCACCCCGATCCGCAGGGGGTACGCGGAGGGCGGCACAGGACCGGGGACGGGCAGCGGGCGTGACCAGGGGTCGGCGGGCTCGAAGGCGGCGATGACCGACAGGACGGCCAGGCCGTCGGCGGCCGAGCGGGCGAAGACACTCGGGCAGTCCAGCGACGCGCACGCGGGCACCACGCCGAGCGTGCTGACGAGGCCCCGGCTCGGCTTGACCCCGACGGTGCCGGTGAGCGCGGCGGGTACCCGGCCCGACCCGGCCGTGTCGGTGCCGATGGCGAACGAGACCAGGTCCGCGGCCACCGCCACCGCGGAGCCCGAGCTGGACCCGCCGGAGATCAGGCCCGGTACCAGCGGAGACTCGCACGCGCCGTACGGGCTGCGGGTGCCCGACAGCCCGGTGGCGAACTGGTCCAGGTTGGTCTTGCCGACGAGGAGGGCACCCGCCGCGAGCAGCCGCTCCACCAGCGGCGCACCGCGTTCCGGGACGTAGGAGTAGGCCGGGCAGGCCGCGGTGGTGGGCAGCCCGGCCACGTCCACGTTGTCCTTGACCGCGAACGGGACGCCGTAGAGCGGCGGGCGGGCGTCCGGGTCGGGCCAGCGGCGGGCCAGCTCGGCCGCGTCGCCGAGCAGGTCCGCCGCCGGGCGCAGGGTGATCCACACGTGGTTGTCACCCCGCGCCGCGATCCGGGCGAGCACCTCCCCGGCGACGTCGGCGGGGCTGGCCGCCCCGGAGCGGTAGAGCTCGGAGAGGCTCTCCAGGTCCAGGCGGAGCGGGGTGGGCATGCTGTCCGGATCAGGCGGAGTGCGCATGTGCCTTTCCTGTGTGTACGTGGTTCCCGGTGGTATCGCTCACGAGGTGGCGACCGGTCTCGCGGCCGTCGGCTCGGATTCGTCGACGGCGACCGCCGTCTCGTCCGACGGCTTGGGCTTGAGGAAGACGAAGGCGAGCAGGATCAGCCCCGCGAAGAGGTATCCCAGGGAGACCTGGCCGTTGGCGTTCCACTCGACCCGTTCGCCGTGGATCAGGCCGATGAAGGCCAGGGCCGCGCCGACGAACGCGTACCCGGCGGCCCACAGGAACGACCGGTCGATGATGAAGGCCGTGATCGAGCCGAGCACCAGACCGGCGAGCACGGCACCCCCGCCGAGCAGGGCCGTTCCCTCGTAGACCGTCCCGCTCTGCGCGATCGTGCCGTACCCGACCTCCCGCGCGCTGGTGCCCGCGGCGGCGAGCGCGTTGTCCATGTAGCCCTGCGCCCAGGAGGCGATGTTGGGGATGATCGCGATCACCACGGCCACCGCGTGCGCCTTCGGCACCGACTGGAAGGCCTGGGCGCCGATGAGCAGCCCGATGTAGAGCAGGATCGGTACGATCGCGGGCGCCGGAAGCACCGCGCCGAGCAGCGCGAACATGCCGAGGAAGCAGAACAGCGCGATGACGACGCCGCTCGCCATCGAGTAGCTCGTCCGGCCGCCCGCGGACTTCCACCCCGGGTGGCCGATGTAGACGGCGGGCGGGAACGGCGAGCCCAGCATCGAGCCGACCACCGCGCCCGCGCCGTCGGCCAGGAGCACCGAGCGCAGGTTGTACGAGTCACCCGCGGCGGCGGCGCTCTCCACGTTGCTCATGCCCTCGGTGAAGTTGTAGATGCCCAGCGGGATGGCGGTGGCCAGCAGCGGCGAGACCTGGCCGAGCCCTTCGAGGAGGCGGTCGACGTTCAGCGACGGCAGGCTCACCGCGATGTTCTCGGCGGCGGCGCCCACGTCGGCGGGGTTCATGTAGCCGCCGATCCAGGCGATCGCGGTACCGGCCAGGAGCGCGGCGAGCCCGACGGGGATGTTGCCCGGCAGCCTCAGGTCGGTGAAGAAGCCGACCATGATGATCACCAGTACCGGCAGCGCGATCCAGGCCGCCTCCCACATCTGCGCGGCGGGCCGCATCGAGATGAAGGCGATCGAGATGCCCGCCAGGGTGCCGAGCATCGCCGCCCTGGGGGTGAACCGGCGGATGTACGGGCCCACGAAGGCGCCGATCAGCACGATGACGCCGATGATGAAGCACCAGGCCAGCCCCGCCACCCACGCCTGCAGGGGGTTCTTGGTCGCCAGGTAGGTCGGCAGCATGATCACGAACACGACGATGAACATGTGCGGGACGCTGGGGCCGTACGGCATCGCGCACACGTCGGTGCGGTTCTCCCGGCGGGCCAGCCGCCGGGCGAGGTAGGTGTAGTACACGTTGCCGATCAGGAGCTGGATGCCCATCGCCGGGAGGATGACGCCGAAGACGTCGGAGCCTGGCAGGTGGACGACCCCGAGGCAGAGGCCGCTCAGCACCAGCACGTTGACCATCACGTTGAAGCCGAGGCCGAAGAAGGCGTTGGTGTCCCCGCCGACCCACCAGGGGAGCTTGAGTTTGCCGGGGCCGGTTGTCGTGGTCATCGGTCAGCTCCGTGTTTCGAGTGCCTTGAGATAGCCGCCGGAGGGGGCGACCCAGCCGAAGATGCCGCCCTGCGCGGCGATCATTTCGAGCCCGTACCGCTGGAACTCGGCGAAGTACGAGCCCACGCAGTCGGACAGGACCAGGCACTCGTACCCCCGGTCGTTCGCCTCGCGGACGGTGGTGTGCACGCACACCTCGGTCGTGACGCCGGTGACGATCAGGCTGCGGATGTCCGCCGCCCGCAGGGTCCGGTCCAGGTCGGTGGCGTGGAAGGAGCCCTTGCCGGGCTTGTCGACGACGAGTTCGCCCTCGATGGGGGCCAGCTCGTCGATGATGTCGTGGCCGTACTCGCCGCGGATCAGGATCCGTCCCCCGGGACCGGGATCCCCGATGCGCAGCGACGGCGCGCCGCGGTTGAGCTTGGCGGGCGGGCAGTCGGACAGGTCGGGCAGGTGCCCCTCGCGGGTGTGGACGACGGTCATTCCCGCCGCGCGGGTGGCGGCCAGCACCTCCTGGAGCGGCGGGATGACCCGCCGCAGCATGGACACGTCGTTGCCCAGGGTCTCCCCGAAGCCCCCGGGCTCGACGAAGTCCCGTTGCATGTCGATGAGCAGCAGCGCTGTGTGTCGCGGATCGAACCCGTATGCGTACGGCTCGGCCTCGACGAGAAGCGGATCGGACACGTTGACTCCGTTCCTCGGATCCTCCTTTTGTCGATTGTCGACAGAATTATGTCGGTGGGTTTCCCATCCGGTTACGCTTCTGTTAGCGCCCCGGACCGGAGCGTGATCGTGTCGTGTTTCCCCGGGGCCGGGCGTTCAGCCGATGTAGGTGCGCGCCCCGTGCCGGGACAGGGCGTCGAGCGCGACGGCGGGATCGCCGGAGGCGATGGCCTCGAAGAGCCGCCTGTGCCGCTCCACCCCCTCGGACGGGGCCCGCTGCTCGGCCTCCCTGCGCAGGTTCGCGGCCATGTAGAGCTGCAGCTTCAGGATGACGGGCTCGTACGCCATCAGCAGCTGGCGGTGACCCGCCAGCGCGACCAGCGCGACGTGGAAGCGCCGGTGCGCCTCGTTCTCGCCGAGCGGGTCGTCCAGCCGTACCGCCGACGCCATGCCCTCAAGCGCCTCGGCCAGCGCGGTCATGCCGTGCGCGGCGGGGAGAGGCAGCGCGGTCTCGATCGCGTAGCGTTCGAGCACGTCGCGCAGCCCGAACAGCTCGTCCACGTCGTCCCCGGTCAGCTCGGTGACGCGGGCTCCCCGCCGGGGCAGGTGCTCCACCAGCCCCTGCTGCCCGAGCGACCGCAGCGCCTCGCGCAGCGGCGCCCGGCTGATGCCGAACCGCTGGGTGAGCTGCTCCTCGATCAGCCGCTCGCCCGGCGCGAGGGCGCCGGAGAGGATCTCGTGACGGAGCCGCCGCATCGAAAGCTCGACCAGGCTGGGGTGTTTCAGCTCCCCATCGGGTTCCACCCGTCCAACTCCTCTCGACGTGTGGAACAAACTCTCTCAGAGAACGGCGGGATCCCCACGCGCGGGATGGGCGGCACCGCCGGGTGACGCGGTCGCGAACCGGTCGGAGGCGCGTCGCTCCTCGCCGCTCTCACGGCTCGGGAGTACGTCGCTTCTCACGGCTCGGACGCCCTCACAACTCAGGAGTACGCGCCGCCCTCACAGCTGGGGAAGGGCGGCCTGCTCGCTCGCCCAGTCGAGGAGCCGCGTCGCGGTCTGGAAGCGCCGGTCGGCGCTGGACTCGCCGAGGATGACACCGACGAGCCGCTGGCCGTCGCGGTCGGCGGCGAAGGACAGGCAGTATCCGGCGGCGCTGGTGTAGCCGGTCTTCAGCCCCATCACCCCGGGCGCCTTGCCGAGCAGCTTGTTGGAGTTGGTCCAGGTGTGCGCCCGGTGCACCTTGGACTTCGCCACGACGTGACGCCTGGTGGACGCGATGATCCGCAGCACCGGGTCGCGCAGCGCGAGGTCGGCCAGCTTCGCCTGGTCCAGGGCGGTGGAGTAGCCGGGCCCCGGCTTCGGCAGGCCGTCCGCGGTGGCGTAACGGGTGTCGAGCAGTCCCATGGAGCGGGCCGTGGCGTTCATCTTCGCGACGAACCTCGCGTTGCCGGGGCCGTAGACGCGGGCCAGGGCGTGGGAGGCGTCCGCCCCCGAGGGGAGCATGACCGCGTAGAGCAGGTCCCTGACGGTGAGCCGCTCCCCGGCGCGCAAGGAGGCGTGGGTCGCGCCGTTCGCCGCCGCGTGCCGCACGTCCGCCGCCTGGATCGTGACGGTGTCGTCCAGCTTCGCCTCCCTGAGCACCACGTACGCCGTCATGACCTTGGTCAGGCTGGCCACCGGCATCCGCTTCCCCGCCTGCTTGCTCAGGTGGACCGTTCCCGTGCCCGCGTCGTACAGGTACGCGGCCCGTCCCGGCACCGAGGGCACGGAGACGCGGCGCTCCCCGGCGAGCGAGGTGGAGGACGCGGACCCGGCGGTCAGGACGGGCGCGGGAGGCCCGCCGGTCGGCGCGGGTGTGACGAAGGTCTCCGAGGCCAGGGCGGGCACCGGAGACGCGGTGACCAGGGTGACCGCGGTGACCAGCGCGGTGCGGGCTATGAGGCGTGTTCCCCCGTGATGCATGCGAGCCATGCTGGCAGAGGTCGCCGTTGATATTCGGGAGTTGTCGGTTTGGTTATTGAAAAGTCGGCATCTGCGCCGGGTGTTTCTCCGCCTCGCGGCGGGCGGCCCGGCGGCGGCGCCAGCGGACGAACCCGGCGACCGCCGCGACCGCGGCCAGCGCGGCCAGGCCCGCCAGGAGCGGCGACCGCGCGGCCAGCCCCAGCCAGCCCCAGATCACCGAGTACAGGCCGAAGGAGGTCACCGGCACCCAGGTCAGGCAGCCGAGCGCGCTGGCCACGACGTACCAGGGGTAGGAGATCCGCAGCACCCCGGCCACCCAGGGCAGCGTGTGGCGCAGCCCCGGCACCCAGAAGCAGGCGTAGACGGCGAGCGCGCCCCACTTCCTGACGACGTTCTCGACCCGGGTGATGTTCTCCTGGCCGATCTTGGCACCCAGGCGCGAGGTGTAGAGGCGGGAGCCCAGGACGTGGCCGATCCAGTAGTAGGCCTGGAACGCGCCGAACAGGGCCACGCCGCCGACGATCACCCAGAGCCACAGGGGCATGCCCAGGAAGGACGCGGAGGTCGGGTCGGGGATGATCGCCACAACAGGTCGCACTCTGAACATCACCGCCACGGTCGTCCCACCTGCCTTGATTCGATATTAGGGCAGGCTTACCTGAACCGATATGCCGGAGCCCCTTTTGGGCGCCCCGCCTGCAAGCGGACGTCAACTCCAAAGCAAGAACCGTGGCGTACACCTGGGGGTAACGAAAGAAGGTGTCTGTCATGAGTCCGCGTAGCAGTGTGGCGCCGATGGTGGCGAGCGGGACCGCGAGCGCCGTCAAGCTGCTCATCGCCACCCTCGCCTTCGCCGGAGCCTACCTGGGAGTGGAGGCCACCTACGGCACCCCGGCCCAGGTCCCGGCCGGTGCGGCGGAGCGGGCACCGGTGCGGACGGTGGAGCTGTCGTCGCGATCGACACCGGCCATCGCGGAGCAGGCCCCCGCCACGATTCCCGTCGCGGCCCCCGCCATGGCCCCCGGTACGGTCACCGTCGGCGCGGTCGAGGCGTTCGGTCCCTGCGACAGGCCCTACCGGGCCCAGAGCCTCGTGGAGAACGACGACCCCCGGGCCACGGTCTCCTACGGCTGGCGCCTGGAGCGCTGGAGCCCCGGCAGCCGCCGCTGGCAGACCTACCTTGGCACCGGCTCCGGTTTCAGCGGCGAGAGCCAGACCGTCGAGTGGCAGCCCAGGGTCGTCAACAACCCCGGCTGGTACCGCGTCGTGCTGTCGGTCTCCGGCGACGCCCCGCTGCGCAGCGAGAAGTTCCTCGTCAGCTGCTGAAACCGCCGGTTCAAGGGCCCGTCAGCTGCCGAGGGAGCGCTGCGCCGCCTCCACCCACCGGCCCACGCCGACCCGCTCGGCCACCGCGAGGGCGTTCTCGTAGTGCGGCTTCACCGCGTCGGTGAAGCCCAGCCGCAGCGCCAGGTCACCCAGGGTGAGGGCGACCGGCCAGAGTGCCACCACCCCGGTCCCGGCGCCCGCGATCCGGTCGGCGAACGGCTTCAGCGTGTCGTACGCCTCGATCATCCGCTCCCGGTCGTCCAGCAGCATGCCCGCCAGAGCCCGCCAGATCATCGCCAGCTCGTAGAGGAAGTCGGGGCGCACGGGCGTCTTCACCGCGATCACGGCCCTGGCGTCGCGCTGGTGGCCCGCCGAGGCGAGGGCGACCGCGTAGGCGTCGAGGGTCCACTTGGCCCCGCGCTGGTGCGCCTCGGCCAGCGGCTCGACCATCTCGGCGGCCCGCCCGTTCACCAGGTGCAGGCAGAATGTGGTGATCAGCGGCAGGTCCTGGCGGCCCTCCAGCATCCCGGCCTTCGCGGTCAGCCGGGCGGCGTCGCGGTAGGCGCGCTCCGCCCCGGCGAAGTCACCGGCGATCATCAGGCGCTGCCCGGCGTACCAGGCGACCACGGCGGCCGGCGCGGACAGGCCGTACTGCCTGGCCAGCCGCTCGGCGGTGGCCACGTGCGCGTCGGCCTCGGCGAACGCGCCCGAGGCCGCCGCGCACTCCATCAGCACCAGGTGGGCCAGCGCCTGCACCGAGATCTGCCCGGTCGCCTTGCCGACCTCCAGCAGCTCCCTGCCGATGACCTCGCGCTCACCCACCGGGGTGATGCCGTACGACTGGCGCAGCCGCCCGCTCAGCGCGGTCGCCAGCAGGGCCGGGTCACCGGAGCGGCGGGCCAGCTCCTCGGCCTCCAGCGAGGCCTGCTCGCCCCGGGGGGTCGCCGACCCCTCCAGCTCCAGGGCGAGCGTGGCCAGCAGGCTCGCCCGCAGCGACTGCTCACCGGCGGGCAGCTCGACCAGCGCCTGCTCGGCGACGTCGACGATCTCCCAGGCGGTACGGGTGAAGTCGCGGGCCATGCCCTTGTGCGGCACCGCCAGTGAGGCGGCCACCCGGGCGGTGAGCTCCAGGTTGCCCAGCGGCAGCGCCGCGTCCATCGCCTCGCGCCGCCGCCTGCGGGCCGCGGCCATGTCGCCGCACAGCGCCAGAGCCTTGATCAGCCGCAGGGTCAGCAGCAGCCGTTCCCTGGTGCTGTCGGGCGTGTGGGTGATGCCCGACCTGTCGAAGGCGACGATGGCCTGCTCCCACAGGGTGGCCGCCTCGCGGTGGGCGAAGCGCCGCTCGGCCTGTTCGGCGGCGAGCCCGGCGTAGTGCACCGTCTTGCCCGCGGTCTCGCTGGTGCCCGCCGAGTCGTAGTGGTGGGCCAGCGCGGCCACGTCGCCGGGGTTCCTGCGCTCGATCACCGAGGCCACCGCGGCGTGCAGCCGGGAGCGGCGCAGCCGGGAGGCGTCGGAGTAAAGGGTGTCGCGGACCAGGTCGTGGTCGAAGCGGAGCATGCCGGGACCCGGCTCGGTGACCAGGCCGGCGAGCAGCGCCGCCTCCACCGCGTCGACCACGGCGTCCTCGTCGCCCGAGACGTCGACCAGCACGTCCACGTCGACGTCGCGGCCGATCACCGCGGCCTGCAGCAGGATCTGCTGGGCGACGGTGGGCAGCCGGGAGATGCGCCTGCGCAGCACGTCGCGTACGCCGGAGGGTACGCCGGAGATCACCTCGGCGGCCGTCGCGCGGTCGCTCACCGCCTCGGCGTCGAGCAGGCGTACCGTCTCGCGGACGAAGAAGGGGTTGCCGCCGGTGCGCTCGACGATGCTGTTGACCGCGTCCTCGTCGACCTCGCGCACGCAGGTCGCCCTGACCAGCTCGGCGACCGCCTTGGTGTCGAGTCCGGTGAGGCCGACCCTGACGGGACCGAGCCTGGCCAGCGCGGCCAGCACGTCGGCCTGCTGGTCGCTCAGCTCGCTGTCGCGGCAGGTCACCACCAGCAGCACCCGGCTGGTGGCCAGCAGGCTCGGCAGCGCGCGGAGCAGCGCCAGCGTCTGGTCGTCGGCCCAGTGCAGGTCCTCCAGGGTGAGCAGGATCGGCGTCTCCTTGGCGACGGCGGCGAGGTAGCCGCCCACCGCCCGGTGCAGCCGGAACCCGCCGGAGGCCTGGTCGTCGTCGGGCTCGGGGGCCGCGTCGTCGAGGAGCGGGGCGAGCAGCGAGGCGTACTCGCCGGGCCCGGCCGCGTTCACCAGGGTGCGCAGGATCTCCACCCAGGCCCAGCCGGGAGGTGTGGCGCTGCTGTCGGGGCAGGCGCCGGAGGAGATGCCCCACCCGTCGTCGGACAGCCGTTTGATGAGCTGGCGGACCAGGGTGGTCTTGCCCGCGCCCGCGTCACCGCTGATGACCGCCACGGTGAAGCGGCCGGTCCTGGCCGCGGCGGTGGTGAGCCTGCCCAGCTCGGCGTCGCGGCCGACGAACGGCTCGGGCTCCAGCGGGGGAAGCTCCACCTGGGCGACCGTGGGCCTGGGCGGCCAGGTCTCCGCGGCCACCTGCTGGCGCTGCCTGGACGGCGGCGGGGCGGCGAGCTGCAGGCCGTGGTCCTGGGACAGGATGTCGGACTCCAGCTTGCGCAGCGCGGGGCCCGGGTCGATGCCCAGCTCGTCGGAGAGGATCGTGCGCGCCCGGCGCAGCGCCGCCAGCGCGTCGCCCTGCCGTCCGCAGCGGTACAGGCCGAGGGCGAGCAGCCGCCAGCCCTCCTCGCGGAGCGGGTGCTCGGTGGTCAGCGCCTCCAGGTCGGGCACCGACTCGGCGGGCAGGCCCATCCGCAGGCCGCTGTCGGCGTGCCGCTCGCGGGCCACCAGGCGCAGCTCGGTGAGCCGGTTGACCTCGGCCTCGGCCCACGGCTGGTCGGCGAAGTCGGAGTAGGGGGTGCCGCGCCACAGGCCGAGGGCCTTCTCCAGGCGGGCCCGCGCGGAGGCGGGGTCGTCGCCCTCCAGGTGCTCCCCGGCGGTGCGGACCAGCGTCTCGAAACGTAGCGCGTCGACCTGGTCGGGAGCGGCGCGCAGCGCGTAGCCCGAGGCGACGGTCACCAGCAGCCGGTTGGGACCCCCGCGCGGACGCCCCGGCTCCAGCACCCTGCGCAGCCGGGAGATGTAGACCTGAAGGCCCGACTGGGCACCCTTGGCCGCGTCGTCGTCCCACAGGTCGTACAGCAGGGAGTCGACGGGAACGACCTGCCCGCGCGCGACGAGCAGGCGCGCCAGGACCGCACGCTGACGAAGCCCGCCCAGGTCGAGCTCGTCGTCACCGGAATGCGCCTCGACCGGGCCGAGAACTCGGAACGCCACCATGTCAGCCGCCACGCTATGCGGGCCTTCCAATCGCATACAAGGTATTTCCCAATCTAGCGGCTGATCGACTCCTTTTCAGGGGCCGTCGCGGCGTTCTCACGCCTGCGCAGGAAAGTCCACGCTCCCAGCGCCAGCCCGCCGAAGGGGATTTCGACAGTGTAGGTCCAGAACCCGAAAAGCAGGGCGGCGGCGGTGGCGGAGTCCAGGGGAGCGCCGAAGAAGACCAGCGCGCCGATGGTCCCGGCCTCCATTATCCCCGTACCGCTCGGAGTCACCAAAGCGGTGGTCAACACCCTGGACAGGGCGAAGGCGGCGATCGACTGGGCCAGGCCCGGGTAGGCGCCGGTCGCGTGCAGGCAGACGACGAGGATGAGCCACTGGAAGCCGAGGAAGAAGACCATGCCCAGGGTCAGCCCGGCCCAGCGGCTCCGTACGACCTCGGAGGTGTCGGCCCGTAACTTGGCCAGCGCCTCCGAGGCGGCGCGCTCGCGGGGGCGGATCCGGCGGGGGAGCAGCCGGGCCAGGGTGTCGAGGCCGCGGCCCAGGACGTTCGCGGCGCGGTCCCAGTAGAGGGCGGCGGTCACCACGGCGACCAGGACCAGGATGGACAGCACACCCGCCCAGCCCGCCCTCGTCACCGAGGGGCTGAGCGGCTGCCCGCTGAACAGCAGGGCCACGATGCCGGCCGCGGGCAGCAGGAAGCGGAACAGGGTGTTCCAGATGCCGGTGGTCAGCGTGGAGACCACGACCGCCCGCGGCGGGAACCCCCAGCCCCGGGTCATCGCGAACGTCATCGCCACCCCGGCCGCGCCGCCGAAGGGGAGCAGGTTGCTCACCGCGCTGCCGCCCGCGTTCAGCATCAGGGCCTGCGTGTGGGTGAGCCCGGGAAGGGAGGCGGTCAGCACGAACGTGTACGCGAGGAGGCTGAGCAGCCAGACGGCGGTCATCAGCGCGACCTCCCGCGGGCCCAGCGCGGCGAACTGCGCGCCGATCTGCGCCCAGGAGACGTGCTTGCCCGTCAGGGCCGCCACGAGCTGGGGCATGAAGAACACGAGCGTGGCGGCGAGTGCCAGTGACACGACCGACAGCCCGACCTGGAACAACCTGCTCTTCATCCGACCCGTCCGCTCGTCATCCGGCACCCCCGGCCAAGTCTGCCGCCCCCGGCCTCATCCTTTCGGAGGAAGTTCGAAGGGGTGCCTCAGCCGGGAGCCCAGGGGGGCGTCCCTGCGGACGTACCACTCGGTGCCGAAGACGAGGCGGTAGAGAGGCTGGGGGATCTTGAGCATCACCCCGAGCGTGCGGGTGTCGGCGCCGGTGGCCTGGGAGGCGTGGGCGGCCATGCTCGCCCGCTTCTGGCGGGCGAACCGCCGCACGGCGACCCGGTGCGTGATCACCTCGCCGGGGGAGTACGCCCGCTCGAAGGCCCGGATGTCGAGCTGCGGGTAGAACCTCCGCACGAGCCGCAGCCCCCGCAGCAGGGGATCGCGGTTCACGGTGGCCTCCAGCACGATCGGGGTCTTCGCGATCTCGGCCGCCCGGCCGCCGACCCGGTGCACCTGGACGTGGTCGGGGTGGCCGTAGCCGCCCGCCGGGTCGTAGGTCGTCAGCAGCTCGGCCCTCTCCTCGACGAGGATGGCGGCCAGCCGCCGGGCGGCCTCCTCGGCGTCGGCGTCGATGAAGGCGTCGTCGGGCCGGTCGTCGGCGACCCCGCCGCCGGGCGCGAGACCGGAGTCGCCGTAGCCGAGGTTCACCACGCGGGCGCAGCCGAGTGCCGCGGCCGATTTGTACAGCTCGGCCATCCGGGCGGCGCCCAGTGCCTCACCGGGTTCGAGGTCGGCCTGGCCCCGCTCTCCCGAGGTCGCCACGACGAGCACCACCCGGTGGCCCTCGGCGGCGAGCATCGCCATGGTGCCCGCGGTCAGCAGGGCCTCGTCGTCGGGATGGGCATGAAAGAACACTGCTGTCTTGACGCTGCTGATCAGGCTCACTCCGTTCGCGCGACTCGGACGCGCCCTCGCGGGCACGCTGGCATGATCTCACGCGGGTCTACGCTGGCACGGTGAGGATCCTCCACATCAGTGACTGTTACCTGCCGCGCCTCGGTGGGATCGAGGTGCAGGTCGCCGATCTGATCCGGGCGCAGCGGGAGGCGGGCCACCACGTCGAGGTGGCGACCGCCACCCCGGGGGAGAGCCTTCCCGGCGTGCACAGGATCGTCGCGAGACTCCCCTTCGACCTGCCGGTCCATCCGTTCGGGACGGGACACCTGCTCCGCCTGGTGAGGGCGCGGCGCCCCGATGTGGTGCACGTGCACACGGGCGCGGTCTCGCCGTTCGCCTGGATGGGCGTGCGGGCCGCGACCCGCGCGGGCCTGCCGGTGGTCGTCACCGTGCACAGCATGTGGGACCCGGTCACGCGGGCGGTCTACCGCGGGCTGCGGCTGCTGTTCGGGTGGCACCGCTGGGGGCTGGTGGGTACCGCGGTGAGCGAGGCCGCGGCCCTGCCGATCCGCGCGGTGGCCGGGCCCGGCGTGCCGGTGCACGTGGTCTCCAACGGCCTGGACCTCTCCGGCTGGCGCGCGGCCCTCCCTCCCCCGGCTCCCGTCTCGCTCCCCGCCGGTGCCGTACGGCCCGAGCGGTCCGGGCCGGAAGGCGGTCCGGTGCGGCCCGAGCCGGTGCACGTCGTCGCGGTGGGGCGGCTCGCGCCCCGCAAGCAGCCGGTCCGGTTGCTGAGACTCCTGCGGGAGGCCCGCGCCCAGGTGCCCGCCGAGACGCCGATGCGGGCGACCGTCGTCGGAGACGGCCCGGCCCGGTCGCAGATGGAGCGCTACCTGAGGGCCAACGGCATGACCGGCTGGGTGTCGCTCCCCGGCCGCTACAGCCGCGACCAGATCCGCGAGCTGCTCGCCTCGACGGACGTGTTCGTCGCCCCCGCGCCCCGCGAGTCCTTCGGGCTGGCGGCGCTGGAGGCCAGGGCGGCGGGGGTGCCGGTGGTGGCGCGCGCGCAGAGCGGGGTGGCCGACTTCGTACGGCCCGGTAAGGAGGGACTCCTCGGGAGGACGTTCGACGACCTGGTCGCGTCGGTGGCGAGGCTGGTCCGCGACCGTGAGCTGCGCGAGTCGATCGCGGCGAACAACCGGGAGACCGAGCCCGTCCGCAGCTCCTGGCCCGCGGTGCTCGAAGGCTTCGAACGCTGCTACGAGCAGGCCCGCGCCACCCGCGCCTGACTCCGTACGGGGGGATATCGGTGGTACGGCCGCCGCGCCGCACTGCCCCCCGCAGGCGGAGCGGCGGCCGTACCCGGAGTGCCTCCCGAGGGAGGGAGGCACGGGTCCCGGTTCGTTCAGGAGGTCCAGGAGGTCTAGGAGCAGGCCTCGACGAGCTTGGTGCTCGCCTCCTGGGCCTTCGTCGCCAGCGACCCCACGGCCGTGGCGGCCGCGGCGGGGTCGTTCGGGTCGATCTTCACCGACTCGAACGACGCGGCGAGGTCGGTGAGGGCGGTGGACACCTCACCGTCGGCCGTGCCCGCCAGCGCCTTGAGGTCGGCGGCGAGCTTGGCGGTGGCGTCGTTGTACTTGCTCAGATCACCGGCGCTCGCCGTGGCGGCGGCGGTGAAGTCCGCGAACGGCTTCGACCAGGCGGCCTCGGTGCAGACCGCGCTGTTGGTGGACGACGCGCCACAGGCGGCGGTCATCGATATGAGAGCGGCTCCCGCTGCGGCGACGGCGAGGCGGCGGGAGGAGAGGACGCGGAACATTTCTGCCTTTCATTGCATTTTGTGACAGTTGGAACTGTAGGCAGAGTTCCTTGCGAGGTACTTTCACAACGCTTACAGCTGGGATTTGGGTGACCCGATGTGATTCCGCCCCCGCCGGGGGTAAGGGCGGGGCATGGCTGAGGCGATCGTCGATCCTGGTTCCGGTCAGCACTCGCTCAAGCGGGTCATCGGGCGCAAGGTCCTGCTCGTGTTCGTGGTGGGTGACATCCTCGGCGCGGGGATCTACGCCCTGGCCGGGAAGGTCGCCGGACACGTCGGCGGGGCGCTGTGGGTGCCCTTTCTCGTGGCGTTCGTACTGGCCGCGCTGACGGCGACCGCTTACGCCGAACTTGTCGGTAAATATCCTCAGGCGGCCGGTGCCGCGCTTTATGCGAACAAAGCGTTCAACATTCCCTTTGTCACATTCATTGTGGCGTTCGCGGTGCTGATGAGCGGGATCACCTCGGCGAGCACCGCCGCGCGGGCCTTCGGCGGCGACTACCTGGCGGAGTTCGTCACGCTGCCGGTCGTCGTCGGCGCCTTCATCTTCCTCGGCCTGATCACGCTGGTGAACTTCGCCGGGATCTCCGAGTCCATCAAGGTCAACGTGGTGCTGACGGTCATCGAGGCGTTCGGCCTGCTGGTGATCATCGCGATCGGGATCTTCGCCCTGCTGTCCGGTGACGGCGACCCGGGGCGCGCCCTGGAGTTCCATCCGGCCAACGGCGCCTTCCTCGGCGTCCTGGGAGGTACGGCCCTCGCCTTCTACGCGCTGCTCGGCTTCGAGGACTCGGTCAACCTCGCGGAGGAGGCCAAGGAGCCGCAGCGGGACTTCCCCCGCGCGCTCTTCGGCGGCCTCGCCGTCGCGGCGATCATCTACATGGGCGTCGCGTTCACGGCGACCATGCTGGTCGACACCAGGACGCTGACGAACTCGTCAGGCCCGCTGCTCGAAGTCGTCAAGGTCGCCGGGCTGACGTTCCCGCCCAAGTTGTTCGCCCTGATAGCGCTGCTCGCGGTGGGCAACACCGCGCTGATCAACATGCTCATGGCCTCACGCCTGGTGTACGGCATGGCGCGGGAGGGAATCGTGCCGCGGATCTTCGCGGCGGTCCACCCGACGCGGTCCACCCCGTGGGTGGCCATCGTCTTCACCGTGGGCATCGCGGCGGTGCTGGTCGCCACCGGTGACGTGGGCAACCTGGCCGACACCACGGTGCTGCTGTTGCTGTGTGTCTTCACGCTGGTCAACGTGGCCGTGCTGGTCCTTCGCAAGGACCGCGTGGACCACGATCACTTCCGGGCGCCGAGCTGGATGCCGGCCCTGGGGGCGGTGGTCTGCTTCGTCCTGGCGCTTCCGGTCACCGGCAGGGGCGGAGACGTCTACCTCCGCGCGGGAGTCCTGCTCGTGATCGGGGTGGTCCTCTGGTTCGTCAACCGGCTGTTCCTGTCAAAGGAGTCAGAGGGGTCAGGGGGGTCAGAAGGGCAGGGCCCGTCCTGACGGGGTGCGGAGGTCCAGGGCGATGGGTTTCCGGGGCGGCCGGGGCTTTTGGAGGATAAGAACCTTTTTCATGTCATACTCCCTCTTTGTTGGAGTTTGAGAGAGACTACGTCAACTGACCGACTTTTTCACGGATTTTTTACCAAGCGTGTGTCGATCCGTGCTGGCCGGACAGGGTACGGGCGTGCCGGGGGCGCGTGATCGCGCGAGGGTGAGCGGTGGCGGGGGTGGAGGTCTGGCCTCCGGTGTCCCGGCTGTGGCGTCGAGGGCTCTGTCGTGGCGTTTGGTGGAAAAAGTCCGCCATGTCCGCAGAGTAAGAGGCCCATGTTTCCGGCAGGGGCACCGTTTGTTCCAAATCCGCGACCTCGGCGGTGCTGTCGGCTCGCCGCCGACGGTGGAAACTGAGGGCCTTGCGCGTCCGCGGGGGCTTCAGCGGCGGAGCACGAAGGCCTTCTCGTCGTCGCCCACGCCGACCGAGCCCACCGCCCACAGCGCGCCGCTGCCCGGCACCCGGGTCAGGACGGTGCCGCCGATGTCGTCGCTCCCGTCGTACTGCTGGGTGGCGGTGTAGGCGCGGAACAGCGGACCGTACTCGCGTGACCAGGTGGTGCCGTCGAAGTGGAGGATGAGCATCTGTCCGGCGTGGTCGGCGTCGACGCCGCTGATCCACAGGTCGCCGGGGCCTGAGGCGGTGACCCCGTGCAGGCCTCCCCGGGAGACCGGCACCTCGACCCGCGTCCAGCGGGTCCCGTCCCAGCGCAGGACGAGCGGCCGCGCCCCCGCGCCACCGGCCTGGGCGTCCGGTTGAGCGCCCGGCTGGGCCTCCGACTGGGCCTCCGGGGTGGCCGAGACCCGCCCGACCACCCACACCTCTGACGGCGAGACCTGCCAGACCGCGCTGAGACGGCCGCCGGGGATCGGGGGCGTCTCCAGGCTCTCCCACGATCCGGCCGTACCGTGCCAGACCAGCGGGGTCCGGGCCTCGCTCGTCCCCACCGCCCAGACGTGCCCCTCCCCGGAGGTGATCGCCTCGAAGGTGCCCCCGGTGGTCAGCGCGTTGCGGAACTCGCCGCCCGCCCGTTCCAGGACAACCGCGCCCGAGGGGCCGTTCGCGGCGAACCACGTGCCGCCGCCGCCCGTCGTGACGTCCGCCAGCCGGTAGTCCTCGGCCACCCCGAAGGGCCGGTGCGGAGCCCACGCCCGCCCGTCCCAGTGCGCGGCGAACGCGCTCGGGCCGTTGCCCACCACCCACACGTCGTCGGGCCCGGCCGCGCCGACCCCCTCCAGGCGGTGGGCGCCGGGCTCCCGCCCCAGGGAGACCTCCCGCCAGCGGCTCCCGTTCCAGCGGAGGACGGCGGGCGTGCCCTCGCGATCCTCCGCGCTGTCCTGGTATCCGACGGCCCAGGCGTCGCGGGGCCCGGTCGCGGCCACGTCGAGCAGCGCCGTGCCGCCCGACAGTTTCGCGCTCCCCACGGCCGCCCACTCGGCGGACGCGGTGATCGCCCCGGTCGCCGCGGGACTCGCCGAAGGGGCCTCCGGGCCGGGGGAGACGGGGGTCCGCGAGGCCGTACCGCCCGGTGTGGAGCTGGGGCCGGGCGCCGCCGGGGCCGAGGAGCAGGCGGTGATCAGGAGCGTGCCGACGACCGTGACCGCCACCGGGCGCGCTTTCACCATGTCACCATTGTTCCGCATGCCTCCGTGGTCCGGCCGTGCCCGCCATGATTAGAACCGCCTGGTTGGGGCACCGGGGACGTTAGGCGGGAGAGGATGCCGATGTCGAAGGCCGAAGAGGACGATAGATTCCGCGTCCGAGCCGACAAGCACAGCCATTTCACCGCCCTGCACGCGGTGGGGGCACTGGACTACGGGTCCTCCCCGCTGCTGAAGGAGCAGGCCGACGCCGCGCTGGGGGCGACGGACCACCCGCGCCTGGTGATCGATCTCACCGAGGTCACCTTCTGCGACTCCACCGGGTACGGCGTGCTCATGTACGCCCTCACCCGCGTCCGCCGGGTGGCGGGCTCGCTCGTCCTCGTCGGTCCCTCCACCGTGATGAGGCAACGGCTGAGGCGTCTCGGGGTGGCCGACCTGTTCGACACCCGGCGCACGGTCGAAGAGGCGATGGAGGCGTTTCCCAAGGCGACGTGAACAGGTGTGCTTCTTCGCGTCAGGGCGATCCACGCCGTATGAGACAGTTATTGTTGCTTGGGCAAAGGGTCGGTCAGAGGGTTGGTCATGTTCGTGGGAGAAGAGCCGGAGTCGGTTTTCACCGCCACATCCGGACTGCACGGTACGACGCTCGTCGTGCGGGCGAGTGGAGAGCTTGACCATTACCACACGTCGGTGCTGCGCGAGGAGATGGGGAAGGCGTGGGGATCCCTGCCCTCGCCGAGGCTCATCCTCGACCTCTCCGCCCTGACCTTCTGCGACTCCTCCGGGATCGGCGAGCTGCTCCAGGTGCGCCACCAGGGCCTGAACAGGGGAGTGCGGGTCATCCTCACCGGCGTCCAGGGCAACCTCGCCCGGCGGCTCCACCTCGCGGGCCTGATCCAGGTGTTCGAGGTGTTCCCCTCCGTGGCCGACGCGCTCGAGGTGGCCTGAGGCCCCGATCAGGCCGGCGCGTCGAACGGGCTGACGACGGACACCCCCGTGCCGGCGAAGTCCTTGAGGTTCCGGCTGACCAGGGTCCAGCCGTTCACCCTTGGCTAGTCTGTCTAGACCCAGGGGAGCCTCAGCGTGAGATCACGCGGGTGATTCCCGTGCCCGAACGGCAGGTCGCCGCCTTCGTGACCCGACCGGCCGGTGAACGGGGAAGACGGAGGTCTTCCCCGTTCTCGCGGTCATGATCGTGCCGCGGCCCTTCCTTCGCGGACGCCCCGGGCCAGTGCGGTGGTGAGGGCGCGCAGGGACGCCAGGCCGGTGCTCTCGTCGGGGGCGTCGAGGAGGGCCTGGACGAAGGCGGTGCCGACGACCACGCCGTCGGCGAAGCCCGCCACCTCGGCGGCCTGGCCGGGGGTGGACACGCCGATGCCGACGCAGACCGGCAGATCGGTCGTCGCCCTGGTCCGCCGTACGAGGTCGGCGGCCGAGGCGCCGACGGTCTCACGGGCGCCGGTGACGCCCATGGTCGAGGCGGCGTAGACGAAACCGGAACCGGCGGCGGTGATCCGCCTCAGCCGTTCGTCCCCGGTGCTGGGCGCGACGACGAAGACGGTCGCCAGGCCCCGCTCGCCGGCGTGGTCGCGCCAGGTCGCGGACTCCTGGACGGGCAGGTCGGACAGGATGCAGCCCGCCCCGCCCGCGTCGGCGAGCTCGGTGGTGAAGCGCTCGACGCCGTAGCGGGCGATCGGGTTCCAGTACGACATGACCAGGACGGGCTTGCCCGTGGCGGCGTGGGCCTCGCGGACGGTACGGATGACGTCGGCGATCTTGAGGCCGCCGCGCAGGGCGAGGCTGTCGGCGGTCTGGATGACGGGGCCGTCCAGGACCGGGTCGCTGTGCGGCAGCCCGACCTCGACGATGTCGGCGCCGGAGTCCAGGACCGTCCTGATCGCCGCGATGCCGCCGTCGACGGTCGGGAAACCTGCCGGGAGGTAGGCGACGAGCGCGGCCCGGCCCTCGGCCCTGGTACCAGCGAGGGTGTCGTCCAACAGCTGGAGGTTGCCGCTCACCTGGACTCCCCTTCGGTGTCGTACAGCCCGAAGTAGCGGGCGGCGGTGTCCATGTCCTTGTCGCCCCGGCCGGACAGGTTGACCAGGATCAGGCCGTCCCCGCCGAGTTCCCTGCCGACGTCGAGGGCTCCGGCGAGGGCGTGGGCGCTCTCGATCGCCGGGATGATCCCTTCGGTGCGCGACAGGAGCAGGAACGCCCGCATCGCCTGGTCGTCGGTGACCGGGACGTACTCGGCGCGCCCGAGATCGTTGAGGTGGGCGTGCTCGGGGCCGATGCCCGGGTAGTCCAGACCGGCGGAGATCGAGTGCGGCTCGGAGATCTGGCCCTCCTCGTCCTGGAGCACGTAGGAGCGCGAGCCGTGCAGGACGCCAGGCTCGCCCGCCGACAGCGTCGCCGCGTGCCTGCCGGACTCGACGCCGTGCCCGGCGGCCTCGCAGCCGACCAGGCGCACCCCGGCGTCGGGCAGGAAGGCGTGGAACAGGCCGAGGGCGTTGGATCCGCCGCCGACGCACGCGATCGCCGCGTCGGGCAGGCGTCCGGTGCGCTCCAGGAGCTGGCGGCGGGCCTCGACGCCGATGACGCGCTGGAAGTCGCGGACCATCGCCGGGAACGGGTGCGGGCCCGCCGCGGTGCCGAACAGGTAGTGCGTGGACCCGACGTTGGCGACCCAGTCCCGGAACGCCTCGTTGATGGCGTCCTTCAGGGTGCGGGACCCGGACGTCACCGGGACGACCCTCGTGCCGAGCATCCGCATCCGGGCGACGTTCAGCGCCTGGCGCTCCATGTCGACCTCGCCCATGTAGACGACGCATTCGAGGCCGAACAGGGCGCAGGCGGTGGCCGTGGCCACGCCGTGCGACCCGGCGCCCGTTTCGGCGATCACCCGAGGCTTGCCCATCCGCCGGGCGAGCAGCGCCTGCCCGAGGACATTCGTGATCTTGTGGGAGCCGGTGTGGTTGAGGTCCTCGCGTTTGAGGAACATCCGGACGCCACCGGCGTGCTCGGCGAACCGGGGCACCTCGGTCAGGGCGCTCGGCCGCCCGGTGTAGTCGACGAGCAGCGCCCCGAGCTCGGCGGTGAAGCTCGGGTCGGCCTTGGCCCTCTCGTACTCGACGGCGACCTCGTCCACCGCGGCGACGAGCGCCTCCGGGACGAACGTGCCGCCGAACGCGCCGAAGTAGCCCTCGGAGTCAGGGGCGTGGCCCTCCGGGGCCGGGATGAACAACGTGCTGGACATGCGACAGCTCCTCCGCCGGGACGCGTGCCCCGGCCGTCAGGTCAACGGTGGTCACCGGTCGCGTCTCCACGCAGAGGGGCAGGGCTCCCGCCGTCTCGCCATCCCGGTGGCGCCCGCGAGCCCGGACGCGCCGGACGCGTCGAAGACCTGGCAGGGGGCGGTGGATCAGGGGCGAGGACGGTGGACGGGCGGAGGAGAACTCCTCAGACGCCCTGCGTCATGCGCGGCGCGCGAAGCCATCGCATGCCGTTGACCTGACCGGGATCGGAGCCGATCGCGTACCGGACCCGCCGGCCGCGCACTCGCCGCGCGGGCGCCCGGCAGCCGCGAGGGCGGCAACCAGGAGCGAGACGGGCGGCGAGAGACATGTCGGTAGTTTACTGGAATCGTCGGGTCAGGCGGTGGCGTGGGTGGCGTGTTCCTGACGCAGTCGGACACCGCCGACGCGTCCCTCGCGCTCGCGGAGGATGGTGCGGAGCACCCGCAGGCCGTCGCGGACGGCGTGCAGGTTGCTGGCGCCGTGGATGCGGCTGCGCTCGTGGCTGGGGACCTCGCGGATGACGAGACCGGCCTGGGCGGCGCGGATGTTCATGAGGGTCTCGATCTCGAAGCCGTCGCAGTCGAGGTCGAGCGCGTCGAGGTGGCGGGCCCAGAAGGCGTTGTAGCCGTAGCACAGGTCGGTGTAGCGGGTGCCGTACAGCCGGTTGGTCATCTTGGTCAGCATCGTGTTGCCGAGCGAGCGGATCGGGCTGATGTCGTCCGAGCCTCCGCCGGGGGCACAGCGGGACCCCTTGGCGAAGTCGGCGCCCTCGACCAACGCGGTCACGAAGGCGTGGATCTCCCGGCCGTCGGTGGACCCGTCGGCGTCGATCATGACGATGATGTCACCGGTCGCGGCGGCGAAGCCCTCGGTGAGGGCGTTGCCCTTGCCCTTGCGGGTCTGGGTGACGACGCGCAGCCCGGGACGCAGGGACCTGGCCACGGCCACCGTGTCGTCGGTGGAGTTGCCGTCCACCAGGATCACCTCGTCGACCCAGGACGGCAGGGTCGCGAAGACATGAGGGAGGTTCTCCGCCTCGTTCATGGCGGGGACGACCACGCTGACACTGAAGGCGAAAGGGGCGCTGTTCATGGTCACAAGGTCTAACGAACCACCTGCAGAACACTTGAAAGCCTCTTGCAAGCCCGTACGTGACAGAGGATCGTGCCTCTTGACCTCCCCTTGGGGGCAGCGGGAAGGTCTCTTCACCGGCCGTTCCAAGGGGAGGCGCGACCCGATGCGGACCGCCAGGGCTCTCAGGGGGCTCAGAAGGGGAGTGTACGACCCGAGGGGCTGCGCAGATCGAGCGGCACCGGCTCACGGGGCGGACGCGGACGTTGCATGACCAGGATCCTTTTCACGGTGCCGCTCCATTCTGGGCTTGATCACCGGGGTGTTACCCATGCCAGGCCCAAGAATCACCTATCTCC
This sequence comes from Streptosporangium sp. H13245, assembly GCF_055690525.1. NCBI lineage: Bacteria > Bacillati > Actinomycetota > Actinomycetes > Streptosporangiales > Streptosporangiaceae > Streptosporangium > Streptosporangium sp. H13245. The sequence continues at coordinate 93,967 of NZ_JBSZKT010000002.1, read as the reverse complement.
GTATCACATGAAGAACACTGGCCACACGTTCGGCGGCCGTCGCGACGTCCTCCGCATGACCGATGCGCCCCGCCCAGGACAGCCAGAACCACCACTCGCCGTCCTCCTCGTGGGCGGCGAGGACGTCCTCGGTCCTGGCCGGGGCCATGGGGTTGATCACATGCAGCCGTGGATAAAGTCCCGCGGCCGACCTCAGGCGCACCTGAAAGGCGTGCGCCTCCAACTGGGCGGCCAACCGACGCAGGTGGTCGATGCCCTCGCCGCGCTCTGTCATCATCCGGATCACTCCTGGCGGACACTTGTGACTTGCCTCTCTGCAGAGTGCGGTTTTGCGGCACTTGAGGCAATCGGTCCCTCCTCAACCCCCCTCGGGAACAGTGGAATAGACCGGAAAGTCGTGGATGTTCCGTGGGGAAACCACGAATAAACGGAATGCCGCGCACAGCTGCGTTTACGCTGAGGTGCGCGCTTGTTAATGTTGTGTAAACAGCGACCGGGAGGGGCGCCGTGGCCCGAGGTGAGCATTCGCCGGCATGTGCGCGACGCTGGCGCGAGCAGGCGGCGTCCAGGCAGTGGACCCACTGGCAGACCGCGCAGGCCATTCACGGCTGCTGCGGGGTGAGCCTGCTCAAGGCACACCGGCTGGCCAGGGGGTGGTCGGCCAGGCAGTCCGTACAGGAACTTGAGGAGCTCTGTGAGCGCCAGGACCTGGGCGAGGCGCGGGCCAGCATCGACCTGCTCAACGCCTGGGAGAACAACCGGGCACGGCCGCGTCCGCAGACCATCGATCTACTGGCCCGACTGTACCGCGCGAACGCCGTAAGGCTAGGCCTGGCCGGAGACTACTGCGAGGACGGCGGGGGCGCCAAGGTCGTGGTCGTCTCCGGCGGTGAGAGCCGCACGCCGTACCAGACGGAGGAGCGGGAACGGTCCGAGGACGACATCGAGCGGCGGGCGCTGTTCCACCACGCCCTGCTCGGCTCGCGGTCGGTGATGACCGGCCGCCTGCTGGCCGAGGTCGAGCGGACCCGCCAGGACCTGGACCGTACGCTCGCCGTCGCCACCGTCTCCGAGGAGCAGCTCGACCGGCTCGACGAGCAGGTGCTGCGCTACCGGCGCGAGTACATCAGCAGCGCGCCGGTGCCGATGCTCTACCGGCTCATGCTGGAGCTGTCGGACGTCCGGACGCTCTCGCTGGCCCGCCAGCCCGCGATGGCCCAGCGCCGCCTGCTCAACGCGACCGTCATGCTGGCGCTGCTGTCGGCCGACGCGCTGATGAAGCTCGGCGACACCCGCCAGGCCCACGCCTGGTACGGCACCGCGCGTAACGCCTCCGACGACATGGGTGACGTGCGGCTGCGCGCCCTCGTCCGGGCGCAGCAGGCGATGCTCCCCTACTACTACGGCGACCTGGCCGAGACCGTGCGGCTGGCCCGCGAGGCCAGGATGCTCGCGGGCAGCGCGCCCAGCTCCCCGGCGGCGCTCGGCGCGGCGGCGGAGGCGCGGGCGCTGGCCAGGATGGGCGAGCACAAGGCCGCGAGGGTCGCGCTGGCCGAGGCGGAGCGGATCTTCGCCAGGATGCCCCCCGAGGGCCACGACCACCTGGCGTTCCGCTTCTCCGAGCGGCGGCTGCAGTTCTACAGGATCGGCACGCTGATCGAGCTGGGCGAGGACGTCGACTGGAAGCCGGGGCCCGCCGGGCCCTCGATGCCGTACGCCATCGACCCGGTGCTCCTCCTGCTCGACCAGGCCGCGCACATGGTCCGCGATGGCAAGGTCGACGACGCCTGCCACCTCGCGGAGAAGGCCCTGCTCCAGGTTCCGCTGGAACACCGCACCTCCATCGTGCTCAACCGCGCGCGGGCGCTGCTGTCGGAGGTTCCGCAGACCAGGCACCGGGCGGCGGCGGTGCGACGCCTGACCGACCTGGTCACCGGCGCGGCGCCGGTCAGCTGATGAACTCGCTCGCCGAGGAGGCGTTCACCGTCCTGCGGGAGGTCTGCGAGAACCTCGGCATCGACCACCGGGACGCGGAGCTGCTGAGGGTGCGCAGCAACGCCGTCTTCAAACTGCGCAGCGAGATCGTGGTCAGGATCGCCACCGCTCCCAACGCGCTGACCCGGCTGCCGCTGGTCCTCGCGGTGGCCCGCTGGCTCGCCGAGCAGGGGTTCCCCGCGGTGCGCCCGGCCGACGAGATCTCCGAGCAGCCCGTGGTGCACGAGGGCAGGGTCGTCACCTTCTGGCACTACGTCCCGGCCAGCGGCCGTCCCACCACCACGGAGCTGGGCGAGATCCTGCGCAGCCTGCACCTGCTGCCGGTGCCGCCGGTGGCGTTGCGGCGTTTCGTCGACCCCCTGTGCGAGGTACGTCGCGCGGTGGACCGCTCCGAAGAGCTCACCCCCTGCCAGCGGGCCTGGCTGCGCGACCGCATCGCGGAGCTGACGGAGCGCTGGTCGGACCTCGGCATGGAGGACTCGCCGGTGCTGCTGCACGGCGACGCGTGGATCGACAACCTGCTGCGCTGCACGGACGGTCACGTGGTGCTCTGCGACTGGGACGGCGTCGCGGTCGGCCCCCGCGAGTGGGACCTGGTCCACACCTACCACGGCCAGCGGCGCTTCGGCCTGACCGCCGCCGACGTGGACGCCTTCGCCGACGCGTACGGCAGTGACCTGCGTTCCTGGCCCGGATACTCCACCCTCATGGAGGTCAGGGACATCTACGCGGTGGGCATCCACATCCGCAACGCCGCCGCCGACCCGTTCTCCCGGCGCGAGCTTCCCCGCAGGCTGAATTCCCTCACCCGAGGTGAGCAACACGCCCGCTGGTACATGGCCGAACCCGTTAGTGTCTCCCAGTAAAGATCTTCAAACGGGGGCATAAGATGCCAAAGGTCACACTGCGTAACACTTTTCATGTTCGGAACACTCCGGAGGCGCTCCGCGCCCACCTGAGCCAGCCGCAGAGCTACGTGGGGCTCTCGCCGATGGTGGTCGCGGTCAAGGACGTCGAGCGGGGGGAGTCCGAGACCCGCTACACCTCGGTGGAGCGCTTCAGGTTCCTCGGCTTCGTCAAGTACGACAACATGATCAAGGTGACGCTGCGGAGCACGCCGCGGACCGTCGAGGGCGAGGTCGACAGTCCCGGCGGGGTGCGCCTGGACTACCGGTTCACCCTCAGCGAGAAGAACGGGGGCACCGAGGTCGAGGACCTCCTCGTGGTGCACGCCTGGGTCAGGCCGCTGCTGGGCTACGCCGCGAAGAAGGCCCGCGAGGTGCAGCTCGCCCGCGCCGGGGTCCTGGCCTCCCGCCTGGAGTCCGCCTCCTAGGTTCGCCGTCGCCGCGGGGGAGCGGCGGGGCGGGACCCGGGCGGGACGTGTGAGGGCGCCCACGGTCACCGGGAGGGGCTGGCCGTCCTCGGCGCGTTCCCGCCGGGAGACGTGCGGCTCACGCCCACCGGGATCCGCCGCCGGGCCGGGCCGCCTCCCGCCCCCGGCTGGTCAAGGAGCCGACGGTGCGGAATGCTTCGGTGCATGCGAACTCAGGTCGGGATCGTCGGCGCGGGACCCGCCGGGCTGCTCCTCTCCCATCTGCTGCACCTGCGGGGCATCGACTCGGTGGTCCTGGAGGCGCGGAGCAGGGAGTACGTCGAGCAGCGCGTGCGGGCCGGGGTGCTGGAGCAGGGCACGGTGGACGTGCTCAACGAGGCGGGTGTCGGCGACCGGATGCGCGCCGAGGGGCTGCCGCACCACGGCATCGAGCTGCGCTACGGCGGGGCCGGGCACCGCATCGCGTTCGAGAAGCTGGTCCCCGGCCGGGCCATCACCGTCTACGGCCAGCAGGAGGTCGTCAAGGACCTCATCGCCCGGCGGCTGGCCGACGGCGGAAGGATCCTCTTCGACGTCCCCGACGTCGCCCTGCACTCACTGGAGAAGGACCCCTACCTCACCTTCCGGGGCGAGCGCCTCGACTGCGACGTCATCGCCGGGTGCGACGGCTTCCACGGCGTCTCGCGGCCGTCGATCCCCGAGGGTGTCCTGTCGGTCTTCGAGCGTGACTACCCGTTCGCCTGGCTCGGCATCCTCGCGCGGGTCCCGCCGTCGTCCGAGGAGCTGATCTACTCCCGAGGCGAGCGGGGCTTCGCGCTGCACAGCATGCGCTCCCCGGAGATCAGCCGCTTCTACCTCCAGGTCCCTCCGGACGCCTCCCTCGACGACTGGCCGGACGAGCGGATCTGGGCCGAGCTGCGGGCGCGCCTGGAGACGGTCCCTGGGTTCGCGCTGGCCGAGGGGCCGATCATCTCCAGGGACCTGTCGGCGATGCGCTCGTTCGTCGCCGAGCCGATGCGCCACGGCAACCTCTACCTCGCCGGGGACGCCGCCCACATCGTGCCGCCCACCGGTGCCAAGGGGCTCAACCTGGCCGTCGCGGACGTCCGGCTGCTGACCGCCGCCCTGGACGAGTTCTACGCGACGGGCTCCACCGCGCTGCTGGACACGTACTCCGCCAGCTGCCTGAAGCGGGTCTGGCGTGCCCAGCACTTCTCCTGGTGGATGACCACGCTGCTGCACACCCTCGACGCCGACGACCCCTACGGGCGGCGCCTGCAGACCTCCCACCTCGACTACGTCACCTCCTCCGAGGCCGCCGCGACCACGCTCGCGGAGAACTACGTCGGACTGCCCTTCGACGTCTGAGCCCGCCCGCTCCCGGCCTTCCGGGAGAGGGCGGGCGGTCAGGAGAGGTCGAAGGCGACGTCACCGAGGCGGACCGTCCGGACCCTGGGATCGTCGAGGATCTCGCGAAGGCCCTCGACCGTCTCACCGGCGGCCACGTAACCGTGGATCCGGCCCTCCGCGGCGGCGGCGCGCAGGTTCTTCAGGGGTACGCCGAGCCGCAGCAGGTTCTCGGCGTCGTGGTCGCGGAGCTCGCCGACCCAGCGGCGGAAGTCTCCGACCGCCTCCACCCCCTCGGCGGCGGGATCGTACTCCGTCTCCCCTCGCGGGGCCGGTGAGACGAAGTGGTGGGGCCGCCAGCCGAGAGGCACCCGGTAGGTGGAGCCGCCGCTCGCCCGGGAGAGCAGGAAGGTGTGGGCGGGGGCCGCCGGGTCGTCCCGCTCGTAGCGGTCCCGATGGAAGGTCGTGAACTCCTCGCCCGTCAGCGGGCGCTCGAACTCCACCACCGCCGTCGCGAGCAGCGACGCCGGGAGGCGCTCGAACACCTTCTCCGCCCGCTCGCGCGCCTCCTCACGGGTGCCCGTACGTTCTCCCGTCAGGCCGAGCGGCCCGCCGAGGCGAGTCTGGAACCCGTACACGCCGTCGGTGACGTGTCCCAGCAGGTTCTGGGTGATCTCGAAGGTGGTGGTGCCCGGCCTGCGGGTGGCCTCGTCCGGCGCGGGCACCGGTTCGACCGGGTCGGCGTCGACGGTGAGGGTCATCGAGGTGAGGCCGAGGTCCAGCGAGCTCATGCTGGAGGTGTAGTCGGGGTGGGCGATCAGGAAGGCGCCGCCGAGCACCCGTTCCATGCGCTGCTCCCGGTCGCCCCTCGTCTGGAACAGCGCCGTGCCCGCGTTGAGCAGCAGCGCCACGCCGACCAGGAGCGCGGCCGACCTGAGCGCGGTACGGAACAGGCCGCGCCGCACCGCGCGCCGTGTCCTGCGCGGGTCGAAGGCGGGGATCGGGGGCAGGCCGTCGTCGGTGGCGGTCATCGTCTTCGTCATCATCGGCTGTCTCCGTAGGATTCGGCGAAGGCGGCGCGAGCGCGCCACAGTGCGGTCTTGACCGAGCCGGGGGTACGGCCGGTCATCGCGGCCACCTCGGCGAGACTGAATCCGTCGATGTAGACCCAGGTGAGCACCCGCCGGTAAGGGTCGGCGAGCCGGGAGAGCACGTCGCGGACCGCGAGCCTGTCCGGCTCGGAGTCCTCGACGCCCAGCTCCTCCACCGAGGGCAGGGACAGGACGGTACGGCGCCGCCGCGCGTGGTCGACGAGCACGCTGTGGGCGACACTGAGCAGCCACCCGGCCGGTGACTCGCCCCGCCAGCCGAGCAGGGCCCTGGTCGCCTTGAGAAAGGTCTCCTGCGCGAGATCCTCGGCGAGGTGGGGATCACGGGTACGCCGGAGGAGGTATCCGCACACCAGGGACCAGTGATCACGATAAAGCTGTTCGATGCTCGCACTGATGGTCGCCTCCGAGGGGATGGTCGTTCATACCCTCAGGGACGAGGCGGGGCGGCGAAAGGTCACATCGAAATCTCCGGCGACTTCGAGCGTCCCGGACGGATCACCCCGCGGGACCCGCTCCCAGGGCGGAACCCTGAGGGGGAACGCCTCACTGCCGGGGGCTTTCGCGCAGCTCAGAGCGGTGACGCGGTGGAGGTCCCCCGGGGGCGGGCACCACCCTGCCCGGGGGTCCATCCGGGACCGCTCAGGGGCGGCCGGGGGCTGTCTCCGATACTCCGTGATCTTGATCGTCGCCATCGTTGAGGTATGGGAAGCCAGACGCTCACGCGGCACACGATGATCCTCGGCGGCTACGCGGCGATCGGCGCCGGGGCCGTCGCGATGCTCGGACTGCACGTGGTCACCGGTCTCGATCCGGTGCACACCGTGATCAGCGAGTACGCGTTCGAGGCGGACGGCTGGCTGCTGCCCCTGTCGCTCACGCTCTTCGCCGCCGCGGCGACGATCATCGGGGCCATGCTGGCCCGGGGCGGGAAGGACCGCGCGGCGGCCCTGCTGGTCGGGGTCTGGGGGCTGTGCATGCTGCTGATCGGCGCCTTCCCCACCGACGAGCCCGGCGTGCCGCTGTCGATGTCCGGTGGCATCCACAGGTACGCGGCGTTCGTGGCCTTCCTGACGATGCCGATCGCCGGGCTGCTCCTGGCCAGGCGGTACGCGACCAGCCCGTACGCCCGTTCCGTCCGGCTGCTCAGCCTGGCCGCCCTGGGGGTGCTGGTCCTGGTGGTCCTCCCGTACGTGGTGCGGGTGTTCGGGGTGGACCTGACCAACGACGACATCCCCGCCGGGGTGACCCAGCGGCTGGTGGTGGGCTTCGAGGTGGCGGTGCTGGCGATGCTGGGGCTGGTGGCCGGGGCCAGGCGGGGCGGCCGTACCCGCCACCCGCTCCCGGCGACCGCCCGCGCCTGACCCGTCCTCGCCCGACCGTCCGCGCCTGACCTGTTCCCGCTTGACCTCCCGCGTCCGACCGTCCGTGTCCGGCCCGCCCCGCGCGGCCCGGTCGTAGGACGCGTGGCGTGGCAGGTTGACGGTCCCGGTGCCCCGGCCTACCTTCGCAGGAAGCGACCGCTCGGTACGCCATCGCCGTCCGGTCGGACCATCCCCGGAGGACGCGCATGCCGGTCGTGAACACCGTCCGAGGTCCCGTCGACGTCGCCGACCTGGGCCAGACCCTCATGCACGAGCACGTCTTCGTCCTCTCCCCCGAGCACGTCGACAACTACGGCAGGGGCACGTGGTGGGACGAGGAGTACCGGGTGGCCGACGCCGTCACCAAGCTCAGGGCGGTCGCGGCCAGGGGGGTGCGGACCATCGTCGACCCGACCGTGTGGGGGCTGGGCCGCTACATCCCGCGCGTGCTGCGGGTGGCGGACCAGGTCCCGGAGCTGAACATCGTCGTCGCCTCCGGCATCTACACCTTCGACGACGTCCCGCACCAGTACGAGCATCGGGGCCCCGGCCTGATGATGGACGTGCCCGAGCCGATGGTCGAGGACTTCTCCCGCGACATCGTCGAGGGCATCGCCGACACCGGGGTCAGGGCCGCGCTCCTCAAGTGCGCGATCGAGAGCAAGGGACTCACCCCCGGCGTCGAGCGGATCTGCCGGGCGGTCGCCCAGGCCCACCTGCGGACCGGCGTGCCGATCACCGTGCACACCAACCCCTCCACCGGGAGCGGGCTGGTCGTCCTGGACCTGTTCCAGAAGGAGGGGGTCGACCCGGCCAGGGTCGTGCTCGGGCACTCGGGCGACTCCAACGACCTCGACCACCTGATGCGGCTGGCCGACACGGGGGCGACGCTCGGCATGGACCGCTTCGGGCTGGACGCCTACAACTCCACGGCGTCGCGGATCGCCACCGTCGCCGCGCTCTGCGAGCGGGGCTACGCCGACCGGATGGTGCTCAGCCACGACAGCGCGTGCTTCATGGACTACTTCGGCGAGGCGTGGGACGAGGGCATACCGCTGGCCGCGCCCAACTGGCACTTCGGCCACATCCACGACGACGTGCTCCCCGCCCTGCGTGCGGCCGGGGTGAGCGACGCGCAGGTGGACCAGATGCTGATCGACAATCCCCGCCGCTACTTTTCCTGACTTTTCATTATTTGTCGTACGGCTGCCATACGCTCCCGGAAAGTCGATCGACCGAGAAGGTGGAGCATGGCCGCGCGGAGCACTTACCTGGAACTGTCCGAGGACGGCGGAAGCTCGCACAAGTTCTACGAGGTCGTGGTCGATGGGACCGAGGTGACGATCAGGTACGGCCGCATCGGCGAGTCGGGCCAGGCCAAGGCGTCGGCGTTCGCGAGCGAGGCGAAGGCCCAGGCCGCCGCCGCGAAGAAGATCAACGAGAAGGTCCGCAAGGGGTACGCCCCGGCCGTCCAGGGGGTGCGCCAGCGCCGCGCGGTCACCCGGCGCAGCGTGGAGAGCGTCCGTTCCACCGCCACCCAGGCGCCGGTGCTCTGGCGCTTCGCCAGCGGCGCGGCGGCGTTCGGCATCTTCGTCGACTCCGAGCGCTGCTGGGTCGGCAACCAGCGCGGCGACGTCTACACCGTCACCCACGGCGGCACCGTCACCGGCCGCTTCAAGCTGCCCGACGGGGTCAAGTGCATCGTCGGCGACGACTTCTGGATCTACGCGGGCGCCGACGACGGCAAGGTCTACGACCTCGGCGGCAAAGTCCCGAGGGTCGCGTACGAGATCGCCGAGGACGTCGACATCTACTGGCTCGACATCCACGACGGCGTGCTGGGCGTCTCCGACCGCGCGGGGCGGATCACCACGATCGACCACGAGGACGAGTTCCAGTGGGCGCGCAAGGGCAGGGGCGACTCGGCCTGGATGGTCCGCTGCGACGACGAGGCCGTCTACCACGGTCACTCCACCGGGGTGGCCCGCTACGACGCCGCCGACGGCGCGCCGGTCTGGGAGACGCCCATCAACGGCGCGGTGCTGTTCGGCTGGCAGGAGGCCGACTCGGTCTACGCGGGCACCGCGCGCTCCACCGTGCACCGCCTGCGCAAGTCGGACGGCGCCTCCCAGGCGGTCTACCGCTGCGACGCCACCGTCTTCTCCTGCGCCACCGCCCCCGGCGGCCGGTACGTCTTCGCCGGGGACAACCACTCCTCGATCTACTGCTTCGACCAGAGCGGCGAGCGCCTGTGGAAGCTGGCCACCGGCTGCGGTTCCGCCTTCTCCATGCAGTATCTCGACGACCGCCTCTACATCGTGACGACCGACGGCACCCTGGCCTGCATCGACGCCACCGAGGAGGCGATCAGGGCGGCCCAGGACGGCACCCTCCCCGAGGCGGTCGACGTCAAGGCGTCCGCCGGGCTGGCGGTGGTGGAGCCCGCCGTCACGCTGGAGACCGTGGTGTTCGACACCGTCCCGGACACCGGCGACGGCGTGGTGCTGGAGTGCTTCCGCGAGGGTGACCGGCTCCGGGTGCGGGTCCTCAGCGAGGGCTACGACGTACGGCGGAACGTGCAGTTCCCCAAGGGCGTCCGCGAGGCCGGGGCCCGCTACCTCGTCGAGGGCGTCCGCTTCTCCGAGCGGGGCGGTTTCTACCGCGCGTACGGGGACATCAGGCGCCTGCTCTGACCTCCCGCCGGATGGACGCTCGTTAAACTGACGAGATTTTGTTAGATACCGCCCCTCCCCGGTCTCTTTTCCGGGTGGATGTCCTAGCGTCCGATACATGACGCACGACATCCGCGAGGAGACCGGGGCGAAGGCGGGGGAGCGCTCGGCGCGCGGCGGGGAGAGCGCGATCGCGATCGCCGTCGTCGCTGGGTTGAACGTCTTCCCGATCAAGAGCGCGGGCGGCACCTCCCTGGCCCGTGCCGAGCTGACACCGGCCGGGCTGCGGCACGACCGGGAGTTCATGCTGGTCCGGCCGGACCTGCGGCACCTGTCACAGCGGGAGGTGCCCCGGCTGGCGACGCTGCGGCCCGCGTACGACGGGGTGGAGCTCGTCGTGGGCGCGCCGGGGGCGGCGTCCCTGGCCCACAAGCCGGTGGACGGTCCCGCGCTGGACGTGACCGTGCACGGGAAGCCCTGCCAGGGCGTGGACCAGGGAGAGGAGGCCGCCGTGTGGTTCTCCGAGCTCCTCGGACCGCCCTGCCGCCTGGTCCGTTTCACCGGTACCCGGCCCACCGCGCGGGGCGGCGGCACGCTGGCGTTCGCCGACGGCCATCCGCTCTCCGTGCTGTCGCGCGAGTCCCTCGACGACCTGAACCTGCGCGTGGACCACCCGCTGCCGATGGACCGGTTCCGGCCCAACGTCGTGCTGGAGGGCCTGGGCCCCTACGGCGAGGACACGGTCTCCAGGCTGCGAATCGGCGCCGCCGAGGTCGAGCTGACCAAGCCCTGCGGGCGTTGCGTCATCATCAACGTCGACCAGGACTCCGGGCGCAAGGGCGGCGAACCCCTCCGGACCCTGGCCGGTTACCGGACCCGGGTCTTCGACGGCGACCGAGGCGTCATGTTCGGGCGGCTCGGCATCCCGCGCGCCTTCGGGACGATCGCGGTCGGCGACGTGGTCACCACGTCGTGAGGGGGGCCGCCTGAGGTTTTGGGGGAGGTTTTTCTCGCCCTGGAATGTCAGATATCGAGCACACGCCCCGAGGCGTTTCGAGTGAATCAGGGAAGCCCGTCACGACCGGGAAAGCCCGTCGCGGGCCGGAACCGAGGGGGGAGGGTTCCGGCCCGCGACGGGCCGAGACAGCCTGAGACAGCCCGGGGTGGCCCGGGGTGGCCCGCCTCGGGCCGAGACGGCCCGAGGCGGGGTGGATCAGGCCGGGGCGGTCCACTTCTGGTTGGCGGTACCGGTGCAGGTCCAGATCTGCAGGCGGGTGCCGTTGGCGCTGGACTGGCCGGTGGCGTCCAGGCACTTGTTGGCGGCCGGGTTCACGAGGTCCCGGGTCGCGGCGTTGTAGCTCCACCGCTGGGCGGCGGTGCCGTTGCAGTCGTACAGCTGGATCTTCGCTCCGTCGGCGGTGGAGGCGGCGGTGACGTCAAGGCACTTGCCGAGGGCGCGCACGGTGCCGTCGGTGCCCAGGGTCCACTGCTGGGCGCCGCTGCCGTTGCAGTCGTACAGCTGGATGGGGGTGCCGTTGGCGCTGCTGGCCGCGGCGACGTCGACGCACTTGCCGCCGATACCGGTGATCTGTCCCGTACGGCCGCCGCCGCCACCGCTGGGCGGGGCGTAGACGCGGACGTAGTCGACGGTGAGCTGCTGGGGGAAGCTGGTCGAGGCGTCGGGCGAGCCGGGCCAGTTCCCGCCGACGGCCAGGTTGAGGATCATGAAGAACGGGTGGTCGTAGACCCAGGGGTTGCCCCGCGTGTCGGCGGGGGTCTTCCTGGAGAACTGGATGCCGTCCATGTACCAGGTCACCGCGCCGGGTTCCCAGTCGACGGCGAAGGTGTGGAAGGCGTCGGCGAAGGCCTGGCCCGCGGGGAGGTTGTAGCTGCCGCTCAGCGGGCTGCCCCCCGAGTAGCCGGGGCCGTGGAGGCTGCCGAGCACCTGTCCGGGGACGGTGCCGACGTTCTCCATGATGTCGATCTCGCCGTTGGACGGCCAGGGGGCGCCCCCGGTGCCCAGCATCCAGAACGCGGGCCACATGCCCTTGCCCCGGGGGAGCTTCATCCGCGCCTCGAAGCGGCCGTAGGCACGGGTGAAGGTCGCGGCGGTGGTCAGCTTGCCCGAGGTGTACTCGCACGAGCCGTACCAGCAGCCGAGCCCCGCGGGGTTGCCCTTGCGCGCGGTGATGACCAGGTTGCCTGCGCCGTCGTGGGCGATGTTCTCGTTGCCCGCCGTGTAGTACTGCCGCTCGTTGTTCCCCCAGCCGCCGCCACCGACGTCCCGGCGCCACTTGGAGGTGTCGGGACCGGCGCCGGAGGCGGCGTTGAACTCGTCCGACCACACGAGGGGGCCGGGCGCGGGGGCCGCCAGAGCCGCCTGGGCGGTGGACTGCGCGGCGCCCGCCTGGGAGGGGACGAGCGTGGCGGAGCCGAGGGCGAGGAGCGTCGCGGCGAGGAGGCCGCCGATCCGCGCGAGCCGGGTCCGCGCGGGGCGGGGGCCGGTAAGGTGCGCCGGGCTGGTGGAGATCATCGGCTGTTCCTTTCGAGCCGGTGTCCGCTGGAAGGGGGCCACGGCCTAGAAACCGGCCGTGATGCGGGTGAACTCCCAGTTGGGCTGGGAGATGCCGCTGCACTCGGAGGACGCGTTGCCGCCGGGGCAGGGACGGTCGCGGTTGACCGCCCAGTAGGCCAGCCGGGTCAGGCCCTTGGACTTGGCCCAGTCGCGGATCTGGGTCCACGCCTGGGTGGTGGTCAGCTCGCCCTGGTCGGACAGGCCGTTCATGCCGGAGATGCCCATCCGGGCGTACGCCTGCGCGTCGGTCCAGCCGTTGGCGGCCTTGAGCGCGTTCTTCAGGCCCTCGGAGGAGCTGACGGTGGCGTTGTAGATGTTCGAGGCGCCGAAGTTGAACGGCATGATCGTGTAGTTGTCGATCGGCACGTTGAGCGCCTTGGCCTGGTTGATCAGGCGGACGCCGGTCGAGCTGGGGCCGTTGATCCCGGTGCCGAAGGTGACGGCGATCTTGACGTTCGGGTTGTTCTGCTTGACGATCTTCAGGCCGTTGAGGATGCGGTCCTGGACGGTGAAGTTCTCGAACTCGTCGTTGTTCTCGATGTCGAAGTCGACGACCGCGGGGCCGACGGCGTTGATGACCTGCTGCACCGCGCCGGCGTAGGCGGCCGGGGTGGAGCAGTTCGGGCCGAGCTTGTTGCCCGACCAGCCGCCGAAGGAGACCTGGACGCTGCCGCCCGCGGCCTTGATCTGGTTGATCGCGGCCTGGTCGGTGCCGCCGGTCAGCGGCCTGGAGCCGTCCCAGCGCGGGGTGCAGCCGCCGCCGGACAGGATGAACGCCATGGTGAAGGACTTCACGCCGGTGGTGCTCATGATCGTCGCCGGGCTCGGCGGGTTGCCCCAGCCCATGTAGAGGTACGGGGCTCCGGCCATCTTCCCGGCCGGGGGAGGCTGGGTGCCGCCGTCGCTCGGGGCGGTCCACTTCTGGTTGGCGGTGCCGGTGCAGGTCCAGATCTGCAGGCGGGTGCCGTTGGCGCTGGACTGTCCGGTGGCGTCCAGGCACTTGTTGGCGGCCGGGTTCACGAGATCCCGGGTCGTGGCGTTGTAGCTCCACTGCTGGGCGGCGGTGCCATTGCAGTCGTACAGCTGGATCTGCGCCCCGTTGGCGGTGGAGGCCGCGGTGATGTCCAGGCACTTGCCCAGGGCGCGCACGGTGCCGTCACCGTTGCGGCTCCACTGCTGCGCCGTGCTGCCGTTGCAGTCGTACAGCTGGATGGGGGTGCCGTTGGCGCTGCTGGCCGCGGCGACGTCGACGCACTTGCCGCCGATACCGGTGATCTGCCCGGTGGCGGCGGCGGCCGGCGACGCGGTCGCCACGCTGGCGAGGGCGAGGGCGACGACGGTGAACATCCCGCCGAGAGTGGTGGGGAGCGACATGCGACGGCGCCGGGGAGACGGCTGTCCGTTGTCCATGCGCGAGTTTCCTTCCGTCTTGGGGAGCTGACGTACGGGTACGCCCCGCCCCGGTGGGGACGCGGCGCGCGCGTGACGTCACGACCCGTATCAGGGGGTGACATGCGGGTGGTGCCGGACGCGGCGAGCGTGCCTTCCGCGGGCGGCCGTACGGTGGCCCTGGTGGGCCCGCCATGCGGCGGCACGCGCTGCTCGGCGCGTCCCGGGCCCTGCCGCGACGGATACGGCAGGGAGAAGGGAGCCTTCACGGGCGGGGGGCGGCCAGTGCGCCTCACACTCGTGACGGGTGTGGTCAGGGCGGTGGGGTGAGCGCGGTCGTCGCGCCCGCCGCCACGCGGCGTCGGGGCAAGCGAGTCATGGGGGGTCCCTTCACGGCAAGGTCTCGCTTGCCCGGGACCCTAAGGCAGGCTTCGTTCTCTAGTCAATACAAGCAGTAAAAAAAGCCTCACGGTTCCGGGTTCCCGTTTGTGCGAAACGCTGTGAACTGGAGGCATGTGTCGGCGAGGGAAGCCTGGAGGGAACGTTCCAACGGGCGGCAATGTCAGGATTTACTGTCAGAAGTCGCGGAACGGGCGGCCGGGGCCGCGGTGTCCGGCTGTGGCATCGTACGGTCCGGTGTCGCATGCGTGGTTTGGTGCCCTGTGGTGGAAGTCGTGTAGATCGTCTGCGGCGTGGCGTTATTCGGTGTCCTTTCCGGCTTTTCGTATGGTGTGATGTCGGAAAGGTGGCGAGCCCTTTTGCGCGTCGTCCGGCGATCGACAGTGAGGGTTCCGTTCATGCTTCGCGGAGACAGGGTCCTGCTCAGGGCCATCACCAAGGAGGACGTGGGCCTGCTCCACCGGCTGAACGACGAGGTGGAGACGACGGCCGGGGCCACCACGGAGCCCTGGATGCCCCAGACGGCCGACCAGGCGATCGCCCGCTACGAGCAGCGCAAGCCCGACCCCGCCAACGTCGGCTTCGCCATCCAGTCCCTCTCGGGGGACCTGCTCGGGTCCGGCATCGTCTGGGGGATCGACGCCCTCAACCGCAACGGGCACCTGGGCATCTCGCTGCTCCCCGAGGCGCGCGGCCACGGGTACGCCCCCGACGCGCTGAGAGTGCTGTGCGACTACGCCTTCCGCATCCGCGGCCTGTACCGGCTGGGCCTGGAGACGCTCGCCACCAACAGCGCGATGATCGCCGCCGCCGAGAAGACCGGCTTCCGGCGTGAGGGCGTGCTCCGCGAGCACGCCTGGGTGGCCGGGGCCTTCGTCGACGAGGTGCTGTTCGGCCTCCTCGCCTCCGAGTTCCACGACCCGCGCACCACGACGAAGGATCTGTGAGCGATGAAGACCTGGCTGCCGGTCGGCCTCGGTGTCCTGCTCGTCCTGGCGGGCGGCCTCTGGGCGCTCCAGGGTCTCGGCTACGTGGGCGGCAGCTCCATGAGCGGTGCGCGGGAGTGGTTCTGGATCGGCCTGGCCACCCTCGCCGTCGGCCTCGTCCTCGCCGTCTCCGCCCTCCGCCGGGGCCGCCGCCCCCGCTGAGCGGAGGTCGGCGAACGCCGCCGGAGCCGGGACGCCGGTGGCGCGGCTCCACGACCGGCATCCGCCGCCGGAGCTTGGTGAACCGCTTCGTACGAGGCTCCGGTGTTCGCCGCCGGAGCCTCGTACGGGCTTTTAGTGCTCGTCGCCGGAGCCCGGTGAACCGCTCCGTACGGACCTCTAGCGTTTGCCGCCGGAGTCGGGGCCGGAGCCGTCGAGTCCCGCGCGGCGCAGGGCGTCGGCCATCGCGCCGCTCGGCGCGTTGCGCTGCCGTCCCCCGCCCTCCTGGCGCTGCCGGTCGCCGCGTCCCTGCCCGCCTTGTCCGCCCTGGCCGCCCTGCCCGCCGCGTCCCTGCGCGCCGCCCTGCCCGCCACCGCGCCTGCCGCCGCCGTCGCCCTGCCCGCCGTCGCCCTGCCTGCCGCCCTGCTGGTCGCGCGGTCCTCGCGGGCCCGAGGGCTTGACGTCGTCGTCCAGCCGGAGGGTGAGCGAGATGCGCTTGCGCGGGATGTCGACGTCGAGCACCTTCACCCGGACGATGTCGCCGGGCTTGACCACCTCGCGCGGGTCCTTGACGAAGGTGTGCGACAGCGCCGACACGTGGACCAGGCCGTCCTGGTGCACGCCGACGTCGACGAACGCGCCGAACGCGGCGACGTTGGTGACCACGCCCTCCAGCAGCATGCCGGGCGTGAGGTCGGAGAGCTTCTCCACGCCCTCCTTGAAGGTCGCGGTCTTGAAGGCGGGACGCGGGTCGCGACCCGGCTTCTCCAGCTCGGTGAGGATGTCGGTGACGGTCGGCAGGCCGAAGGTGTCGTCCACGAACTCCTGCGGGCGCAGGGCCCGCAGCGCCGTACCGTTGCCGATCAGGGACGCGAGGTCGCCGCCGGTGCTCTTCAGGATGCGCCGCACCACCGGGTACGACTCCGGGTGCACGCTGGAGGTGTCGAGCGGGTCGTCGCCGTCGCGGATGCGCAGGAAGCCCGCGCACTGCTCGAAGGCCTTCGGGCCGAGCCTGGGCACCTCCTTCAGCGCCTTGCGGGAACGGAACGGGCCGTTGGCGTCGCGGTGCTGGACGATGTTGTCCGCGAGCCCGGAGCCGATGCCGGAGACCCGGGTGAGCAGCGGCGCGGAAGCGGTGTTGACGTCGACGCCGACCGCGTTCACGCAGTCCTCCACCACGGCGTCGAGCGAGCGGGAGAGCTTGGTCTCGGCGAGGTCGTGCTGGTACTGGCCGACGCCGATCGACTTGGGATCGATCTTGACCAGTTCGGCCAGCGGGTCCTGGAGCCGCCTGGCGATCGACACGGCGCCGCGCAGCGACACGTCCATGCCGGGCAGCTCCTGGGAGGCGAACGCGGAGGCGGAGTAGACCGAGGCCCCGGCCTCCGACACCACGATCTTGGTCAGGCCGGGGACGAGCTTCACCAGCTCGCCCGCGAGCTTGTCGGTCTCGCGCGAGGCAGTGCCGTTGCCGATCGAGACGAGCTCGACGTCGTGCTTCTTGGCCAGCGCGGCCAGGGTCGCCAGGGACTGGTCCCACTGGCGGCGCGGCTCGTGGGGGTAGATCGTGTCGGTGGCCAGCACCTTGCCGGTCGCGTCGACCACCGCGACCTTCACGCCGGTGCGCAGCCCGGGGTCCAGCCCCATGGTCGCGCGGCTCCCGGCGGGCGCGGCGAGCAGCAGGTCGCGCAGGTTCGCGGCGAACACGCGCACCGCCTCCTCCTCGGCGGCCTGCCACATGCGCATCCGCAGGTCGATGCCGAGGTGGACGAGGACGCGGGTGCGCCAGGCCCAGCGGACCGTGTCGGCCAGCCACGCGTCGGCGGGCCGCCCCTGGTCGGAGATGCCGAAGCGGTGCGCGATGCGGCCCTCGTAGGTGCCGGTGGGCTCCTGCTCCGGCTCCAAGGTGAGGGTGAGGACCTCCTCCTTCTCCCCGCGGAACATCGCCAGGATCCGGTGCGAGGGCAGCTTGGTGAACGGCTCGGCGAAGTCGAAGTAGTCGGAGAACTTGGCGCCCTCCGCCTCCCTGCCCTCGCGGACCGCCGCGACCAGGCGGCCCTTCGTCCACATCCGCTCGCGCAGCTCGCCGACCAGGTCGGCGTCCTCGCCGAACCGCTCGACCAGGATCGCGCGGGCACCCTCCAGCGCGGCGGCCGCGTCGGCCACCCCCTCGCCGACGAACGCCTCCGCCGCGGCCCGCGGATCGACCGACGGGTCGGCCAGCAGGCCGTCGGCGAGCGGTTCGAGCCCCGCCTCCCTGGCGATCTGCGCCTTGGTCCGCCGCTTGGGCTTGTACGGAAGGTAGATGTCCTCCAGCCGGGCCTTGGAGTCGGCCGCCAGGATCCGCGCCCGCAGGTCGTCGTCGAGCTTGCCCTGGCCCTGGATCGACTCCAGGATCGCGGTGCGTCGCTCCTCCAGCTCCCGCAGGTAACGCAGCCGCTCCTCCAGCGTGCGCAACTGCGTGTCGTCGAGCATCTCGGTGGCTTCCTTGCGGTAGCGGGCGATGAACGGCACGGTGGCCCCGCCGTCGAGCAGGTCCACCGCCGCACTCACCTGTCGCTCACGCACACCCAGCTCTTCGGCGATCCGCTGATGAATAGACGTGGTCACGATCTCTCTTCCTCTGTGATGGCAGTCCCAAGCTACCGCCTCACCCCCCTGGCGGACCGGGGAGCCGGAGGGACGAATCACATGAGAGCAGGAAAAGAAGCCCGTGGCCGTATCGGGAGCGGAAGAGTCAGGGCAGCACCTCGAAGGTGGGGGTCAGCCGGGTCCACTCGACGGTGGCCCCGGCCGCGTTGCCGCCGGGGGTGCCGGTCACCCAGTGCGTGAGCTGGGGGCTCTCCCTGCTGTCCTGGATCACCCAGGTCGCCCCGGTGTCGGTGCCGTCCCTGAACAGGCGGGCCGTCCCGGCGCTGTCCACCCGTACCCTCCAGGTCGCCGCCCGGCCGGCGGTGTCCAGCGAGTAGACCTTCTCCCAGACGGCGGATCCCTTGCGCATCGTCCAGACCCCGCTCCGCTGCACGGTCAGCATGAGCCGCCTGGCGCCGTTGGCCACCTTCGCGCCGAGGCAGACACCGTTGCCGGTACGCGGGTCGAGCGCGCTGTCGTCGTCCACCCCGCCGCGGAACTCCAGGGTGAAGTCGCATCCCTTGGAAGCGTCGAGCGCGAAGGACGCCCGGCACGCCGCCGTGCCGGTGCTTCTGAGCCGGAGCCCGCCACCGGCGGCCCGCGCGCCGCCGCCCAGCGTCCAGCCCCTCGCGTTCGCGCCCGCGGTCCAGTCGCCCGAGGCGAGGGGCGCGTCGGAGGCGGGACGGGAGATGTCGAGCCTGGCGACCTTGATGTTGGTCTGGTTGTGCTCCCAGGCGACGAAGAACCGGCCGGGCTCGTACTCGTCGGCGCTGGGATAGACGTCCCACCCCCGGGCCGCGCCCTTCGTCAGCCGGGGACCGTCGGCGAAGAGCCGCGCCGGTTCCCAGGGCTCGCCCGGCCGCCTGACCTTGTAGTAGAGCACCTCGCGGTACTGGTCGGGCTTGCTCGCGGAGGAGCCGGTGAACGGCCCGGCCAGCGTGTTGAAGATGGCCAGGTGGCGTCCCGCGGAGTCTCGGGTGAAGAACGTCTTGACGTAGTAGTTGGGCAGGTCCGGGTCCAGCCTGAGCGGCGACCACGTCAGCCCGCCGTCGGTGCTGGTCGCCGTGGCGCTGTGGGCCGCGCCCGAGCGGTAGCGGGCGTCGCGCGCCGCCGCCGAGGTGCCGCTCCGCAGGTCCAGGGCGCGGGTCACCATCACGAGCGTCCCCGGCTCGTTCTGGGAGAGCGCGATCTGCGGCTCCTCGATCGCGACCCCCGGCGGGTTCTCCGCGATCCCGCCCGAGGTCCAGGTCCTCAGGTCGGCCGAGCGCAGCACGCCCGCCTTGTTCGTACCGCCGGAGTGCCGCCAGTACGGCACCAGCCACACGCCGCCGAGCCGCAGCGGCTTGCCCGCGACGACCACGCCCCTGCCGTTGTCCGGCACGTCGACGGTGACGGGGAAGGCGGTCCACGTACGGCCGCCGTCGGTGCTCCTCCTGACGACCAGTGAGGTGGGGAAGCCGTCGACGTCGCCCTCGCGGTCGCGGTCGCGCTCGACGGAGATCAGGCCGAGCAGCGCGTACAGCGTGCCCGCGTCGTTGAGGAAGATCACGTAGTGGTAGCGGGTCGTGGCGGTGGCGGCGGCCAGCGTTCCCGTCGTCCAGGTCAGGCCGCCGTCCTCCGAGCGGGCGTACAGGATGGATCCCTGATCGGTCGGCGTCGGGTCCCGCGCGTCCCTGACACCGGCCCGCCAGGCGACCACCAGCCGCCGGTGGTCCAGGGCGACGATGTCGGGAACCCTGTTGCCCTCGTGGGCGAGCTCTCCGTCGGGACTCCTGTCGACCTTGCCGTACACGATGACTGGACGGCTGACATCTGATCCGACGATCTCGGTTTCCGGCCAGGGCATGGATCACAGCGAACAGGGGGCGGATGGACGGGAGGTTACCGGGAGGTGACGCCCACACGGCCGTCGTCCCGCGCTCACACTCACGGCAGGTGCGGTACGGCGGCGGGGTGACACGGGATCTGTGCCGCTTCGGGGGTGAATGTCCGGGCGGGAATACCGGGCAAATGAAAACCGTTATCGTCGGCATCGTGCAATCCACCACCCCGAGAGGAGCCGACCGTGGCCAGGAACGAGGTGCGCCCAGTGATCAGGCTGAGGTCCACGGCGGGCACCGGTTTCACCTACGTGACCCGCAAGAACCGGCGTAACGACCCCGACCGGCTCACCCTCGTCAAGTACGACCCGATCGTCCGCCAGCACGTCCCGTTCCGAGAGGACAGATAGTTATGAAGAAGGACATCCACCCCGACTACCACCCGGTCGTCTTCCGCGACCCGAGCGCCGGTTTCGCCTTCCTGACCCGTTCGACCGTCACCAGCCGCAAGACCGTCGAGTGGGAGGACGGCAACGTCTACCCGCTGGTCGACGTCGACGTCTCCTCGGCGAGCCACCCCTTCTACACCGGGCGCAGCCGGGTCGTCGACACGGCGGGGCGCGTCGAGCGCTTCAAGCAGCGCTACGGGAAGAGCTGACGCCGGACCGATCCCGGCCCCTGCCGGGTCACGCGGCGGTGGGAGTGCCGCGTACGGTCCGGGCCGGTGGGGGCCGGGTACGGTCGCCGGTCCCGTCAGCCGCAGGTGATCTCGGTGAAGTCCGGGGGAGCGGTGGCGGCCCCCACGAAACCGATGTCGGAGACGGTCGCCCCCGGCGGCAGCGACGGCTTCTCGGGGGGAGCGTGGAGCATCGCGACGGGACCGCTCTGCATGTGGGTGCCGTTCCACGACTGGGTGAAGGTCGCCTCGCGCGGCTGCATCCACTGGATGTACCAGTCGCGCATCGGCCGGTCGGTGGTGTTGCTGATCGTCGCGGCGCCCCGGTAGCCACCGGGCCATGACTCCACCAGGGTGACCGTCGCCCGGCACCTCGCGGAGGCCGCTGTCGTGGCCGTTGCCGGGGTGTTCCGGCGGGCGTTTCCGGGGGCAGACGGGGACGCGGAGGTGTTTCCGGGGGCGGTTGGGGGCGCGGGGGTGTTTCCGGGGGCAGCGGGAGTGTTCTCGGGAGCGGGCGGGGGCATCGGGGTGGCGTGCTGGGAGGGCGGGTGCGCCACGGCGTGCCCTTTTTCCGGCGTCTGGGCGGCGCAGGCCGACGAGACCAGGGCCACCGCCGCTCCGAGAGAGACGAGGCCCAGCAGTGGCGCGATCTTCGTGGTGGGCGGCACAGGACTCCTTCCGCCCTTTCACGAGGGCGCGGCGGCCGTGGGGAGGCGGTGATCCGGCGCGGATCCGGCGGCCCGGCGGTCTACCGGTTCGCTGGTCTGTCGGTGCGGTGGTGCGGTGGAAGGGGGCGGGCGCGGGTCGGTCCCCGCCGGGGTGGTGCCCGGCGGGGACCGTGTCCCGCTAGGGGCTGGAGCAGGTGACGGAGGGGGTGCCGCTGGTGCCCGTGCCGGTGAATCCGAAGGTGGTCGAGCTACCGCCCGCCAACGTCCGGTTCCAGTCGACGTTCTTGGCCGTGACGGTGGACCCGGACGTGGTGTGTGTGGCGTTCCACAGGCTGTTCACGGTGCTACCGCTGCCGAGTGTCCACCTCGCCGTCCAGCCGTTGAGGGCGGCCGAGCCCGGGTTGCTCACGGTCACCTCGGCCTGGAAGCCGCCCGACCAGGAGCTGACGGTCCGGTAGGAGGCGGTGCACGCTCCGCCGGGCCCGGGGGTCGGCGTCACGGTCGGCGTCGGCGTCGGGGTGGGGGTCGGGTTCGGGGTGGGCGTGGTGCCCGGCCGTCCGACGCCGGTCACCTGGCCGTTGCCGCCGTCGAAGACGACGTCGGAGCAGTTGTAGAACGTCTCGTTACTGTCGGAGCGCTTCCACACCGAGTAGATGATGTGGCGGCCCGACTTGCCCGAAGGGAGCGTGGCGTTCCAGTAGTAGTGGGCGTCGTTGGTGCCCGGGGAGCCGACGCTCTGCGGGTGGTCGGCCGTGTGGAAGGGGTTGGTCTCCAGGTCATCCCAGGTCAGCGCCCGGTTGGGGTTCCAGCCGTCCTTGGTGATGTAGAGGTAGAACCAGCCGGGGTGGGCGGCCCACTTGTTGTACTTGAACTGGATGGACGCGCCCGAGGTCAGATGCGTCACCGGCCAGTCGGCGCTCGGGAGGTCGAACCCGCTGTAGCCGGGGTTGCCGCCGCTGCACACCTGGCCGTCGGGGATGAACCCGCGCGTTCGCCCGGCCCCGTCGGACCGCAGCAGGCTGAACCAGTTGTACAGCGAGTTGGCCCCGCTCTGGGCCACCGCCGCCGAGCACGCCGGGTTGATGGGCACGATGTTCCCCTGCGGGGAGAGACCGTCCTGCCAGCAGAAGAAGGTCCGGCTGCCGGGCGTCATCATGGCGCCGTGCGCCGAGGCCGACTGGGGAATGAGGACGACGGCGAGCAGCGCGGTCATGAACGTGACCACACCGGCGACAGCCATACTTCGCCATTTACTCACAGAATTACCCTCCCTTTCGAGGGGTGACGAGTCACTGATCAATGGCGGTGAGGCGCTCACGCGAGACGGACTCTAGGTCGCCGGTCCCGGGGTGTAAACGGAGCGCCTTTCCCGCGACGCGGTGACGGCTCGTCGTACCAGCTCAGGGAGGGTATGGGGCGGTTCCGGGAGATGAAAGGTTCACAGCCGGAGCGTGGCGCGGTGAGCTTTCGCGCGGGACTCCGCGGCATGGCAGAACGCTGATCGGAAAACCGGGGAAACGAAGAAAGGGAAAGCGGGAAAACGGAAAACCGGCCGAGAGGGGCTTCGGCCGGTCTTCGGCGCGAGGGCGGGGCGTCGGTGGGGCTACCGGGTTCTTCCCGCCGCGACTTTCTCCAGCGCGGGTCCCGAGAGGCGGTACCTGTCCCACTCGTCGAGCGGTTCCGCGCCGATCGCCCGGTAGAAGTCGATGGCCGGGGTGTTCCAGTCGAGCACCGACCACTCGAAGCGCCCGTAGCCGCGCTCCACGCAGATGCCCGCCAGTTCGGCGAGCAGCTTTTTGCCGTACCCGCCGCCCCGGTGGTCAGGATGGACGAAGAGGTCTTCGAGGTAGATCCCGTGGGTGCCGAGCCAGGTCGAGTAGGAGACGAACCAGATCGCGAATCCCGCGATTCTCTCCCCGTCGACGGCGATGTGGCAGAACACGCTGGGGGAGGGGCCGAAGAGCGCCTCGTGGAGCATGCCGGGGGTGTTCTCGACCTCGTCCAGCGCTTTCTCGTACTCCGCGAGTCCGCGGATCATGTCGATGATCGCCGGGACGTCGTCCGGCGTTGCGGGGCGAATCATGCCCGAAGTCTAGGTGTGGGCCGTGGCCGGTCCAGGCCGTTAAACCGGATTTTTGGTGATAAAACGTGTTATGTGGGGTCGTGTGGCTGCACAGGGGACTTCTCCCGTAAGTTGGCTGCTGATCGAAGTGCGGGTCGTTGAGAGAGGCGGGTCACCATGTCGACAGAGCCCAACGGGGAGCGGCTGGCGGAGCTCAGGCAGGCGTTCGCGGCCATCGACACCGATGGCGACGGATTCATCACGGAGCGGGAGTTCGGCGAGCACTTTCCCGCCATGCCCGCCGAGGCCATCGGGTCGCTGAACCAGAACGGCGACTCCGACGGCGACGGCAGGTTCTCGTTCGAGGAGTTCGTCCGCCTGGTCTCCCGCGACTGATCCGTCTCCCGCTCCCGGAAGCGACCGGCCTTGTCCGTTCCCGGACAGGCGGCCCTTCCGGGAGTTCGGGGGAGTCCCGGTTCGGCCCGCTTGACGCCGTCACGGGGTGGACGCGGCCCGGCGGCCGGAATCGGCGGGGATCAGCGCGGGACGGGGATGTGCCCGTCGGAGACCGCGCGCTGTGACTCCTCGATGGTGGAGTCGATGGGGAACGCCTCTCGCAGCCTGGTCAGGTCGAGCAGGCGGCCGAGGAACCCGTGTACGCCGACGAGGCGCAGCCAGCCCTTCTGCTCGTAGGCGCGCCGCAGGCTCGTCAGCAGCACCCAGATGCCCGTGGAATCGCAGAACCCCAGCCCCGTCGTGTCGACGACCAGACAGATGTGACCACGCCTCATGAACTCCGCGAGTCTTTCCTCAAGCAGAGGTGCCGAGGACTTGTCCAGATCGCCGACCAGGGTCACCACGGAGAAGTACGGGTGCGCGTCCACGGTTACGGAAAGTCGAGTCATATTGCCCCGCTGTCTACGGCAGTTGGAGACAGCGCCCTGTCGGGAGCCGTACGAAGGACGGGTGCCATTGGCTCCACCGTACGCCCGTCGCTCATGACAGTTCAACAAGTGATTGCGAACCGTCGGCGGTCAGGAAGCCCGGTGGCCGGACGTCACGGCCCGTTCCGGCCCTCGCTCCCGGACCTCACCGTCCCAGGTCGTCGCGGTGAGACGAACCCCGGTGACCTCCCTCCGGACGCTCACGCGGGGTGACGGGAGACGGGCCCGCCACCGGGTACCGTTTGCCCCACCCGCCCCCGGGCACGCCTGGAAGATGGGAACCACTGATCCGGCGGTGCTCACCGTCAACGCGGGATCGTCGAGCCTCCAGCTCCACCTCGTCCGGGACGGTCAGGTCCTGCGCACCGAGCACAGCGAGCGGAGCCTCGACCCCGGAGCGGCCGAGCGGGCGATCGCGGACTTCCTCGACGACGCCCCCGATCTCGCCGCGGCCGGACACCGCCTCGTCCACGGGGGCGAGGCAGTACGGAAACCGACGGTCGTCGACGACGGCGTGCTGGAGGCGGTGGGGGAGTACGCCGACCTCGCCCCGCTGCACGTGCCGCCCGCGCTCGCGCTCGTCGAGGCCGCCCGGCGCAGGCTGCCCGGCATCCCGCACGTGCTCTGCCCCGACACCGCCTTCCACGCCGGGCTCCCCGCCAGTGCCGTCACCTACGCGCTTCCCGAGGAGTGGAGGAGCCGCTACGGCCTGCGCCGCTACGGCTTCCACGGCCTGTCGTACGCCTGGGCGCTGGAACGGGCCGCGGAGATGCTCGACCGGCCCGCGAGCACCCTGCGGGTCGTGCTGACCCACCTCGGCGGAGGTTCCTCGGTGTGCGCCGTCCGCGAGGGCCGCAGCGTGGACACCTCGATGGGGTTCACCCCGCTGGAGGGGGTCCCGATGAGCAAGCGGTCGGGGAGCGTCGATCCCGGCATGCTGCTGTGGCTGCTGTCCGGCTCCCGGCTCACGCTCGACGAGCTGCGCGACGGCCTGGAACACCGGTCGGGGCTGCTCGGGCTCTCGGGCGGGAAGTCGGGCGACACCCGGGAGCTGGTCGCCTCCGGGGACCCCGCCGCCGCGCTGGCCCTGGAGGTGTTCGCGCACCGGGTGAGCCGGGAGATCGCCGCCGCCGCGACGAGCCTGGACCGGCTCGACGCGCTCGTGTTCACCGGGGAGATCGGCTGGGACCAGCCGGAGGTCCGCGAGGCCGTCTGCCACAGGCTCTCGCTGCTCGGTGTCGAGCCGCCCGCCCGTACCGGCCTCGACATCGACGGGACGGTCAGCGCGCCCGGCGCGTCTGTGCCCGTGCTGGTGGTCCGGCCGAGAGAGGAACTGCAACTCGCCAGGGAGACCCTCGGCGCGCTCGCCCGGCACCCGTGAGGGCCCGCCCGAGTTCCCCCGGGTTCCCTCGCGTCCCCACGGGACGGCCCGCCCCTTCCGGGCTTCTTCGGAGATGGGAAGGCGCGGGCCGCCACGGTGATCGCGGAGACGGTGGAACGGTCTGTCCCACGAAGGAGATCACGTCCTGCGAACGGTCACCGAGGTGCTCAGGGGGCGGCCACCGAGGCCGTGACCGGCTGCCCGGCCGAGAGCGTCTGCCGCATCGGCTTGCCGACGGCAGTACGCGCCGCGCCGGGGCCCTCCGGAGCCTCCTGGACGTTCGCGGGGTTGATCCGGCCGCCGTGCTCGTCGTGGTGGTCGGCGTCGGCGTCGTCGAACCACACACCGCCGTCCGCGAGGTAGCGGAAGCGGATGGGCTGCCGTGCGGGAACCATCAGGCTCACCTGGTAGGTGCCGTCGTCCCTGCGTTGCATGGGATGGGCGTAGGGGTCCCAGCCGTTGAAGTCGCCGACCAGCGAGACCCCTCCGACGGTCGGGCTCTCCGCTATGGTGAAAGTCAGCTTGACCTGGCCGTTCTTGGTCGGCTTACCGCGCTTGATCACTGAAATCCTCCTGACATCGCTGTCTCCGTGCGTAACGTGCCGTGATCTCGGTTGCGGAAAGACGTGAAGATCACGCCAACTACCGATCGTGCCGACATGGACGTGGCGCGACCGGGAGGCCGACGCCCGGTCACGGCCGAGCCGTCGATCCATATGGATCGTTACCGCCCGTAGCGGCGGGACAACCCGGACAGACCGATATTTGATCGGCATCACGTTCGACCTTGACCCGGCCATGATGGTTGACCGGCCACCGGTCGGAGGCGGGCGCGCGTCGGCCAGGATGGTGGGGTGGACATACGGCCTATCTCCCCGTCGTCGCTGGTGGAAGAACTCGCCGACCGGGTGGCCGCGCGGCCCCGCGACTCCTGGGTGCGCGTCGCGCTCGACGGGGCTCCGGCGGCGCGGCCGGAGGAGCTCGCCGCCGCGCTGGCCGACCCGCTCCGGTCGCGCGGCAGGGAGGTGCTCCGCGTCTCCACCGCCGACTTCCTGCGCCCGGCCTCGCTCCGCTTCGAGTACGGCCGGACCGACCCGGACTCCTTCTACGCCGACTGGTTCGACTACGGCGGGCTGGTCAGAGAGGTCCTGGGGCCGCTCGACCCCGGCCGCTCGGGGAAGGTGCTGCCCACGCTGTGGAACAGCGTCATCGACAGGGCCACCCGCGCGTCGTACGTCACGGTCCCCCCGGGAGGCGTGCTGCTGCTGGCCGGACCCCTGCTGCTGGGCCGGGGGCTGCCGTTCGAGCTGACCGTGCACCTGAGGCTCTCACCGGGCGCGCTCGCCCGGCGCACCCCGGACGAGCAGCACTGGACGCTGCCCGCCTACGCGCGCTACGAGGAGGAGGTCGCCCCCGCGGAGACCGCCGACGTGGTCGTCCGCGTCGACGACCCGAGACACCCGGCCCTGGTCACACCGTCGTGAGCCGTCTCCCGGCGGAGGCCGGACGCGGAAGCCTCGAAGGCCGGGGCTGAGCGTGGAAGGCGCGGGAGCCTCGAAGGCCGGGTTCGAGGCTGAGCGTGGAAGGCGCGGAAGCGGGACGGGAACCGAGGGGGCGGGGCGGAGGCCGGACGTGGAAGCGGGGCGCGTCCCCTGGGGACGCGCCCTGCTTTCGATCCTCCGGTGGCGGCGCTACACGCCCGCGCGTGAGGGCATCCTGCCCTCGGAGTACGTACCGCGGGACGAGTCGTACTCCGACGAGGGCTGCATCTCCTCGCGGGTCTCCTCCATGCGCAGCGCGATCCCTATCGCGAAGAAGGTCGGCGCCCACTCGCCGATGAAGATGCCCCAGCGGTCCGCCCGGTCGACCCCCGCGCTCTCCTTCGAGTTCGACGTGAACCACACCGCGACCGACGCGCCGATCGAGGCGAGTCCGGCGACGTACATCATGCTGGACTTCAAGCCCATCTTGTGAAGCGTATTGATCATTTCATCCCCCTGATGATGGTTCGTTCTTATGGTTACCCTCGGAAATCGGTGGTAACCGAATGTGGCGAACCGCAGGTGGAAGCTTCGCCGGAGGCGTGGGCCGCGTCGTCCCGCGTCGCCCTACGTCGTCTCGCGGGGTTTCGCGTGCCCCTCCTCGCCGAGGCGCTTGAGAAGGCCCTCGCGCCTGGCTTCGAGCTCGCCGATGAGGATGTCCTGCTCGTCGGCCAGGTTGATCAGCATCGCCCGCTCGGTGGAGTCGGTGGGGCCGACCTCCCCGACCTGCCTGCGCAACTCGGCGACCTCGGCACGCAGTCTCCCCAAATCCTCTTCGACCTGCCGCAGTTCTTCCTGAAGGCTCATTCGCTGTCCATACCCCTGCTTTCGGCCTCGACTCCACGGCCCCGCCCGTCGGTCCCGCGCCCCCGGTGACCGGGAAGGTGATCGGGAGGTGACCGGGAACCCGATCGGCCCGGCCGGTGTACCTCCCGCATGAGACGAATCCTTTTCCTCCTGGCGTTCATCGTTCCCCTGCTTGCCCTCGGCGCCCCGGCGCGGGCGGGAGGCTGGGCGCTCACCGTGATGGACCCGGTCCCGGCGACGAGCCCGGACACGACGTACACGCTCGGCTTCTGGCTGCTCCAGCACGGCACCCACCCGTACCAGGGCAGTGAACTGGGAGAGGTCGCGCTGGAGTTCACCGACGGCGAGAGGAGTCTCCGGTTCCCCGGCGTGGAGCTGAAGGAGCCCGCCCACTACGCCGCCGCGGTCTCCCTGCCCAAGGGCACGTGGGCGGTGAAGGGGATCCAGGGCTGGTTCGCGCCCTACGAGATCGGGACCCTGACCGTGCCGGGGCGGCTGAAGGTCGCCCCGGTCCCCCGGGAGTTCAGGCAGATGATCGCCAACCAGCCGCCGCAGAAGGATCACTGGGGTGCCGTCCGCCCGCCGAGCGTCCCCGTCGGCGACGTCACTCCCGGCGTCCCGCCCTCCAGGGCCGCCACCCCCACGCCCGTCGCCACCCCGGCGGCGGCGCCCGCCGGGGGCTCGTCAGGGGAGACGACCACCGTCGCGGTCGTGGAACAGCGATCCTGGTGGCGGCCCTCGTACGTGGTGACGGCGCTCCTGGGGGTCGCCGCCCTCTCCGCCCTCGCCTACCGGGTACGGCGACGCTGACCACCGGGCGGGGCTCGCCCGGCGGGTGGGCCCGCGTTCCCCGTGCTCCCCGTTTGTGCGTGCCGGGCGTCGTCCGTCACCGTGGCCGGTTCTTCCCGGAACCGTCCAGGGTGGTGCCCACATGCCGGGAGCAGGTCACCGGCACCCCGCGTCGATGACCTGCTCCCGTGTCCGGGCACCGAGCCCGTGACACGCGAGGCGTCACGGGCCCGGGCCCGGGGTCCTTCCCGTCAGTCGTCGTCCTGGCCGTCCTGACCGTCCTGGCCGTTCTGGCCGTCCCGGTCGTCGTCGGTGTCATCGTCGGTGCCGTTGGCGTCATCGGTGGCGTCGGCGGCCCGTTCGGCGGCGGTCTCGGTCTCCTGGTCCTGCTCCAGGATCGCGCCGGTGGTGGCGTCGACGTCGAACTCGTGCTCGACGTCACCCTGGAGGAACTCGACCTCCCAGCTGGTGGGCGTCTCGTCGCCGTCGAACTCGGCCTTGACGAGCTTGGCGCCGGGCACCTTGTCCTGAGCGATCTTGATGGCCGCGTCCCGCTTGACCTTGGCCTCCGCCTCTCCGGGCGCGGGGGTCGCGGGAGCGGTGCCGGTCCCGGGCGTCTCCTCGACCGGCGCGGGAGTCGTCGCCGTACCGCTGGGGGCCGGGGTGGGCGTCGAGGTTCCGGCGAAGGCTACCGCGCCACCCCCGGAGACGACGGCGAGGAGTCCGGCGGCGGCGATGGTGAGTTTCGTCGTGTTTCGCATGTCCCAAAGCTTGCCGGGGTCCCCGTTAGCGGCACGCTGCGGCAACCCTAAAGGCAGGTTAAGGCCGTCGAGCGGGTCCGGAACCCGGTCCGGTCGCCGGGGGGCGCGCGGGGAAGGCAGGTTAAGGCCGTCGAGCGGGTCCGGAACCCGGTCCGGTCGCCGGGGGGCGCGCGGGGACGGGGAGCCGGGACATCACGAATGGGGTCTTGTCGAAGTGCGGTCCGAGGATCACTGTCGGAGCAGGGGGGATTCCGCAACCCTGGAGGATCGCCATGACAGAAGTCACCCGGTCCCATCCGCTCGGAGTCAGCCGCCCGGATCTCACCGTCGCGGACCTGCCCGAGCCCGAGGAGGTCTTCGGAGTCTCCCGGCTCGGCAAGAAGGAGCTGTTCAAGTACGCCGTCGGCCCCAGCCTCATCGCGCTCGGCATCTCCATCGGCAGCGGCGAGTGGCTGCTGGGGCCGCAGGCCGTCGGCCAGTACGGGTTCGTCGGCGTGGGCTGGGTCATCCTGGTCTCGGCCATCCTGCAGACCTTCTACAACGTCGAGTGCTCCCGGTACGTCCTGGCCACCGGCGAGTCGCCGGTGGTCGGCTGGGGGCGGGTCCCGCCCGGCTTCAAGCTCTGGGTGCCGCTCTCGGTCTTCGTCGTGATCTTCGCGTTCATCGCCGGGGGCTGGGCCGCCTCCGCGGGGCAGGGCGTCTACGCGCTCATCCACGGGGAGGTCGCGCCCGCCGGGGCCGAGGAGCCGAGGCTGTGGGCGATCGGCCTGCTCCTGCTCGTCTTCGTCATCACCGCCGCCGCCCGCAGGATCAGCCGGGCCCTGGAACTCGCCAACTGGGGCATGGTCGGCGCGATCCTGGTCGCGCTGCTGGTCATCGACCTGTTCGTGGTGCCGTTCGAGATCTGGTGGGACGCGATCCGCGGTTTCGTCACCCCCTCGGCGCCACCGGCGGGGATCACCGCCACCCAGCTCGGCGCGCTGGCGGGGTTCACCGCGCTCGCCTCCGGGCTGAACTGGTACGTCATGGGCCACTACCGTGACAAGGGCTACGGCATGGGCTACCGGACCGGCTTCATCGCCGGGATGCGCGGGCCGAAGAGCGAGCTGCTGGCCAGCGGCGTGACCTTCCCCGACGACGAGGCCAACGCGGGCCGCTGGCGCCGCTGGTACCGCCTCCTGCTGGTCGACATGTGGGGCGTCTTCTTCGTCGGGGCCGTCCTCGGGATGCTGCTGCCCACCATCCTGATGTCCAGGGCGGTCGAGCTGTCCGGCGAGCGGCCGACCCAGGAGAACGTCCCGACGTTCGTGGCGAGCGCCCTGGGCGACGAGTACGGCCAGGCCATGTTCGTCGGCGCGCTGATCCTGGGGGTGCTGATCCTCTTCTCCACCCAGCTCGGCATCTTCGAGGCGATGGTCCGGGTGGTGACCGACGCCGCCCACGCCACCAGCCCCCGGCTGCGGGTGCTCATCGAGGGCGATCCCCGCAGGTTCTACTACCCGTTCATGTTCGGCCTGATGGTGGTCATCGCCGTCGTGCTGCACCTGGCGCTCCCGATCAGCCTGGTGCAGTGGTCGGCCAACATGTCCAACCTGGGCGCGCTCATCTACCCGTTCATGCTCATGTACCTCAACGCCAGGTTGCCCCGCCCGGCACGTCCCCGCTGGTGGCACTACGTGATCCTGGTGCTGAACTTCCTGTTCTTCGGATTCTTCTTCGCGAATTTCATCGCCGACTTCATCGGTGACCCGCTGATCACCTTCTGACCCCTGACCACGGGGCCCCGGGGACTGGGCGTGTGACGTCGGCTGAACCCGGCGTGCCGGTCCTGCGTACCTGCCAGTGAAAGCGACCTCGACATCGACGGCGCGAGCCCGGACCCGAGCTGTGGTCCCGGCTCGCGGCCGGGCGCGATCCGCTGTCGTGCCCCGCGCCCTCGATGCCGCGGATCTCCACGCTGGAAGGCTGGAAGGATTGGGATGGACGACATCACGGCCTCCGTCGGGACTCTTCGCCCCCGCTCCGAGGACTCGTGCCCCTCGTGGTGCGAGCGGGAGCACTCCACCACGTACGTCACCCACGCGGCCGACATCGCGGAGCTGCGCAACCCCGACGGATCCACGGTGACCGTCACGCTCTCCCAGCACGTCCAGCCGGGGTACGTGGGGGAGCGGGTGGTGCGCGTCTACACCTGCCTCGGCCAGGAGACTGGCATCGCCGACCTGTCGCCGGACTCCGCCGAGGCCGTCGGCCGCTCGATCGCCTCCTTCTCCCCCGACGCGTCCATGCGCGCGTACGGGCTGGCCCTGCAGCGGGCCGCCGCGTACCTGCTGCTTCCCGGGCTGGAGGTGTCCCGCGAGGGGGAGGGCGCGGCGGGGCCGGTCAAGATGGCCGGGCGGCCCCCCGCCGAGTCGCCCTCGCAGGAGAAGCTGTTCAGGATCGCGTTCCTGTCCGGCTACCTCAACGTGACGAGCGCGCCGGGGCCGCTGAGCGGGGGCGTGGTCGAGCGCCGTCTCAGCCAGGTGCTGTCGCCGAGGGAGACGAGCGAGCTGTGCGACATCGTGCGCGGCATGCTGTCGCGCCGTACCGCCGCGAGCCGGGGGACCTTCCGCGACGACGTGTACGAGGACGCGTACGACCTCGCGTCGGGACTGTAGCGCAGAGGGGTTTCGGACACGCTCCGCCGGACGGGGAACGCGCGGTACGGGGGAGATTTGTCTCGATTCACACGTACGGTTGCAAGTATTTGCGCAAGCGCATACGCGCCGGAGCTGTGCGAAACACGCCATATGTGTGAAACTGTGGCACCGTAGGAAGGTGCGACAGGGAGCTCAGATGGCCAGACAGGCCGCGGAAGACAGCGGTGCGCAAGGTGGCGTTCTCGCGTACGCGGGTGGCGGTGGCCCCACCATCCTGCGGATTCTGCTCGGCGCCCAGCTGCGGAGGCTGCGCGTCGCCAAGGACATCACCCGCGAGCAGGCCGGGTACGCCATCCGCGCCTCCCACGCCAAGATCAGCAGGCTGGAGCTCGGAAGGGTCGGCTTCAAGGAACGCGACGTCGCGGACCTGCTGACGATGTACGGGGTGACCGATACCCAGGAAAGGGCCCCGCTGCTCACGCTGGCCCGCCAGGCCAGCGCCCCCGGCTGGTGGCACAAGTACGGGGACCTGCTGCCCAACTGGTTCCAGGTCTACGTCGGGCTCGAAGAGGCCGCCTCGATCGTCCGGACCTACGAGGTGCAGTTCATCCCCGGTCTCCTGCAGAGTCCCGAGTACGCGCGGGCCGTCATCATGCTCGTGCACGGCGCCGCCGCCGCGGACGAGGTCGACCGCCGCGTCTCGCTCAGGATGGCCCGCCAGGAGCGCCTGAGCGCGCCGGACGCCCCGACACTCTGGGCCGTGATGGACGAGGCCGTGCTGCGGCGGCCCATCGGCGGGCCCACGGTGCTGCGCGCCCAGATCGACCACCTGCTCGAAGCGGTCGAGATGCCCAACGTCAAGCTGCAGATCATGCCGTTCGAGCGGGGCGGCCACGCCGCGGCCGGTGGCCCGTTCTCCATCCTGCGCTTCCCCGAGCGGGACCTGCCCGACGTGGTCTACATGGAGCAGCTCACGAGCGCCCTCTACCTGGACAAGCTCGAAGAGACCGACCACTACATGCAGGTCATGGACCGTCTGTGCATCCAGGCGTACTCCGTCTCCGAGAGCAAGCGGTTCCTGCGCGACCTCCGCGAGGAACTCGCGGGCTGATGTGGCTTGGCATAGTTTCAGGGCAATTAAGATTCCTGACGACTTGAGGCCATCTTGTCCAGCTATAAGCCGAAATATCGGGTCATGATCTAAAGCTGTCGATCGCTCGTCTACCATGCGGGAAAGACATGGCGAAGGCGAGGATATGACTGAGCACGAGCAGGCTCCGCCGGGAATCGACCCTACGGTCCCGAGTGTGGCTCGTATGTATGACTACTACCTGGGGGGTAAGGACAACTTCGCCTCCGACCGGATCGCCGGTGAGAGGATCGTCGAGCTCGTCCCCAACGTCAAGGACGTGGCCCGCTCCAACCGCGCCTTCCTCGGACGCGCCGTGCGGCATCTCGCCGCCGCGGGGATCCGCCAGTTCATCGACATCGGCACGGGCCTGCCGACGCAGGAGAACGTGCACCAGGTCGTCCTGCGCGAGGCGCCGGACTCCCAGATCGTGTACGTCGACAACGACCCCATCGTGCTCGTCCACGCCCGCGCGCTGCTCGCCGACAACACGCGGACCATCGTGATCCCCGGTGACCTGCGGGAGCCGGGGGCGATCCTCGACCACCCGGACGTCCGCGAGCGCATCGACTTCGACCTGCCGGTCGCCGTCCTCATGGTGTCCATCCTGCACTTCGTCGCCGACGACAAGGAGGTCTCCGGCATCGCCGCCTCCTTCGGGGAGCGGCTGGCCTCCGGCAGCCACGTGGTGATCTCCCACGTAACCTCCGGCGACCTCACCGAGGAGCAGGTCCGCCAGGGCCGCGGCGTCTACGGTACGACCACCGCGGGCGGCATCTTCCCCCGTACCCTCACCCAGATCCGCGGCCTGTTCGACGGGCTGGAGATGCTCGAACCCGGCCTGGTGCCCGTCTACGACTGGCGGCCCGACTCCGGTGACGTCGTCATCCCGCCGGGAGCGGGCGCCGTCACCGTGGGAGCCGTCGGACGGGTGCGGTAGGGGGGCCACGTCCCGTCCGCGTTCCTTGCGGGGAGCGCGGACGGATAGGTCCGGCTTTGGACGCCCTCGGATCCCTTCGAGCGCCCCCGGCCGACAGCGGGCCGGGGAACGGTGAACCCGCCGGGGGCGGTGAGCGTATCTGAAGGATGTTGACACATTCGCGCCAGACCGGTGTCGCCAGGAACGTCCGAGCGGTCGCCACGGTGATTCTCGCCCTGTCCTTCTCCCTCGCCTGCAGCGCGGACCAGTCCGCGGGCACCCCCGCCGCGGCCGGAAACGCGGCCCCCGCGGTCCCCTCGGGCCCGCCCCCGACCGTCGAGCAACTCGCCAAGAAGGTCGACTGCAAGCCCCAGATCCAGGTCGACGCGGTCGACATCCGCACGGGAGCCTGCAAGACCGACGTCGGCCAGTTCTTCATCAGCACCTTCGTCACCCAGTCCGGCAAGGACCAGTGGATGGACCAGGCGCCGGAGTACAACCCCCACCTGGTCGGGGAGCTGTGGACCGTGCTCGGTGCCAGGAAGGTCCTGGACGAGCTGCGCGTGACGCTCGGCGGGGACCTGCACCTGACCGACCACCGGGTGAGCCCGACCCCCACGCCGCCGCCCGCCGGATGACACGCGGGACCGGTCCGCACCGGGCGAGCGCGCCCGGTGCGGACCGGACCGGCTCCCCGGCCTGTCACGGCGGTGCCGGGTGTGCGAGCGGCGTCGCTGACCGAGGGGACCGGCTCGATCGGTTCCGGCCGGGCCCCCGGAAGGGCGAACTTTATCCCTGAATGAAATAGATACGGCATTGCCTGCTGATTCGCCGGTCCGTAGCATCCGTCCCATGTCCATCACACGTGAGTTCGCCTACGCATCGTCCTCGCGTCCCGCTGACGGCGAGTGCGTGTGGTATCGCTCCAAGGGCGATCTCTACGACCTGATTCGCACGGGCAGCGACGGAGATTTCCGGTATCACGCCTTCCACGCACGCGACGGCCGCTACCTCCAGGCCTTCGCCTCCTGGCAGGACGGACTGGAGTGGATCAGGGAGCGCGTCGAGGGCGAGTAGGGCAGTCCTGCCGGTGACAATCGTCGGCCTTCCCGTCCGGGCGGGACCGGCGACCGGTGCCCGCCGGAGCGGGGTCAGGGCACCAGGCGCAGCGCCGGGCGGTGGTCGGGCAGGTCGAGCAGCTCGCGTACCCGGGAGACGGGCCAGGCCAGCTGGGCGGCGAGCCGCGCCATGGTCAGGCCCGTCTCGGAGACGGCCAGCTCGAAGGCCTGGCGCAGCAGCACGGGCTGCTCGCCGGGGTAGCCGCTGATCGGCTCGGCGGCGAAGCCCGGCTGGTCGCGCAGCGTCCTGAGCCGCTGGTAGGCGCGGCTCGCCGCCGAGTCGGAGATCAGGCCGACCTCGCGGCAGCGGTACAGCAGGGAGTCGACCGACACGCCCCAGGTGTGCTTGAGCTCGACCAGCCTGCGCAGGTCGAGGCGGCCGGGCAGCTCCGGCAGGATGCTGTCGCGCGGGGTGAGGAACTCGGCGGCGAAGACGTCGGCCTCCCGCTCCTGCTGGGTGTCTCCCGAGGCGGTGTCGCCGTGCAGCACCAGGTGGCCCAGCTCGTGGGCGGCGGTGAACCGGTAGCGGTGGATGTCGTCGAACCGGTTGGCGGTGAGCACCACGATCGGGCGGGGCAGCTGGGAGGTGGAGAAGGCGTCCACCGTGGTGGCGTCCTCGTCGGGCGGCGGGAAGACCACGACGATCCCGTGGGCCTCCATGTGCCGGACGACGTGCGACAGCGGGCCGGTGCCCAGTCCCCAGAGCCGCCGCAGGGCGCGGGCGGCCTGGGCGGGGTCGCCGGGCAGCTCCACGCCGGAGTGGACCTCGCCGCCCGAGAAGCCGGGAAGGGCGACGTGCGGCAGCCTGACCTGCCTCTCCAGGGCGTGCGCCAGCTCCCACACCTGCTCGACGAAGGCCGCGGCCTTGGCCCGCTGGTGCGCGCGGGTGGAGCGCAGGCTCCTGAAGTGCGCCATGGACCCGTCCAGCTTGCCGTGCGGACGGCCCAGCAGGAAGAACGCCGGTGGCACGCCGAGCGCGTCGGCCAGGCGGGGGACGAGGTCGGGCCGGGGACGGGTCATGCCCGTCTCGTACTGCCCCACCGCCGCGGGAGTGACGCCGATCCGCTCGGCCAGGTCCTTCTTCGTCATCCCCGCCAGCTGCCGCGCCTGGGTGAGCCGTCCCTGGTCGAACGCGTCGGCGACGGCCTGCGGGCTCGGCCCGCCACTCCCGGGGACGCCGGGAGCGCCGAACAGCGGGGTCTGGTTACGGTTGCTCATTGTCGCCGGTGACCATGGTTTCCTCGGGTGCCTCGCTGCTTACGGGGAAGATCTTGCCATTCTTTCGCTCGGCCGGAGACCTCGTGCTCAGCGCGAGTGCCGGGACGAGGCCGTCGTCGAAGCGCGACGCGGCACCGGCCTCGGCCGCCCCCGGGCCGCGAAGGGTGCCGGGGGAGGCGGCGGGCAGCGGGATCGGCTCGTGGTGCAGCCACCGGATCCTGCCGAACTCGTCGATGAGCTCCGCCTCGCCCCAGTAGAGGCGCAGCAGGCCGGCCTGCGCGTTGCCCGCGTAGGCGACGGGGATCAGCCGGGTGTCGCCGGGCAGCCCGGTGAGCGCGGGGCGCACCGTGACGGGCCCGTCGGGTCCGTCCGGCCCGTCCGCCCCGGCGGTCAGGTCCAGCTCCTCCTGGGCGGCCTCCTCCCCGGGCTCCCCGGGCCCTTCGAGTGCGAGGTCCAGCTCCTCCTGGCGGTAGGAGGTCGCCGGGCCGAACCGGTCGAACAGCTCGCGGACCAGCGAGGAGATGCGGCCGTCGCTGACGCGGGCCTCGGAGATCGGGGTGCGGTCGTCCTCGGCGTAGCGGAAGGGCAGCAGCAGGTTGCCACCCAGGACCACCAGATGGTGCGGCGAGCCGTGCGGCCTGACCAGCTGGAAACCCGGCTCGTCGCGCAGCCCCTCGGCGAGCGCCTCGTAGCGCCTGGCCATCATGGTGAAGCCGTAGGTGTACCGCTTGTCGCTCTGCCCGGAGCTCTGCGCGTCCTGCGCGTTGCCCATCGCCTCCAGCAGCGACGCGGCCAGCTGCCGCCGTACGACGTCGGCGCGGTCGCCGAACCGCTCACTCGCCCAGCCCGACATCCGGCCCGTCTCCTGAGCCGACCCCTGGCCCGGCCTCTGCTCTGACCTCTGGCCTGACCCCGTCCGGCCCGGTTCCTCCCGGTGCGGCAACGACGATCCCGCGCCCATCGGCGACCTCCGCTCACGCTTCGTTCCGCGTCGGGCGATCGTCGCCGACACTTCATTTCCGCGCATCATACTCCCGCGAAGGCTCTAGTTGATGTTGTACGCCTCTCGTGCCGCGCGTAAAGGAACTGCGAACTGTCGGTGGGACAGGTGATGATGAGTCCCATCATGGTCATCTCCCCGTCTCTCCCGTTCACGGCCACGACGTCCCCGAGTGGCGACATCGTGGTCTTCTACGTCGGCACCGAGCCCCGCATGACACCGGAGCAGGCGCTCGCGTTCGCCGACATGCTCCGCGACCTCGCGGCCGGGGCGCGGCGTCCCGTCCTGGCCGGGACACCGGCCGGCGCGCACCAGATGTCCTGACCGGCCTTCCCCCGCTCCGGCCCGGAGCGGGGTACGGAGTATTCGCGGTAATCGCTTTCACTCTCCGTGGCCATTGCGTAACGTTCTGGCTGGCGAGGTCGTCGAAGGGCGGGCGCCTCGCCGATCCATCCCCCCGCTACTCCGTCGCGGTCCCGGCGTCCGATGCCCAGGGCGTTCTCGAAAGCGTCGAAGTCAGATATGGAAGGACAGAACATGCAACCCTTCGAGCTCCCTGACTTCTATCTGCCGTACCCGGCCAGGCTGAACCCCCACGTGGAGACCGCGCGAGAGCACACCAGGGCCTGGGCGTACGACATGGGCATCCTCGACCCCGGCCTCGGCATCTGGGACGAGCACAAGCTCGACGCCATGGACTACGGCCTGCTGTGCGCCTACACCCACCCCGACGCCCCCGCCCCCGAGCTCGACCTCATCACCGACTGGTACGTGTGGGTGTTCTTCTTCGACGACCACTTCCTGGAGACCTTCAAGCGCAGCGGCGACCTGTCCGGGGCCAAGGAGTACCTCGACCGGCTCGCGGCCTTCATGCCGGTGCGTCCCACGGGGCCTCCCCCCGAGCCGGAGAACCCGGTGGAGCGCGGCCTGGCCGACCTGTGGGCCCGGACGATCCCGGCGATGTCCGCCGACTGGCGGGCCCGGTTCGCCGAGAGCACGAAGAACCTCCTCGACGAGTCCCTGTGGGAGCTGGCCAACATCAACGCGGGCCGCGTCGCCAACCCGATCGAGTACATCGAGATGCGGCGCAAGGTCGGCGGCGCCCCCTGGTCGGCGAACCTGGTCGAGCACGCCGCGGGCGCCGAGGTTCCGGCCGTCGTCGCCGCGAGCAGGCCGATGCGCGTGCTGAGAGACACCTTCTCCGACGGGGTGCACCTGCGCAACGACCTCTTCTCCTACGAGCGGGAGGTCGGCGACGAGGGCGAGCTCAGCAACGGCGTCCTGGTCTTCGAGCGCTTCCTGGGCTACGACACCCAGCGGGCCGCCGACGCCGTCAACGACCTGATCACCTCCCGGCTGCACCAGTTCGAGAACACCGCCCTCACCGAGCTGCCCCCGCTCTTCGAGGAGCACGGCCTGGACCTGAGGTCCCGCCTCGACGTCCTCGCGTACGTCAAGGGGCTCCAGGACTGGCAGTCGGGCGGCCACGAGTGGCACATGCGCTCCAGCCGCTACATGAACGGAGCCTCCCCGGCGGACCCCGTGGCCCCCGCGGCCCCGGCCCTGCTCGGCGGGCCCACCGGCCTGGGCGTCTCGGCGGCGCGCGTCAGGCTGGCGCCCGGCGTCACCGGCCCGGGGGGCGTCGGAAGCCACACCCGCGTCCCCTTCGAGAAGGTGGGGCCGCTGCCGCTGCCCGAGATCTACATGCCGTACACGGCCCGGATGAATCCCAACCTCGACGGCTCCCGCCGCAACGCGGTGAGGTGGGCGCGCGAGATGGGGATGTTCGAGCAGCTGCCGGGCTTTCCCGGGCTGGCCGTCTGGACCGAGCACAAGCTCGACGCCTACGACTTCGCCATCTGCGCCGGGGCGATCAACCCGGACGCCTCCGGTCCCGAGCTGGACGTCTCGACGTTCTGGCTCACCTGGGGCACCTACGCCGACGACTACTTCCCCGTCGTGTTCGGTTCCCGCCGCGACATGGCCGGGGCGAAGGCGTTCAACGAGCGGCTGTCGGCGTTCATGCCGCTCGACCTCTCCGCCACCCCGCCGCCGGTCAACCCGATCGAGCGGGGCCTGGCCGACCTGTGGTCCCGTACGGCGGCCCCCATGGCGGAGGCCGCGCGGGCCGGGTTCCGCCGGGCCGTCGAGGACATGCTGGAGAGCTGGCTGTGGGAGCTGGCCAACCACATCCAGAACCGGGTCCCCGATCCGGTCGACTACGTCGAGATGCGCCGCAAGACCTTCGGCTCCGACCTCACGATGAGCCTGTCGAGGCTGACCCACGGCCAGGCGGTGCCGCCCGAGATCTACGGCACCCGGACGATGCGCGGGCTGGACGACTCGGCCGCCGACTACGCCTGCCTGGTCAACGACCTCTGCTCGTACCAGAAGGAGATCCAGTTCGAGGGCGAGCTGCACAACTGCGTCCTGGTGGTCCAGGACTTCCTGAACTGCGATCCGCGGCGGGCCGCCGACATCGTCAACGACCTGCTGACATCCAGGATGCGACAGTTCGAGCACATCGTCGCCACCGAGCTTCCCGCTCTCCTCGACGACTTCGACCTCGGTGGGGAGGCCAGGGAGACGCTCAACGGATACGTGGTGGAGCTGCAGGACTGGATGGCCGGTGTGCTGCTGTGGCACATGAGGACCCGCCGCTACGACGAGTCCGAGCTGCACCACCCGCCCGCGAGGGCCCGCCCGGTCGGCCGTCCCACCGGGCTGGGGACCCTCGCCGCCCACATCGGCGGACCCGGGTCCGCCGCGCGGGCCGTCCGCGGCGCCTCCTCCTGATGCCGCCCGGCGGCCGTGAGATCCCGCCGACGGCGGCGGTCGCGGGCGCCGGGCCGGTCCGGATCACCGTCGAGGCGGTGGCGGGCCGGACCACGCCGCTGACCTCCGGCCTCACAGCGGCCGAGCGCCGTCCGCGATATCCCGTCCCGGAGAGTCCGGCCGGGGGACACGCCCCGGAGCCGATTCGGGAGACGGGACCCGGGGGCCGGGCCTGTCGTCTCCCGCGGCACGGCTCAGGCAGCAGAGCCGACACCGTCACCGTGTGGCCGGTAGGCGCAGGCGTCGGCGATGGCGGAGGGGTCCCAGTAGAACGGGCGGCATTCGAGCATGCGCCCGTTCCTGACCCTGATCAGTTGCATGATCAGGGTGTCGACCTCCCGGCCGGTGGCACGGGCACGGAAGCGCACCCGGTTCCGCACGACGACGGTGTCACCGGCGCCCCAGTGCTCCTGTTCCAAGAACTCCATCGACTCCCACACCTCGCTGAACGCGGCCAGGAACCGCTCCATGCCGTCCCGGCCCCGCCATGTCCCCGTTCCGGTGAACGGCAATCCGGGAGCCTGGTGCAGTACGACTTCGGGGTCCAGGTAGGCGGCGACCTCGTCATAGTCGGCCCTGCCGAACCCGCCCGCGGCCACATACGCGGCCTCGGCCGCGTAAAACCTCTCCATCACCGCCCAGGCGTCATCCTGAGATCGCCCGTCCGCGCGCGATCCACCGGCCTGCTTCTCCGTCGAACCTTTCGTGATCATGATTTCAGTGTCGCCGACACGGTCAATCCCGCGCTGGCGGTAATCGGACCTCTCGATGCCTGGCCTCGGGGACCCGGGGACGGCGCTGGAAACGCGCTCGTGGGCTGGCCGTCCTCGCCCGCCGCGTCTGGCCGGTAGAGCCGACACCGGCGGCATCGGCGTCGCCCTCGACACCACGGTGCGGATCACCGAGCAGGCGGGCGGCATCACCCTGATCGCCAACTTCAGCCACGAGTTCTTCAAGCCGTACGCCATCACGTTCGACTACCGGAGCATGCGCCTGTCCATCACCCGTGGGTGAGCGCGTGCCGAGACGGCTGGCGGATCGGGGGCTCAAGAAGGCGGAGGGGTCTCACGGCCAGGCAGTCCGCTGCCCGTTCCGCGGACGTGGACCCCGTGCCGGCCGGAGTTCGGAACGGGCCGACAAAGGTGCCGCGCTGCCGTAGCGCGAGCGTGATTAACCGTATAGAAATACGTCAACCCCTTCGTTTAAGGCTTGACGTAAGTCCGGCGGCGCCGAGAGAGCGCTCTCTCGACATCCCGGTGGCGTCACGCCGCCCGTTCTCGATAGGCAGGTCGATGAGAACAGCTCGTGACCAGGATGTGCGTGCGACCCCGCGCGCACGTAGAGGCATCTCCTTAACCCGTCTCCTCGCGCTGGCCACCTCGGTGGCGGCGCTCACCGCCACGAGCCTGGTGTCCGTGGCGAACCCGGCCGCCGCGCATCCGGGCGGGGCGCCGGACTTCGGGCCCAACGTCTTCGTGTACGACCCGTCGACACCCGCCGCCCAGATCCAGGCCAAGTTCGACGAGCTCTTCGCGCAGCAGGAAGAGAACGAGATGGGCACGAACCGGTACGCCGTACTGTTCAAGCCCGGCCGCTACGACGTCAACGCGAAGCTCGGCTACTACACCACCGTCGCCGGGCTCGGCGAGTCACCCGACGACGTCGACATCAACGGCGCGGTACGGGTCATCGGCCAGGCCGACCCGGACTCCGAGGCGGGCATCTCCTCGCTCACCAACTTCTGGCGCTCCGCCGAGAACCTGTCCGTGACGCCGACCGACTGGTCCAACCAGTGGGCGGTGTCGCAGGCGTCCCCGATGCGACGGGTCCACATCCGCGGCACCCTCTGGCTGGAGCCGGGCAACGCCGGGTTCTCCAGCGGCGGGTACATCGCCGACTCGAAGGTCGACGGGGTCACGATCAACGGCTCGCAGCAGCAGTGGCTGACGCGCGACAGCGTGCTCGGCGACGCCTGGACCAACGGTGTCTGGAACCAGGTGTTCTCCGGCGTGGTGGGCGCTCCCCCGCAGGGCTTCCCGAACCCGCCCTACACGACGCTGCCCACCAGCCCCGTGACGCGGGAGAAGCCCTTCCTGTACGTCGACGACGCGGGCGCCTACCGGGTCTTCGTCCCGGCCCTGCGCCGCGACACCTCGGGCACGACCTGGTCCGACGGTCAGCGGCAGCAGGGGTCGTCGCTGCCGATCCGCGACTTCTTCATCGCGAAGCCGACCGACAGCGCGTCCAGGATCAACGACCAGCTGTCGCGCGGCAAGCACCTCCTGCTCACCCCGGGCGTCTACCACCTCGACCGGGCGCTGCGCGTCAAGCACAGGAACACGGTCGTGCTCGGCCTGGGCATGCCGAGCCTGGCCCCCGGCACCGGTGACGCGGCACTGCGGATCGAGGACGTCGACGGCGTCCGGATCGCGGGCGTGCTCGTCGACGCCGGACGGCGCGAGTCCGAGACGCTCGTCGAGGTCGGCGACCGCCACAGCCACCGGGACCACTCCAGGAACCCGATCTCGCTGCAGGACGTCTTCTTCCGCATCGGCGGCCCCTGGGTGGGCAAGGCGAAGACGAGCCTCGTGGTCAACAGCGACGACACGCTCATCGACAACATCTGGGCGTGGCGCGGTGACCACGGCAACGGGATCGGCTGGACGCAGAACACGGCCGACACGGGCGTCGTGGTCAACGGCGACGACGTGACGGCGTACGGCCTGTTCGTCGAGCACTACCAGAAGTACCAGACGATCTGGAACGGCGAGAGGGGCCGGACGATCTTCTACCAGAGCGAGATCCCCTACGACCCGCC
This sequence comes from Streptosporangium sp. H13245, assembly GCF_055690525.1. Taxonomy (NCBI): domain Bacteria; kingdom Bacillati; phylum Actinomycetota; class Actinomycetes; order Streptosporangiales; family Streptosporangiaceae; genus Streptosporangium; species Streptosporangium sp. H13245. Next base: position 50,883 of record NZ_JBSZKT010000002.1, on the reverse strand, counting down.
GAGCCAGGCCGCCTGGAACAGCCCGACCGGCAAGGGCTGGGCGTCGTACAAGGTCGACCGCGGGGTGCGGAACCACGAGGCGTGGGGCATGGGCGTCTACTCCTACTTCAACCAGGGAGTGGACATCCGCGCGGACCGCGGCATCGAGGTCCCGAGGACGCCGGGGGCCAGGTTCCACAACATGGTCACGGTCTTCCTCGACGGCAGCGGCGGCATCGAACGGACGATCAACGACGTGGGCACCCCCGTCGTCGGTTCGTACGGGACGAGCAACGTCGTCAGCTACCCCTGACCTGAACTGATCCGCGAAGGTGACGCGCCGGCCCGGAGCTTTCCCGGCCGGCGCACGTCATCTCCCCTTCGCGGGGGACGCGTCCTCACGCGGCCCGCGCAGCAGGAACCACAGGAGTGCGGCCTGGACCAGCCCGGCGACAACGAGCAGCAGCAGGTGCGTGCCGTCGGGGAGGGCCTCCGTGGGAATCATCATCACCAGCCACGAGAGCGGCAGGGTCACCAGGATCAACATGACCGCCGACAGGCCCTGCTCCTCCGGCCGCTGCATGCCGACCGCGACGACGACGAGCCCGGCGATGACGAGCAGAACGTAGATGCCGCTGACGACGAGGGCGAGGGTGCCCCGCCGGTACCGGGACACAGGGCGGAACGCGCCGCGAACTGATCTCATACTCCACCTCTGCCCCGGAGCCGCCGCCGAAGTCCCGGTACGCCCAGGAACGCGTCTCACACGCGAGGCTCGGCGGGGAAACCGGTCCAGCGCAGTTCGGCGGGCAGGTGGCTCATGTCGTTGAAGAAGAGGAGGTCGGCGGGACGGCCGGGCGCGTACCGGATGACCGTCAGCGCCGCGTTGCAGTGGTTGAGCCCCAGCCACCGCCACCGCGGGGCGTCCTGCGCGGCCCGTACGAGCCAGCCGACCAGGAAGTTGTGGGTGACGACCAGCTCGTGGCGGTCCTCGCCGCCCTCCACCGGACCCGTCAGCCGGTCCAGGGCCTCGCGGGCCAGCGCCTCGCCGCGCTCGCGCTCCCCGGCCGGGAACAGGCCGAGGAAACGGAGGAAGTGGTCGGCCGACTCGGGCGGCAGTTCCTCCCTTTCCGGGGTGTGGGGGACGTAGTCTCCGGCGACCTCCGAGACGCGCAGGGGAACGCCGTCCAACTGCTCGCCGATCAGCCGCGCGGTCTGGACGGCCCGGGGCAGCGGGCCGTGGTGGATCGCCGAGAGAGGAACGCCCCGGAGCCGCCTGCCGAGCAGCACGGCCTGCCGGCGGCCGTTCTCCGTCAGCTCGCCCTCGACCGGTGAGGCCTCGCCGTGCCGGGTGAGGTACAGATAGCGGGTCGCCGTTCCGGCCATCTCCGGATTCTCCTGTCAGCGGTCACGTTCGTACGGGCGCCGGACGCGCCTTAGGTCCCCTTATATCGCCTTCTGTGACTCCGATGGCCGGGATCGTCATTCGGCCGGACGCCGAGGCGGGCGGGCGCTTTTCGCGGGACGGCTCCGTGTCTCGCCGTGTCTCGTCGGAGCAGGACCGGGCACTTCGGGGCCGGATGCTTCGAATCCGGGCGCTTCGGGTCCGGGTGCTTCGAGTCCGGGCGCTCACCCGTTCGGGGCCGGGGGGTCAGTCGTGATCGGGGTCGCTCCGCCACGTCTCGAACGGAGGAGGGGGCTGCCGCGAGGACTCCAGGAACCGCTTCGCCCTGTCCACGCAGTCGGGGCAGATGGGTTCCTCACCCGATCTGGCCGTCGCCTCCGGCGTCGGCTCACGGAAGGTGGCCAGCACCGTCATGCCGGGGGGAAGACCGGTCTCGGGGTCGATCGTGACCGTCGTGACGCTCGCGGGGATGAAACCGAAGGTGCGCTTGCATACGTAGCATCTGCCGATTGTGGTGATCCGCTCGTCTGCCATCTGGCGTCCGCCCTCCTCCACAGCACCGTACATCCTGACATCCCGGCCGTTTCCCCGGACGTGACCGCGCGTGCGGAAGCCCGACGACGGATGAGCCTCACGCCGTCGCCCATGAACTCCGCGGCGCCCCCGGACCGGCCCGCCCGTCGCTCGTCAGCGGATGATCGCCCGTCAGCGGATGAGAACCGGGGCGAGCGACCGGAGGCTGTCCAGACACCCCTCCACGTCGTCGGCCAGAGGCTGGACACACACGTGGTCGGCTCCGGCCTCGTGGTGGGCGCGGACCCGCTCGGAGATCGTTTCCGGGTCACCCCAGCAGACGATCGCGTCGACGAGGGCGTCACTGCCGCCATCGGCGAGATCGGCGTCGCTCCAGCCGAGCGTACGCAGGTGATTCAGGTAGTTCGGCAGCGTCAAATAGAACCCCATGTAGTCCCGGGCGATCGTCCGGGCCCGGTCGGCGTCGGTCTCCAGGACCACCGCCTGCTCGGGAACGAGCAACGGATCTGGGCCGATGACCTCCCGGGCCATCGCGGTGTGCTCGGGGGTGACGAAGTAGGTGTGCGCGCCCTGAGAGCGCTCGGCGGCCAGTCGCAGCATCTTCGTCCGCAACGCGGCGAGCACCCGGGCCGGCGGCTCGGGCAGGGGCGCGTCGTAGGGCGCATGGTCCATGGCGTCCAGGTACGCGCTCATGGTCTCCGTGGGCCGCCCGTAGTCATGTCCGCGCATGGCGACCAGCGGGGCGTGGCTCACGCCGAGGCCGAGGACGAAGCGACCCGACGACATCTCGGCCAGGGCGTTCGCCCCGGCGACCGCGGCGGCCGCGTCCCGCCCGTAGATGTTGGCGATACCGGTGGCGACGACGAGCCGCTGGGTGCCGGAGAGCAGGATCGCGGAGTTGACCAGGGACTCCTTGCCGCCGGGCACCTCGGCGATCCAGAGGGCTCCGTAACCGAGGTCCTCGATGACCGCCGCGACCCTGCGGCTCGTGGCGGCGGACTCCCCGCCCAGGAACGAGAGCCACACCCCCACCGCGCCCAGGCGCCCCCTGAGAACGGGCAGGTCGACCACCGGGGTACGTCGCTTCCGCATGGCGGGCCTTTCCGGAGAACCTGGCTGAGACGGTCACACGCCCGTGCCGGCCGTGGAGCCCGTGCCCCGGCCTCCACGGCCGTCGAGCACCCGCCCCCCGGTGCCGGTCACGATCAGAGCCTTCCTGACCACGGGAGTGGGAGAACTCCCTCAGCACGCCGGCTTGTCCGATTCCAGACCGAACCTGTTGTCTTTCCACTGCCTTTCCACGGCGTGAGAGGGGGATCCCAACGTCGTACCGTGGACCGGGCGGCCCGTGCCGTCCCCGGAACCGGTCGCTACAGGGCCACCAGCAGGGAGACGAGCACGAAGGCGGCGAAGAGGGCGACGATGATGCCCAGGCCGAACAGGAAGCCTGACCCTCCCCGGCGATTCCTGTTGGGGCCGCCAAGGTCGATCACGACGGTTCTGGCAATCACGTCATGAAGGCATCGGCGTTTCGAATCGCCGAATATCCACAACATGTCGACCAGGTTGAGCAGCAACCCGATATACGGCACCGACATCATGGCGGGGTGGGCGAGAGCGCGGATTCCCGCATGACGGAGGCTCGGTGGCTCCCCGGTCGCGCTGGACACCACCTTCAGGCGGCAGAGCCGCTTACCGGGCGTCTGGCCCCACAGCGCGTGCTGTATCCAGAAGTACGCGGTGAAGAAGAGGGTGATCGCGACTTCGACCGGCCAGTTGGGATTCCCCGCGTAGGGGTTGAGATAACCGACGATGACCGATTCCTCGGACACCTCGACCTCGTCGACCAGCGCGTAAACCGGTGAGACCACTACGAGGCAGATCAGGCTGTCGATAAGGGAGGCCGCGAAACGATGACGCCTCGCGGCAAGAGTCGGTGCTACCGAAACATGGGGGGCGGCTGTCATGCCAGTAAGTGTGCCGGACGGTTCTGACATGCGAGACCGGAGTGACGGGAGGTCATGGGCGGAGCCTTGGCCGGTATGGCGAATGCGCGGCGCGGCCACGACCGGGAACGACACCCACGCGACACGTTCACCGCCCGAGCGAGAACGAACCGTCCGGCGGCGCGGAACACATAGGACGTACGGCGGTGCGGAACACACCGGAGAGGGCTCGGAGAAGGGGGGCACATCGGAGAGGGAAGGCCGATCCGCACCTGCCTCCGGATTTCGAGAAGCGCTTCTCCCGAGATCGACAGCAGGCGGTCTCCGTTCAGGGTCGGCGGAAGTACAGGCCGATGCCGGTCCACCTCATCACGAACCACCATTTGACGCTCTGCAGCCTCTGCCGCCTGCTCAACCAGGCCGGTAGACGGGGATGCGGGACGAAGATCCACACGTCGGCGACGATGCTGTCCGCGTGCTCGCGAACCACAGGGTCCGGGTCGCGCAGAAGCGGCCGGAGGATCTCCAGCGTCACGTCGTCGATCTCACCGGTACGACGGACCATGTGCGACACGGCGGTCAACCCCTGGCAGCGAAGCCGCCGTTCGCCCGAGGCGATGGCCCTGCGTGCCAGTGGCGGCGCATGGAGAAGACGCTGTGCCGGGTCTGCGGGAAGGCCCCGACATGGGACGTGTCGATACCGAAACGCTCGCCAGTGTCCGGAAGCGCCACACGAACCGTGCGGCCAGAAGCAGTCACGGGCGAACAGCCCCGCTGCCCTCCGGGGCGGCGGGGCGTCGCCGTTCTACGACCTTGCCGCGTCGGGTGTCTCCGCGGTGTTGGTGAGCGTGATCCTGACGGGTAACCCGGACCCGGCGAGCACGTCGCCGTCGTCGGCATTCGTGCTGGCGAATCCGGCCCCGAGCAGAACGAGTCCTGCCAAGGCTGCCAGAACGAGGCGATTCCCGAATCGGGCTGTCGCGGTCATGTGACCTCCGAAGAAGTAGGTATTCAGACGCCCATGATCAGTGGTTCGACTTGCAATTGACTGGTGAGCGACTTAGCGGAGAAAGAAGACGACCGATGTAACACCAGCTCGTGCAGAACCGCTTACCTTTCGCGCCCATTCCCCCCTCAAACGCCCGACCGGCCACCTACCTCCGGCTGAGTACGTACCGTCCGAAAGTCGTGGGGCCGAGCATGGCCTGTGTGACATCTCCGACGGCAGAGGCGTGACCTTCACGGCGTTCAAGAACGCGAAAGACCGATTCGCCGAGGTCAGGAAGTTCACGGACTCATCTCGTGATCTCGGATTCGCTCCACTGACCGTCTTCGGCGATACGAGGGCAGTGGTTTGCTGCGACGGCGCGGCGTCGTCCGAGGCGCGGCGCACCTTCGGCGGAACGATCGTGACCTGAGGGCGCACGGTGACGCGTGAAGGAGACACGCGCCTGAACCGGATCGGACCAGGCAGGGCTATTCGCGCCACAGCGGGGCAGAGGGGCGCGCATGGTGAACTTCCTGGACATCGCGCTCGTCCTCCTGCTCCTCGCCACGATGGGTTTGTTCGTCCGCCTCTGCACACGGCAACGCCGCTGACACGAAGTCGTCTCCACGGCCTGCGCGGGCACGCTCCTGGGTGACGTTCAGCTCGACGGTGCGTCCATCGGGGTCGGTGAGGATGTGCCGACCGGGCGCGAGAGCCTGGGCGGCGGAGCCGACCGGCACGGTGAAGCCGAGACGCAGACTTCCGGTGGCGGGGCGGCGGCTGCTGGCGGGGTAGAGCTCGAACACGAGGTCGCCGAGAGCGGCGGCGTAGTGGCTGGGCCCGGCGCCGTGCCGCTCCTCAGCGAAGGTGAGACCGAGACCTGCGTAGAAAGCGCGGCAGGCATCGAGCCGATCGGTGTAAATGACGACCAGGCCGACGTGGACCACGGGCTCTTCCTTGATAACCGCTGATCGTACATCCCGGGCTCCTCACGAACCTGCCCCGGGACTCACTGAACGCAGCGATCAGTAAGGCCAGGACACACAGGTCAAGCCTTGATTACTGGCACACCCCACAGGATTCGAGCCTGCGACCGTAAGGTGACGCTGTGGAGGACTATCAACGCGCGCTCATTAGTCAAATGGCCGCTCTGCTTGACCTGCACGACTCGGGTGAAATCTCCTTGCCCAAGCTGGCCGAAGACCTGCGCGGCCTGTTCGAAGCCGCCGATCCGCGCGAGCTGAGCATCAGGGACTCGTTCGAGGAGTTCTGGGCCGAACTCGACACCGAGAGCGAACTCAGGACGGAAGCATGGGCACCTCCCGGCCTCGCCGATGACACCTACCTGCGCGAGGTCCTCCAGCGGCTGCGCTCCTGGATCGAGCGTGCGGCCCCGCCTTCTAATCCGTAGATTCCCGAACGATCATCAAAGGCGTTCAGAGCAGTTCACCGCGCAGATCGTGCAAGGAACGCCCATTCATATCAGTCCAGCTCAGTCTGGGATCGTACGGCTCGATGCCTCCCAAGATGGCTCCTGGAAATGGACTTCCGGTGCTCGCGTGAGCCGCCCATACTCCTCGTGGTGATCCGCTTGGGAAGCCCGCCCCCGCACCCGCATGGTGAGCCGTACGGCAACGCGTCAGAGCACTGGCGCGGCGACGGTGTCTTGGAACTCGGCGGATCACCCAACCTATGGACCAGAAGATCAATCCGACGCCTACTCCACCCACCACCAACCGTCTCCAAGATCGTATATGGCGTTGCCGAGGTCACCGCTTGCCGTTTGGACTGTCGCGCCTCGGCCATCGGAACCCGGTATATAGGCGATGCCCCTGCCGCTCTCCGCCCGCCAATCCTCGAACACCGGCAGATAGAGAACGTCGCGTTGTGGCCGTATCTGGCCGTCTATCGACAGATACCCCATCCAGTCGGGCACGGTGAGCGTCCGGTGGTGTTCGTGATCGGCGGCGAGTTCGGCGAACGCGTCCCGGTGCGCCCAGACCAGGCCCTCCGCATACAGGGCTTCCCAGTCAGCGGTTCTGATCACCGCTCCGGCACCGAGGGCAAGCAACAGCGTGGCGACACAGCGGCCGTAGTCCCTGAGGGACAGATAGGTCATCACCGCCGCGGTCGACCGGGTGATCACCCACAACCAGACCGCTGTGATCGCAAGCCAGGCGAACAGCTCGGACACCCTGAACATCGGAATCCAGAAGTACTCCAGCGCCACCAGCACGAGCCACGCGAGTGACACCACTTTGAGCACTGGCCGACTCGGTGGCTTCTTCTCGCTGGATGCAGTCGACACGGCGTGAAGTCTTCTGCGGCTACGAGCGGCCAAGCTACACCTGGACAGGTAATTTAACGCCGTCTGCATGGTTTCTCTCCATATCCACCATGCTCAGCGGGCCCACATCGAGCGGAGAACCAGGTGCGGGCTACGCGTTGAATGTTGCCTCGGATGCTCACGACGGGTACGGGCCGACGTTGGTGCCGGTCTGGTGCGGGTTGGTCATGTGGACCGACGGCCAGATGTTTCGCCGGGGGCCTGATAGGAGGCGGGGCGGGCTCGTCTTCGACGCTATGCCTGCTGTCCCACGGGTGATCCGGTGACGGCCGCTCGCTGGGTGGTCGATCGTTTTGTTGAGTTTCGCGAGCGGAGGCCGGTCATCGTTCGTAAATGCGGTGGTACCACCATCCGCCGAAGGCGCCGGGTTGTCGGTGTGGCTGGGGGTCGGGGAGTGTTCGGCGGTAGAACTCCTCGTCCATTCTCGCCACGAGTTGTGAGAGCTCCGCCTTGGCCGAGCGTCTGAGGCGTCTCAGGGCGTATTCCAGGATGTCTCGGGCTTCTGTGGGGTCGCAGCAGGGGCAGGCCGGTTCGGGCAGGTAGAGGTAGCGGCCTGGCTGGCGGAGGAACCACCGGTATTCGGTGAGGGCTGCGGCAACGGATCCGGGTCCCAGCCAGCTGTGCTGGAACTCGATATGTGCGATGGCCGCGCGGGTTCGGCTGGATACACCGGGAATCTGGGGAGCGGGGCGGTATTTCCGGCGGTTCATCCGTAGGTATGCGCGGAGGACTCTCGGCCGTCTACGCGGCATCGGCCTTTCGGGTTGTCATGATCCGCATGGTGCCACGACTCGGCATCGCAGGCTACCCGTGACCTGCGTCGAGGGACTCGGCATCGTTGCGTGAACCTCCGGGACTCCTGGTCTCAACTGGGCGAACAGGACCCGGGGCATTCGGCGTACGGTCTGCGACCGTGGCGGACGGCTGCTTTCGGTCACCTGCGGCTGCCTGATGGGTGTATGCCCCTGGCAAGCGAAAGACCAGGTCAGCTCGTGGATGGCCTGGTCTTGGTTGCGCACCCCGCAGGATTCGAACCTGCGACCGTCGGATTAGAAGTGGAGCGTTGTTCGTACGCCGGACGACAGGCTGACCTGCGGTTAAGGCATCTGATGTTCTCGTGTGCGGTATCCGTGTTCCGCATATTTTCCGGATCTTGCTTGATGTGCCGCGCGATCAGACAGGTGCCGTAAACCCCAACCGCGTTAGCAGCTCGGATCTCGGCCGTCCCGATCGGTTCCACCTGGACCAATACGTCCGGACGGTCCGCCTGGAACGGCATAGTGCGGCGGTGAACTGCAACCCACTCGGGGGCTTCAACCGTCGTAGTCCTCAAACTCCCACTCTCCGATCCGGCCGATCTTCTCGGCGAGTTCGCCCCACGTCGGAGCCTCCAGCACCGCAATCCGGTCGCTCAGCCACCTGGTCACCTCGTCGGGACGCAGCTCGGGCACGAAGAGCCGGTGGCGGCCGATGAGAAAAGGGTGACGTCGCAGCTGATCGGCGAGGGCCGATGGGGTGCAGACGGTGAGCTGGAACCGTTCCTCGCCCGGCTCTCCCTGCGCGCCGACGTACATCTCCAGCAGCTCGCAGGCATGGGCAGGGTCCTCGATGCTCCGCCCGAATTCGAGGTCCGGCCATCGGAAGGCATCCACTCGTGCTCTCATCACTCAATGATCGCGCAACAGGGGGCGGCCATGATCGGGCTGCCAGGTTGGGGAGTACATGAACCATGGCGCGTAGGGGCACCGAACTGGAATTCAGGCTGGTCACGAGTAGTCACGGCGAATTCTCTGTCGCCGAGATCACTGGCACGGTGGTCATGGCCCTGAGCTTTACTGCTCGACAGGTTCGGCGATCGTGCGGAGTCGTCGGATCTCGCTGAAGATCTCCTTGTCGGTGAGTACGGAGATGATCGTCAATCCTTGCGGACCGCTTGGCTCTCTGTGAAATTTCCCGAGGGTGTAGCAGAGCGCCGAGCGTAGTTCGCCAAGCTCTTGCCGGAGTGCGTCTCGCTGAACTCTGCGTGTCGCGAGCTTGACGCCCGTGGATGTGCGGTCTCCTGCTGCGTCCTCCTCCGTGGTGATGTCGATGTCTTCGACCCGTATGTACTCATCGCCGGGGCGAACGTCGATCACCACGGGAGTGTCGTCGGGGAGACCTTCGAGGTGGTCGAGAAGCTGTCGCACAGTGAGCATGACCGCAGGATTTCCGGGGCCAGCGCATCTGCGCAAGCCTTCGCCCCTCCGTCCATCCCAGCCACATACGGTCTCGCGCTCACGTACTGGCGATCATCCCGGAACCGAGCACCCTCCCAGGGCGTAGCGGTTTTCAAGAGGGCCATGTTCCCAGCGGAGACAGGGCCTCTCACCAGGGCGGCAGCACCTTTCTGTACCTCAACCGTCGAAGATCATCCCGCACATATCCCGTAACGCCTATTCATCAACATCAACCTCGGCGTGTCTGGCACGCTCTCGCAGCCGGCGTAGGCGACGGTCGTACTGACCGGCATACGACCTCTCGGCTCTGTCGACCAACCGGCTCTGCGGATCAGAAGAGCTTTCATACAACTCGGTCTCGAACGGATCGTGGTCGTACTCGATCAGCCGGGCCAGCGCTTCACGATCCTGCTCGATGGAACCTCGTGCCCGGACCCGTCCACGCCACCTTTCCGCACTCACCATGGCTTCATCCACATGGTGACCCTAACTGCGCGCCAGGCGACAGGGCACCTACCCATACCGCCTCCATGAAGGACCCCGGGACACTTTGGGGGCCTTCGTCGTTCCGGCCCCGGGATCGCCCCTCGGGGCTCCGGGGTCCTCGGGCTCACCTGGGAAAACGGGGCCTCGGGCATTCCGCGTATGTTCCGCGAGCGGTGGCATACGGCTGCTTTCGGCCGCCTGTGGCTGCATGAGGGGGGCGGACCCCGGACAAGCAAAAGACCAGGTCAGCGCGTGGATGACCTGGTCTTGGTTGCGCACCCTGCAGGATTCGAACCTGCGACCGTCGGATTAGAAGTCCGATGCTCTATCCAGCTGAGCTAAGGGTGCTCCCGCTCAATTGTGCATGATCCGGGGAGTGCCCACGTATCGGTTTTGGGCCGGTGTCGTGAGGATCACTCTGTGGATCTCCCGTCCTCAGGGGGGTGTGAACGCTCACCCGCTCCGGTCCGGGTGGGGGGTGGGCCTTCGGGATGGCGGGGCTGTGGAGGTGGGGGATTCCTCCGTTCGGTTGACCTGGTCGTTCTTCCGCCGGGCGCGGCGGGGGCGGGTGCCGGGGGTTCGGAGGGGTGGAGCCGTCTGGTGAGCCGGGGAGGGCTTACGGGCGGACCTTCCCAAATGAACCTTCCAAACGAACCCTCCATGCGGGCCTTCTCGACGAATCTTCCGAGCGAGGCTTCCGGGGGGCCCTTCCGAGCGGGCCTTCCCGACGAACCTTCCAAACTGGCCTTCCGCGGGGAGCGGTCTGTCTGAATCGTTCTCCTGGGTGAGCGGGGCGGTCTAGGCTCGTATGCCATGTTCGTCGCCACGGTCCAAGAGGAGATTCCCCTTCTGGGCGGTGATGTCACCGATGGGGTGGTACGGGTCGGGGACACCGTCCGGCGGCCCAGCAGGGCTTCCACGGGGTCGGTGCACGCGCTCCTGTGTCACCTGGAGCGCTCCGGGTTCGAGGGCGCTCCCCGGGCGCTGGGGGTGGACGAGCGGGGCAGGGAGATCCTGAGCTACGTCGAGGGGGAGTCCGCGGCCAGGCCGCTACCCTCGTACGCGCTCACCGGGGAGTCCCTGGCCGCGCTGGCGCGGCTGCTGCGTGGGTTCCACGACGCGGCCGAGGGGTTCGTCCCGCCGAGGGGGGCCGTCTGGGAGGCCGGGTCCAACGACGACGCGGCACCTCGGCTGATCGGGCACTGCGACGTCAACCTCGACAACGTGATCTTCCGTGACGGGCTCCCCGCCGCGCTGATCGACTTCGACATGGCCCGGCCGACGACCCGGCTGTTCGACGTGGTGACCACGCTGCGGCACTGGGCGCCGATCGCCGATCCCCTCGATCTGGAGCCGCTCCAGCGCCGCCTCGACGTCGGTCCCCGGCTCCGGCTGTTCTGCGACGCGTACGGCCTGGCACCCCGTGACCGCCGTCGCCTGCTGGATCTCGCCCGGCTCCGCTTCGACCGCTCGTACCACGCGATGCGGGTCAAGGCCGAGGCGCAGGGCGAGGGCGGGGGGTGGGCCCGGATGTGGGCCGGTGGGGCGGGGGAGCGCATCCGGCGGGCACGCGTGTGGCTGGAGACCCACCAGGATGAGCTCCATGAGCATCTCGTTTAGGCGGTCGAAGACCAGGAGGAGGCCGGGGGTGGCCGAGGGGGTGGGGATGCTCGCCGGGGTCGCGATCGACGCCGTGCTCGCCGATCCCCGGCGCGGGCACCCGGTCGCGCTGTTCGGCACCGCCGCCGCCGGGGTGGAGAGGCGGGTGTACGGCGACGACCGGGCCCGGGGCGTTCTCCACGTGGCCCTGTGCGTCGTGCCGGTGGCGCTGCTCGGCCACCTCGCGACCCGGTCGCGCAATCCGGTGGTACGGGGCGCGCTGAGCGCGGTGGCGACGTGGGCGGTCGTCGGCGGTACGACGCTGGGCCGCGAGGGCGTGGCCATGGCCGGGTTCCTGGAGGACGGCGATCTCGTGGGGGCGCGGGGGAGGCTGTCGCACCTGTGCGGGCGCGACCCGTCCGGGCTCGGGGAGTCCGGGCTCGCCAGGGCCACCGTCGAGTCGATCGCGGAGAACACCTCGGACGCGGTGGTGGCGCCACTGTTCTGGGGGGCGGTGGCCGGGGTGCCCGGCCTGCTCGCGTACCGGGCCGTCAACACGCTGGACGCGATGGTGGGCCACCGGAACGCGCGCTACGAGCGCTTCGGGTGGGCCGCGGCCCGCCTCGACGACGTCGCCAACTTCGTGCCCGCCCGGATCACCGGGCTGCTCGCCGCGCTCGGCGCCCCCCTGGTGGGAGGTTCGACGCGGCGGGCGGCGGCGGTGCTGCGCAGGGACGGTCACCGCCACCCCAGCCCCAACGCGGGCCGCTGCGAGGCCGCCTTCGCGGGGGCGCTGGACCTCACCCTGGGCGGGGTCAACGTGTACGGCACCCGGGTGGAGCACCGGCCGGAGATGGGCGACGGCCCCCAGCCCTCGGTCGCGGACATCCGCCGGTCCGTACGGCTGGCACGGGCGGTGGGTCTCGGGGCCGCCGCCCTGGCGGTCCTGGCCGTCCTGCGGCGCCGGTAGGGGCGTACCGCTCGGTGCTCTCGGACGTACGGGGCCTCCCACCGCAGCGGCACGGACGGTGATCGCCCAGCCATGTGTCGGGGTCGGTTCTGCTCGTCGAACGGGTCGGGACGTGTCCCTGGAGCCGGGGTCGTGTGCGTATGGGCGATCCGTCCGGCACTCTATGGACGGTGATCGTCCGGCTATGTGGCGGGGTCGGTTCTGCTTGTCGAACGGGTCGGGACGTGTCCCTGGAGCCGGGGTCGTGCGCGTATGGGTGATCCGTCCGGCACTTTGAGGCGATGACACGAACGCGCCCATGGCGAGCACTTGTGAGTGCGGAGACAGCGGACGGTGGGGGCGCGTCCGGCCTGTCGGCGGCCGGGGACACTCCGGGAGGCCGGGTGGGCGGTGCGGCATGCTGGTCGGCATGATGGTTGATTCCCCCGGAGAACCGGCTGTGGTTCAGGTCTGTCCTGATGTTGCGTGTTGTGCCGGGTTCGCCCTTCCCCGGGCCGGAGTGAGCCCGGCCAGGGTGAACCGGGCCGAGGTGAACTCGGCCGGAGCGAGTCGGACCGAAGTGAACCGGACCGAAGTGAACCGGGCCGGAGCGAGCCGGGGCGGGGTGACGGTGTGAAGGGGGCGCTGCTGGTCGCGGGGACGACCTCGGACGCGGGCAAGAGCGTCGTCACCGCCGGGATCTGCCGCTGGCTGGCCAGGCAGGGGGTGAAGGTCGCGCCGTACAAGGCACAGAACATGTCGCTCAACTCCTTCGTCACCGCGGACGGCGCCGAGATCGGCCGGGCCCAGGCGATGCAGGCCGCCGCGTGCGGGCTGGAGCCCAGCGCGGACATGAACCCGATCCTGCTCAAGCCGGGCAGTGACCGGCGCAGCCAGGTCGTGGTGATGGGCAGGCCGATGGCCGAGGTCGACGCGATGGAGTACTGGGACGTCAAGGAGCGGCTCCGCCAGGTCGCGGTGGACGCGCTGGAGCGGTTGCGGGGCGCGTACGACGTGGTGGTCTGCGAGGGGGCGGGCAGCCCGGCGGAGATCAACCTGCGCCGGGGCGACATCGCCAACATGGGCCTGGCCCGTGCCGCGAACCTGCCGGTCATCGTGGTCGGCGACATCGACAGGGGCGGGGTCTTCGCCGCGCTGTACGGGACGGTGGCGCTGCTGGAGCCCGCCGACCAGGCGCTGATCGCCGGGTTCGTGATCAACAAGTTCCGGGGGGCACCCGAGATCCTCGAACCGGGGCTGGACATGATCAGGGAGTTGACCGGCCGCGAGGTGTACGGGGTGCTGCCCTGGCTGGACGGCCTCTGGCTGGACGTCGAGGACTCCCTGGCCCTGGACAACCGGCCCGCGATCGGGTCACGCGCCCCGTACGGCAGGCAGACCCTGCGGGTGGCGGTGGTACGGCTGCCGAGGATCTCCAACTTCACGGACGTGGACGCGCTGGCCTCCGAGCCCGGGGTGGCGGTCCGCTTCGTGACCTCCCCCGGCGAGCTGGACGACGCCGACCTGGTGGTGCTGCCCGGCTCCCGGGCCACGGTCTCCGACCTGGCGTGGCTCCGCGCCACCGGCCTGGCCGCCGCCCTGCCGGGACGGGCGGTGCTGGGCATCTGCGGCGGTTACCAGATGCTCGCCAGGACCATCCGCGACGACGTCGAGTCGGGGGCGGGCCTGGTCGAGGGGCTGGGGCTGCTGCCCGCGTCGGTGGAGTTCGCCGAGGACAAGACGCTGGGCCGCCCGGTCGGCGCCGCGTACGGCTGCCGGGTCTCCGCGTACGAGATCCACCACGGCGTGGTGACGGCCGACGGCGGCGAGCCCTTCCTGGACGGCTGCCGTGACGGCTCGGTGTGGGGTACCACCTGGCACGGCGCCCTGGAGAACGACGGTTTCCGCCGGGCCTTCCTCGCCGACGTGGCCGCCGTCTCCGGCCGTGACTTCACCCCGGCGCCGGACGTGTCGTTCGCCGCCCTGAGGGAGGAGAGGCTGGACGCGCTCGGCGACCTGATCGAGCGGAACGTCGACACCGGCGCCCTGCTCCGGCTGCTGGAGGGCGGGGCTCCCGGGGGGCTGCCGTCGCTGCCACCCGGCGGGACTTCGCGCGAGGCTCCGGATTTCTCGGGCGGTGTTCCCTCCGTGGGGTGAGCCGCTGACTTCTGCCGTTGGTCGAACCGGCTGGTGTCCTCTCAGCCGGTTGAGCCGGTGGCTTCTTCTGTTGGTTGAGTTGGCTGGTTTCCTCACCGGTTGACGTCGGTACCGGTTGAGCCGGTGTTCCTTTGCGGGTTCAAGGCGGATGAATCACCCGGTCAATGAAAAAGGGAGGGTTCCCCCGCCGGGTAAACTCGGTGTTCCCCCGACGGATCCGATGGGGGAGGCATGGGAGGCCGACGATGTCCCGCATCCTGGTGTTGCTCTTCGTCATCGCCGTGATCGCGGTGGTGGTTCTCGGCGTGACCATGCTGGTCCGCGCGTCCGCGGCACGGGCTGCCGAGGCTCGCGCGTCCGTCGCGGACAATCCCCGCGAGATCCTCAAGCGCCGCTACGCGGCCGGTGAGATCGACGAGGACGAGTATCTCCGTCGTATGTCCGGCCTCTCCCAGGACTGGTAGCCCCGCGGGCCGTCCGTGGCTCCCGGCCCTGGCGGGGCCAGGACCGGGCGCGGGCTCGGTGTCAGTCGTCGATCGCCTGGTAGAGCGTGGTCCAGAAGTCGTGGATGAGCCGCGCCGGGTCCGGGACCGACATGCCGACCTGGGTGAGCAGGATTCCGGTGAGCCGGTTGTCCGGGTCGGCGTAGGTCGAGGTGCCGCTTCCGCCGTCCCAGCCGAACTGGCCGAGGGGCGCGTAGTCGCCGCGGTAGGTGCGCACCGCCATGCCGAAGCCCCAGCCGCCGTGCTGCCCCTGGCCGTGTGACACATGGACGTTGTCGACGGCCATGGCGTGCCGGGCGGCCTGCTGCTCGGGCGTGAGGCGGTTGGTGGTCATCAGCTCGACGGCGGCCCGGGACAGGATCCGCTCACTCCCGTGCGTCCCGCCGTTCAGCAGCATCCGGAAGTAGGCGTGGTAGTCGTCGGCGGTGGAGACCAGCCCGCCCCCGCCGCCCTGGAACGCCGGAGGCCGGCTCCATCGTCCCCCCTCGGCCTCGTCCCAGACGTGGAACTCTCCGGTCAGCGGGTCGGGGGCGTAGAGGAGCGGCAGCCGGTCGATCTTGTCGGCGGGCACGTGGAAACCGGTGTCCTTCATGCCCAGGGGGTCGAAGAGGCGTTCGCGCAGGAACGTCTCGAACGTCTGGCCGGTGACCCTGGCGACGAGCACGCCGAGGAGGTCGTTGCTGATGTGGTACTGCCAGCGCTCTCCGGGCTGGTGCATCAGCGGAAGCGCGCCGAGGCGGCGCATCCACTCGTCCGGCTCGGGCATCGGCTCCGGCAGGTCGGGCGTGAGCCCCTGCTCGAAGATCGCGTTCATGATCGGAGTGCCCAGTGACGTCATGTCCATGCCGAGCCCGAAGGTGGAGGTCACCAGGTCCCGTACGGTGATCGGCCGCCGTGCCGGCACGGTGTCGTCCAGCGGGCCGTCGATCCGCTTCAGCACCCGCCGGTCGGCGAGTTCGGGCAGCCACAGCTCGGCCGGGTCGTCCAGCCGCAGCCTGCACTCGTCCAGCAGGACCATCGCCGCCGCGACCGCGACCGGCTTGGACGTCGAGGCCATCCGGAAGATCGTGTCGCGGCGCATCGGCGCGCCACCGCCGTGGCGCATCGTGCCGATCGCCTCGACGTGTGTCTCCTCGCCCCGGCCGACCAGGGCGACAAGCCCGGGAATCCTCCCGGAATCGACATGCCGCGTCAGCACCTCGCGCAACTTACGCAGCCCAGCTTCGGAGAAACCGCCATTGCCGGTACTCATCATGAATCTCCTTGCGGAAAGTGTTCGGTCTTGTGAGGCCCGCCGTCGCTCATGGCTTCCACAGCGACGCGCGGGAGAGACCCCCTTTGGCATCCACCACCGTTCGGGAATCTCTGAACGCCTGTGACACTAACATTGCGTTTATAAATCAGTCAACAGAAGGAGGAGGTCTGTATTGCCTGCTAAGACTGCATAATAGAGCTGTCTTTGCAATGAATGTGAGGCTGAATGCAATGGGTGATCGGATTTGCGTTGCAATGAGACGCGAGTAAATGCATACTGTGCAGCGGGTGTGCGAGCGCAGGGCTCCGCGCGTGTCGACAGGTAGGGGACGAGCACCGATGCCCGGAGGCAGGCTCACCAACGAGGACCGTCGGCACATCGCCGAGGGGCTGGCCGAGGGGCTCGGATACGCGGAGATCGGACGGCGGCTGGGGCGGCCCGCCTCGACCGTCATGCGGGAGGTCACCCGCAACGGCGGACCCGACGACTACGGGGCGGACCGCGCGCACGAGGCCACCCGGCATCGTGCGCGCAGGCAGAGGCAGGCCCAGCCTCCGGTCCCGCCGGTTCCCGACGGCGGCCATGGGCGTGACCCCCAGGCGGTGCTGGACTTCACGGAGTCCTTCACCGCTCTTCTCGTTCAGCAGGGGCTGCCCCGGATGGAGGCCAGGGTGCTGGCCTGCCTGTACATCACCGACTCCGGCGCCCTCACCGCCGCCGAGCTCGTCCAGCGGCTTCGCGTCAGCCCGGCGTCCATCTCACACGCCATCGCCTTCCTCGAACAGCAGGGGATGCTCGGGCGGGAACGGGCTCCCGGCGCGCGGCGCGAACGCTATGTCATCGACGACGAGATCTGGATCCGGTCCATCCTCGCGTCCCTGCGGATGAACGACGCCCTGGCGACCGCGTCGCAGCGTGGAGCCGAGATTCTCGGGGCCGCGACCCCGGCGGGCGCCCGCTTCGAGTCCTCCGCCGAACTCCTTCTCCTCGTGAGCGGGGCCTTCCGCCAGGTCATGGAGCAGTGGCGGCGGAACATGGCCGCCCGGAGCGCACAGCCCCCGGACAAGTCGACCACCCGGGACGAACTCGCGTACGGGACCGAGAAGACAGGCGGCTGACCGGCCTGTCCCAGGGGGCGTGATCGGTTCGCGGCGATCACGTGGCGTCTGTGGTCAGGCGGCGGGGGTGGGGGCCGGTTGGTTCGCGGCGATCACGTGGCGTCCGTGGTCAGGCGGCCGAGGCGGGAGCCGGTTGGTTCGCGGCGATCCAGGTGTCGATCTCCTCCCACTGGTCGAAGAGCCAGCGGATCTGGTCCTCGCGGTCGCGTGGCACGTCGGCGGCCTGGACCCGCCACCACTTGGCCTTGATCTCGGCGCTGAGCGGGAGGCGGTGCCAGATGTCCCCGAGGGTGACCAGGTCGTCGAGGCCGGTGTGCGCGACGAAGACCACGTCCGCCTCGGGGCAGGCCTCGATGGCGGCGATGGCCCCGTTGGGGCGGGGGGCCATCAGGTGCTCCAGCCTGCGGGCTCGCGCGGCCTCCTTGGCCAGGCCCTTCTGCTCCAGCCGCAGGATGGCCCGCCAGCGGCGCTTCGGGGTGAAGTTGCCGCCCTCCGGGAAGATCACCAGCGCGTCGTCGGCGTCCATGTCGGAGGACAGGCGGCGGATCTCGGCGAGGATGCCGCTCTCGGCGACCTTGTGGGGGACGAAGGCGTTGGGGAGGCGGTTGATCACCACGTCGAGCGAGGGGTCGAACTGCAGGGCCGCCTTCATCACGATCCTCGGGCGCCTGCCGTACCGGGAGAGGAGGTGGTAGACGAGCAGGAACGAGTCGCCGGGGCCCGCGTGGCGGGACAGGACGATGACGGGACGGGTGAGACGGCGGGAGATCTCGTCGGAGGTCGGCAACGGCTCGTCGATCTCGACGCTCAGACGGAAGATCCGCACCGCGGCCTCGTAGATCTTGGACAGGAGCCACTGGATCAGCTCGTAGTGCCGCTCCTGGTACTCGTCGCGGTTGAGACGGCCGCCCAGGCCGTTCGCCACCCACAGCCACAGGCAGGCGCACAGCGCCATCGACTCCAGCGTCAGCCACGCCATCGCGAACCAGACCAGCCGGGTGCCGCGCCGCTGCGGGGGCGGCAGGCGCAGCGAGGCCGCGGTCACCACCAGCAGCCAGATCGGGAGCGTGAGCACCGCGACGACGGTGAGCACGATGACGAGCGGGGCCAGGACCAGGCGGCGGATGATGCGAGGAGGCAGCACGAGCGGCTCCTGCCTTTGTGGAGGTGCGGAGGTGTGATGCGCGTGTGGGTGTTGGTGTGAACGTATCCCTGTGAAGTACCCCAACACGGACGTACGACGCAGGCCGGTGGCGTGACTCAGGAAGGCGAGTGCTGGGCCAGGTAGTCGGACGAGGCCCGGTAGGCGCGATCAATGTATTCAGATATATGCGATATATCCCGGTAGCGCAGCTGGGAGAGGTCCATTCCCGGACGGACCTCGCCCCCGGAGGGCATGACGTGAACCTCGATGTCGTCCGGCAGGGTGGCCATCTCCTCGGTGAAGCGGTGCCGCCGGGCGATCTCGAAGGCGGTCATGCCGACCTCCCACGGGCGCCGGGGCACCACCAGGGGGCGTTCGATCCTGCCCACGTGCAGCACGTAGACCCGGCGGGCGCCGAGCGCGACGGCCCGGCCGACCGGGATGCTGTGCACCAGCCCGCCGTCGAGATAGTGGCCGTCGCCGACGCGGACGGGCGGCAGCAGCCCGGGGACGGCGCAGGAGGCGAGGACCGCGTCGACCAGCGGGCCCTCGGTGAACCAGTGCGCGGCGGCGCGCTCGACGGAGGCGGCCACGCACTGGAACGGCACGGAGAGGTCCTCGATGCGGGAGACCGGGAGCGTCCTGGCCAGCAGGGCGCGCAGCGGCTCGGAGGAGTGCAGGTGGGTACCACTTCTGGCGAGGGTGGACAGCCGCGTCACCCAGGACCCCGCGAACGCCGTACGGACGATGTCCGAGCTCCACAGCGTGGTCAGGCGCGCGACCGCGTCACCGGGGGCGGCGGCGAGCACGACGCCGTTCAGCGCGCCCACGGACGTGCCGACGATCACGTCGGGCTTGATGCCCGCCTCGTCGAGCGCCCGCAGCATGCCCACCTCGTGGGCGCCGAGAAGGCCCCCGCCACCCAGTACGAAGGCAGTGTCCAGGCTCATGGGCTCACCCTAGCCCCGCTGTCGAGCGCGGCACGGCCGGGCGGGTTCCGGATCCGCGCAACGAAGGGGCGGCCAGCTGTCCGGGTCCGGCAATGACCCCGGAGGTGGCGAGAGGGCACGATCTGACGCATGACAGCGGTGGTGGAAACCGAGGGGCTCACCAAGTTCTACGGCGGGCGCCGGGGGCTTGAGGATCTCGACCTGGAGATCCGGCCCGGAGAGGTGTTCGGGTATCTCGGCCCGAACGGCGCGGGAAAGACGACGACGATCAGGCTGCTCCTGGACGTCATCCGCCCCACCAGGGGCCGGATGACGGTCCTTGGCAAAGATCCCCGCGAGGCGGGGGTGCGAAGCCGGATCGGCTACCTGCCCGGCGAGCTGGCCCTGGAGGGCAGGGAGAGGGCCGGGGAGTTCCTCGCCTTCCTCGGCGCGGTGCGCGACGGCGTGCCCAAGGGACGGATCGAGGGGCTGGCCGAACGGCTGGAGGCCGACCTGTCGGTGCCCATGGGCAAGCTCTCCAAGGGCAACAGGCAGAAGGTCGGGCTCATCCAGGCTTTCATGCACGAGCCGGAGTTCCTGATCCTCGACGAGCCGACCAGCGGCCTGGACCCGCTGGTGCAGCAGGAGTTCCTCGCGATGGTCCGCGAGGTCCGCGCCTCGGGCCGTACGGTGCTGATGTCCTCCCACGTGCTGGCCGAGGTCGAGGACGTCTCCGACCGGGTCGGCATCGTGCGCGGCGGCAGGCTGGTCGCGGTCGAGGACATCTCCGCGCTCAGGGAGAAGGCGGTGCGCCGGGTGGAGTTCCACTTCGACGCCCCGGTGCCCCGTGAGGCGTTCGAGAACCTGCCCGGCGTACGGGAGCTGCGGGTGGAGGGGGCCGGGCTGCGCTGCACCATCGACGGCCGCCCGGACGCGCTGGTCAAGGCGGCGGCGAGGTTCACCGTGGTGCACATGGTCAGCGCCGAGCCCGACCTGGAAGAGATCTTCCTGACCTACTACAGCCAGAACGCGGAAGGGGAGGCGCGCGATGCCCGCGCTGCTGTCGAAAAGCCTGCGTGACTACCGGCGGCCGCTGCTCGGCTGGACCGTCGGGATCAGCGCGTTCTTCGCGCTGTACCTGTCGTTCTACCCGAACATCGCGAGCGACCCCGACTTCTACGGGGACGTGGGGCTGGCCAAGTTCCCCGGAGCCATGCGCGACCTCATGGGCGGCCTGGAGGGCGGCTTCACCAGCGGCTCCGGCTACCTGCAGACACTGGTCTACCAGCTGTTCGGGCCGCTGCTGTTCGTCATGTGCGCCGCGGTGATCGGCAACCGGGCGATCGCCCAGCCCGAGGACTCGGGCACGCTGGAACTGGTCCTCACCCTCCCGATCGACCGCAGGCGGCTGGTCCTGGAGCGCTTCGCCGCCCTGGCCCTCGCGCTGCTCGGCGTGGCGGCGGTCACCTTCCTCGTCGTGCTGGGCCTGTCGGCGGCCGTCGGCATGGGTGTCCCCGCGGGCAGGATCCTCGCCGGTCACGTCGGCGTCCTCCTGCTCGCCCTCTTCTTCGGCACGCTCTGCCTGACGGTCGGCGCCGCGACGGGACGCAGGGGGGTCGCCCTGGCGGTGGTCGGGGTGGTCGCCGTGGCCGGGTACGTGGTCGAGACCATGGGCAAGAACGTGGACGGGGTGTCCTGGCTGCGCTGGATCTCGCCGTTCCACTACTACCTCGACGGGCGGCCGATCCAGCTGGGCCTCCCGGCGTGGGACTATCTCGTGCTGGCCGGGGCGACCGTCGCACTGCTCCTGATCGCGATGCCGGCCTTCGACAGGCGTGACGTGGGAGTCTGATGGACGAGCTGCTCGGCGGCCATCTCCGGACGTTACGGGAGGCGGCCGCCACCGGCAGGCTGCCCGGCCGGGCCGAGCTCGACGACTGCCGCGCCGCCGGTGCGCTGGCCGCCGAGCGGGGCGCGTCCGTGCGGGCCCTGGTCGAGGCCGCCCTGGCCATGGCCGAGTCGGTGAACCCCGTCCCGCTCCCCGCCCTGCGGCGTACGGTCTCCGCCCTGATGGAGGGGTACGAGAACGCCCAGCGGTCGGCGCTGCGCCAGGAGGAGACGGCGCGCAGGGAGTTCGTCGACGACCTGCTCCAGGGGCGTGCCGACAGGCTCGCCGAGCGGGCCGAGCACTTCGGGCTCCGCCTGGCGGAGACGTACGTGGTCGCCGTCGCCCGCCCCGCCGCAAGAGCCGGTGCCGGTTCCGGGGTCGCGGGAACCGTCACGGCCGGTGCTCCGGGGGACGACGGGCTCGCGGGCGAGGCCGAGGGGACGGCCCGGCGGATCGAGGACGCGCTGGTCGCCCGGTTCGGCTCGCACAACGTGCTGGTCGCGGTCCGCGACGGGACGCTCGTGTGCGTCGCGCCGGGCAGCCTCACCGTCGCGAGCGGCGAGTTCACCCACCACGTGCGCCAGGCGTTCGCGCCCGGCTGGCGGGTCGGGCTCGGCCGGGCGCACCGGGGTCCCGGTGGGGTGGTCACCTCCTACCGGGAGGGCGCCGGCGCCATCGAGCTCGGCGACCGGCTGGGGCTGCGCGCCCCCGTACTCAAGGCCGCCGACCTGCTGGTCTTCCCGGTGCTGCTGCGGGACCGCGCGGCCATCGAGGACCTGGTGACGAGCGTGCTCAGCCCGCTGCTCGAGGCGCGGGGCGGTCCGGAGCCGCTGCTCGCCACGCTGGAGGCGGTCTTCGCCTCCCAGGGCAACCAGACCGCCGCCGCGCGCAGGCTCGGCGTCAGCACCCGGGCGGTGACCTACCGGCTGGAGCGGATCCGCCGCCTCACCGGGTTCTCGCCGGACGACTCCACCCAGCGTTTCACCCTGGAGACGGCGGTCCTGGGCGCCCGCCTCCTGGACTGGCCCGCCCACCCCCTGCGCTGAGCGGACCGGCCTACGGGATCAGAAGCACCTTGCCGGTCGTACGGCGGGCTTCGAGGTCCTCGTGGGCGCGGGCGGCCTCGGCGAGCGGGTAGCGCTCGGAGATGTGCACCCGCAGCTGCCCGGAGGCCACCCAGCCGTAGAGGTCGGAGGCACGCCAGGTGAGCTCGTCGCGGGTGGCGATGTAGGAGCCCAGGGTCGGGCGGGTCAGGAAAAGGGAGCCGTTCCTGGCGAGGATCTGCGGGTCGATCGGCGGGACCGGGCCGCTGGCCTGGCCGTACAGCGCCATCATGCCGCGTGGCCGCAGCGAGGCGACGCTCTCGTCGAAGGTGGCCGCGCCCACGCCGTCGTAGACGACGTGCACGCCGGAGCCGGTCAGGTCGCGGACCGCGTCGGCGAAGCCCCGGTAGCGGAACACCTCGTCGGCGCCCGCCTGACGGGCCAGGACCTCCTTCTCCTCGGTGGAGACCGTGCCGAACACCCGGGCGCCGCGCAGCTTGGCGATCTGGGTGAGCAGCAGGCCCATGCCCCCGGCGGCGGCGTGCACCAGGACGTCGTCACCCTCCTTCACCTCGTACGTGGAGTGCGTCAGGTAGTGGGCGGTCAGCCCCTGGAGGGTGACGGCCGCCGCGACCTCGGCCGTGACCCCCTCGGGTACGGCGAGCAGCTTGGACGCGGGCACCGCGTTCCTGGAGGCGTAGCTGCCCGGCACGCTCGACCACGCCACGGTGTCGCCGACGGCGACGTCGCGGACGTCCTCGCCGACCGCGGCGACGGTGCCCGCGCCCTCCTCACCGGGGACGAAGGGCAGGGAGAGCGGGTATCGGCCCATCCGGTGGTAGACGTCGATGAAGTTCACCCCGGAGGCGGCGATGTCGACCAGGACCTCGCCGGGGTTCATCTCGGGGTCCGGGTGATCGTCGGTGTAGGTGAGAACCTCGGGCCCGCCGGTGGCGGAGACGACTATGGCGCGCATCGTGCTGAACTCCTCTGGTCGGTCGGTGCCCTGATCGTCCCCGGCAGCGGGCGGATCACTCGCCGTCAGGGCTGTTTGGTGGAGGCGGGGCCGTGCAGGGTGAAGTTGTCGAACGCGGTCCTGAGGACGGCGTTGCCGTTCTTGCCCACCCGGGCGATCACGCCGACCAGCCCGTTGGGCAGCGGGTTGGTGTCGAGGAACGACTGGGTCCGCTCGTCGTTGACCCACATGGTGAGCTGCACGCCCCCCTCGACACCGGCGCACTCCGCCGCGAGCCGGATGACCTCGCCCCTGGGCAGGTCGACCTTGACGGGCTCGGTGAGCTCGCCCCCGGCGCTCTTGACGGTCTTGCGGATGCGGGCGTTGCCCGCGGTGTCGAGCAGGAACTCGTACCGCGTCGCCCTGGTGTCGTCCTCGCCCCGGCAGAACAGCCCGTACTCGCCCATGCCGGTGGTGCCGGAGCGGATCGTGATGTCGGTGCCGAGCAGGATCCGGGCCGGTGTGACCGGCATGGGGCTGGCCGTGGGGTCGGGGGTGGCCGGGGGAGCCGACACGAAGGGGATCGGGGCCTGCTCCCGCCTGACGGGGAAGTAACCGCTGACGTCGACGGCGTAGTAGCCCTCGGGGGCGTAGCCGTACGTGCCGGTCATCGGGCTGTAGGTGCCGCCGCTCCAGCCGGTGCCGCTCTGGGTGAAGTCGTCCTGGTAGAGCAGGGCGAGGTTCTCCGGCGGGCCGCCGGGGGCGAGCGCGAGGCGCAGCCCGGCCCCTCCGGCCACCACCAGCAGGGCCACCACGGCCACCCCGACGACCAGCTTCCGCCGCTCGGCCGTCCGGCCGCGCGGGAAAGACCCGGCGTCGTCCTCGGGCGGTCCGGGAAGCGTGTTGCCGGGACCGTCGTGTGAGGCGCCGGGACCCGGCCACGAGGCGCCGGAGACCGGGTGATCGCCTCGGGCCGGATGGCTCCGGCCGGGATCGGAATCCGGATGGCTCCCGCCAAGACTGGCGTTCTGTCCCGGGTTGCTCCAGCCGGGATCGGGGGGCGTACCGGCGACCCCGGTCCGGGGAGCGCCGTCCGGTGTCTCCCCGGGGTCGCGCCAGGAGGCCTGGACCGAGTGGGCGGCCTGCTCGGGCGCGGCGGAGCGGCCCACCAGGTGGTCGAGGAGCTGCTGCGAGGTGGGCCGGTTCCGGGGGTCCTTGGTCAGGGCGTACGTGACCAGCTCGCGCAGCGCGGGCTCCATGCCCTCCAGTGAGGGCTCGGTGTTGAGCACCTGGTACAGCACCGCGGGCAGCGCCTCGCCGCCGAACGGCGCCCGCCCGCTCGCGGCGAAGGCCATCAGGCAGCCCCACGAGAACACGTCGCAGGCGGCCGAGACCGGCTCGCCGCGCAGCACCTCGGGCGCCATGTAGCGGGGGGTACCGAGGATCTCGCCGGTCCCGGTCATCCCGCCGAGGGTGTCCAGCGCGCGGGCGATCCCGAAGTCGATCACGCGGGGGCCGACGGGGGAGAGCAGCACGTTGGACGGCTTGAGGTCGCGGTGCACCACTCCGGCGCCGTGGATGGCGGTCAGCGCGGTCGCCACCCCGACGGCCAGCGCGTCGAGGCTGGAGCCGCGGAGCGGCCCGCCGGAGTCGACGGCCTCCTCAAGGTTGGGGCCGGTGACGTACTCGGTGACGACGTAGAGCTGGTCGTCGTCGAGCGCCGCCTCGATGACCGCGGCCGTGCAGAACCTGCGGACCCGCTGCGCCGCGTCGGCCTCCCTGCGGAAACGCATCCGGAACCGTTCGTGCTGGCTGTACTCCGGATTGATGACCTTGATGGCGACCTGCTGCCCGTCAGGGGACTCGCCAAGGTAGACCGTGCCCATCCCGCCCCGGCCCAGCCGGCTGAGCACGCGGTATCGGCCTATCTGCTGAGGTTCGTCGGGACTGAGGTCGCTCACCTTTGTGCCTAACCGCATACGCCGTCACATGGGTGGCTCAGCCTATCGATCTCTTGCCGCTCGCCAGCAGTCGCAACAGCGGCACGTCCACTTTTTCCAGACTGTCCACGGTCAGCACGTCCTCCGCCACCGGGACGCCGGAGACCGACACCACCCGGCACCCCGCCGCGCGGGCCGCGGCGAGCCCGGTCGGGCTGTCCTCCACGGCCACGCAGTCGGCGGGGTCGAGGCCCAGCGCGGAGGCCGCCCGCAGGTACGGGTCCGGCAGCGGCTTGCCGCGCGCGGTGTCCTCGGCGGCCACGACCAGGGCGAACCGCTCCGCCCCGACGCTGTGCAGCACCATGTCCACGATGAGCCTCGGCGAGGCGCTGACCAGTGCCGTGAGCACACCCTCCGCCCCCAGCTCGTCCAGCAGCCGGATCGCGCCGGGCAGCGGTGTCACCCCGCCGGAGATCCGCCCGGCGAACGCCTCGGTGAGCCGCGCCCCGACCTCTGCCGCTCCGGCCTCCGCCGCGCCGGGCGGGCCGGGGGGCAGGCGTCGTACGAGGTAGGCGGCCGCGTCCTCGACCAGGCGGCCGAGGACGTGGTCGTTGTCGGCCTCCGTCAGTTCCAGGCCCAGCTCGGCGGCGACCGCCACGCACGCGTGCCACCACATTCCCTCGGTGTCCACGAGCGTGCCGTCCATGTCGAACAGGACGGCCCCGAGCTCACCCGACACCCGCGACGTCCTCCGACTCGGAGGGCGCGGAGGACGCGGAGGGCGCGGTGGAGTCCACCGGGTTCGCGGGGTCCGGGAGAACGGGAGCGGGGGCGGTGCGCGCGGCGACGAGCACGGGCCGCTGCACGAGGGCGACGTTCACCCGCGTGCCCGGCGCCAGGCGTACCGCGTCGTGTCCCGGCACGTCGCTGAGGACCTCCAGCTCGCCCACCCGCACCCGCAGCCGCGCGGTGGAGCCGCGGAAGGAGGAGGCCACGATCGTGGCGTTCCCGTCGGGGGAGGGCGTGACCAGCACGGCCTCGGGGCGTACCAGCACGTCG
Source organism: Streptosporangium sp. H13245 (assembly GCF_055690525.1). Classification (NCBI taxonomy): domain Bacteria; kingdom Bacillati; phylum Actinomycetota; class Actinomycetes; order Streptosporangiales; family Streptosporangiaceae; genus Streptosporangium; species Streptosporangium sp. H13245. The sequence continues at coordinate 24,443 of NZ_JBSZKT010000002.1, read as the reverse complement.
ACGTCGGGCGAGGACGGCAGGGGGCCGTCCACCGGCATGAGCTCGCCCATGACGGTGACCTCCTGGCCGGACAGGCGGCCGGGGACGTGGTTCATCGCGCCGACGAACTCCGCCACGAACGGGGTCGCGGGCCGGTCGTAGACCTCGGCCGGAGGGCCGCACTGCTCCAGCCGCCCGGCGCGCAGCACCGCGACCTTGTCGGCGACCGACAGGGCCTCCTCCTGGTCGTGGGTGACGAAGATGGTGGTGATGCCCAGTTCGAGCTGGAGCCGCCGGATCTCCTCGCGCAGCGAGACGCGGACCTTGGCGTCCAGCGCGGACAGAGGTTCGTCGAGCAGCAGCACGCGCGGCTCCAGCGCCAGCGCCCTGGCGAGGGCGACGCGCTGCTGCTGGCCGCCGGACAGCTCGTGCGGGTAGCGCTGGGCGTGCGTCGGCAGGCCGACCAGCTCCAGCAGCTCGTCGGCCCGCGCGTGCCGTTTGGCGGTCGGCACCTTGCGCACCCGCAGCCCGAAGGCCACGTTGTCCCTCGCGTTGAGGTTGGGGAACAGGCTGTAGGACTGGAAGACCATGCCCGCGTCGCGCCGGTTGGCGGGGACCCGGGTGATGTCCTTGCCGTCCACGAGCACCGCCCCGGCGTCGGGGTGCTCGAAACCGGCGACGCAGCGCAGTGCCGTGGTCTTCCCGCAGCCGGACGGGCCGAGCAGGGCCATCAGCTCGCCCTGTTCGACGGTGAGGTCCAGGCCGTCCAGGGCCACCGTACGGCCGAACGCGCGGCGCAGCCCCCGGAACTCGACGGTCATCGACGTTTCCTTCCCGCACCCGAGAGGGTGAGCAGCAGCAGCCAGATGAGGAGCAGGCTGATGATCGACAGGGCGACGGAGAGCTGCCCGTCGTTCCCTGAGATGGTGACGATCCAGACCGGGAACGTCTGGTAGCCGAGCAGCGCGGCGACGGTGTACTCGCCGAGCACCAGCGCGAGGGTGAGGAACGAGGCGCTGGCGATGGAGGACCGGATGTTGGGAATGATCACGCGGAACAGCACGTACGGCCACGAGGCGCCCAGGTTGCGGGCCGCCTCCACCAGCGTCCGCACGTCGATCGCGCGCAGCCCGGCGTCCAGCGACCGGTAGGCGAACGGCAGCGTCAGCATCACGTACGCGAGCACGAGGACGAACGGGAACCTCTCGTCCTGGATGGCGATGAGCGTCGCCCAGAACGGGGTGGCGGCCAGCGCGTCGACGCCGTCGCGCAGCGCCGTGCTGATGCCGACCACGTAGGTGATCGGCGGCACGACCAGCGGGAGCGTGGAGAGCAGCTCCAGCACCGGCCGCAGCCGGGGCGCGCCGAGCCGTACGGCCAGCATCGCCGGAAGGGTGAGCAGCAGTACCGCGACGATGGTCGCGGCGGCCAGCGCCAGGGAGAGCAGCAGGCTGGGGACGAAGCCGGGCGCCGACAGGATCCGCCCGTAGGCGGCGAGCGAGAAGCCCTGGCCCTCCGAGTAGACGGTGAACCAGAAGGACACGGCCATCGGCACGACGAAGTAGAGCGCCGCGACGACCAGCACGACCCCCCGCCAGGCCCTCCGCTGCCCGGGGCGGGCGGTGGCGGCGGGGCCCGGGGTGACGTCGGGCAGCGTGGCTACCGCAACCATCGGGAGCTCCTCTTCTGCAGCGGCAGGTAGACCGCCATCACCAGCAGCGCGACGACGATCATGTCGAGGCTCAGGGCGAGCGCGACGTTCTCGTACCCGATGAGGACGTCGCCGGTGAGGGCCTCGGCGATCTGCAGGGTGACCAGCGGGACCGTGCTGCCGACCATGGCGTAGGCGGTGGCGTAGGCGGCGAACGCGCCGCCGAACAGCAGGACGACGCCGCCGAGCAGGGCCGGGGTCAGCACCGGGATGCCGACGTAGCGCCAGAACTGCCAGGTGGTGGCGCCGTTGTTCTGCGCCGCCTCCCGCCACTGCGGGCGCAGGCCGTCCAGGGCCGGGGTCACGACGAGCACCATCAGCGGCACCGAGAAGTACATGTAGACCAGGGCCAGGCCCCAGAAGTTGTACAGCACCCCCGGGCCGAGGCCCAGCGCGGTGGTGATCACCCCCGAGTTGCCCAGGGTGGCGATCCAGATGAAGGCCAGCGGCACGCCGCCGAAGTTGGACAGCACGCCGGAGAAGGTCAGCACGGCCTCGCGCAGCGCCGTGAACCGGGAGGTCACCACGGCCTGGGCCAGGAACGTCCCGGCGACCGCGGCGACGACCGCCACCACGGCCGACAGCTGGACGCTGCTGAGCAGGGCGTTCAGGTAGGGCCCCTGGAGGCTCCTGGACAGGTTGGCGGTGCTGAACGAGGACACCTTGGTCGCCGGGTCCTTGACGGTGAACGCGCCGACCAGCAGCGTGAGCGCCGGGATCCCGAAGGCCACCGCCGTCACGACCAGCAGGGGCAGGGCTCCCAGCCAGTTCTTGGAGCGAGGACGGCCGCCGCCCGGGGCGGCGGCCGTGACAGCGGGGACGGTCATCCCGAGACCGCGGCGCCCCAGCCTCCGGCCAGGACCTCCTTGGCCTTGTTGACCTGCTCCTCCGTCGGGAAGGTGGGCTCACCCTCGACCGGCGGGAGGTTGGCCTCGGCGGCGGCGTCGACCGTGCCGTCGGCCTTCATGGCGGGCAGCAGCACCGGGCGGGCGAAACCGCCGAGGTAGAGGTTCTGGCCCTCGGGGCTGTAGAGGAACTCCTCCCACAGGCGCGCGGCGGCCGGGTGCGGGGCGTCCTTGTTGATGGCCTGGGCGTAGAGCTGGAAGTACTTGCCGTCGCTGGGGATGACGGTCTTCCAGTCGAGGCCCTTCTCGGCCATCTTGGGGGCGTAGGCGGCGTTGTTGTAGTCCCAGTCGATGCTGATCTGGGTCTCGCCCTTCTCGATGGTGGCCGGGGTGGTCTCCACGGGGTTGAAGTTTCCGGCCTCCTTCAGCTTCTTGAAGAAGTCCAGGCCGGGCTGGATGTCGTCGAAGGAGCCGCCGTTGGCGAGGGCCGCCGCGTACACGCCCGCGAACGCCGAGCCCGACTTGGTCGGGTTGCCGTTCATGGCGACCTTGCCCTTGTACTCGGGCTTGAGCAGGTCGGCGAAGGTCTCCGGGCACTTGGTGATCTTCTTGGCGTCGCAGCCGATGGAGACGTAGCCGCCGTAGTCGTTGAACCAGAGGCCACTCGCCTCCTTCTGGTTCTCGGGGATCTTGTCCCAGGTCTCGACCTTGTACGGCGCGAACAGGCCCTCGGCGGCACCGCTGATCGCGAAGGACTGGCCGATGTCGAGCACGTCGGGGGCGCGGTCCTGGCCCTTGCGGGTCTTCACCGCGTTGATCTCGTCGGCGCTGGCGGCGTCGGGGGTCTCGCTCTCGATCTCGATGCCGTACTTCGTCTTGAAGGCCTCGATGATCTTGCCGTAGTTGGCCCAGTCGGGCGGGAGGGCGATGACGTGGAGCTTGCCCTCCTTCTTGGCGGCCTCGACGAGCTTGTCCAGCCCGCCGAAGTCGGCCGCGGAGGTGGCGGTCCTGGCGTCCACTCCGGCCGCCGAGGCTCCGTCGGAGGCGCCCGCCGAGGGGGCCGCCGTGGTGGGGGCGGCTCCGCACGCCGTGGCGCCCACCAGGAGGAAGGCGGCCAGACCTGCGAAGCGAACTCGGGATGCGATCACTGTGTCTCCCAAGGGGGTGTCGCGCAATATTTCACGAAAGTAAACGAACTTGTACAAACAAGCTAGACCTCATATGTCGTGAATCAGTTGCTGTTTGGTGAACGGGTGGAGTACGGCGGTGAAATGCGCGAACCCGGGCTGTGGGAGTCAATGACCCTTGTCTAGGGTGGGGCCTGAACCGGACGCCAGGTGCGCGCAGCGAGGGATCCCGCCGACGCGCGCCGGGCCCGGACACGGGAGAGCTGCTTGAGAGGCGAGGCGAGATTGCGCGGTCACCGGGTGTTCGCGGATGCGTGGAAAAGAGCCCCGAGGTTCGCGGGCGCACCGGAGGGGACGCGAGTCTTTATAAGCCGTCCGGGAAAGGCGCGGGTCCTCGCGGGCGCGCCGGAAGGGGCGCGGGGGTGACGGCCCGGTACATGGGCATCGCGGAGGAGCTGCGCGACGCGATCATGCGAGGCGAGTATCCCGTGGGCGCCCAGCTGCCCTCGGAGGCCGAACTGGCCACCCGCTTCGCGGCCTCGCGCGGCACGATCCGCCAGGCGGTCGCCGTACTCGCCACCGAGGGCCTGGTCGGGTCCCGGCAGGGCGCCAGGCGCATCGTGCTCGGCCGTGAGCGCAGCCAGAGCTTCGCCGAGCTGCACAGCTTCGCCCAGTGGGCGCGGGCGATGGGCTACCGGGTGAGCGGGCAGGTGCTGCAGCAGCGCCGCAGGGGCGCGGGCGCCACCGAGGCCGTACGGCTGGCGCTCCAGCCAGGTGACCCGGTGCTCTCCGTGCTGCGGCTGCGCTCCCTGGAGGGCGAGCCGGTGATGCTGGAGCGCACGGTCTACGCCGGGTGGATCGCCCCGGCCGTCGAGCGCATCGAACCCGGCTGCGAGTCGGTCACCCAGGCGCTGTACGACAGCGTCGGCCTCGTCTTCGCCTACGGCGAGCACCTCATCGACGCGGTGGCCGCGGGCGTCCAGGACTCCAGGCTGCTGGCCGTGCGCAGGGGAAGCCCGCTGCTGCGCCAGCGCCGGGTCACCACCACCCACGAGGGACGGCCCGTCGAGTGGTCCGACGACCGCTACCGCGCGGGCAGCGTGACCTTCAGCATCCGCAACTCGGTGGACGCCAACCCGCTCGTACGGCAGATGGGTGACTTGCGCCCGGCGCCGTGAGAACGTATGTTCGATACGCCAGGCCCGCCTTCCCCCGGGTGTTCATCAGAAAGCCGCGGGAGAAGAAGCGTCTTGAGCAGACTTTACGGTGATCCCATCGAGGTGTGGATCCGCGACGGGCAGCCCATCCAGTTCGTCTGGCGCGACCGCCTGCACACCGTCCGCCGGGTCCTCGACCACTGGGTGGTCGCGCGTGAGTGGTGGAAGATCTCCGACAGCGATCCCGGCGAGCGCCGGTTCTGGCGGGTCGAGGCCGCCTCGGGCGGCCAGACCGGCACCTACGAGCTCAGGTTCGACACCGCGGGCGAGGGCTGGCTGCTGATCAGGGCATGGGACTGACACCCCGCCACGCCGGTCAGGACATGGGACCGGCGTCCCCGAGGGCTTTCCACCGCCGAGAACGCGAGACCGGCGCTCCGCGTGGACGCCTTCGACGAACCCCGACGGAGGCGGAAGGCAGGCACCCCGCCCCGCTGTGCCTCTCGCCGGGCGGGGCGGGCCTCGCTCACTGCCCGGCGGGATGGACCTCCTGGGGTCGGTCCTGCCCGGAGACCTCCGGCGGGGACGCCTCGCGGGAGGCGGGCGAGGGGGAGCTCTCCGCGAGGTTCTCCGCGAGCAGGTGCGGGACCGGCTCCGCCGGGGACGCCGGGAGGTGGCGCTCCGCCCTGGCCCGCCGCCGGTGCCTGGCACCCGCGGCCTGGATCCCGGTGATCTGCCGTACGGTCATCGCGCACAGCAGGGAGGCGACCGCGACGGCGACCAGCTCGGTCAGCCCGAAACCGGTCAGGTTCGTGCCCCCCTGGGAGGTCCCCGGCCACAGCCGCGCCAGCACCAGGGCGGCCGCGACCAGCCAGCTCAGCCACCAGGCGGTGAGCAGCGCCGTCCAGCGCAGACGGCGGTCGAGTGGCGGCCGGGAGGCCCGCCACAGCCGGTCGGCCAGCACGGCGGGCGCGACCAGGTTGACCACCGGCACGAACCAGCTCACCAGGACCGGCGCCACCGAGGGCCGGTCGGCCCCCTGCCTGGCCCGGATCAGCCAGTTCAGGTACGCGGCGACGGCGGCGATCCCGGTCGCCGCGAAGAACATGATCAGGATGGCGAAGACGGTGACCGCGCCGAAGACCGCGTCGGCGCCGGGGGCGTGGGGGTCGCCGTCGAGCTTGGATATCTCCAGGACGAGGCGCCGGCCACGGACCTGTTCGAAGACCGCCAGGGCGGCGATCGCGATCACCAGCGCGGTGAGAGTGCCGTGGACGGCCGAAGCCGACTTCTGTAGAGATGGGATAGAGCGCATGTATATCTCCCCCCGCCATGCGCCGAGGACCTGCCCTTTTTCTATCCCGTCAGCTCTCCCGCTAATCAGCCCGGATGTCCCGCTCAGCCGACGATTCCGGACTCCCACGCCCACGCGGCGATCTCCACCCGGTTCCTGGCGCCCAGCTTCGCCTGGATGCTGCCCAGGTGGGTCTTCACGGTCGACAGCGAGACGAACAGCTCGGCGGCGACCTCCTGGTTGGTCCGCCCCCTGGCCACCAGCCGCACGACGTCCAGCTCGCGCTCGGTGAGGGGCTCGCTGGGCGGCCGGACGGCACCGGTCCTGGGGTGGGACAGGTGTTCGAGCAGGCGTACGGTCACCGACGGCGACACCAGCGCGTCCCCGGCCGCGGCGGCCCGGATCGCCTCGATGAGCAGCGTCGGCCCGCTGTCCTTGAGCAGGAACCCGGTCGCCCCGGCGCGCAGCGCCCCGTAGACGTACTCGTCGAGGTCGAAGGTGGTGACGATGACCACCCTCATCGGGTCGGGCACCCCCGGCCCCGCGAGGATGCGGGTGGCCTCCAGGCCGTCCAGCTTGGGCATCCGGATGTCGAGCAGGCACACGTCCGGCCGCAGCCGCCGCGCCAGCTCGACGGCCTCGGCCCCGTTGGCGGCCGTAGCCAGGACCTCCATGTCCTGCTGGGCGTCCAGAATCATCTGGAACCCGGTCCGTACGAGTTCCTGGTCGTCGGCGATGAGCACCCGAATCGTCACCTGATGGATTGTGCCAGCCCGGGAGCGGACCCGGATCGGGCATCCGGCCGATGCCCCGGCTCCCGTCAGCCCAGGACCAGGTCCCTGACGGTCCTCAGGGAGGTCTCGTCGCGGGGGCCCATGACCAGGAGGTTGCTCACCGGGCTCCTCCGCCACAGCTCCAGGCGCTCGCGGACCCGGCCCGCCGGGCCGACCAGGGAGATGCCGTCGGCCAGCTCGTTGGGGATCGCGTTGAACGCCTCGTCCCTGCGTCCGGCCAGGTAGAGGGCCTGGATCTCCTCGGCGGCCTCGGCGTAGCCCATCCTGCCGATGATGTCGGCGTGGAAGTTGCGGCCCTTGGCCCCCATGCCGCCGATGTAGAGGGTCAGCATCATCTTCACCCCGTCCAGCGCCGCCCTGACGTCGTCGGTGATCACGGTCATGACCATCGCGGCGATGTCGAAGCCGGGACGGGCACCGGCGAGCGAGGGGCCGTACATCCGCTCGATCTTCTCGGGGAACACGAACAGCGGCAGCCAGCCGTCGGCGATTTCGGCGGCGAGCGCGACGTTCTTCGGGCCCTCCGCGCCGAGGTAGAGGGGGATCTCGGCGCGCAGCGGGCGGGTGATCAGCTTCAGCGGCTTGCCGAGGTTCGCGCCCCCGGGGTAGGGGAGGGGGTAGTGCTCGCCGTCGCTGGTCACCGGCTCCTCGCGGTGCCACACCTTACGCATGATCTCGACGTACTCGCGGGTGCGGGCGAGCGGTCTGGGGAACGGCCGTCCGTACCAGCCCTCGACGACCTGGGGCCCCGACGCGCCGATTCCGAGCAGCAGCCGCCCGCCGGTGAGATGATCCAGGGTCATCGCGGTCATCGCGGTCGCCGTCGGGGTCCTGGCGGAGATCTGCGCCACGGAGGTGCCCAGTTTGATGCGGGTCGTCCGCGCGCCGTACCAGGCCAGAGGGGTGAAGGCGTCGCTACCGTAGGCTTCCGCGGTCCAGACGGACTCGTACCCCAGCCGTTCCGCGGCCTGGACGAGCCCGGTGGCGTCGTCGGCGTTCCGCTGCCAGTAACCGAGGTTCAGGCCGAGCTTCAGGTCGGTGCTCACGGGGGTCTCCTCGCGACGTAAGCGACGTAACGCCGGACAGGCCCCGCAATTAGAACACGTTCTACATTGGTCGGTCGAGTGTGAGGTGTCGAAATTCGGTCTCCCGGGAAGCGTGCACTTGTGCTCAACGCCGCTCGCAAGCTCCTCTCCCTGTTGTCGCTCCTCGCCCTCGCCGCCATGGGAACGATCCCGGCCGTGGCGCACGCGGCGGGACGGCCCAACGTCGTGCTGATCCTCGTCGACGACCTGGACGCGGGTGATCTGCAGAAATTTCCCAACATCTGGAACCTCCTCGCCCGGGGTGGAACCGGCTTCGACAGGTTCTTCGTGCCCAACTCCTGGTGCTGCCCCTCGCGCGCGTCGATCATGCGGTGCCAGTACGTGCACAGCCACGGCGTGCTGACCAACACCGCCCCCGAGGGAGGTTTCACCAAGTACTACACATCCGGCTTGGAACGCTCCAATATCGCGACATGGATGAAGTCGGCCGGATACCGCACCGGACTGATGGGCAAATACCTCAACCACTATCCCGGCGGCGCCGCCTCCGCCACCCACGTGCCCCCGGGCTGGGACGAGTGGGACGTGCCGGTGCGCAGGCTGTACGAGGAGTACGGCTACACCCTCAACGAGAACGGCCTGCTGCGAAACTACGGCTTCGCGCCCCAGGACTATCTGACCGACGTCCTCAGCGCGAAGGCCGGGGCGTTCGTCTCCCAGCCCAGCCAAGATCCGTTCTTCCTCTATCTCGCCCCGGTCGCCCCGCACAACCCGGCCAACTACGCCCCCCGGCACGAGGCCGCCTTCGCCGGGGCGGTGGCCCCGCGCACCCCGTCCTTCAACCAGACGGACGTCAGCGCCGAACCCCTCTGGGTCAGGTCGCTCCCGCCGCTCGACGCCGCGAGGATTCGCAGGATCGACCGGCACTACCGCGACCGGCTCCGGGCGATGCTCGGCGTGGACGACATGGTGGGCGCCCTCGTCGAGTCGCTCAGGGCCTCCGGCAAGCTGGATGAAACGTATATCTTTTTCTCCTCCGATAACGGGTTCCACCTGGGCCAGCACCGGCTCGCCCACGGCAAGACCACGCCCTACGACGAGTCGATCAAGGTTCCGCTGCTGGTCAGGGGGCCCGGCGTGCAGGCGGGGCGCGTCGTCGGCGACGTGGCCGCGAGCGTGGACCTGGCCCCGACGTTCGCCGAGCTCGCCGGGGCCACGCTTCCCGACTTCGCCGAGGGGCGTTCCCTGCTGCCGCTCCTGCGGGGCGAGACGCCGCCCTCGTGGCGCCAGAACGTGTTGCTGGAGTTCTACCGCCCGACCAGTCCCGGCTCGGCCCGCCAGACCCCGGTCCCGGCCTACCAGGGGATGCGGACCGCCCGGAGCACCTTCGTCCGCTACTCGACCGGCGAGTACCAGCTCTACGACCTCGCCAGCGACCCCTACCAGCTCCGCAACCTCGCCGCCGAGACCCCGCTCCCGGTGATCGCCGAGTTCAACCGGCAACTCGACGCCCTGGTCTCCTGCTCGGGCGCCACCTGCCGCTCAGCCGACTCGGTCAGACCGCCCCTGCTGCCCTTCAGACCCCTCGTCGTCCTCAGCCCGTGGGGGACGTGAGATGCCGGGATAGGCCCGTCGCAGGTGGTCCTCGACGGCGGCCGAGGCCCCCGCCGCGTCCCCGGCGGCGATGGCCCGGTGGATCCGGCGGTGGTCGGCCATGAGCCCGGCCGTGTCGCCCAGGCGCTCGACCGCCTCGACCGCGTAGCGGCGGAGCGAGTCGCGCAGGGAGAGCATCATCGCGGTGGTCAGCCTGTTGCCCGAGGCCTCGGCGATGGCCACGTGGAAGGCCGTGTCGTGCTCGACGAACCCCTCGGCCGTCGTCGTGGCGTCCATGCGCTCCAGCGCGGCGGTGAGGGCGGACAGGTCGGCTCCGTGGACGGCGGCGTGCGAGGCCGACCACTTCTCGATCATCAGCCGGGCGTCGACGACCTCCTCCAGCGACAGGTTCGACAGCCCGAGGTGGAGCCTGAGCAGGTCGCTCAGGGCCTCCGCCGGTCTGGAGATGAGGAAGGCTCCCGCGTCCGGACCTCGTCCGACCTGCGAGGACACCACTCCCAGTGTCTCCAGCACCCGCATCGCCTCGCGTACCGACGACCGGCTCACCCGTAGCTGCTCGGCGAGCTGCCGCTCGCCGGGCAGGCGGTCCCCGACCCTGAGCCCGTCACCCGCGATGCGCCGCTCGATCTGGGCGATCACCTCCTCGAACGCCCGGGTGCGCCGGACCGGTTGCCAACCGCTCAAGAGGACCTCCTCTTGTGAAGGAATGTGGTCAGACCATACTGTGGTCGGACCATTGAAAGGAAGGAGTGCCGTGCGCGTCGCCCTCTTCATCACCTGCGTGAACGACACACTGTTCCCCGGCACCGGGCGGGCGGTCGTCACCCTGCTGCGCCGTCTCGGATGCGACGTCGAGTTCCCCCGGGCGCAGACCTGCTGCGGCCAGATGCACGTCAACACGGGATACCCCGAGGAGGGCGGGCGGCTCGCGCGGCACTTCGTGGACGTCTTCGCCGGGTACGACGCGGTCGTCGCACCGTCGGGATCGTGCGCCGCGATGGTCCGCGAGCAGTATCCGCGGCTCGCCCGCACCCCCGCCCTGACCGGATCTTCCGTCCTGGGGGCCGCCGGGAAAGGCGCGCCCGGTTCCTTCGCCGCCGAGGTGGCCGAGTTGACGCCCAAGGTCCACGACCTCTCCGAGTTCCTCGTCGACGTCCTCGGCGTCACCGACGTGGGCGCCTACTTCCCGCACCGGGTGACCTACCACCCGACCTGCCACTCGATGCGCATCCTCCGGGTGGGCGACCGGCCCACCCGGCTGCTGGAGCAGGTCAGGGGGCTGGAGCTGGTCCCGCTCCCCGGGGCCGACGAGTGCTGCGGCTTCGGCGGCACCTTCGCGGTGAAGAACCCGGCGATCTCCGCGGCCATGTGCGCCGACAAGGTGCACAACGTCGCGACCACCGGCGCCGAGGTGCTGTGCGCCGCCGACAACTCCTGCCTGATGCACATCGGCGGCACCCTGAGGCGTCAGCGCACGGGTGTGCGGGTCATGCACCTCGCCGAGATCCTCGCCGCCACGGAGGCCACCCGATGAGCGGCACGTTCATGAGTGTCCCGGCCGCTGATGAGAAGAGGGCCCGGCGGTGAGCGGCACGTTCCTGGGCATGCCCGCCTTCCCCGCGAACGCCGCGGTCGCCGTGCGGGACTCGCAGCTCAGATACAACCTCCGCAAGGCCACCCACACGATCCGCGGCAAGCGGGCCTCCGTGGTCGGCGAGCTGCCCGACTGGGCCGAGCTCCGCCGGGCGGGCAAGGAGATCAAGGACCACACCCTGCGCAACCTGGAGCGCTACCTCCTCCGCATGGAGGAGGCCGTCACCGCGGCGGGCGGCCACGTCCACTGGGCGGCCGACGCCGAGGAGGCCAACAGGATCGTCGCCGACCTGGTCAAGGCCACCGGCGAGACCAGCGTGGTCAAGGTCAAGTCGATGGCCACCCAGGAGATCGGCCTCAACGAGGCCCTCCTGGAGGAGGGCGTCACCGCGTACGAGACCGACCTGGCCGAGCTGATCGTCCAGCTCGGCGACGACTGGCCCTCGCACATCCTGGTCCCGGCGATCCACCGCAACCGCTCGGAGATCCGCGAGATCTTCCAGGACAAGATGGCCGACTGGGGCCGCGCGGCGCCCGAGGACCTGACCGACGAGCCCCGCGCGCTCGCCGAGGCCGCCAGGCTCCACCTGCGCGAGCGCTTCCTGTCGACCAAGGTCGCGATCTCCGGCGCCAACTTCATGATCGCCGAGACCGGAACGCTGGTCGTGCTGGAGTCCGAGGGCAACGGGCGGATGTGCCTCACCCTGCCCGAGACGCTGATCAGCGTGGTCGGCATCGAGAAACTGCTGCCGAGCTGGCGGGACCTGGAGGTCTTCCTCCAGCTGCTGCCCAGGAGCTCCACCGGCGAGCGGATGAACCCCTACACGTCCACCTGGACGGGCGCCGTCGAGGGTCAGGAGTTCCACCTGGTGCTGCTCGACAACGGCCGCACGGACGTGCTCGCCGACGAGGTGGGCCGCCAGGCGCTGCGCTGCATCCGCTGCTCCGCCTGCCTCAACGTCTGCCCGGTCTACGAGCGCGCCGGGGGCCACGCGTACGGCTCTGTCTATCCGGGACCGATCGGCGCCATCCTCACCCCGCAGTTGCGCGGGACCGCCTCGAAGCTGGACGCGTCGCTGCCGTACGCCTCGACGCTCTGCGGTGCCTGCTTCGACGCCTGCCCGGTCGCGATCGACATCCCCGAGGTCCTGGTCCACCTGCGCGGCAAGGTCCGCCACGCCCGCGTCGAGCGCCTGGGCATGCGCGCCGCCGGGTGGGTGTTCAACCGCCCCGCGCGGCTGGCACGCGCCCAGCGGCTCGGCGGGCGCCTGCGCAGGTTCGTCCCCGGGCGACTGCCGGGGCCGCTGTCGGCCTGGACCGACACCCGTGACATCCCCGACATCCCCGCCGAGTCCTTCCGCGACTGGTGGAACCGTACCGACGGAGGCGCCCGATGACCGCCGGAGCAGCCACCCCCGCGCCCGGCGCGGACGTCCCCACCGGTACGGGCAGCAGGGAGCGGATCCTGTCGAGGATCCGCTCCGCCGTGGCCGGAGCCCCCGACGTCGAGATCACCCGTACCTACCGCACGTCACCGGACCCGGTGGACCCGGCTGCCGGGGAAGGCGTGGTGGAGCTGTTCGCCGAGCGCGTGGCCGACTACCGGGCCGTCGTGCACGTGGTGGACGAGGCCGAGGCGGCCGCGACGATCGCGGCGGCGCTGGCCCGCCAGGGCGCCGTCAGGCTGGTCGTCCCCGACGGCCTGCCGCCGGAATGGGCCCCGGCCGACCCGGTCACCGACGACCCCCCGCTGAGCGCGGTGGAGCTGGACGGGGCGGACGGGGTCGTCACCGGATGCGCGGTCGCGATCGCGGAGACCGGCACCATCGTGCTGGACGCCGGACCCGGCCAGGGGCGGCGGGCGCTGACCCTGGTCCCGGACTACCACCTGTGCGTCGTACGGGCCGGGCAGATCGTGGCCGGTGTTCCCGAGGCCGTCGGCAGGCTCGACCCCTCCAGGCCGCTGACCTGGATCAGCGGCCCCTCCGCGACCAGCGACATCGAGCTGAACCGGGTGGAGGGCGTGCACGGCCCGCGCACGCTGGAGGTCGTCATCGTCCGCTGACCCGCGTCCTGGTCCGGTCCAGCTGGTCTCGTGTCTCTCGTGCTTCCTACGGGCGTGCCTTTACCGCGGCGGACCCGGCCCGGTGGGGATCTTGCGCGGGCGGGTCCCGCTGAGGTGAGGTTGGGGCCACACATCCCCCGGCAAGGAGGGCGCGTGACCGCGTTCGCACCCGATCCGCCGATCCTGACCGGCCGGCTCGTGATCCGGCCCTTCCACCCCGGTGACGCCGCCCGCGTCCGCTCGATCATCAAGGCGCGCGACAGGTTCCTGCCGCCCGGCGCGCCCGGACACCCGTCGGGCGTCTCCCAGTGGCTCTCCCACGGCGCGCACGAGCTGCGCCGCTCAGGACAGGGCGTACACCTGGCCATGGAGGCCGAAGGGCTGGTCGTGGGCGCGATCAGCCTCTTCAAGACCCTGTGGGGAGCCGGGACCACCGAGGTCGGGTACGGGGTGCACCCGCTGCACCGGGACCGGGGCTACGCCACCGAGGCCGTGCACGGTGTGGCGCGCTGGGTGTTCGCGACCACCGCGATGCGCAGGATCGAGCTCCGCGCCGACCTGGGCAACACGGCCTCCCTCCGGGTCGCGGAGAAGGCCGGTTTCGTCAGGGAGGGCGTGCTGCGCGCCGCCGAGCTGGGGGAGGACGGCCCGCGCGACATCGTGGTGTTCGGACTGCTCAGAAGTGACCTGTCCTGATCCACGCGGAATTTTCGCGTCGCGGGCGACACGGTGGAAGACGTACCTGGTCGGAAGGGGTGAGCCGGGCGGGGCGGGGAAGCGGGGCGCGAGACACGGGCGTGGCCATGCTGGACGTCCCCCGCGAGTCCGGTTACCGTGCCAGGGCGTGTGATCCAGATGACCCGGCCGGTGAGGGGCGTCGCCCGCCACCGACGGTCCGATCTTCGCGGCCCGTCACACCCGCGCGAGAAAAGACGTAATTTACCGATCCGTTACCTGTCCATGGAGTGGCGTTATCGGATATTGTCGCGAATCGCCACTGCGTAACCCCAGGTCAAGGTCATTGGAGTCCTGTTTCCATGAAACCGCCGCTGCTGCTCATCGGGCAGGGCTCGCACGACGACAATGGATCTGCTGAATTCGGTAGGTTCGTCCATCGGCTCCGCTGCCGCCTGGATCAGACGGCGGCGGACGTCTCCGGCGGCTACATCGCCCGGGCCAGACCGCGCCTCAGCGACTCCGTCGCCTCGCTCGTCGCGCGCGGGCACCATCGGATGGTGGCCCAGCCGATGAGCCTCACCGGCGACGTGTGGCTCGGCGCGGACATCCCCTCCGCGATGGCCCGCGAGCAGGAGAGGCACCCCATGCTGACCTGCGACTACGGCCGCCCCCTGGGCTCCGACCCCCGCATCCTCGCGCTGCTCGCCGAGCGGCTGGCCGACGCGGCCGCCGAGGTCGCCAGCCTCCGGCTGGTCCCGGCCGCCGCCGGGGCGTTCGACGACGAGCCCGAGCACATCGAGATCGGCGAGACCGCCGTGGTGCTGGTCGGCGACGGCTCCACCAGTCCCGAGACGAACGCCGACGTGCACCGGGTCTCCCGTCTCTTCTGGGAGACCCACGCCCACGAGTACATGACCGTGGAGACGGCCTTCGTCTCCCTCACCCCGCCCGGCGTCCCCGGCGGCATCGAGCGCTGCCGCCGCCTCGGCGCCAAGCGGGTGATCGTCGTCCCCTACCTGCTGTTCGCCGGTAGCCTGCTCGACCGCGTCTGGGCGCAGGCCATGGCCTACGCCGCGGGCCACTCGAACCTGGACGTCCGCTGCGCCGACGTCATCGGCGACTGCGAGGGCCTGGCCGACGTGGTCATCGAGCGCTACGAGGAGGCGCTCAGCGGCATCGCCTGGTGATCTCCCGCGCCTCCCGGTGCTTTTCCCGGTTTTCCCCGGTTTTTCCCGAAAAGCCGTATCCAAGGGAGACTGATCACATGACCATCCTTGAGGAGACCATCGCGGCGATCCGACCCGCCGACCCGGCGGCCGTCGCCGAGGCCCGAGCCCATCAGGACCGCCTGACCAAGCCCCGCGGCGCGCTGGGCGCCCTGGAGGACGTGGCGGTACGGCTGGCGGGGGCCGCCGGGGTCAGCCCGCCGCCGCTCCCGGTCCCCGCAGCCCTGGCGATCTTCGCCGCCGACCACGGCGTCCACGCCAGGGGCGTGACCCCGTGGCCACGGGAGGTCACCCTGCAGATGGTCGGCAACTTCCTCGCGGGCGGCGCGGTGGCCAACGCCTTCGCCGCCCAGGCCGGTGTCTCGGTGACGGTCGTCGACGTCGGCGTGGCCGCCGACCTCGACCCCGCGCCCGGCCTGACGATCAGCAAGGTCGCGTACGGCACGGCCGACCTGTCCCGGGGACCGGCGATGACCCCCGAGCAGGCGATGGCGGCCCTGGAGGCCGGGATGGCCGTGGCCCGCGACCTCGTCGACGGGGGCGCCCGCTGCCTGGTCACCGGCGACATGGGCATCGCCAACACCACCGCCTCGGCCGCGCTGATCTGCGCGTTCACCGGGTACGACGCGGCCGAGGTGACCGGCAGGGGCACCGGTGTCGACGACGAGACCCTGGCGCGCAAGGTCGAGGTGGTCCGCGAGGCCCTGCGGGTGAACGGCCTGGAGCGCGAGCGCGGCGGCGCCTCCGGGAGGTCCGCCCTGGAGACGCTGGCCGCGGTCGGCGGCCTGGAGCACGCGGCGATCGCCGGGTTCGTCCTCGCCGGGGCGGCTCTCCGCGTACCGGTCATCCTGGACGGCGTCATCGCCGGTGCGGCGGCGCTGGTGGCGGCGGCGCTCGCCCCCGACGTCGTCGACCACTGCGTCGCGGGACACCGCTCGGCCGAACCCGGCCACGCCGTCGCCCTGGACCACCTCGGGCTGCGGCCCCTGGTCGAACTGGAACTCCGGCTCGGCGAGGGTACGGGCGGCCTGCTCGCCCACCCCCTCGTCTGCGCCGCCGTCAGGGTGATGCACGAGGTCGCGACCTTCGATTCCGCCGGTGTGACGGACAAGGAAGCCTGATCTAGGGAAGTCTTAAGCCGATGGGTTGACAGCGGTCAGCGCATCCTTGACAGCTGTTAACACGGGGGCAGCGAAGAGGGTGCCGTTAGCCGGTAGGTTTACCTCTTAGCACGCCATGCTTCGCAATTCCTCGTGAACGGGAGATCTGTCGCCATGTCGCCCTATCTGCTTGGCTTGCGCCTCTCCGGGCGGCGAGTGCTCGTCGTCGGTGGAGGGCGCGTCGCCCAGCGGCGGGTGCCGGCGCTGCTCGACGCGGGCGCCCTGGTCACCATCGTCTCGACGAGCGTCACGCACGCCCTCGACGACCTCATCGCCACCGGCCGGGTGATCTGGGAGACCAGGCGTTACCAGGTCGGCGACGTCGACGGGGCCTGGCTGGTGCAGGCCTGCACGAACGACCGCGCGGTGAACGCCGCGGTGGCCGCGGAGGCCGAGGCCAAGCGGATCTGGTGCGTACGCGCCGACGACAAGGACGCCTCGGCGGCCTGGACCCCGGCCAGCGGCAAGGTGGACGAGATCAGCGTGGCGATCACCGCCGGAGGCGACCCCCGCCGCGCCGCCGGGATCAGGGACGCCGTCGTCGGAGCCCTCAGGGACGGCACGGTCGACGCCAGGCGCAACCGCACCAAGCCGGTGGGCGTCGCCCTGGTCGGCGGCGGGCCCGGCGACCCCGGCCTGATCACGGTCCGCGGGCGGCAGCTGCTGGCCCAGGCCGACGTGGTCGTCGCCGACCGCCTCGCCCCGCAGGCCCTGCTCGACGAGCTCTCCCCGGACGTCGAGCTGATCGACGCCGCGAAGATCCCCTACGGCCGCTACATGGCCCAGGAGAGGATCAACGAGCTGCTGATCGAGCACGCCAAGCAGGGCAAGTTCGTGGTCCGGCTCAAGGGGGGCGACCCGTTCGTCTTCGGCCGCGGCGGCGAGGAGATGCTCGCCTGCGCCCGCGAGGGCATCCCGGTCATCGTGGTTCCCGGCATCACCAGCCCGGTCGCGGTGCCCGCCGCCGCCAACGTGCCCGTGACACATCGCGGCGTGAGCCAGGAATTCCACGTGATCTCCGTACACGTCCCGCCGGGCGACGAGAGATCCACCGTCGACTGGCCCAATTTGGCCAGATCCGGCGGCACACTGGTGCTTATGATGGCGGTCGAACGGGTCGGAGTGATCGCCGAAACGCTGATCCATGACGGGCGTTCGCCGGAAACTCCCGTAATGGTGGTACAGGACGGTACTCTTCCCACCCAACGCGCTCTTTACGCCACGCTGTCCACCGTGGCGGAGCGCGTGAGCGCGGCCGGGATTCGGCCACCTGCGATCGTGATCGTCGGCGATGTCGTGAAGGTCGGCCAGGAGGTCGAGATGGTTCGAGCGGAGCGAGTACCGTGAAATCGGCTTCCAACAGGCCCCCCCATTCGGGTGGTGGCCGTGACCCTCGCCTTGCCGGCACCCCCCAGGAGCCACCTGACGACACCTCGTCGGATGACAAGGAATCCCCCGGCGAGCAGACGGTGACCTTCGGCGCCATCCGCGCCGACGACGACGCGGCCTCCATCCGCGCCCGCACCCAGCCCCCCGGGCCCCAGCCGCCGGGGACGGCCGTTCCCGGAGCGGCCCGGGGCCGGACGCTGGGGCCCGCGACTCCGGCTGTGCCCCCGGGCCCCGCGGGGCCGGGCCGGACAGGTGGTCCCGCGACCCCGGCCGGGGCGAGCGATCCCGCCGCCCCACCCGCCTCGAAAGAGGCGATGGCGGCCTTCCACGCCGCCGCCGCTGCCGCCCAGGCCAAGATCGAAGCCATCACCACCTCCCGCGACGCGGCCTCCAGGCCCGCCACCCCGGGCGCCCAGGGCGGTCGTCCGGCGAGCCCCGCCCGAGGCGGTCCCGCCGCCGCTCCGCCCGGTTCTCGCGGGGGCGGTCAGGGTGCTCCCGCTTCTCGTGGGGGCGGTCCGGGCGCGGCTCCCGGTCAGGGCGCTCCCGGCTCTCGTGGAGGCGGTCCGGGCGGGATTCCCGGTCAGGGTGCTCCCGCTTCTCGCGGGGGTGGTCCCGGTGGGGCTCCTGGTCAGGGTGCTCCCGGTTTCCGTGGGGGCGGTCCCGTCGCTGCTCCCGGTCAGGGTTCTTCCGCCTCGCGTCCCGGTGCCCCCGTGCCGCCGGGCGTTCCTCGCACCCCGGGCCCCGCCACGCCTTCCTCCGGTGCTCCCGGAGCGTCCCGGGGAGGTGCTCCCGGCTCTCGGGGCGGCCCCGGTGCGGCCCCCGGACAGGGCGTTCCCGGCTATCCGAACCCCTCCCGTGGGGGTGCTCCCGGTTCCGATGCTTCCGCCCCCCGAGGTGTCCCGGCCTCGCCGGGTGCTCCCGTCTTCCCGGGCGTTCCCCGAGAGGGCATTCCCACCGCTTCTCCGGGCGTTCCCCGAGGGCAGGGCGCTCCCGGTTCCCCGGGCGCCTCTCGCGAGGACACCGCTCCCGGTGCTCCCGGCGCTCTCTTCCGCCCGGGTGCCCCCGTCCCGCCGAGCGTTCCTCGCACCCCGGGCCCAGCCACGCCTTCCTCCGGTGCCTCCGCCGCCCCCGGCTCTGCCTTCCGGCCGGGTGCCCCTGTCTCTCCGAGCGCTCCCCGAGACGGGGACGTCCCGGACACCGCTCCCGGCGCGATTTTCCGCCCGGGTGCACCCGTCCCCCCGAGTCCCCGTACAGGTGGCCCCGCCACGCCCCCGCCCGGCGGCGCCGGAAGCGGGGCTCCGGGTCCCGCCGCCGGTGCCTCTCGTACGGCCGATGAGGATCTTCTCTCCCGGTCAGGGAACGACGCGCCCGGCGGCCAGGACGAGCGGTCCCGCGCCGAAGGCGCTCCGCCCCTTCGCGCGAGCAGGACCGATGAGGAGCAGGAGCGGTCCGAGGAGGCTACGGAACGGGACAAGGTCGTCATCATCCTCGACGCGACCCCCGAGGAGCCGCGCGACGTCTCCGGGGACAGCGCGGAGAGTGACGACACGACGTCCGGCACCGGCCACGTCGAGGCCGGACGGCGCCTGAAAGACGGCGCGGACGGCGAGACCGCCGACACCTCGCGGGCCGACGACGTTCTACGAGCCAGCGCCGAGGGCGCCGACGGTGTCCGGAGCGACGGCCGTGGCGATCTCGCGTCCCAGGACGAGGTCGAGGACGAACCCGCCGAGACCGACGACGCCGAGACCGGTGACGCGGCCTCGCAGGCCGTTGAGACCGGCGAGGAGGCCGGGAGCGACGCCGGTATCGCTGAGACCGGCGGCCGGACCGCGACCGACACCGAGCCCTCCGCGACTGCCGACGAGACGCGGGGCGAGAACACCGAGGACGAGACCGGAACCACCGACGCGGAGGCCGAGACCGAGATCGAGGCCGAAACCGAGGACGACGCGGGGGCGCCGGTCGGCCGGACGCGGGAGACCCCGCTTCCCGAGGCCGTCTCCGAGGCTCTGAGCAGCGCGCTCACCGCCGTACGCACCGGGGTCACCGACCTCAGCTTCGGCCTGGACCTCCCCGGCGCGGAGGAGGCCAGACGGGTCCAGAGCGAGATCCTGGCCCAGCTCGACGACTACGTGATCCCTCGTGTCCACACGAGCACCGCGCCCGCGCTCGTCGTGGTCGCGGGCTCCACCGGCGCGGGCAAGTCCACACTTCTCAACACCCTGGCCAACGCCAAGGTCAGCGCGACCGGCGTACGCCGCCCGACGACCGGTACGCCCGTCCTGGCCTGCCACCCCGACGACCACGAGTGGTTCGCCAAGGGTGATCTGCTCGGCAGCCTCCGGCGGCTCAGCGAGCCCGATCCCGAGGCCGCCTCCGGGGGTCTCGTGCTCGTCTCCACCGAGCGCCTCCCGCCCGGCGTGGCCCTGCTCGACACCCCCGACATCGACTCGGTCGTCGAGGAGCACCACGAGATCGCCCACCGCATGCTCGACGCGGCCGATCTGTGGATCTTCGTCACCACCGCCGCCCGGTACGCCGACGCCCCGGCCTGGCGGCTGCTCCGCCTGGCCAAGGAGCGCGGGGCCCGGCTGGCCATCGTGCTTTCCCGCGTGCCGCCCAGGTCCCGGGAGGTCATCTCCAAGCACTTCGTCAGGATGCTCACCGAGTACGGTCTCGGCGAGGTCGACCGCTTCGTCATCAACGAGAGCAAGGTCACCGACGGGATGCTCCCCGACAACGAGGTGAGCGAGCTGCGCCTCTGGCTGACGGAGCTGTCTGTCGACGACCGGCGCCGCGCGCAGGCCGTACGGGCGACCCTGGACGGGGTGCTGAACAGCTTCCGCACCCGTGTCCCCGCGCTGGCCAAGCAACTGGAGATCCAGGTCGCCTTCCGGAGGGATCTTCGCGGCGACGTGGACGGCGCCTACGCCCGCGCGCTGGCCGACATCGACAAGAGCACCGGCGACGGCTCGCTGCTCCGGGGCGAGGTGCTCGCCCGCTGGCAGGACTTCGCCGGGTCCGGCGACCTCATGCGTACCCTCCACCTGCGCAAGCCGGGCCGCTTCGGCGGCAAGGCGGGCCAGCAGGCGCCCGAGCGGCTCAGTGCCCTGAAGTCCGCGCTGCGGGCGGGGCTGGAGTCGGTGGTCGTCTCGGCGGCGCAGCGGGCCGCGGAGGAGGCCACCTCGCGCTGGCTGAACCGTCCGGGCGCGCAGGAGGCCCTGGCGGCGGCACCCGGCCTCGGCCGCGCGTCCGACGAGCTGCTGCGCAGGACCGGCCGGACCATCGCGGCCTGGCAGGAGCACATCATCGAGCTGATACGCACCGAGGGGGTGACCAAGCGGTCGGTGGCCAGGGTGATCTCCTTCGACGTCGAGTCCCTCTCGCTGATCCTGACCATCGGGCTGCTCGGTTACGGCTCCTCGGACGCGCAGAACGGCACCGGGGCGCTACCGCAGCGGCTGGTGCACGCGCTGCTCGGCGCGGAGTCGCTGCGCAACATCGGCGTGAAGGCCCGGAGCGATCTCCGAGCCCGGATCGACATGCTCTTCGACGACGAGATGGCGCGGTACGCCCAGGCTCTCGACGGTGCGGGCATACCTGACGAATCCGCCGCCACCCGCCTTTACCAGGCAACGTACAACCTTGAGGTCGCCCGATGAGTGTTGGCACCACCCAGTCAGGCCAGGGTCTCGGCAGCCGGCTCGCCGCGCTGGCTCGGATCGTGGAGCTGGGGCCGGGCAGGGTCGAGCCCAAGCTCCTCGCCGAGTCGGGTCAGCTGCTGCTGCGCGCCGGTGACAGGCTCAAGCTCTCCTCCGACCACACCGTGGTTGCGCTCGCGGGAGGTACGGGCAGCGGCAAGTCGACACTGTTCAACTCGATCTCCGGCCTGGAACTGTCACCGACGGGGGTGCGCCGCCCGACCACGGCCCGTACGCACGCCTGCGTCTGGGGTCTGGACGGCGCGGGCCCGCTGCTCGACTGGCTGCAGATCCAGTGGCGGCACCGCTTCGCGCGGGCCAGCGCCCTGGACCGGGGCGAGAGCCAGCTCCACGGGCTGATCCTGCTCGACCTGCCCGACCACGACTCCATCCGGGCGCTGACCGACACAGAGGCCGACCGGCTGATCCAGGTCGCCGACCTCGTCGTGTGGGTGCTCGACCCGCAGAAGTACGCCGACGCCTCCACGCACCGGCGCTACGTGACCGATCTGGCCGGGCACGAGGCGGCGACGATCTTCGTGCTCAACCAGGCGGACCGGCTCGACCAGGAAGAACTCGCCGAGTGCGTCGCGGACCTGGACTCCCTGCTCCGTCGCGAGGGGGTCGAGCGCCCCGTGATCGTCACCACCTCGGCGATCACGGGCAGGGGCGTCGACGACCTCAAGGCCGTTCTCGCCGAGACGGTCTCCCAGCGCAGGGCCGCGACCCAGCGGCTGGAGGCCGACCTCGGCCGGTTGACGCTCCGTCTCGCGAAGGTCGCGCCCGCCGACGGCGCCTCCGCCCCGCCCTCCTCCATCGACGACGCCCGCAGGATCGGTCTCACCGACGCCCTCTGTGACGCGGTCGGCGTCCCCGCCGTCGGTGAGGCGATGGAGAACGTGTACGCCGCGCGGTCCGGCGAGTGGGTCGGCTGGCCCTACACCCGCTGGGCCGGAAAACTCCGTCCCGACCCGCTGAACAGCCTGCGCCTGGGCGACCTGCGAGACGAGATCCACGGCCTGACCGGCGGCTCGGTCAGCGCGCAGCCCGCCGAGGTGGACACCGCCGTGCAGGCACTCGCCGACGGCCTGACCTCGGGCATGCACGAGGCGTGGCAGAACGGGATCAGGGACGCCGCGCGTTCCCGTTCCGCGCAGCTGCCCGAGGTGCTCTCCGAGGAGCTGTCGGAGGTCGCGCCGCGCCTGGACAGGGTTCCCGGCTGGTGGCGGCTGCTTCTGGCCTGGCAGTACCTTCTGGTCCTGCTCTTCGTCGCGGGCCTGGCCTGGGTCGGTACGGCTCTCACCTATGGCGTGTTCGGCTCGGGGGACCCGCCGGAGGGGCTGGAGGTGTTCGGCGACGCCGCCTCGCTGCCGTGGGTCGGGTTGATGATCTTTTCCGTCCTGGGGCTCGGGGCGCTCACCGCGACGGCCAGCCGCAACTTCGTCGTGCTCGGCGCGGGCAACGAGCGTGACGCGCTGGAGCGCGAGATGCGTCGCAGGGTCGCCGGGGTCGCCGAGAGCATGGTGATCGAGCCGGTGGAGCGGGAGCTGACCCGTTATAACGAGTTCTACTCGGCCATGCGGGGCCTGCGGGGCTGACTCTTCGCTCCGGGGCCTGTGTTCCCGGGCAGCTGTTTCTGGGGCAGCGTCCTTCGGAGTGTCCGGAAACGCTGCTCCGATCCCGTTTTCCCGTACGAACCGGCTTGCCTTTTGGTGGGGTTGTCCACAGCCTTCTCCCGTGTCCCGGACTTTTCCCCAGAACGTGATTCGGTAGCCCGTGCGGGGGGCGGGCCGGGCCATCGTGTCTTTCACGCCGCCGGCACTCGGCCGGCTCTTTTGGGAGGCACGATGAACGACATCTACGTCACGCTGACCGGTAACGTCGCGGCCCCGCCGCGCCAGCACACCTTCCCCGACGGCTCCCGGGTGACCTCGCTCAAGGTCGCCTCGACGAGCCGTTACTTCGATCGGGAGAACCAGCAGTGGCGCAACGGCGAGACGACCTACTTCGGCGTCCGCTGCTTTCGCGGGCTCGCCGACAACGTCGCCCAGTCGGTCCATGTGGGCCACCCGGTCGTGGTCCAGGGGCGGCTGCGGATCCGCGAGTTCGCCCACGAGGGGGAGCGCCGGTTCATGCCCGAGGTCGAGGCCAACTCGCTCGGTCACGACCTGCGCTGGGGGCTCGGGAGCTTCACCAAGCCGCAGCGCAGCGGGCCGGTCGCGGCCCTCGGCAGCGCGGAGCGGATCGAGCTTGACCGCGAGACCTCCGACTGGGCCATGAGCGGCGGCACCCCCGTGGAGGCCGGGGCTTTCGGCACCCTGTCCCCGCTGAGGGCAGGATTCGCCGAGACGCCCGCGCCGCGTGAGGCGTTCGAGGACGGTGTGACCCCCACGAACACCACCGATCGCTCGGAGACCGTCGATTGTCCGGACACCGTCGGTTCCGGAGACACCACCCATCCCTGGGACGCCGTCGAGGTCCCGTCGCATGGGGCGGATCACGAGCCCACCGGAGAGGATCACGATCCCGCCGGGGAGGAAGTGGCTGAGGGGGAGGCCGTGGTCAAGAGGGTGAGGGCGGCGAGAAGCGCGACGGCGAGGCGGCGAGACGGGATGGGGACGAGGAATTCGGGCGCGAGGAAGGAGACGGCCGCCGACGGGCCGGATGTGGTGAAGATCCACCCGGGGGCGGCCGATGAGACGCCCTGGCCGACCAGGGAGCCCGTGGCGGCCTGAGCCGCTTCCCGCCGGGAGGTCCGGGCGGCGGGCCTCCCGGCGGGCCAAGGGCTCACGGCCGGAGCGCGGGCAGGCGTCCGCGAGCCGGAGAGAAGGCACGTCGCAGGAAGGCGCGTCGGAGGAAGCCACGTCGAAGGAAGGCAGGCCGGAGGAAGCCGCGTGGGGGGAGGGTCTCCGAAGGAAGGCGAGACAGAGACCCGGGGAAAGCGAGACAGGAGATCGGAGATCGAGGAAGGCGAGACAAGGGGCCCGGAGGAGGCGAGACGAAGAGCCCAGGGAAAGCGGGACGGGGAAGCCGGGAAAGGCGCGACAGGAGGACGGGGGCA